>NZ_JAOTIU010000010.1:0-95034 GCF_029850615.1 Kosakonia sp. HypNH10
GGACATTAAGAATCCATGTCACCTGAGTGCCCACACAGATTGTCTGATAAATTGTTAAAGAGCAGTGCCGCTTCGCTTTTCGCAGCGGCGCGGGGTGTGCATATTACGCTTTCCCGCCGTGAAGTCAACTGATTATTTTCAGAATTCTTCACCTGACAGGCCGGTGTGTTTGCCGTTGTGCCGTGTCAGTGGAGGCGCATTATAGGGAGTTAATTCTCCCTGACAACCCCTAATTTCAAAAAACTTTTCAACCGTCTCTTTTTTGCTCAAAACAGCCCTAAACGGCCAGTTTTTCGAGCCTTTCGAAGCCATAGCGCTGCAAAACGGGCAGTAATTGCGCAGTTTCCGGCGTCAAAGCCATGCAATAGGCAATATTACTGTCAGACGATTTAGCCTCCGGCGCTTCATGCTCCAGCAGCCAGGCGGTACGCCGCGCAATAGCCGAACCGGAATCAATCAGCCGCGTCCCTTCCGGCAGCACCTGCAACAGCTCTTCTTGTAATAGTGGGAAGTGGGTACAACCCAGCACCACGGTATCCGGTGGCTCCTTCATCCGCAGCCACGGGCGCAGAATACGGCGCAACTCATCAAGCGGCACAGGTTCGCCGTGCAGTTTGCCCTCGGCCAGTTCCACCAGCTCAGCGGAACCCAGCATTTCGATCCGGCACTCATTGGCAAAGCGCGCGATCAATTCATGCGTATAAGGACGCTTCACCGTCCCGCGCGTCGCCAGCAGGCCCACGATGCCGTTTGCCGTTAACCGCGCCGCAGGTTTGATCGCCGGCACCACACCCACTACCGGGAAGGTGAACTTCTCACGCAGCGCGGGCAGCGAAACGGTGCTTGCCGAGTTACAGGCAATAATGGCCAGAGAGAGGGGATAACGTGCCTGAACGGCGGAAACAATCTCGACAACACGCTCAACGATAAACTCCTCGCTCTTCTCCCCATAGGGAAACGCGACGTTGTCGAAGGTGTAGATATAGTGCAAGTCCGGCAGGAGCTGCCGGATCTCGTCATACACGGAAAGCCCACCGACACCGGAGTCAAACACCAGCACGGTGGGCCGCGCGTCAGAAGGTGTAGCTGCCAGACAAGGTGTATTCCCGTCCTGCAGTTTGGTAACCATATGCTGTCTCGTACTCTTTATCGAACAGGTTGGCGATTTTACCACGAACTGTCAGGTGAGAGGTTACAGGATATGAGGCAGAAAAATCGACGGTGCTATAACTTGGCAGAATACGTTGCTGCGGATTGTAGGCTGACGAACCGTTATCGTAACGACGACCGAAATACTCCCAGGCCACGTTCATATCTACATTGAAGAGAGACCAGTCCAGCTCATACTTCGCCTGACGCTTGGCGCGGCGCGGTAACACTTCATTGGTCGCATCATCACGCGGATCTATATATTGCAGCGTAATACGGTGAGAGAAAATCCCCGTATCAATGTTGCCTGTCCATTCCACCCCTTTAATGGTGGCCGAGTTGACGTTGTAATAGGTCGTATTGCTATAACTAATGAGATTATCTATCTCATAGCGGTACGCCGAGAGGCGCCAGTCCAGCGGACCGGTAAGCCCTTCAATGCCCGCTTCCCACTGTTTCGACTCTTCCGGCTTCAGGTCTGGATTCGACGCAATGCCAAACCGCTTCGCGCCGAACTGCTGGCCCAGCGACGGCGCAAGGAAACCCGTGCCGTAAGAGAGAGTGAGACGATAGTCCGGTACAAACTCCCACCCTGCCGCCGTCTGCCAGGTGCCGTGCCAGCCAAACGTATCATCTTTATCTTCGCGACCGGACGCCTCAAGCGTCACATCGCCTAACTGCTTCATCCCCGTCAAATAGAGCCCGGTGTTATCGCGATCGTAGGCATCGCGGCTGGTCTCGTTGGACGACACCAGGCGCTCCTGCTTCCAGTCTACGCCTGCGCCAACCGAGCCTTTGCCGATATCAACGTTATTAGCCCACTGAATGTAGCGCTGCTCCAGCTCATCCAGCGTTGTACCCGTATGGTATCGGCCATAGATGCTGCTGTAGTTGTAGTCTTTGCTTTTTTGATAGCTCGCCAGCAGTTGAGAAGAGTAAATGCCCTGGCGGAAGTTGAGCCCGGTATCCCAGCCCTGGGCATAGAGCTGACGCTCATCGGCGCTGTACTCCGGCGAAAATGGCGGGCTGCCGAGGTCATAGTCCACGTTATTGCTGAAGTCATACCCGCGGAAGAAGCCGTCAAAATTGTCGTTAAACGTATGCTGAACGCTGCCCCAGAAGGTTTTGTTCCGGTAGCCGTCGCGATCCTCGTCATGATCCCAGCTTGAACCGGGCTGAACGTTAAACCCGCGCGTGCCGGTATAGGAGGCCGCACCGGTCACCACCGTGTCGCCAAAACGCTGGCGCACCGTACCGTCGTAGGTTTGATATCCCTTCGAACCGATGCCAGCGTTAATCTGAGATTTCTGATCGCCCGTCAGAGTAATGATGTTTACCACGCCACCAATCGCGCCGGAGCCATACACCGTCGAGCGCGGCCCGCGGATGTACTCCACGCGCTGCACCAGCGAGAGCGGGATCTGGTTGAGTTCGGGGCTGTTGCTGATACCGGAACGACCAACCGGCACACCGTCAATCATCAGCAGGAGATGTTTGGCTTCCGTACCCCGCACATAGACAGAAGAGAGCTGCCCAATACCGCCGCTTTGCGAAACATCGATGCCCGGAAGACGGCGCAGAACCTCTATCAATGAACGCGACTGCCAGCGATCGATCTCTTCACGCGTAACAATTTCCGTCGGCGCCAGCACGGTTTTAAGCGGTTGTTGAAAACGGTTTGCTGTCACCACTAACTGATCCTGACCGCTATCCTGCGCCCAGCCGGAAAACGCCGTGACGGAGAGCGCCGTCAGCAGCGAAGCTTTTTTTATCATTATGTAAGCATCCACATAATAAGAAGGATGCCGCAGGTTCCATCAATAGCTCGCGATGATGACAACCAGATGCGACGTATGCCGGCAGGTCTTCGGGCTCGGAGGTACTACGAAAGGCGACTTCCCACCCGCAGGCAGTGTCTGGCCTCTCACCTTTATCCTTACCGCTGCGCGTCAGCCCCAGATTTGCACTGGGTTCCCTTTTAACTCACAGGACCGGAAAAAGGATGCTACATTCCGTTACATATAGATGTCCAGACTGCCACGAGACTATTTCGTTACGCCGCGGGCTGGACATCCCGTGAGCAATCCCTACAATCCCCGCGTTATTCATAATCTCTCAGGAAGCATCATGACCCCAGAACACCTGCCGACAGAACAGTACGAAGCCCAGCTGGCCGAAAAAGTCGTACGTCTGCAATCGTTGATGACGCCCTTTTCCGCGCCGCTTCCGGAGGTGTTCCGCTCACCCGTCAGCCATTACCGCATGCGCGCCGAGTTTCGTATCTGGCACGATGGGGACGATCTCTACCACATCATTTTCGATCAGCAGACCAAATCGCGTATCCGCGTCGACAGCTTCCCGGCGGCCAGCGAGCTGATTAACCAATTAATGTCGGTGATGATCGAGGCGGTGCGCGACAACAAAACCCTGCGCCATAAACTCTTCCAGATTGATTACCTGAGCACCCTGAGCAACCAGGCGATCGTCACGCTGCTCTATCACAAGAAGCTGGATGCCGAGTGGCAGGAAGAGGCCACGCGCCTGCGCGATGCGTTACGCGCGCAGAACCTGAATGTGCAGATCATTGGCCGCGCCACCAAAACCAAAATCGAGCTGGATCAGGATTTCGTCGATGAGCGTCTGCCGGTTGGCGGTCAGGAAATGATCTACCGCCAGGTAGAGAACAGCTTCACCCAGCCGAATGCGGCGATGAATATTCAGATGCTGGAGTGGGCGCTGGATGTCACGCGTGGGTCGAAAGGCGATCTACTGGAGCTTTACTGCGGCAACGGCAACTTCTCGCTGGCGCTGGCGCGTAATTTCGATCGCGTGCTGGCAACAGAAATTGCTAAACCTTCGGTTGCGGCGGCGCAGCACAACATCGCGGCGAACCACATTGATAATGTGCAGATTATCCGCATGTCGGCGGAGGAGTTTACCCAGGCGATGAACGGCGTACGCGCCTTTAACCGCTTACAGGGCATTGATTTGCAGAGCTACCAGTGCGAAACGATTTTCGTCGACCCACCGCGCAGCGGGCTGGATGCGGAAACTGAGAAGATGGTGCAGGCCTACCCGCGCATCCTTTATATCTCCTGCAACCCGGAAACGTTGTGCAAAAACCTGGAAACATTAAGCCAGACGCATACGGTTTCACGCCTGGCGCTGTTTGACCAGTTCCCCTACACGCACCATATGGAGT
Organism: Kosakonia sp. HypNH10; assembly: GCF_029850615.1. Taxonomy (NCBI): domain Bacteria; kingdom Pseudomonadati; phylum Pseudomonadota; class Gammaproteobacteria; order Enterobacterales; family Enterobacteriaceae; genus Kosakonia; species Kosakonia sp. HypNH10. Next base: position 4,352 of record NZ_JAOTIU010000010.1, read on the forward strand.
GCGGCGTCCTGCTGACGCGCAAGTAATCGCGATGCCGGAGGTGATAAAACGCCCTCCGGCTTACCGCTTACTCGGAATCGGAAGCTTCGTACTGACGGCTGCGGTTGCGCAGGCGAAAGCCAATCCAGAAGACCAGAATTACCGCCAGCAGCGCGGGCAGGAAGTTGGAGCCCATATCCGGATACTCCGCGCGCACCACGGCGCTATAAAGCAGCACACCGAGAATAAAGCAGGCAGCTGAAAGACCCGGTAAACCTACCGGCATGGTGCGATTCTGGTAGCGCTGATGCAGACAGTAGATCGTCAGCACCAGCGAGATAATCGGAAAGAGCGAAAAGGGTACGAGGGAGCTAAACACGGCGGTAAACGTGCCGTTAATCGACAAACCGGCGATTAGCGCCAGCAGCAGCGTACCTTTCTCTTGACCTGACTGTTTCATCATTCATCCTTCACTCGTCGGTTGTTGCGCCATTTTTTCCTGTTCGCGGCGATACCAGTAATATGCGCCTTTTGAAATCATACGCAGCTGTAAAACCAGCCGCTCTTCCAGCTGTTTGCGCTGCTCAGCGCTCACGTCCAGCGCTTCCGCACCGGCGTTAAAGACGATGGTGACCATCGCTTCCGCCTGCGCTTCCGTAAAGGCGCGCGGCATGTGATTTTCGAGTTCTAGGTAATCGGCAAGTTCCGCAATGAAGTGCTGGATCTCGCGCGCGACCGCTGCACGAAACGCGGCTGACGTTCCGGAGCGTTCACGTAAAAGTAGCCGAAAGGCGTTCGGGTTATTGCCGATAAACTCCATAAAAGTGGAGACCGACGTGCGGATCACGCTGCCGCCTTTGGCAATTCGCTGACGCGCCTGGCGCATCAGCTGGCGCAGCATCAGGCCGCTCTCATCGACCATCGTCAGGCCGAGTTCATCAACGTCGCGGAAGTGCCGGTAAAATGACGTTGGCGCGATGCCCGCTTCACGAGCCACTTCCCGCAGGCTCAGGCTGGTAAAACTTCGCTCAGCGCTCAGTTGGCTGAATGCGGCTTCAACCAGTGACCGCCGCGTTCTCTCTTTTTGTTGCGCTCTTACACCCATCACGATGTTTGAATCCTTCCAGGGGCCCGCTGGCACTATACCAGAGAATAAATCCAAACCGATTGTACTGGATTGTGACGGATTGTTTACGCGCAGATTCTTCTTTTTCAGCGGAAAAAAGCACAGTGATAATTGGGTTATCCCGTGGTTAATGTTAGTATTATGTTGCTTTTATGTATAAGAACAGGTAAGCCTTACCATGCCACATTCCTACGATTACGATGCAATAGTGATAGGCTCCGGTCCCGGCGGCGAAGGCGCAGCCATGGGCCTCGTTAAACAGGGAGCCCGGGTAGCGGTTATTGAGCGCTACCACAATGTCGGCGGCGGCTGTACGCACTGGGGCACCATTCCCTCAAAAGCGCTCCGTCACGCAGTCAGCCGTATTATCGAATTTAACCAAAACCCGCTCTACAGCGACCATACCCGCCTTCTTCGCTCCTCTTTCTCCGATATCCTGAACCACGCCGAAAGCGTGATTAACCAGCAAACGCGTATGCGTCAGGGTTTCTACGAGCGTAACCACTGCGACATTCTGGAAGGCAACGCGCACTTTATTGATGACCACACGCTGGGGCTGGAGTGCCACGATGGCACCGTTGAAACCCTGACGGCGGAGAAGTTTGTCATCGCCTGCGGCTCGCGCCCTTATCACCCGGATGATGTCGACTTCGCGCACCCGCGCGTCTACGACAGCGACTCGATTCTCGATATGCACCATGAACCTCGCCACGTGATTATCTATGGCGCAGGGGTTATCGGCTGTGAATATGCGTCCATCTTCCGCGGTATGAATGTGAAGGTCGACCTGATCAACACCCGCGACCGCCTGCTGGCGTTTCTCGATCAGGAGATGTCCGACTCCCTCTCCTACCACTTCTGGAACAGCGGCGTGGTGATTCGCCACAACGAAGAGTATGAGCGCATTGAGCCATTAGATGATGGCGTCATCATGCATCTGAAATCGGGTAAGAAGCTGAAAGCGGACTGCCTGCTCTACGCGAACGGCCGCACCGGAAATACCGACAGCCTGCAGCTTGCCAATATCGGGCTGGAAGCGGATAGCCGTGGTCAGCTGAAGGTCAACAGCATGTACCAGACCGCGCTGCCGCATATCTATGCCGTAGGCGATGTGATTGGTTATCCGAGCCTGGCATCAGCGGCTTACGATCAGGGGCGTATCGCCGCGCAGGCGATGATCAAAGGTGAAGCCACCGCGCATCTGATTGAGGATATCCCGACCGGGATCTACACCATTCCGGAGATCAGCTCCGTCGGGAAAACCGAACAGCAGCTCACCGCCATGAAAGTGCCTTATGAAGTGGGCCGTGCGCAGTTTAAACACCTTGCGCGTGCGCAAATCGTCGGCATGAACATTGGTACGCTGAAGATCCTCTTTCACCGCGAAACGAAAGAGATTTTGGGGATCCACTGCTTTGGCGAGCGCGCGGCCGAGATTATTCATATCGGCCAGGCGATTATGGAGCAGAAAGGTGGCGGTAACACCATTGAGTACTTCGTTAACACCACCTTCAACTACCCAACCATGGCGGAAGCCTATCGGGTAGCGGCACTGAACGGCCTAAACCGCCTGTTTTAAGCCATTGTCGAAATGGCCATCCATCGCGCCGCGGATGGCCTCTGCCAGCTGCTCATAGCGGCTGCGCAGCGGCGAGCCCGGTCGATAAACCAGCCCAACCGTACGCTTCGGCTCCGGCTTAATGCACGGTAAGTAGACCACGCCGTCACGTTTACGCTCGCGCGGTACGGCAAGCGCAGGCAGCAGCGTGATGCCGCTCCCGGCGGCGACCATATTGCGCAGCGTTTCCAGGCTGGTTGCGCGGAAATGGGTATCCTCATCCGCGCCCGCTTCAAAGCAGAAGCCCATCGCCTGATCGCGCAGGCAGTGCCCATCTTCCAGCATCAGCAGCTTTTCACCCGCCAGATCGGCCATCGGCACGCAGTCGCGGTTCGCCCAGGCGTGATCTTCATAAATCGCCAGCATCATCGGCTCGTCAAACAGCGGCACTTCAATAAAAGCTTCACTCTCTTTGACCAGCGCGAGGATCGCGCAGTCGAGCTTGCCGCTATCAAGCTGCGCCAGCAGCTGCTGCGTCTGCGCTTCGTGCAGATACATCTCAAGTTTCGGGAAGGTTTGATGCAGCAGCGGAATAATATGCGGCAGCAGATAGGGGCCTACGGTCGGGATCAGCCCGATATGCAGCGGGCCGGACATGGCTTCACCCTGCTGGCTTGCCATCTCTTTCAGCACCTTGACCTCGCGCAGTACCGTGCGCGCCTGGTCCACCAGCAGCAATCCAGCCTGGGTAAAGAGAACTTTGCGGCTGGTGCGCTCAAGCAGCATTACGCCCAGTTCATCTTCCAGTTTGCGGATCTGCCCGCTCAGCGTAGGCTGGCTGACGTGGCACGAGTCGGCTGCACGGCGAAAATGGCGGTGTTCCGCTAACGCCACCAGGTATTCAAGATCACGAATATTCATCTTCATCCTCCGTCGCCACGATAGTTCATGGCGATAGATAGCATAGCAACGAACGATTATCCCTATCAAGCCTTCTGTACAATAATTGGCTCCAGGAAACGTAGCGGTACTGTGTTCTACCCTAACCAGTCACCCTTTTCACTACCGTTTCTCTCTGTACAACTAAAGCCAACGTGAACGTTTTGCGGACCCCGTGTCCGCTTTTTTTTGCATAAAAAAGCCCGGCGTTACGCCAGGCTCACTCTGTTTCCACGCTTATCTCACACCAGGCGCGCTTTCGCTTCAGCAATCGCCCGCGCAACCTGCGTCGGGGAAACGCCCCCTTTCGCCGCGCGTTTATCGAGGCACGATTGCAGAGCAAGGATTGGGTAAACATCGTCGCCAATCACCGCATTGAACTGTTGCAGGTCAGCAAGCGCCAGCTCCTCCAGCGGTTTACCCTGACGAATCGCCTCTACCACAGCCTCACCAACAATATGGTGCGCTTCACGGAACGGCACGCCTTTGGCGACCAGGTAATCTGCCAGCTCGGTCGCATTGGCGTAACCCTGCTGCGCCGCTTCCTGACAACGCGGGCGTTTCACCTGAATACCATCCAGTACCAGCGTCGCCATATGCAGGCAGTCAAGCCAGGTATCGAGCGCGTCGAACAGCCCCTCTTTATCTTCCTGCATATCCTTGTTGTAGGCCAACGGCAGCCCTTTCAGCGTCATCATCATGCCGGTCAGCGCGCCCTGAACACGGCCACATTTGCCGCGGATCAGCTCCAGCGCATCCGGGTTTTTCTTCTGCGGCATCAAAGATGAGCCGGAAGTAACGCGATCGGAAAGCTCAACAAAGCCCGCTTCGCCGGAGTTGAAGAAGATCAGATCTTCGGCAAAACGCGACAGGTGCACCATGCCAATCGAGGCATCGGAGAGCAGTTCAAGTACGTGATCGCGGTCGGAGACGCTGTCGAGGCTGTTACGGGTAGCCGACGCGAAACCTAACCAACCCGCCAGCTGTTCGCGATCGATCTCATAGGCGGTGCCCGCCAGCGCGCCGCAGCCCAGCGGGCTGACATCCAGGCGCTTCAGGGCATCCTGCAAACGGCTCTCATCGCGGGCCAGCATCTCAACGTAGGCCAGAGACCAGTGCGCAAAGGTAACCGGCTGGGCGCGTTGCAGGTGCGTATAGCCCGGCATGACGGCATCCTGATTGTTCTCTGCGGTCACTACCAGCGCGCTCTGCAACTGACGGTTCGCCAGCAGCAGTTCGCTGATGGTCTCTTTGCACCACAGTTTTAAATCCGTCGCGACCTGGTCGTTACGGCTACGGCCGGTGTGCAATTTCTTGCCCAGCTGGCCCACTTTGTCGATCAGCTTACCTTCCACCCAGCTGTGAATATCTTCCGCATCGCTTTGCAGGATCTGCTCCGGGTTGGCGCGCACCTCTTCCAGCAGGGTGTTCAGCGCCTCTTCCAGCTGCTGCTGTTCGGCTTCCGTCATCACGCCAACGGTGACTAACGCTTTGGACCAGGCCACAGAGCCAACGATATCCTGCTCCGCCAGGCGGTAGTCAAAGCGCAAAGAGTCGTTGAACTGTTTGAATCGTTGATCCGCTGCCTGAGTAAAACGCCCGCCCCAAAGTGCCATAATATGCTTCCTTCTTTTTCTACGTTTTGCCGGATGGCGCCTGCGCTAATCCGGCCTACATAAGTGTGTCTGTGATTAAGCCAGAATACGGGTGCCGATCGGCGTGCCGTTAAACAGCGCCGGCAGTTGCTCGGCGTGACGCCAGGAGGCGATATCCACCGGACGACCCAGCGTGCGCGCCGCATCCAGCGCTGCATTCACTTTCACGATCATGCCATCGGTAATAATGCCCTGCGCAATCAGCTGTTCAGCTTTAGCCGCGGTCATCTCGGCAATGCGCTGGCCTTTGCCATCAAGAATGCCGCTCACGTCGGAGAGCAGAATCAGATCCGCGCCAAGGGTCGCCGCCAGCGCCGTTGCTGCCTGATCGGCGTTAACATTCATCAGCTTGCCTTCATCGGTCACGCCGATGGAACTGACGACCGGCAGGAAACCGCCCTCCAGCAGGGTGTTAATCAGCTTCGGCGAGCCAGGCTGCGCTAAACCGACATGGCCAAGCTCTTCATCCAGCTGGGTAACGCTGACGCTGTCGCCATCGCCGAGGAACAGACCAACCGAGGCGATATGGTGTTTCTTCGCCCACGCCAGCAGCGTTTTGTTGGCGGTGCCCGCCAGCGCGCCGGTAATGATGTCAATCTGATCGGCAGGGGTTACGCGCAGGCCATTCTTCTTCTTCACCGGCAGATTGAGCTGCTTCATTAACTCATCCACCACGCAGCCGCCGCCGTGAACGATCACCAGCGGGCGCTGATGGGCTTCGCGGTACTGCACCAGGGCGGTAAATAAACGCTCCAGCGCTTCTTCGCTATCCAGCAGTACGCCACCGAGCTTAATAATTAATGGATTCATCATCACGCCTGTTCGATTAGATAAGAGACTGGGTTTCAGCATAGCCGAAACGAATATTGGCACACTGCATCGCCTGCGCCGCCGCGCCTTTCAGCAGGTTATCTTCCGTCGCCACCACAATCAGGTGCTCGCCCTGCACGGCAAAGCCGATGTCGCAGAACGGCAGGCCGACCACGTTTTTCAGCGCCGGGACACCTTTTTCATACAGACGCACCAGCGGTTTGCCATCGTAAGCCTGTTTGAACACGGCGGCGATTTGCGCATGGGTCACGCCCGGTTTTAAGCGGCAGGTGATGGTTTCCAGGATCCCACGCGGGAAGCTTGCCAGATGCGGCGTGAAGATCACGTCCGTACCGAGATGCGTGGCGATTTCCGGATGGTGGCGATGGTTGAAGATGCCGTACGGTTGCAGGCTCACTTCACAGAAGCTGTTAGAGAGCGCGGCTTTGCGCCCTGCACCGCTGACGCCGCTGGTGGCATTGATCACCGGCCACTGATTAAGATCCAGCAGGCCCGCATCGATCAGCGGTTTTAACGAGAGCTGCGCCGCTGTCGGGTAGCAACCCGGCACGGCAACCAGCTGCGCCTCTTTGATTTTGTCATGGTTCCACTCCGCCAGGCCGTAAACCGCTTTTTCGAGCAGATCGGCATGCTGATGGGTAAAGCCATAGAAGGTTTCATAAAACGCGGGATCGTTCACGCGGAACGCGCCAGAGAGATCGAACACCACGCAGCCAGCCGCCAGGCAATCCGGTACCAAATCGTGGCTCACTTCGTGGGCGGTTGCGAGGAACACCACATCCACACCGGTCAGAAAATCCTTGATATCGGCCATCGGCTGCAGCGGCAGATCGACAATGCCCTTCAGCTGCGGATGTAAATCGGAGAGACATTTTCCTGCATCATTACTTTGCGCAGAAACCGTCAAAGCGGTTATGTTCATATGAGGATGGCGATTTACATAGGACACAAGTTCTGCGCCGGCGTAACCGCTGGCACCCACAATTAATGTGTTCAACATCGGTGCGGTCTACCTTCTTACGTCATGTTCGGATCTGGAAGGGTGCGTTCTCCCTCCCGCGTCGCTGAGCAAAGTCGCCTTACGGGTTCCCATACGCTCAACATTATTGTATTTTTATGCACATTTACTGCATGAATATTGATACTATCACGAACTCAGGTATGTCAACAATGAAAATGAATTTGCCGCCATTTATCGAGATCTACCGCGCCCTGATTGCTACTCCGTCGATCAGCGCAACGGAAGAAGCACTCGATCAGAGTAATGCGTCTTTAATCAATCTGCTGGCAGGATGGTTTGGCGATCTTGGGTTCACTGTTGAAGTGCAGCCGGTACCCGGCACACGTAACAAATTCAATATGCTTGCCAGCGTCGGCAGCGGCGCAGGCGGGCTGTTATTGACCGGCCATACGGACACCGTACCGTTTGACGACGGGCGCTGGACGCGCGATCCCTTCACCCTGACCGAGCACGACAACAAGCTCTACGGCCTCGGCACAGCAGACATGAAAGGCTTCTTCGCCTTTATTCTTGATGCCCTGCGTGACGTCGATGTGACAAAACTGAGCAAGCCGCTCTACATCCTCGCCACCGCCGATGAAGAGACCAGCATGGCGGGCGCGCGCTACTTCTCTGAGAATACGCAGCTGCGCCCGGATTGCGCCATTATCGGCGAGCCGACCTCACTGCAGCCGGTTCGCGCCCATAAAGGCCACATCTCCAACGCCATTCGCATTCTCGGCCAGTCCGGCCACTCCAGCGATCCGGCGCGCGGCGTTAACGCTATTGAGCTGATGCACAATGCCATCGGCCATATCCTGACTTTGCGCGACAACCTGAAAGAGCGTTATCACTACGAGGCGTTCACCGTTCCCTATCCAACCCTTAACCTCGGTCATATTCATGGTGGTGATGCGGCAAACCGAATCTGCGCCTGCTGTGAATTACATATGGATATTCGTCCGCTGCCAGGGATGACGCTTGACGATCTCAACGGTCTGCTTAATGAAGCGCTGGAGCCGGTCAGTTCGCGCTGGCCGGGCCGCCTGAATGTCTTTGAACTCCATCCGCCAATCCCCGGTTATGAATGCCCGCCGGATCATCAGCTGGTGGAAGTGGTGGAAAAACTGCTTGGCGTTGAAACGGAGGTGGTGAACTACTGTACCGAAGCGCCGTTTATCCAGACTCTCTGCCCGACACTGGTCCTCGGCCCTGGCTCCATTAACCAGGCGCACCAACCGGATGAATACCTGGAAACGCGCTTTATTAAGCCAACGCGCGAGCTTATTACCCAGGTTGTGCACCATTTCTGTTGGCATTAAGCGCGACAAAACAGATGAATACTCCCCTCTGCTGAGGGGATTTTTATGCGCCAAAATAGTGCATTTCATAAGCGAAACTTATCTGCAGCGAAGGGTGTTAACTTTCATAAATTCCCGTGATTTATTCGTTTGCTGAACCGATTTCGCCGCAATTGACGTAGTGAGTTTTACGTGGCTTTATAAAAGACGGTGTCTTATATCTGCTCAACGGCGGGTATAACAAAACAAAATGAGATGGGGTGTCTGGGGTAACATGAACGAACAATATTCCGCGTTGCGTAGTAATGTCAGTATGCTCGGCAAACTGCTGGGAGATACCATCAAGGATGCACTGGGCGAGAACATTCTTGACCGCGTCGAAACAATCCGTAAGCTGTCCAAATCTTCTCGCGCCGGCAACGAAACCGACCGCCAGGCACTGCTCACCACCCTGCAGAATCTCTCTAATGATGAGCTGCTGCCGGTGGCCCGCGCATTCAGCCAGTTTCTGAATCTGGCGAATACCGCCGAGCAGTACCACAGCATTTCAGCGAAAGGCGAAGCGGCCAGCAACCCGGAAGTGATTGCCCGCACCATCAGAAAGCTGAAAGACCAACCTCATCTCAACGAATCCACCATTATCAATGCGATTGAATCCCTCTCGCTGGAGCTGGTACTGACCGCCCACCCGACGGAGATCACGCGCCGAACCCTGATCCACAAGATGGTGGAAGTGAACGCCTGTTTAAAACAGCTCGATAACAGCGATATCGCCGATTATGAGCGCCACCAGCTGATGCGCCGTCTGCGCCAGCTGATCGCCCAGTCCTGGCACACGGATGAGATCCGCCGCAACCGCCCAAGCCCGGTAGATGAAGCGAAGTGGGGCTTTGCGGTAGTGGAAAACAGCCTGTGGGAAGGGGTGCCGAACTACCTGCGCGAGCTGAACGAACAGCTGGAAGAGAACCTCAATTACAAGCTGCCGGTAGATTTTGTCCCGGTGCGCTTTACCTCCTGGATGGGCGGCGACCGCGACGGCAACCCGAACGTCACCGCCGATATCACCCGCCACGTTCTGCTGCTTAGCCGCTGGAAAGCGACCGATCTCTTCCTGAAAGATATCCAGCTACTGATTTCCGAGCTGTCGATGGTTGAGTGTACCGACGAGCTGCGCGAGCTGGCCGGTGCCGAAGGTGCCCGCGAACCGTATCGTTACCTGATGAAAAAGCTGCGCGGCGATCTGATCGCGACGCAGAGCTGGCTGGAAGCGCGCCTGAAAGGGCAGAAGCTGCCGAAGCCTGCCGGGCTGCTGACGCAAAACGAGCAGCTGTGGGAGCCGCTCTACGCCTGTTATAAATCCCTGCAAGCCTGCGGCATGGGCATTATCGCCAACGGCGAACTGCTTGATACCCTGCGCCGCGTGAAGAGTTTCGGCGTGCCTTTAGTGCGTATCGATATTCGCCAGGAGAGCACCCGCCACACCGAAGCGCTGGGCGAGCTGACCCGCTATCTCGGCATCGGCGATTACGAAAGCTGGTCAGAAGCCGACAAACAGGCCTTCCTGATCCGCGAACTCAACTCCAAACGTCCGCTGCTGCCGCGCCAGTGGGAGCCAAGCGAAGAGACGCGTGAAGTGCTCGACACCTGCCGGGTGATCGCCGAAGCGCCGCGCGGATCGATTGCCGCCTATGTGATCTCGATGGCGAAAACGCCGTCCGATGTGCTGGCCGTACATCTGCTGTTGAAAGAGGCCGGTATCGGCTTCGCGCTGCCGGTGGCACCGCTGTTTGAAACCCTCGACGACCTGAACAACGCCAATGACGTGATGAGCCAGCTGCTCAATATCGACTGGTATCGCGGCTTTATTCAGGGCAAACAGATGGTGATGATTGGCTACTCCGACTCCGCAAAAGATGCGGGCGTGATGGCTGCAAGCTGGGCGCAGTACCAGGCGCAGGACGCATTGATCAAAACCTGTGAGAAAGCGGGCATTGAGCTGACGCTGTTCCACGGTCGCGGTGGCTCTATCGGTCGCGGCGGCGCACCAGCGCACGCGGCGCTGCTCTCGCAACCGCCTGGCAGCCTGAAAGGTGGTCTGCGCGTCACCGAGCAGGGCGAGATGATCCGCTTTAAATATGGTCTGCCGGAAGTAACCATCAGCAGCCTCTCCCTCTATACCAGCGCGATTATGGAAGCCAACCTGCTGCCGCCGCCGGAGCCAAAAACCGAATGGCGTCACATCATGGATGAGCTGTCGGCCATCTCCTGCGAGATGTACCGTGGTTATGTGCGCGAAAACAAAGACTTTGTGCCCTACTTCCGCTCGGCAACACCGGAGCAGGAGCTGGGCAAGCTGCCGCTGGGATCGCGTCCGGCAAAACGTCGCCCAACCGGCGGCGTCGAGTCGCTGCGTGCTATTCCGTGGATCTTCGCCTGGACGCAGAACCGCCTGATGCTGCCGGCCTGGCTCGGCGCGGGCGCGGCGCTGCAAAAAGTGGTGGAAGATGGCAAACAGAGCGAGCTGGAGGCAATGTGCCGCGACTGGCCATTCTTCTCTACGCGCCTTGGCATGCTGGAGATGGTCTTCTCGAAAGCGGATCTGTGGCTGGCGGAGTATTACGATCAGCGCCTGGTGAAACCAGAGCTGTGGCCGCTGGGTAAAGAGCTGCGTAAGCTGCTGGCGGCCGACATTAAAGTGGTGCTGGATATCGCCAACGATTCGCATCTGATGGCCGATCTGCCATGGATTGCTGAATCTATCCAGTTACGCAATATCTACACCGACCCGCTCAACGTCCTGCAAGCCGAGCTGCTGCAACGCTCGCGTCTGGCAGAAGAGCAGCAAAAAGAGCCTGATAGCCGCGTCGAGCAGGCGCTGATGGTGACTATCGCGGGCGTCGCCGCCGGGATGCGTAACACCGGCTAATCCTCTTACGCCACTTTTGTTAACCGATTGCAGCATTTTTATCTTTTGGGTAAAAATGCTGCAAATTATGGTTGTCATATATCCTTCACATTCCTTATATTCCTCGCGACATTCTCACGCTTTGATGAGTTTCTCTACAACTTATCCGCCTGAATGATGAGATTCAGGTTTGCTTAAGCTTTAGCCGCTATGTTTTAGCGCTATTTATTCGCACAGGCACTTCGTATGCGCTCCACACAAACTCATGCTAAACAATCGTTTAGTGTGAAAGCCCTTGGATGGGCTCTGCTCTATTTTTGGTACTTCTCCACGGTTCTGCAGGTCGCTATCCTGGTTAGCGGATACAGCGGCACCAATGGTTTTCGCGACTCCATTCTCTTCAGCTCACTGTGGCTGATCCCGGTCTTCCTCTTCCCACGCTATACGCGCGCCATTGCCGCAGCCATTGGCGTGGTGCTGTGGGCCACCTCGCTGTCGATGCTCTCCTACTACGTCATCTACGGGCAGGAGTTCTCGCAAAGCGTGTTGTTTGTGATGTTCGAAACCAACACCCATGAAGCGAGCGAGTTTTTAGGGCAATACTTCAGCCTGAAGCTGGTGCTGATTGCGCTGGCCTACACTGCGGGCGCGATCTTCCTCTGGACTCGCCTGCGTCCGGTTTACATTCCTAACCCGTGGCGCTGGGTCGTCTCGTTCGCCCTGCTGTATGGGCTGATCCTCAACCCAATTGCGATAAACATGCTGAAATATAAGCAGGAGCTCGCTAAGGCTGCTTCAGGATTAGCCTCCAAGCTGGAGCCTGCCGCGCCGTGGCAGCTGGTGATGGGTTATGTGCAGTATCGTAACCAGTTGAGCAGCCTGAACAGACTGCTCGACAGCAACCACGCCCTGCCGCCGCTGGCAAACCTGAAAGATGAGTCGGGCGATGCACCACGCACGCTGGTGCTGGTGATTGGTGAATCGACGCAGCGTGGCCGCATGAGCCTGTATGGCTATCCGCGCGAAACCACGCCGGAGCTGGATGCGCTGCATAAAAGCGACCCGCGCATGAGCCTCTTTACTAACGTAGTGACTTCGCGCCCCTACACCATTGAGATCCTGCAACAGGCGCTGACGTTCGCCGATGAGCAGCATCCCGATCTCTATCTGACGCAGCCCTCGCTGATGAACATGATGAAGCAGGCCGGGTACAAAACCTTCTGGATCACCAACCAGCAGACGATGACCGAGCGCAACACCATGCTGACCGTCTTTTCAAAACAGACGGATGTGCAGTTCTACATGAACCAGCAGCGTACGCAGAGCGCCCGCGAATATGACACCAACGTGCTGAAGCCGTTTAAAACCGTGCTCGCCGATCCTGCACCGAAGAAGTTCATCATTGTGCACCTGCTCGGCACGCATATTCGCTACGACTTCCGCTACCCGCAGGGCTGGGGCAAGTTTACGGATAAGCACGACCATCAACCGCCGGGGCTGGATGCCGATCAATCCGAGACCTACAACAACTATGACGATGCTAACCGCTTTAACGATCATGTTGTCTCCTCGCTGATTAATGACTACAAGGCGACCGACCCGAATGGCTTCCTGCTCTACTTCTCCGATCATGGCGAAGAGGTGTATGACACGCCGCCGCACAACATTCAGGGGCGCAACGAAGCGGAGCCGACGCGGCATATGTACACCATTCCGTTTATCCTCTGGACTTCGGATAAGTGGCAAGCGGCGCATCCGCGGGATTTCTCCGCCGATCTCAACCGTAAATACAGCAGTTCGCAGCTGATCCACACCTGGTCTGATTTAGCAGGCCTGCGCTACGACGGCTATGACGCCACGCGCTCGGTAGTCAGCCCGCAGTTCGTTGAAGCGACGCGTTGGATCGGTAACCCGTATAAGAAAAACGCGTTACGGGATTACGACGCGCTGCCGTACGGCGATCTCCCCGCCAACCAGTAAGCGTGTAAAGCCATCCCATCGGGATGGCTTTTTTTTTAGCCTGGCGCTATGGTGAGCCTGTTTTTTTGTCGCAGGAACATCATGAGCCACGATATTGCGTCTCTCCTCTCCCGACTGATCCACGGCCCGACAACGGTTGGGCAGATTCGCTTTGCGGCTGTGAATGCAACCGCGCCTGCGCTTGCCTGCCAGGTTGATTTCCCACGCCTTGAAATTGTGCTTGAAGGGGCGCTGACCGATTCGGCGATCGCTGGCGAAACGGCATTAATGATGCAGCATGATGTGCTTTACGTTCCCGCTGGCGGCTGGAACTGCCCGCGCTGGCTGGCCCCGGCTAGGAGCTTAAGCGTGCTGTTTGGCAAACAGCAACTCTGCTTTAGCCTTACGCAGTGGGATGGCGCAGCACTGCAGACGCTGACCCGGCAGCATGTAGCCCGGCGCGGCCCGCGCGTAGGCTCCTTTCTGCTGCAAACGCTGCATGAAATGCAGATGCAGCCGGATGAGCAGCACACGGCGCGGTTGATTGTCACCAGCCTGCTGAGCCACTGCCACGACCTGCTCGGCAGCCAGATCCACACCGCATCGCGCAGCCAGGCGCTGTTTGAAGCCATTCGTGATTATATCGACGAACATTACGCCATGCCGCTCACCCGCGAGTCAGTCGCGCAGGCGTTCTACATCTCGCCCAACTACCTCTCCCATCTGTTCCAGAAAACCGGCGCGGTCGGCTTTAGTGAATATCTCACCCACACCCGGCTTGAGCATGCGAAAACGCTGCTTAAAGGCTACGACCTGAAAATCAAAGAGGTGGCGCACAGTTGCGGGTTTGTCGACAGCAACTACTTCTGCCGCCTGTTCCGTAAAAACACCGAACGCTCGCCCTCGGAGTATCGCCAGCACTACCACAGCCAGCTACGAAACAAATAACTCCTGCACTGGATTTTTGTACGCTTTTCTACCCGCTTCTGCTCTACGCTCCGCGCCTGAAGCCGCTTTTCATCAGGCTGCACTGCATTTTGTGAGCGCTGTCGCACTTCATCCGCATGCATACATTTGTCCAGTGTTTGGCAGAAATGTTATATAGCCGCCGCCGCCCCGCAGACCGTATGCTTTCGCCAGATCATATTGATGAGGAAGCAGGATGGAACTCTATCTGGATACGGCCGATATTGTGGAAGTGGAGCGCCTTGCGCGCATCTATCCGCTGGCTGGCGTTACCACCAATCCGAGCATTATCGCCGCTGGTAAAACCCCGCTCTGGGAGGTATTACCGCGCCTGCAACAGGCAATAGGTGCGAACGGGACGCTTTTTGCCCAGGTGATGAGCCGCGATGCAGAGGGCATGGTGAGCGAGGCGAAAAGGCTTCATCACGCGCTGCCGGGTATCGTGGTTAAAATCCCGGTGACGGGCGAAGGGCTGGCGTCGATTAAGCAGTTGAAAAAAGAGGGGATCGTTACGCTCGGCACGGCGGTCTATAGCGCTGCGCAGGGCTTACTGGCTGCGCTGGCCGGAGCCAAATATGTCGCGCCCTATGTTAACCGTGTCGATGCCCAGGGCGGCGATGGTGTGCGTATGGTGCAGGAGCTGCAAACCCTGCTGAGTTTGCATGCGCCGGAGAGCAAAGTGCTGGCGGCGAGCTTCAAAACCCCGCGCCAGGCGCTCGACTGTCTGCTGGCCGGGTGCGAGGCGATTACCCTGCCGGTCGATGTGGCGAAACAGATGCTCAATACGCCCGCCGTTGAATCCGCCGTCGAGAAGTTCGAGCAGGATTGGCAAAGCGCGTTTGGCAGCCTGAGCCTGTAATTTCTCCGTACTAGACGGCAACGTTACAGGCCGGGCGCACGCCGAGGGTGTGGCAAATGGCATAGCTCATTTCGGCGCGGTTCAGGGTATAGAAGTGGAAATCTTTAACCCCTTCGCGGCTGAGGATCTTCACCATATCCATCGCGATATTCGCGCCGACCAGCTTGCGGGTTTCCGCATCGTCATCCAGCCCGGCGAACATTTGCGACATCCACGCCGGGATGCGCACGTTGGTCATGTCGGCGAACTTTTTCGCCTGCTTAAAGTTGGAGACCGGCAGAATGCCGGGGATGATCTCGACGTCGATACCGGTTGAGGCGCAGCGATCGCGAAAGCGCAGGTAGCTCTCAACATCGAAGAAAAATTGCGTGATCGCGCGGCTGGCACCCGCATCGACTTTACGCTTCAGGTTGAGCAAGTCGGCCTGCGCGCTTTTCGCTTCCGGGTGCACTTCCGGGTAAGCCGCGACGGAGATATCAAAATCCGCCACCTCTTTTAACAGGCCCACCAGATCGGCGGCATACATTTCAGGCTTTCCGCCGCCCGGCGGTAAATCGCCGCGCAGGGCAACGATATGGCGAATGCCGTTGTTCCAGTAATCCTGCGCGATGTTGCGCAGTTCATCGCGGGTGGCGTCGATGCAGGTCAGGTGCGGCACCGCTTCCAGCCCGGTGCGATCTTTAATCCCTTTAATAATGCTGTGCGTGCGGTCGCGCTCGCCGGAGTTCGCGCCGTAGGTGACCGAAACGAATTTCGGCTTCAGGCTGCTTAAGCGATCGATGGAGCTCCATAAGGTCTGTTCCATTTCACTGGTGCGCGGCGGGAAAAACTCAAAGGAGACGTTAATCTGGCCGTGAACTTCCGCCAGGCTCTGATTCAGGGCTTCCCGCTGATTGGCGTGAAAAAAGCTCATACCTTACCTCATCAATCACAAGTCATTATTCAGGGTGAGTGAACTTCTATACGTTTAGACGTCCAGATGTAAAAATGACGGAAATCGTACAAAGCGTCAACAGAAATATCTCGATTGTGTGTGAGGAGTTTTCAGCGAAGATGAAAAAGATTCATGAGGCGGGAAAAACTCCTCTCCCGGTGCGGGAGAGGAGTTACAGCGAGGGCTACAGCAGCTGCGCGAGGCGGTTAATATCGGACTGAATAGCGCCCGCGGTGACATCCCGGCCTGCGCCCGGCCCGCGGATCACCATCGGGTTATCGCGATACCAGCGGCTCTCAATAGCAAAGACGTTATCGCACGGCAGCAGCGCGGCCAGCGGATGCTCCGGGCGCACCGCTTCAACGCCAACGCGCGCTTTGCCATTGGCATCGAAGCGGGCGACGTAACGCAGCACCAGACCCAGCTCGCGGGCGGCTTCAAGGCGCTGGAGCATCTGCTCATTTAACGCCTCGCCATTCTCAAAGAAGTGATCGACGGATTCTGCTTCGCAGCCCGGCGGCACCAGAGACTCGACGCGCACCTGATCCGGCTCGATGTCATACCCCGCTTCGCGGGCAAGGATCACCAGCTTGCGCATCACATCTTTACCGGAGAGATCGACGCGCGGGTCCGGCTCGGTCAGCCCCTGCTGCCACGCCTGATCCACCAGCTCGGTGAAGGGCACGCTGCCATCAAATTGCAGGAACAGCCAGGAGAGCGTACCGGAGAAGATACCGCTGATCGCCAGAATCGAATCGCCGCTGTCGCGCAGATCGCGCACGGTGTGGTTAACCGGCAGACCCGCGCCGACGGTGGCGTTATAGAGCCAGTGGCGGCCGGTTTTTTCAAAGGCGTCATGGATTTGGCGGAAGCGATCGCTTTTGCTCGCGCCCGCCAGCTTGTTAGCACTGATGACATGGAAACCGTGGCTGGCGAAATCGAGATACTGCTCCGCAAGCTGCTCGCTGGCGGTGACATCCAGCACCACTAAATCATCATACGGATGGGCGCGCATCCACAGGAATAGCGACTCCTCATCCTGCTCTACCGCTTCATCATTGAAGAAAGCAAGCGCGCGGCTGGCATCCAGCCCGTCGTAGCTCAACAGGCTGCGACGGCTATCAACCACGCCGGCCAGCACAAACTCAAACCCGGTGCGCGCCGAGAGCGCGCTCTGCTCGCGGGAGAAAAGCTCAAGCCAGCGCGAGCCGATATTACCTTTACCAAACAGCACCAGACCAATGCGTTTTTCCGCGCGGAACAGCGACTGGTGCAGGCCCTGGATCAGGCTCTCGGTCGGGCCGACGCGCAGCACGGCCACCAGGCTGATCCCTTCGTCCGATTGCCAGATAAACTCGACCGGCTGCCCTTTTAACTGCTGCCAGAAGCGGTGGCTGTGAAGCGGATTGCGGCATACGCCCGCACCGACCATCGCCACCAGCGCCAGGCCCTGGCGTAAACGCAGCTCGCCCGGCAGACCCGCCTCATCAAGCAGTTTAAAGACGCTGTCGACCACTTCGGAGGTGTAGCAGAGTTGCAGCAGATTGCGGTCAGAGTGAACACCGACCGCCAGCGGGCGCACCTGCGCGCGCTTGAGAATAATGTCGATCTCTCTGTGCGCCAGCTTAAAGTCCTGCCCTGACGGCACAAGGAACTCAATCAGGCAGACATCATCATGGCTGGTAACAATGCGCGCTCCGGTACCGGAAGCGAGCACGCGCTCAATGCGTGTTGACCCCTGCTCGGGGTTGTAACTGCAACGCAGTTGCAGATCGATATTGCTGCCGGAAACCGGCTGTAACGTGCGGGCATGCAGCACCGGCGCGGCCAGGCGCGCCAGCTCGCTTGCTTCATCAAGACGCAATAGCGGCAGCAGACAGGCATCTTTGACTTTGCGCGGGTCAGCGCTGTAGACCCCGGCGACGTCGCTCCAGATGGTCACACGCGAAACATCGCCCAGCGCACCAATTTGCGTTGCCGAGTAGTCGGAACCATTACGGCCAAGCAGTACGGTTTCGCCCGCGTCGTTACGGCTGATAAAGCCGGTCACCACAATTCGTTTACCCGGATGCTGCGCCAGCTGCTGCTGGAGTAAAGGGTAAGAGGCCCCTTCATTAACCTGCGGCTGCGCGCTGCGCTCGGCGCGCAGGAAGTCGCGGGCATCGAGCCAGGTAGCGTCAAGTTCCTGCTGATTCAGCACCGCCGCCATTAAGCGCGCGGACCAGATTTCACCGTGACCCACCACTTCGGCATAGACGGCATCGTTGATGCCGCTGTCGAGCAGCGCGGCGAGGTGCTCCAGATCGTGAATAAAGGCGCTGGTCAGGCCATCGGCTACATCGGCAGGCAACAGGCCGTTAATCAATTCGAGCTGATAGCGGCGCAGCGATTGCTGCACCTGATGCGCAGAGAGGCGATCGGTCTGGCTCAGTTTAAGCCAGCTGATCAACTGGTTGGTGGTGCTACCGGCGGCCGAAACCACCATCATGTCGCCCGGCTGCGAGTACTCCGCCATGATCCCTGCTACGCGCAGATAACACTTCACATCCGCCAGACTACTGCCACCAAATTTGTGCAGTTGACGAGCCTTCGTCCCTGCCTGCGCAATCACACTCATGTTTACCCCTCAGCGGCGATCCGGAAGCCATTTTCCAGATCGGCAATCAAATCTTCACTATCTTCAATACCGGTTGAGATGCGCAGCAGCGTCTCACCGATCCCGGCGGCGGCGCGTGCTTCCGGCGCCATGCCCGCGTGGGTCATGGTCGCGGCGTGGGAGATTAAACTCTCAACCCCGCCTAACGATTCCGCCAGTGTAAACAGCGACAATCCGCTCAGGAAACGACGCAGCGTCTGCTCATCGCCATCCAGTTCAAAACTCAACATCGCGCCAAAGCCCTTTTGCTGACGCGCCGCAATCTCATGCCCCTGGTTATCAGGCAGAGAGGGATGGTACAGCTTTTTCACCAGCGGCTGAGTCTGCAAAAAGTCGACAATCGCCTGCGCGTTACGCTGCGCCACTTCCATGCGCGGCGACAGGGTGCGCAGCCCGCGCAGCAGCAAATAGCTGTCGAAAGCGCTGCCGGTGACGCCAATATTATTCGCCCACCATGCCAGTTCGGTGACGGTCGCCTCATCCTTCGCAATCACCACGCCGGCTACCACATCGGAGTGGCCGTTGAGGTATTTGGTGCAGGAGTGCAGCACCAGATCCGCTCCCAGCGCCAGCGGGTTTTGCAACGCCGGGCTCAGGAAGGTGTTATCCACCACGCTTACCGCTCCCGCTTCCCGCGCAAGCCCACAGATTTTCGCAATATCTACGACGCGCAACAATGGGTTACTTGGAGTTTCTACCAGCACCAGCTTCGGTTTTTCCGCCAGCGCCGCTTTCAGCGCCTGCTCATCGCCCTGATCGACAAACTTCACGCGGTAGCAGCCGCGCTTCGCCAGGCTATCAAACAGACGATAGCTGCCGCCGTAACAGTCGTGCGGTGCCACCAGCAGATCGCCAGGCTTGAGGAACACCGTGGTCACCAGGTGAATTGCCGACATGCCGGTATTGGTCATCACCGCGCCTGCACCGCCCTCCAGCTCCGCCAGCGCGCGCTGCACCACATCACGCGTAGGATTACCGCGACGCGAGTAGTCGTGGGCGCGAGGTTCGTTAAAACCGGTGAAGTTATAGGTACTGGAGAGGTGAATCGGGGGGACAACGCAACCGTACTGCTCGTCATCGTTCAATCCGCTACGCACTGCGATGGTGGCCTGTTTACGCGTCATGGTGAAGGCTTCCTGGCTTAATGGATGAAAAGTCAGGTCACAGAGTAAACACTGGAATAATAGACGTCAATACATCTGGACATCTAAACTTCTTTGCGTATAGATTGAGCAATCGCATAATAGCCGTTAAAATTATATGCTTTCGTACGATATTGCAGAGCGATACACGGTGTCACCCCGATGACTCTACGGTAAACTACGCGCAATTACGGCCCGGCGCGACCGGGTATAGATCAATGACTGAGAGGATTAAAGGTATCTCATGGCTGAATGGAGCGGCGAATATATCAGCCCATACGCTGAGCACGGCAAGAAGAGTGAGCAAGTAAAAAAAATTACGGTGTCCATTCCTCTTAAGGTGTTAAAAATCCTCACCGATGAACGTACCCGTCGTCAGGTGAATAACCTGCGCCACGCCACCAACAGCGAACTGCTGTGCGAGGCGTTTTTACATGCGTTCACCGGCCAGCCTTTGCCGAATGATGAAGACCTGCGCAAAGAGCGCAGCGATGAGATTCCGGAAGAGGCGAAAGTGATTATGCGTGAAATGGGCATCGACCCGGATACGTGGGAATACTGATTGCAATAAAAAGGGCGGAAATCATATTCCGCCCTTTTTAACTTATCGCACCTGCTTATCAGAAACGCGTCACTTCCGGATGCACTTCTGCCAGTGAGAGCAGGTAAGACATAAATACGTTTTTCATTGCTGTCAGCATACAAATGTTCCTTTTACGCTCAAATAGTGTGAGGAGATGTATGGCGACAGAATATGCCTGTTTTTTGACCAGAGCAATATTTTTGTGAAACCCATCACAAAAATAGCGCCCCTGAGGCAAACCGCAGAGACAAAAAAAGCGCCTTTCGGCGCTTTTTTCTTTGGCAACTTACTTGCTGCCCGGGATGCTGAAGCGTTTGTTGAAACGGTCAACACGGCCACCAGTTGCAACATCACGCTGCTTACCGGTGAAGAACGGGTGGCATTTACCACACACGTCCAGGTTCAGATCGTGACCCAGAGTAGAGTGGGTTTCGATCACGTTACCGCAAGAACAGGTTGCAGTAATCGCTACGTAATTCGGGTGAATACCTTTTTTCATGGGGAAACCTCAGTTTAAGGCCGCGTCGCTCTTCCAGCCCTAACGCCAGACACCACGCGAGTTGATATGTAAGTGAATCTTTGACGCCGCAATGAGCATCAAAGGCGGCGAATCATACAGAAATTAACCAGCGTATGCAAACTGATCCGCTCGACCGTCTTAACAATGTGTATACTAACCCGCCACTTTTCAAGTCAGGATGATGAAATGCCCGTCGCCCACGTTGCGCTCTCTGTACCGCTGCCCCGCACTTTCGATTACCTGCTGCCGGAGGGAACACCCGCCAGCGCTGGTTTTCGCGTGCGCGTGCCGTTCGGTAACCAGACCCGCGTCGGGATTGTGGTGGCGGTCAGCGACAAAAGCGAGCTACCGCTGGCGGAGCTGAAAAGCGTCGAAGAGGTGCTCGACAGCGAGCCCGCGTTTTCAACGCCCGTCTGGCGAATGCTGCTCTGGGCAGCTGACTATTATCATCATCCAATTGGCGATGTGTTATTCAATGCCCTGCCCGTTCTGCTGCGCCAGACCAAACCGGCCAGCGCCGAGTTTCAGGGCTACTGGTTCGCCACCGAACAGGGGCAGGCAACCGATATCAACCGCATCAAGTCGCCAAAACAGCAGCAGGCGTTATCGGCGCTGCGCAAAGGCAAAGTGTGGCAGCATCAGTTAGCGGCGTTAGATCTGAAAAGCGTCACCCTGCAAGCGCTGCGCGCAAAAGGGCTGGTGGAGATGAACAGCGAAGCGCCGACGTTTACCGACTGGCGCAGCACCTTTTCCGTCAGCGGCGATCGCCTGCGGCTCAACACCGAACAGGCCACCGCCGTCGGCGCGATCCACAGCGCGGCGGATCGCTTCTCCGCCTGGCTGCTGGCGGGCGTCACCGGCTCCGGCAAAACGGAAGTCTATCTGAGCGTGCTGGAAAATGTGCTCGAACAGGGCAAGCAGGCGCTGGTGATGGTGCCGGAAATTGGCCTGACGCCACAAACCATCGCCCGTTTTCGCGAGCGGTTTAATGCCCCCGTTGAAGTGCTGCACTCTGGCCTTAACGACAGTGAACGCCTGACCACCTGGCAGAAAGCAAAGAGCGGTGAAGCGGCGATTGTCATCGGCACGCGCTCCTCGCTCTTCACTCCTTTTAAGAATCTTGGCGTCATCGTTATCGATGAGGAGCACGACAGCTCCTATAAACAGCAGGAGGGGTGGCGTTACCATGCGCGCGATCTGGCTGTTTACCGTGCGCACAGCGAGCAGATCCCGATAATCCTCGGTTCAGCGACGCCAGCGCTGGAGACGCTGCACAATGTGCGGGCGCGGAAATACCACATTCTGCGTCTGACCCGCCGCGCAGGCAACGCACGTCCGGCGATGCAGCACGTGCTGGATATGAAAGCCCAGCCGCTGCAGGCGGGTCTGGCCCCTGCCTTAATCAACCGCCTGCGTCAGCATCTGCAAGCGGGTAATCAGGCGATTCTTTTCCTTAACCGGCGCGGCTTCGCCCCGGCGCTGCTCTGCCATGATTGCGGCTGGATCGCCGAGTGCGCGCGCTGCGATCACTACTACACCTTCCACCAGGCGCAGCAGCATCTGCGTTGCCACCACTGCGACAGCCAGCGCCCGGTGCCGCGCCAGTGTCCGTCGTGCGGCTCCACCCACCTGCTGCCGGTTGGACTTGGTACCGAGCAACTGGAGCAGGCGCTGGCTCCGCTGTTTCCCGGCGTGCCGATTTCGCGCATCGACCGCGACACCACCAGCCGCAAGGGCGCACTGGAGCAACATCTTGCTGAAGTACACCGCGGCGGTGCGCGCATTTTGATCGGCACCCAGATGCTCGCCAAAGGACACCACTTTCCGGATGTCACGCTGGTAGCATTGCTCGATGTTGACGGCGCGCTCTTTTCCGCCGACTTCCGCGCCGCAGAGCGCTTTGCTCAGCTCTATACCCAGGTTTCCGGCCGCGCCGGACGCGCAGGCAAACAGGGCGAAGTGGTGCTGCAAACGCACCATCCGGAACACCCGCTGCTGCAAACGCTGCTGCATAAAGGCTACGACACCTTTGCCGAGCAGGCGCTGGCCGAGCGCCAGACACTGCAACTGCCGCCGTGGACCAGCCATGTGCTGATCCGCGCAGAAGATCAGAACAACCAGCACGCCCCGCTCTTCCTGCAACAGCTGAAAAACCTGCTGCAGGCGAGCCCGCTGGCAGATAACCAACTCTGGATCCTCGGCCCGGTTCCGGCGCTGGCGGCCAAGCGCGCCGGGCGCTACCGCTGGCAAATCCTGCTGCAACACCCCTCCCGCATTCGCCTGCAACACATTGTGCACGGCGCGCTGGCGCTGATTAACACCCTGCCCGATGCCCGACGCGTAAAATGGGTGCTGGATGTCGATCCGATCGAAAGCTAATGCTGCGAGCCAGCACGTAAAATAG
The DNA here is from genome assembly GCF_029850615.1 of Kosakonia sp. HypNH10. Lineage (NCBI taxonomy): Bacteria > Pseudomonadati > Pseudomonadota > Gammaproteobacteria > Enterobacterales > Enterobacteriaceae > Kosakonia > Kosakonia sp. HypNH10. Next base: position 27,669 of record NZ_JAOTIU010000010.1, read on the forward strand.
AATGCTTGTCACATTTTTTGTGAAATTTCTGTAACCGATGCGCTTAACTATCTGATAAAAATGTGGCTACGCCTGCGCCGTGCATGCGAGGAGAACAAGGTGAAACCGAAAAATCAGGTTGCGGCAGCAACCATGAAAGATGTTGCCATGAAAGCAAAGGTTTCTACGGCAACCGTATCTCGTGCATTAATGAACCCGGAAAAAGTGTCACAGGCGACCCGCAACCGCGTTGAGCAGGCCGCCATGGAAGTGGGCTACCTGCCGCAGTCGATGGGCCGCAATGTGAAGCGCAATGAGTCCCGTACCCTGCTGGTGATTGTGCCGGATATCTGCGATCCCTTCTTCAGTGAGATTATTCGCGGCATCGAAGTGACCGCTGCGGAGCATGGCTACCTGGTGCTGATTGGCGACTGCGCCCATCAAAATCAGCAGGAAAAGACCTTTATCGACCTGATCATCACCAAGCAAATTGATGGCATGCTGCTGCTCGGTTCACGTCTGCCGTTTGACGCCAGTATTGAAGAGCAGCGCAATTTACCGCCGATGGTGATGGCTAATGAGTTCGCGCCGGAGCTGGAGCTGCCGACGGTGCACATCGACAACCTGACCGCGGCCTTCAACGCCGTCACTTATCTGCAAGAGCAGGGGCATCAGCTGATTGGCTGTATCGCCGGCCCGGAAGAGATGCCGCTCTGCCACTACCGTTTACAGGGTTACGTGCAGGCGCTGCGCCGCGCGGGTGCGACGGTGGATAAGGACTATATCACCCGCGGTGATTTTACCTTCGAAGCCGGAGCGCAGGCGCTGGAACAGCTTCTCAACCTGCCGAAACCGCCGACTGCTCTCTTCTGCCACAGCGATGTGATGGCGCTTGGTGCGCTGTCGCAGGCAAAACGCCGGGGCCTGAAGGTGCCGGAGGATCTGTCGATTATCGGCTTTGATAACATCTCGCTGGCGGAGTATTGCGACCCGCCGCTCACCACCGTTGCGCAGCCGCGCTACGACATTGGGCGCGAAGCGATGCTGCTTCTGCTGGAGCAGTTGCAGGGCCACACGGTAAGCAGCGGCTCGCGACTATTAGATTGTGAATTGATCCTGCGTGGCTCAACGCGAGCGCTAACGTAAAGCCGGGGGCTTTCGGACGCCCTCTTCTGGTCAAAACCCCGTCGCTTAAGTAACATGGCGGGCTGTTAAACGAATATGAATACAGCGAAACGATAGTGGCCCAACGAGATTATGTACGCCGCAGCCAGTCGACTCCTGCGCGGCGAAAGAAGAGCACCTCAAAGAAAAAGCAGCGCAGCGCGCCTGCGGTCTCGCCAGCAATGGTCGCGATAGCGGCCGCCGTGCTGGTCGCCTTTATCGGTGGTTTGTACTTTATTACGCATCATAAGAAAGAAGAGTCAGAATCCCTGCAGAACCAGAAAGTGACCGGTAACGGCCTGCCGCCGAAGCCGGAAGAGCGCTGGCGCTATATTAAAGAGCTGGAGAGCCGCCAGCCTGGCGTACGCGCGCCGACCGAGCCGACAGCCGGGGGCGAAGTGCAAAAACCGGAGCAGTTAACCGATGAACAGCGCCAGCTGTTAGCCCAGATGCAGGCAGATATGCGCCAGACGCCGACGCAGCTCAACGAGGTGCCGTGGAACGAGCAGACGCCGGAGCAGCGCCAGCAAACGTTGCAGCGTCAGCGCCAGGTTCAGCAGATGCAGCAACAACAGCAGCAGTCTCAGTGGACGCAAAGCCAGCCGGTTCAGCAACCGCGTACGCAGCCGCGCACCGTAGAACAGCAACCTGCGCGCGTCGCCACGCCGCCGCGCCAGACGCAGCAAGCGCAGCAGAAACCGGCCACAAATTCGCAGCCCTATCAGGATCTGCTGCAAACGCCGCCGCACAGCAACGCCGCGCAGCCAAAAACGCAGCAGGCCGCGCCGGTAACGCGCGAAGCGGAAACGGCGAAGGCGCAGCCGACAGAGAAAAAAGATGAGCGTCGCTGGCTGATCCAGTGCGGCTCATTCAAAGGCCAGGAGCAGGCGGAAACCGTCCGCGCGCAGCTGGCGTTTGAGGGCTTTGACTCGCGCATCACCAGCAATAATGGCTGGAATCGCGTTGTGATGGGCCCGCTGAAAGGCAAAGAGAGCGCTGAAGCCACCCTCGGCAAGCTGAAACTGGCCGGTCACGCAAACTGCATTCGACTTTCCGCCGGGGGTTGAAACCCCCAAAATCTCCCCCATCTATAAATGCATTCTGCCCCGTACGCTGTGCGGGGCGCTGTATGTGCTTTTGTAACCAAGGGGTCTGCTCGTGACAACAATCGTAAGCGTACGCCGTAACGGCCATGTCGTTATCGCCGGTGATGGCCAGGCCACACTGGGCAACACCGTGATGAAGGGCAACGTTAAAAAAGTTCGCCGTCTCTACAACGACAAAGTCATTGCAGGCTTTGCGGGCGGCACAGCGGATGCCTTCACGCTGTTTGAGCTTTTTGAACGCAAACTGGAAATGCACCAGGGTCATCTGGTGAAAGCCGCCGTCGAGCTGGCAAAGGACTGGCGTACCGATCGTATGCTGCGCAAGCTGGAAGCGCTGTTAGCGGTCGCCGACGAAACCGCGTCGCTGATCATCACCGGTAACGGCGATGTGATTCAGCCGGAAAATGACCTGATTGCCATCGGCTCCGGCGGACCATACGCCCAGGCCGCTGCCCGCGCACTGCTGGAGAACACCGAGCTTGGCGCGCGCGACATTGCTGAGAAGGCGTTGGGGATCGCAGGCGATATCTGCATCTACACCAACCACTTCCATACCATCGAAGAATTACCCGCTCAAGCGTAAGGATCTCCCATGTCTGAAATGACCCCACGCGAAATCGTCAGCGAACTGAATAAACACATCATCGGCCAGGACGCGGCAAAGCGCTCTGTGGCGATTGCTCTGCGTAACCGCTGGCGCCGTATGCAGCTCGATGAAGAGCTGCGTCACGAAGTGACCCCGAAAAATATTCTGATGATCGGCCCCACCGGCGTCGGTAAAACCGAAATCGCCCGTCGTCTGGCGAAGCTCGCCAACGCGCCGTTTATCAAAGTGGAAGCGACCAAGTTCACCGAAGTGGGCTATGTCGGGAAAGAGGTGGATTCGATTATCCGCGATCTGACCGATGCCGCCGTGAAAATGGTGCGCAGCCAGTCAATTGACAGAAACCGCTACCGCGCCGAAGAGATGGCGGAAGAGCGCATCCTCGATGTGCTGATCCCGCCGGCGAAAAACAACTGGGGCCAGCCGGAACAGGCGGCGGAACCCTCTGCGGCGCGTCAATCCTTCCGTAAAAAACTGCGCGAAGGCCAGCTGGATGACAAAGAGATTGAGATCGATCTCGCCGCTGCGCCAATGGGCGTCGAAATCATGGCCCCTCCGGGCATGGAAGAGATGACCAACCAGTTGCAGTCGATGTTCCAGAACCTCGGCGGGCAGAAGCAGAAGCCGCGTAAGCTGAAAATCAAAGACGCGATGAAGCTGCTGATCGAAGAGGAAGCAGCAAAGCTGGTTAACCCGGAAGAGCTGAAAGAGGAAGCGATCGAAGCCGTTGAGCAGCACGGTATCGTCTTTATCGATGAGATCGACAAAATCTGTAAGCGCGGCGGTAACACCTCCGGCCCGGACGTCTCCCGCGAAGGCGTACAGCGCGACCTGCTGCCGCTGGTTGAGGGCTGCACCGTGTCGACCAAACACGGGATGGTGAAAACTGACCATATCCTGTTTATCGCGTCCGGCGCGTTCCAGGTTGCCAGCCCGTCAGATTTGATTCCGGAATTGCAGGGTCGTCTGCCAATCCGCGTTGAACTGCAGGCGCTGACTGCGGAAGACTTCGAGCGCATCCTCACCGAGCCAAACGCCTCTGTGACCGTGCAGTACAAAGCGCTGATGGCAACCGAAGGGGTGAATATCGAATTTACCGACGACGGCATTAAGCGTATCGCGCAGGCCGCATGGCAGGTGAACGAAAGCACCGAGAACATCGGCGCACGCCGTTTGCACACCGTGCTGGAGCGTTTGATGGAGGATATCTCCTATGACGCCAGCGATCTGGGCGGCGAAACCATTACCATTGATGCAGACTATGTGAGTAAACACCTTGATGCTTTAGTGGCGGATGAAGATCTGAGCCGTTTTATCTTATAATCGCGGCCAGACTCTTTTCATCACACTCGATGGGGGCTTATGCCCCCATTTTTATTGGCCGGACTTATGAACGATACGCACTCTCTTAGCCTTACCCAGGCATGGCTGGAAAGCCTGCGACCGAAAACGTTGCCGCTGGCCTTTGCCGCTATCGTGGTGGGAACCGTGCTTGCCTGGTGGCAGGGCTACTTCGATCCGCTGGTCGCGGCGCTGGCGCTGATCACCGCCGGTTTGCTGCAAATCCTCTCTAACCTCGCAAATGACTACGGCGATGCCATCAAAGGCAGCGATAAGCCGGATCGCATCGGACCGCTGCGCGGGATGCAAAAAGGGGCGATCTCCCTTGGGCAGATGAAGCGCGCGCTGCTTATCGTCATTGTGCTGAGCTGCGTGTCCGGGCTCTGGCTGGTAAGCGCCGCGACCCAGACGATGGCGGATTTTGTCGGCTTCCTCGCACTCGGCGGGCTGTCGATTATCGCCGCCATCACCTATACTGTCGGCAAGCGGCCGTATGGTTATCAGGGGCTGGGCGATATTTCGGTGCTCACCTTCTTCGGCTGGATAAGCGTGATGGGAAGCTGGTATTTGCAAGCGCATACGCTGATTCCGGCGATCTTCCTGCCCGCGACCGCCTGCGGTTTGCTGGCGACGGCAGTGCTGAACATCAATAACCTGCGCGATATCGATAGCGATCGCGAGAACGGCAAACATACGCTGGTGGTACGTTTAGGCCCGGTAAATGCCCGCCGTTATCACGCCGGTTTGCTGGCGGGCGCGCTGCTCTGCTTTGCGCTCTTCAACCTGATTTCGCTCCACAGCCTCTGGGGCTGGCTGTTTTTGCTTGCCACACCGCTGCTGTTTAAACAGGCGCGTTATGTGCTGCGCGAGCGCGATCCGCGCGCGATGCCGCCGATGCTCGAACGCACCGTGAAAGGCGCGCTGCTGACTAATCTCCTGTTTGTACTGGGGATTATTTTGAGCAAGACGCTCGCCTGAGTGCCAAAAAACAATTAAAAATTGATGCTTTTGCCAACAGCGCGCGATGCGCGATATACTTACGGCTCTCGCAGCAACTGAACGTAAATCCTATGAAATACGATACTTCTGAGCTTTGTGACATCTACCAGGAAGAGGTCAACGTCGTCGAACCGCTGTTCTCCAACTTTGGCGGTCGCTCCTCTTTCGGCGGGCAAATCATCACGGTGAAATGTTTCGAGGATAACGGGTTGCTTTACGATCTGCTCGAACAGAATGGCCGTGGTCGCGTGCTGGTAGTCGATGGCGGCGGTTCTGTTCGCCGCGCCTTAGTCGACGCCGATCTCGCGCGTCTGGCGGCGCAAAACGAGTGGGAAGGGATGGTGGTCTACGGCGCGGTGCGCCAGGTGGACGATCTGGAAGAGCTGGATATCGGCATTCAGGCGATGGCCGCGATCCCGGTTGGCGCAGCGGGCGAAGGCATTGGCGAAAGCGATATTCGCGTCAACTTCGGCGGCGTCACCTTCTTCTCCGGTGACCATCTTTATGCCGATAACACCGGCATTATTCTCGCCGAAGATCCTCTCGATATCGAATAAACGAAAGGGCACCTGAGGGTGCCCTTTTTTGTCGCTGCCGAATGCAATGGCGCTTAACTATTTTGCTTAATACGCGAAAGATTTCGTGTTGTGGCAAGGCGGCAAGCAAGTGAATCCCCGGGAGCACAGATAACTATGTGACCGGGGTGAGCGCGCGCAGCCAACGCCGCTACGGCACGAAAGATAAAGCGTAATTACACTTCTTCCATGCGGCCCAGCAGCGCCTGCAGACGCTCCTGCCAGCCGTGCTGCTGCTCGCGCAGCTGTTGGTTTTCGCGCTCCAGCTCTTCACGGCTCTGGTGTGCAGAGTGAACGTCCTGCGACAGGCTGTTGTTCTTCTCTTTCAGTTCTTCGATTTCCATCTGCAGCAGCGTGATGGTATCAATCGCCTGCTGTACTTTTGCTTCCAGTTTCTCAAACACTTCTAATGACATAGTCATACTTCTCCTGAGTGGCAAGGCGTTGATGGACTTACACCTCATTATTCGCCAGACAAATAGGTAACCCCTCTGCCCGCTAAATTATGCGTGTCTTTAAGCGTCCTCGTCCCGCAGAGCGGCGACGCCTTAATACAATGAGCGGATTTCGCTTGTTAACGATTGTATGAATCGCGCCAGCCCCTGTCCAGCGTGGAGCGGCGCTGTTTGCGCTTTGCAACACTTTTCGTCCTCATCCTGGTGCAATCCGCTTCGCTACCCCGTAATTGTTAATGCCCGGGTTACAAAAATGATTCAGCTCTCATTTCGTATTGGTGCAAAAACGCGCGCCACCGCTCGTAAACGCTCATTTTATTGACGCAGTACACACATTTTGATTTCGATATTTCTCGTTTTTGCTCGTTAACGATAAATTAACACTATGTCTACACGACATCATGGGGGTGCTGTTTCCCTCATGCCTACAATAACCATTAAACTTCTGCAGGATCCGATTATGAGTCAGACACCAACCGTAAAAGGCCAGTGCATTGCCGAGTTTCTCGGTACCGGGTTGTTGATTTTCTTCGGCGTGGGATGTGTTGCAGCGTTAAAAGTGGCGGGTGCCACCTTTGGCCAGTGGGAAATCAGTATTATCTGGGGTTTGGGCGTGGCGATGGCCATCTACCTGACCGCAGGGGTTTCCGGCGCGCATCTTAATCCGGCTGTAACCATTGCACTTTGGCTCTTCGCGAGCTTTGACGGACGCAAAGTTGTTCCTTTTATTTTTTCTCAATTTGCCGGCGCGTTTTGCGCGGCTGCACTTGTTTACGGGCTTTACTACAATCTTTTCCTCGACTTCGAACAGACGCACAATATGGTACGCGGCAGCGTCGAAAGTCTTGATCTGGCTGGTATCTTTTCAACCTACCCCAACCCGCACATCAATTTTGTGCAGGCCTTCGCTGTTGAGATGGTAATTACCGCTATTCTGATGGGCGTGATTATGGCGCTGGGCGATGATGGCAACGGCGTGCCGCGCGGCCCAATGGCGCCGCTGCTGATCGGTCTGCTGATCGCGGTCATTGGTGCTTCCATGGGTCCGCTCACCGGCTTTGCCATGAACCCGGCGCGTGACCTGGGACCGAAGACCTTCGCCTGGCTTGCTGGCTGGGGTAACGTCGCCTTTACCGGCGGCAAAGATATTCCCTACTTCCTCGTGCCGCTGTTTGGGCCGATTGTAGGCGCGGCGCTTGGCGCGTTCAGCTATCGCAAACTGATCGCCCGCCATCTGCCGTCTGGAACCAGTGAGGCTGCGAAAGAGAAAGGCACCGCCTCCACCACGGCTCAACAAAAAGCTTCGCTGTAATGTGACTACGGGATCATAACCATGACTGACAAAAAATATATCGTTGCGCTCGACCAGGGCACTACCAGCTCCCGCGCCGTTGTGATGGACCACGATGCCAACATCATTAGCGTTTCACAGCGCGAATTTGAACAAATCTACCCGAAGCCAGGCTGGGTTGAGCATGACCCGATGGAAATTTGGGCATCACAAAGCTCCACGCTGGTCGAAGTGCTGGCGAAAGCGGATATCAACTCCGACGAGATTGCCGCCATCGGCATCACCAACCAGCGCGAAACCGCGATTGTCTGGGAGCGTGAAACCGGCAAACCGATTCATAACGCCATCGTCTGGCAGTGCCGCCGCACCTCTGAGATCTGCGAAAAGCTCAAACGCGACGGCATGGAAGATTACATCCGTAGCACCACTGGCCTTGTGATCGACCCCTACTTCTCCGGCACCAAGGTGAAGTGGATCCTCGACCATGTTGAAGGTTCGCGCGAGCGTGCTAAACGCGGCGAACTGCTGTTCGGCACCGTCGATACCTGGCTTATCTGGAAAATGACCCAGGGGCGCGTACACGTCACCGACTACACCAACGCCTCACGCACCATGTTGTTCAACATCCACACGCTGGAGTGGGACGACAAAATGCTGGAAGTGCTGGATATCCCGCGCGCAATGCTGCCGCAGGTGCGTAAGTCGTCCGAAGTGTACGGCCAGACCAACATCGGCGGTAAAGGCGGCACGCGTATTCCTATCGCCGGTATTGCGGGCGACCAGCAGGCGGCGCTGTTTGGCCAGCTCTGCGTAAAAGAGGGGATGGCGAAAAACACTTACGGTACCGGCTGCTTTATGCTGATGAACACCGGCGAGCAGGCAGTGAAATCCGATCATGGTCTGCTGACCACCATCGCCTGCGGCCCGAAAGGCGAAGTGAACTATGCGCTGGAAGGCGCAGTGTTTATGGCTGGCGCATCCATTCAGTGGCTGCGCGATGAGATGAAGCTGATTAACGACGCGTTCGACTCCGAATACTTCGCTACCAAAGTGAAGGATACCAACGGCGTCTACGTTGTTCCGGCCTTCACCGGCCTGGGCGCGCCGTACTGGGACCCGTATGCACGCGGCTCCATCTTCGGCCTGACCCGCGGCGTCAACGCAAACCACATCATTCGTGCAACGCTGGAGTCGATTGCCTTCCAGACCCGCGACGTGCTGGAAGCGATGCAGGCTGACTCCGGCATTCGCCTGCACGCGCTGCGTGTCGATGGCGGCGCGGTGGCGAATAACTTCCTGATGCAGTTCCAGTCAGACATTCTCGGCACGCGCGTTGAGCGTCCGGAAGTGCGCGAAGTGACCGCGCTGGGTGCCGCTTACCTGGCGGGTCTGGCGGTTGGTTTCTGGCAGAACCTGGATGAGTTGCAGGAGAAAGCGGTGATCGAGCGTGAGTTCCGTCCGGGCATCGAAACTACCGAGCGTAACTTCCGCTACACCGGCTGGAAAAAAGCGGTGAAACGCGCGATGGCGTGGGAAGAACACGAAGAGTAACCGCTCCACTTATGCCCTCTCCCTGCCGGGAGGGGGCATCTGCCTCACCCCCCTCCTCTTTTCACTGTGTTAAACTTCGCGCAATTTCTTTCAAAACTGAGTGTGTGATGAAACGAGAACTTGCCATCGAATTCTCCCGTGTTACCGAAGCTGCGGCGCTGGCTGGCTATAAGTGGCTGGGGCGCGGCGATAAAAACACGGCGGACGGCGCAGCGGTACACGCTATGCGCATTATGCTCAACCAGGTCAACATTGACGGCACGATTGTCATCGGCGAAGGGGAGATCGACGAAGCGCCGATGCTCTTTATCGGTGAGAAAGTGGGCACCGGCAAAGGCGACGCGGTGGATATTGCCGTCGATCCGATTGAAGGCACACGCATGACGGCGATGGGCCAGGCCAACGCGCTGGCGGTGTTGGCGGTCGGTGACAAAGGCTGCTTCCTCAACGCGCCGGACATGTATATGGAAAAGCTGATCGTCGGCCCCGGTGCCAGAGGCGCTATCGATCTCAACCTGCCTTTAGCCGATAACCTGCGTAATATCGCCGCCGCGCTCGGCAAACCGCTCAGCGAACTGACGGTCACCATTCTTGCCAAGCCGCGCCATGATGCGACCATCGCCGAGTTACAGGCGCTGGGCGTGCGCGTGTTTGCCATTCCCGATGGCGATGTCGCCGCCTCGATCCTCACCTGCATGCCCGACAGTGAAGTGGATGTGCTCTACGGGATTGGCGGCGCGCCGGAAGGCGTGGTGTCGGCGGCGGTGATCCGCGCCCTGGATGGCGATATGCAGGGTCGCCTGCTGGCGCGTCACCAGGTGAAAGGCGACAGTGAAGAGAACCGCCGTATCGGCGAGCAGGAGCTGAAACGCTGCCGCGGTATGGGCATTGAAGCGGGCAATGTGCTGCGCCTCGATGAGATGGCGCGCAGCGATAATGTTATCTTCTCTGCTACCGGCATCACCAAAGGCGATCTGCTGGATGGCATTACGCGCAAAGGCAATATGGCAACCACCGAGACGCTGCTGATCCGCGGTAAATCGCGCACCATTCGCCGGATTCAATCGATCCATTATCTGGATCGTAAAGACCCGGACGTACAACGACATATACTGTAAGTCTATTTGTTCAATTGAGCTTTCCGGCCCGCGCGGGCTGGAAATCTCAGGCGACAACCACCAGGATAAGGCAACGTTACAGAACAGGAGAGAACCATGGCGGATTGGGTAACAGGAAAAGTCACAAAGGTGGAATTCTGGACCGATGCACTCTTCAGCCTCACCGTACATGCCCCCGTTCAACCTTTCACTGCCGGACAGTTCGCTAAGCTTGGGCTGGAGATTGACGGCGAGCGCGTGCAGCGCGCTTACTCCTATGTCAACGCGCCGAGCAATCCCGATCTTGAGTTCTATCTCGTCACCGTTCCGGAAGGCAAACTGAGCCCGCGCCTGGCCGCCCTGCAACCGGGCGATGAGCTGTTAATTGTCAGCGAAGCCGCCGGCTTTTTCGTGCTGGAAGAGGTGCCGGAGTGCGAGACGCTCTGGATGCTGGCGACCGGTACGGCCATCGGGCCTTATCTGTCGATGCTGCAAGAGGGGAAAGATCTCGAACGGTTTAAAAATATCGTCCTGCTGCATGCGGTGCGCTACGGCGCGGACTTAAGCTACCTGCCGCTGATGCTGGAGCTGCAAAAGCGCTATGAAGGAAAGCTGCGCATTCAGACGGTGGTCAGCCGCGAGACGCTCTCCGGCTCTTTAACCGGGCGCGTTCCGGCGCTGATTGAGAGCGGCGCGCTGGAGGAAGCGGTCGGTCTGCCGATGAGCGCCGAGACCAGCCATGTGATGCTGTGCGGCAACCCGCAGATGGTGCGCGACACCACACAGTTACTGAAAGATACCCGGCAGATGGCCAAACACCTGCGCCGCCGTCCGGGGCATATCACCGCTGAGCACTACTGGTAATCAGCGGAACTTCACCTCAAGCGTCTCATTGCCAAAACGGTTTTTGCCCTGGGTGCCGAGCATCGCGCCCAGGTCGATCATCATTACCACGATAATCGCCACCGGGATCAGGCGTCCCACCGCCCACGCCAGCGTACCGTCGAGGATCGCCCAGTTACCTGACAGCAGCATCCACGCCAGCACCATCAGCAGCGCCCAGCCGCCGTGACGACCGCGATCGTGCAGCCGTTTGACCATCACGCAGGCGGTCGGCCAGATCAGGCAGACGAGGATAAACGCCGCCGTCTGAAAATCGAGCATGCCATTATTCGCCAGCACAAACAGCAGGGTCATGCTTATCACCCACAGCACCATCCAGATCCAGAAATCGCGGCGTCCAATGCGCCCCTTAAACGAAAACAACCACTGCTGTATGCCCATGTAAGGTTCCTTATTATCGTAATAGCGGCTAGTGTACCCTGGCGGCGGGAGTTTTTGACAAGGCCGCCCAATCTCGTTTTAATCGTCAGCACACTCTACAGAGGGCGATGTGAATGAAAGCACGGCGTTACCACTTTTGGCTGCTCTTTTCCGCGCTGGCGTTCTGCGCGCCGGGTTGGGCAGAGGAGGCGCCAGCCGCCGTCACTGCGCCCTACTTACTGCCGGGCGCGCCTACCTTTGATGAATCTATCAGCCAGTTCCGGGAGAAGTTTAATACCGACAATCCCACCCTTGCGCTGAACGAGTTCCGCGCCGTCGACAGCCGCAGCGATCGTGCCAACCTGACGCGCGCGGCGACGCGTATCAATGATTATCTCTATGCCTCCACGGCGCTGGAGCGCGGCACGTTAAAGATCAAATCGATGCAGATCACCTGGCTACCGGTGCAGGGGCCGGAGCAGAAAGCGACGAAAGCGAAGGCGCAGGAGTATATGAGCGCCTTTATTCGCGCCTTCTCTCCGACCATGACCGCAGCGCAAAGCATGCAGAAACTGCAAAAAGTGCTGACCAACGGCAAAAACAAGGCCTACTACGCTGAGACGGAAGGCGCGGTGCGCTATGTGGTGGCAGACAACGGGGAAAAGGGGCTAACCTTCGCGGTTGAACCGATTAAGCTAACGCTATCTGAACCTCTGGAAGGGAACAATAAATGACAAAAAGCAAAGCCTTTCAGGGGAGGGATCTCTATACTGTTTCTCAGACCATGCTGCCCTGAGGGGCGGCCATTTTCATTAATTCGCCAAGCGCGTGGAGAGTAAAAATGCGACATCCTTTAGTGATGGGTAACTGGAAGTTGAACGGCAGCCGCCACATGGTAAACGAACTGATTGCCAACCTGCGTACCGAACTGGCGGGCGTTTCAGGCTGCGGCGTGGCGATTGCGCCGCCGAACCTCTACCTGGATCTGGCAAAACACGCCGCTGACGGCAGCCACATCATCCTTGGCGCGCAGAACGTTGATACCAACCTCTCTGGCGCGTTCACCGGCGAAACCTCCGCTGAAATGCTGAAAGATATTGGCGCAAAATACATCATCATCGGCCACTCTGAGCGTCGTACTTACCACGCTGAATCCGATGAGCTGATCGCGAAAAAATTCGCCGTGCTGAAAGAGCAGGGTCTGGTTCCGGTGCTGTGCATCGGTGAAACCGAAGCGGAAAACGAAGCGGGTAAAACCGAAGAAGTGTGCGCTCGCCAGATCGACGCCGTGCTGAAAACGCAGGGCGCGAGCGCGTTCGAAGGCGTGGTTATCGCGTACGAACCCGTTTGGGCGATCGGTACCGGCAAATCCGCTACCCCGGCGCAGGCTCAGGCCGTGCACAAATTTATCCGTGACCACATTGCTAAAGCCGACGCGAAAGTGGCTGAGCAAGTGATCATCCAGTACGGCGGTTCTGTTAACGCCAGCAATGCGGCAGAACTCTTTGCCCAGCCGGATATCGACGGCGCGCTGGTTGGCGGTGCTTCCCTGAAAGCCGACGCCTTCGCAGTGATCGTTAAAGCTGCTGAAGCCGCTAAACAGGCGTAATGCTGCTACCCTCTCCCGCCCGGGAGAGGGTCTCTTCTACAATTTCCCCAGTACTTTAAACCACGCGTAATCAAGCGGCAGCAACAGCAGATAACTCACCAGCGCCAGTGCCAGACAGAGCAGCATCCCCGCGCGCGCAGGCACTTTACCGAGCGCCATCGCCACCACAATCGGCGAAGCCTGATAGGGCAACAGCGGCGTCGAATACCCCAGCACCTGAATCATAATCACCGACAGCAGCGGGAAACCGGTCGCGTCGGCAAAGCTTTGCGCCAGCGTGGTAAACAGCGCCGGGACGCCGTTGGCGGTCATAATAAAATTGAGCGCGGTGGTAATGCCGGTGAGCGCGAGAAAACTGGTGAACGGGCGTTCGGCATCAAGCGGCATCACATGCAGCAGCGCATCGCCCACCGCGCTACCGATACCGGTTTGCGTCACGGTGATCGCCAGCCCCAAAATCCCGGCGACATAGATGCAGGTGCGGATATTTACCCCGCTGGAGAACTCATCGCCGGAGATAAAGCCAACGCGCGGTAGCAGCGTAACGAAGGCGGCTGCCAGCCCGGTCCACGCCGGGCCAATGCCGTGCCAGCTCTCCGTTACCCACAGCGTCAACACCACTGCCAGCAGCCACGCGAGCCGCTTCTCATCCCCGCTCATCGGCGTAGAAGGCAGCGCTTCGCGCATCGCCTGCGGTTTACCGGGAAAGAGCCAGCAGATCAGGCCAATCAGAATTGCACCTTTCAGGATCCCCAGCACCGGCGTGTGCAGCAGCAGATAAGGCAAATAGTTGAGATGGATACCGTAGGAGCCTTCCGCCGCGCCGCTCATCACCAGATTGGGAACGTTGGCAGGCAGAATGGTTGCCGAAAGTTGAAAAGTGCCGAAGCCAACCGCCAGCGCCAGGCCATACCACGCGCGTGTGCCCTCATTGATGCCAGCGCGTGCCGCCATCGCCGCGACAATCGGCATTAACAGCGCAATTCGCCCCATGTTGGAGGGCATAACAAACGCCAGCGCATAGCTGAGCAGCACCACGCTTGCCACCATCTGCGGCCAGGAGCCGGTCATCTTTGCCGACAATGCCCGCGCCGCGCGATCCGCCAGCCCGGTTTTGCGAATGGCGACGCCAAGCACAAAACCGCTAAACACCAGCCAGAAAGCGGACGAGGCAAAGCCGCCAAAAATCACCTCCGGCGGCGCGATTTTCGCGATCATCGCAGCGGTGAAAAAGAGCAGCGCGGTGATGAACTCCGGCAACAGCGACGTCGCCCAGAGAATAATGGTGATACCGACAATAACAGAGGGAAGGAACAGAGGGTGTGAAAGCCAGAGCGACATGCCTGTCTCCTGTAGATTTTTTCAGCAAGTCTACGGGGACAGGCAGAGTGAGTAAATGCGAATTATGGTGGGGTTATTTGAGGATCTCGCACTGATGATCCTGAATCTCTTCCGCCGATGCGCGGTTTAATGCCAGCAGATTTCGCTCTGTCGCCAGCAGCACAAACGAGCCGTCCGACTGCTGCGCCAGCGCCAGTGCAAAGCGTCCCATATGCTCTTTCGCATCCGGCACCTCTTCCGCCAGCATCAGGAAGGGGCTGCGCTGCGCCAGCTCTGCCGCCGTTACGCGCCGGGCTAAATACTCATGGCCAAGCAGCCCGCCGGGGAAGACCAGCCACTGGCTGCTAATGCGCCCGGCATTCTCATTAAGCTTTTCGCGCACGTCGGTACGCAGGCAGGAGATATGAATATGGAAATGGTTCTGGGTGCGGCCAGAGCGGGAGTTAATCGCCAGCGAGACCGCCTCATCCGGGATCGGGCTGCCGCGCCGGGTGCTCATCACATCCCGTGATTGCCAGGACTGCCAGAAGAAGTTCGGCGTCGCAGGCTTAAGTAGTACCGGGCTTTCGGTGCCGTTAACCAGGTACGTGGGCATTAACAAGTACTGCAACGGGCCGTTGCGGTCCTTCATTAACACATAGCCGTTTTTGAAATTAACCTGCTCGCAGGGTGCGGGGTTGTTGTGATTACGCATATTGGGCAGGCACTGCTGAAAGACGATTTGGCGCAACGCGTCCGGGTTGCTGGTGAACTTCATCCAAATCCATACACCTGCGGCTGCAACAATAATCAGGACCAGCAGGGCAATCATAAGACGTTTAACAGTTTTCATTTTCCGCTTCCTTTGCTGAAAGAAACGGCATAATAGCGCAAAAATTAAACGAAGCGACACCCCGAATTTGCCGGATAGCACTGACGCCATCCGGCTGGTTTAACAGTAAAAATTAGCGTTTGCTGATCTCATCAAAGGTGCCGCCGTTGGCGAAGTGCTCTTTCTGCGCCTTGCTCCAGCCGCCGAACACATCATCAATGGTGAACAATTTCAGTTTCGGGAATTCGCTGGCGTACTTCGCCGCAACCTGCGCATCACGCGGGCGGTAGAAGTTCTTCGCGGCAATCTCCTGCCCTTCTGGCGAGTAGAGATATTTCAGATAGGCTTCCGCCACTTTCTGAGTGCCCTTTTTATCCGCGACTTTATCAACCACCGACACGGTCGGCTCGGCGAGGATAGATTCACTCGGGGTGACGATCTCAAACTTATCTTTGCCCAGTTCTTTGGTCGCCAGCAGCGCTTCGTTTTCCCACGCAATCAGCACATCGCCAATCCCGCGTTCCACGAAGGTGTTGGTCGCGCCGCGCGCGCCGGAGTCGAGCACTTCGACGTTTTTGTACAGCGCTTTAACAAACTCCTGCGCTTTAGCCTGATCGCCGCCGTTCTGATGCAGAGCGTAGCCCCAGGCCGCCAGGTAGTTCCAGCGTGCGCCACCGGAACTTTTCGGGTTCGGCGTGATAACGGAGACGCCCGGTTTTACCAGATCGTTCCAGTCATGAATCTGTTTCGGGTTGCCTTTACGCACCAGGAAGACAATGGTCGAAGTGTAGGGTGCAGAGTTGTCGGGCAGGCGTTTGATCCAGTTTTTGTCGATACGGCCGCGTTCGGCAATCGCGTCGACGTCATAGGCCAGCGCCAGCGTCACCACATCGGCGTCAATACCGTTGATAACCGATGTCGCCTGTTTGCCGGAGCCGCCGTGCGACTGGCGGATCACCACATTGTCGCCGGTCTCCTGTTTCCAGTGCGCGCTGAACGCTTTGTTGTACTGCTCGTACAGTTCACGCGTCGGATCGTAAGACACGTTCAACAGTTGGATATCTTTTGCCAGTAGGCTGCTGGAAGCCAGCAGCAGCGTTAAGCCCACGCCCCATTTATTCATTGCCCGCTCTCTTCGGTTGTCAATTTTGATAACACCAGCCTGCCAGAAAGGGATCCGATGATTAAAGAATAAAAAAAGATTGGCTATAACTTTGGGGAATATGTTGAGGTAAAAAAACGCCCTCAGCGGAGAGGGCGTATTGCGTACTAGTAGAGCTTTTTCGCGCAGTCCAGCCAGTCGCCTTTGAACGGACGTTTCATGTTTTCAATCGCGTCGATGATGTCGTGATGCACCATTTTTTCGTTCTGGATGCCGACGCAGCGGCCGCCGTAGCCCTGCAGCAGCAGATCGATAGCGTAGGAGCCCATGCGGGAGGCGAGAATGCGGTCGTAAGGCACCGGCGAACCGCCACGCTGGATGTGGCCCAGCACGGTCGCGCGAGTTTCGCGCTGCGTTTCGCTCTCAATGTACTTCGCCAGCTCGTCGATATCGCAGATGTGCTCGGTGATCGCCACAATCGCGTGTTTTTTACCTTTGGCGATACCGGCTTTGATCTCGGCGACCAGGTCTTCGCGGTTGAACTCCACTTCCGGCAGAACGATAAACTCACACCCGCCGGCAATGGCTGCGGCCAGGGTCAGATCGCCGCAGTAACGGCCCATCACTTCAACGATGGAGATACGCTGGTGTGAAGAGGAGGTGTCGCGCAGGCGGTCAATCGCTTCAACCACGGTTTGCAGCGCGGTGAAGTAGCCGATGGTGTAGTCGGTACCGGCAACGTCGTTATCGATGGTGCCCGGCAGACCGATGCACGGGAAGCCCATTTCGGTCAGGCGCTTCGCGCCCATGTAGGAGCCGTCGCCGCCGATAACGACCAGCGCGTCAATGCCGCGCTTTTTCATATTTTCGATAGCCACGGCACGGATATGCTCTTCGCGGAACTCCGGGAAGCGGGCAGAGCCGAGGAAGGTACCGCCGCGGTTGATCATGTCAGACACGCTGTAGCGGTCGAGCTGGATCATCCGGTCTTCATACAGGCCCAGGTAGCCGTCGTAGATACCTGCAACTTCCAGACCTTCTGTTAATGCTGCACGGACAACGCCGCGGATGGCGGCATTCATGCCTGGCGCATCACCGCCGCTTGTCAACACACCGATTTTTTTAATCATGACTACCTCTGAACTTAGGAATGCAAAATAAAATTCTGTGGCCCGAAGCAACTCCCACGGGGAGCGAACAACAATGCTGCAAATAGTATCTCAATCCACTACTGCTGAATTGATTCAGGTCAGGCGAAATGGGGGTATTTTATACACAACCTCACTGCCTGACCCACACTTAAAAAACGCGTTACGAAAGCCTCTGCGGGCTTATCGTCCTTGAGGAACAACTGAGCACGGATCCTGATGAATAATCACATCGGAGCCGGGGAAACGGCGCAAAATCGCCTGCTCTACCTGCTCAGCGACAAGATGCGCCTCAACCAGCGGCAGGTGATCGTCCATTTCCAGATGTATTTGAATAAAGCGGGTCGGCCCTGACTGCCGCGTGCGAAGATCGTGAGCGCCTCTGACGCCCGGCCAGGAAGTGACAATATCAACAATTTCCTGGCGCTCTCCATCGGGTAGTGCGCGATCTAGCAGCGCCTGTACCGCCTCATATCCCATACGCAACGCACTGTACAAGATATAGCCGCCGATACCCAGCGCAAACAGCGCATCCGCCCGGTGCCAGCCATACCACGCCAGCCCAAGCGCGATGAGAATAGCGCCGTTCATCATAACATCAGACTGATAATGAAGCATATCCGCGCGCACCGCCTGGCTGTGTGTTTTGCGCACAACCCAGCGTTGAAAGGTGACCAGAATCACAGTGCTGAGCAGCGCCACCAGCGTAACGGCAACGCCAATTCCCGCGGCCTGCAAAGGCTCCGGCCGGGCAAGATGCTGAATGCCGGTTAAAAAGAGGAACAGCGCGGAGCCGGAGATAAACATACTCTGCGCCAGCGCGGCTAACGACTCCGCTTTGCCGTGCCCGAACGTATGCTCCTCATCCGCCGGTTGCAGCGAATAGCGCACCACCAGCAGGTTGGTGAGCGACGCGGCGATATCCACCAGCGAATCGACCAGCGCCGCCAGAATACTGACCGAACCGGTATGCCACCAGGCGAAGATTTTAATCACCAGCAGCAGCGACGCCATGATGGTTGCCGCCATTGCCGCCCGTGTGACCAGCCGTCCATAAGATGCTTTCATACACGCTCCTGCTTGTCGTTGGCGGAATTATAACGGATAGCAAAAGGAGCAATGGAGAAAATAGGGGCCGGAATTGCGAGCAAAAAAAACCCCCACATCATGTGGGGGAAGACAGGGATGGTGTCTATGGCAAGGAAAAACAGGGGTTGTTACCTGGTACTGCTACTACTCATTACCGTCAACGGGGAGCTTTTTTGCATCTGCGCAACGTTACGCAGCTTTGCCATCCGTTGTTGGTGCTTCTGGTTTAAAACCGCTTGCTGCTCCGGCGTTAGCAGGTGGTACATCTGGTTGCGGACTTTCGCCATCTCAACCTGGCGAGCGACCTGCTCCTGCGCCATTTTTTCTGCCTGAGCGCGTACAGCGGTTTCATCAAATTTATCTGCGGTGACAAGGCTGTGCATTGTCTCCATTTCGCTAACATTAACAGGTGGCTGGTCGTGCCGCGCCTGTGTCATCAGATCCCGCATCTGCTGGCGCTGATGTTCGGTCAGATTAATACCGTCGAACATATGGCTCTGAACACTGCGCTGTGCAATCCCCTCAGTGGGGTGCCAGTTATCGCCTGTTACGGCTTCAGCAGCCTGGCTAACAGCGCTTAATGTCAGCGTTGAGGCCATGACGGCAGCGGTAACGATGCGCATCATTTACTCCAGTAACCTATTTGTCTCACGAGTGAACGAAAATCAGTCTACGATTCAGGCTGCAAACATGCGTCAGGGGGTGTAAAACAACGTAAAGTCATGGATTAGCGACGCTTGATGACGTAATTTCTGCCTCGGAGGTATTTAAACAATGAATAAAATCCTTTTAGTAGATGATGACCGAGAGCTGACTTCCTTGTTAAAGGAACTTCTCGACATGGAAGGTTTTAACGTGCTCGTTGCCCATGACGGTGAACAAGCGCTCGACCTCCTTGATGACAGCATCGATTTGCTTTTGCTCGACGTGATGATGCCGAAGAAAAACGGCATTGATACCCTTAAAGAGCTTCGCCAGACACACCAGACACCGGTAATCATGCTTACAGCCCGCGGCAGCGAGCTGGATCGCGTTCTCGGCCTCGAGCTGGGCGCGGATGACTATCTCCCGAAACCCTTTAACGATCGTGAACTCGTGGCGCGTATTCGCGCGATTTTGCGCCGCTCCCACTGGAGCGAACAGCAGCAGAACAGCGACAGCGGTTCGCCGACGCTGGAAGTGGACGCGCTCAGCCTTAATCCTGGCCGCCAGGAAGCGAGCTTTGACGGTCAGTCGCTGGAGCTTACCGGCACCGAATTTACCCTGCTCTACCTGCTGGCTCAGCATTTAGGCCAGGTGGTGTCGCGTGAACACCTGAGCCAGGAAGTGCTGGGTAAACGCCTGACGCCGTTCGATCGCGCCATCGACATGCATATCTCCAACCTGCGCCGCAAACTGCCGGAGCGTAAAGATGGGCATCCGTGGTTTAAAACCCTGCGCGGCCGCGGTTATCTGATGGTCTCCGCTTCATGATAGGAAGTTTGACCGCCCGCATCTTCGCCATCTTCTGGTTAACCCTGGCGCTGGTGTTGATGCTGGTATTGATGGTGCCCAAGCTGGACTCCCGCCAGATGACGGAGCTGCTCGACAGCGAGCAGCGCCAGGGTCTGATGATTGAACAGCATGTGGAAGCGGAGCTGGCTAACGACCCGCCGAACGATCTGATGTGGTGGCGCAGGCTGTTTCGCGCCATCGACAAATGGGCGCCGCCCGGTCAACGTCTGCTGCTGGTCACCAGCGAAGGGCGCGTGATCGGCGCGGAGCGCAGCGAAATGCAGATCATCCGCAACTTTATCGGCCAGGCCGATAACTCCGATCATCCGCAGAAGAAAAAGTATGGCCGCGTCGAAATGGTTGGCCCCTTCTCCATTCGCGACGGGGAAGATAACTACCAGCTCTATCTGATTCGCCCTGCCAGCAATTCGCAATCTGATTTTATCAACCTGCTGTTCGACCGCCCGCTGCTGCTGCTGATCGTCACCATGCTGATCAGTTCACCGCTGCTGCTGTGGCTGGCGTGGAGCCTGGCAAAACCGGCGCGTAAGTTGAAAAATGCGGCGGATGAGGTGGCGCAAGGCAACCTGCGTCAGCATCCGGAGCTGGAAGCCGGGCCGCAGGAGTTTCTCGCCGCTGGGGCCAGTTTTAACCAGATGGTGAGCGCGCTGGAGCGCATGATGACCGCGCAGCAGCGTCTGCTGTCGGACATCTCTCACGAGCTGCGCACGCCGCTGACGCGCCTGCAACTTGGCACCGCGCTATTGCGTCGTCGTAGCGGAGAGAGCAAAGAGCTGGAGCGCATTGAAACCGAGGCGCAGCGGCTGGACAGCATGATCAACGATCTGCTGGTGATGTCGCGCAACCAGCAGAAAAACGCGCTGGTCAGCGAAACGGTGAAAGCCAATCAGCTGTGGCATGAGGTGCTGGATAACGCCGCGTTCGAAGCCGAGCAGATGGGCAAATCCCTGACGGTCACCTTCCCGCCCGGACCCTGGCCGCTGTATGGCAACCCCAACGCGCTGGAGAGTGCGCTGGAGAATATTGTCCGCAACGCGCTGCGCTACTCCCACACCAAAATCGAAGTGAGTTTTGCGGTGGATAAAGAGGGCATCACCATCAACGTCGATGATGACGGCCCAGGCGTCAGCGCGGAAGATCGCGAGCAGATTTTCCGTCCCTTCTACCGCACCGACGAAGCGCGCGACCGCGAATCGGGCGGCACTGGCCTTGGGCTGGCGATTGTCGAAACGGCAATTCAGCAGCATCGAGGCTGGGTGAAAGCGGACGACAGCCCGTTAGGCGGTTTACGCTTAACCCTCTGGCTGCCGCTCTATAGACGCGCCTGATAATGCGCCCTCTCCCACCGGAGGGGGCGTTTTTTTATCCGCGCAGCCGCCGAGAGTTATCCTCAACTTTGCCGCTCAGGCGTCGCTTCTGCATCGTGCGCGTCCAGCTTGCCGATAACCCTGCCGCCGCCAGCAGGCGTTGATACTGCTCATCATCAAACGGTTGATACCAGGCGATCGCTGCCGCCTCATGAACGCTGACCTCACTTACCCTTGAGACAAGCTCTAACGGCGCGTCAGCGGCGACTTTACCTGCGGCAATCACCCGGTAGAGCCAGCCCACGCGGCCGCTCGCCTGCATCTGCGTGGCCATATCCTCAATGCCGAAGTGGTAGTTGAGCTTAAAGCAGGGCGAGCGCGGCTGCGTCACCTGAATCAGCGTCTCGCCCCAGCGAAAGATATCGCCGATAAAAACATTCTGCTCCGTCAGCCCGACGGTAGAGAGGTTTTCGCCGAAGGCGGGCGCGCAAAAAAGTGCGGCCTGTTGCGGGAAGGCTTGCGCCCAGTGCGTGTAGTGTTCACGCGGGTAGTGGCACAGCGCGCGATCCGCCCCGCCGTGGTAGCTTTTCTCTGCCTGCTCATCGCCGGCAAGGCCCAGTTCGGTCAGGGTCAGCTCGCCCTGCACCTGCAATTTGGCGATGGCGCTCGGTCGGCTGCCCTCATAATCCCTTATCTTGCCCCTGAAAACGTTAACCTGATGGCGCATCTTCCCTCCCGGAACTCCGTTGTTGGTCGCGTTATTAGAGCACACTTTTTTCTCACCCGAAGCGGCGAAAATGAGACATTAATGCGCGTGTCTGACGCCATGCCGTGTTATCACTTACTCTGAGTTTTGAAACGCAATTTCATTAAACGAGGAGAGAGCGACGTGGCCACTACAGTTCCATTTTCCGGCGTCTGGTGCCCTTCCATCACGCCGATGGATCGTGAAGGGAGTATCGATCTGGCAGGCTTAGCGCGACATATTGCCCGCCTGGACGCGGCAAAAGTCGATGTTGTGCTGCTGATGGGCAGCATTGGGGAGTTTGCCTCGTTCTCGCTGGAAGAGCGCTTAATGCTTATCCGCGAAGCGCGGGTGATGACGCCGGGCACGCTGGTAGCTAATGTCTCCTCCCCCTGCTTTTCTGATGTGGTGCGCATGGCGCAAGAGGCGAGGCGCGTCGGGTATGACGCAGTAATGGTGCTGCCACCCTATTACTACGGGCAGACCAGCGGGCAGTTATTGCACTATTTCCGCGCCATCGGCCAGGCGGTTGAGGGCAAGTGGTTCGCCTATAACTTCCCGGCGCGCACCGGCTGCGATTTAACGCCGGAACTGGTCGCCACCCTTGCCGCCGAGTTTCCTGCTTTCGTCGGCATCAAAGATACGGTCGATTGCCAGTCCCACACGCGGAATATGATCCTCGCCACCCAGGCGGTACGCCGAAATTTCGCGGTGTTGAGCGGCTACGACGAGTACTACATCCCGAACTTACTGGCAGGCGGCGCAGGGGTGATCTCCGGGTTGAATAACGTTATGCCAGAGCTGTTTGTGCAGGCGAGAGAAGCCTGGCGCACCGGCGATCTTGATGCCCTCAGCAAGGCACAGCAGGAGATCGGCAAGTTTATGGCGATCTACGCCATCGGGGATGATTTTGTCACCACCATCAAAACCGCGGTGTCACGCAAATTTGCCTACTCGACGCCCGTCTCGCGCAGCATCGGCGGCACGCTCAGCGACGCGCAGTGTGCCATTGTCGACCAGCTGTTTAATATCACCTCGCGAAGGTAAACCGCAGGCAATAAAAAACCCCCGACGGCGGAGCCGGACGGGGGTTGACCTCACGCAAGCGTGGAGGAGTGTGCGAACTTATTTTTTAGCGGCGAAACGCGCTGCTGCTTCGTCCCAGTTCACCACGTTCCAGAACTCTTTGATGTAGTCCGGGCGGCGGTTCTGGAATTTCAGGTAGTAAGCGTGTTCCCACACATCCAGGCCGATGATCGGGAAGCCGGATGCGCCAGAGATCGCTTCGCCCATCAGCGGGGAGTCCTGGTTTGCGGTAGAAACTACAGCCAGTTTGTCGCCTTTCAGCACCAGCCATGCCCAGCCGGAACCGAAGCGGGTTGCTGCTGCTTTTTCAAATTCAGCTTTGAAGTTGTCCACGGAACCGAAATCGCGCTCGATAGCCGCTTTCAGATCGCCCTGCAGGGTGGTGCCGACTTTCAGGCCTTTCCAGAACAAGCTGTGGTTAGCGTGGCCGCCCGCGTTGTTGCGCAGTACGGTTTTCTTGTCGGTCGGCAGCTGGTCCAGCTTGGTGATCAGCTCTTCAACCGGCAGGCTTGCGAACTCCGGCAGGTTTTCCAGCGCGGCGTTAGCGTTGTTTACGTAGGTCTGGTGATGTTTAGTGTGATGGATTTCCATCGTCTGCTTGTCGAAATGAGGCTCAAGGGCATCATACGCATACGGCAGAGCGGGCAGTGTATAGCTCATTTTCATCTCCATTTTTAGTCTGGCGGCGGATTTGTTAACGCCGCGTAAGCAGTTGGATCATTATAGTTAATTACGTGATATTGAAAATGTTTATCAATGCCGTAGTTTCTATAAGGTTATCTATTTTAGTTATGTTCTTGAAATTGTGAAGCTGCTCATTCCCATCATGCCCTGATTGCCAGCGCCAGGCGCAGCGCGGCAATCGTCTCAAGGTTAAATCGTTTACTGATTTTTACACTCTGCGAGTCGGCGACCTCTGTCCCGGCCATAAAAACAAAAGGAGTGCACAATGAGTAACGCGATTACGATGGGTATTTTGTGGCATTTGATAGGCGCGGCCAGTGCTGCCTGTTTCTATGCCCCGTTCAAAAAGGTCAAACAGTGGTCATGGGAGACGATGTGGTCGATAGGCGGCCTTGTCTCCTGGATAGTCCTCCCCTGGAGCATCAGCGCGCTGTTACTGCCCGATTTCTGGGCCTATTTCAGCTCGTTTAATGCCTCCACCCTGCTGCCGGTGTTTCTCTTCGGCGCGATGTGGGGCGTCGGCAATATCAATTACGGTTTAACGATGCGCTATCTCGGCATGTCGATGGGTATCGGTATCGCTATCGGCATCACGCTGATTGTCGGCACCCTGATGACGCCGGTGCTCAACGGCACTTTCGGCGTGCTGATCCATACCGATGGTGGCCGGATGACGCTGCTTGGTGTGCTGGTCGCCCTGATTGGCGTCGGCATTGTGACGCGCGCCGGCCAGCTGAAAGAGCGCAAGATGGGCATCAAAGCCGAAGAGTTCAATCTGAAGAAAGGGCTGGCGCTGGCGGTCATGTGCGGCATCTTCTCAGCCGGGATGTCCTTTGCGATGAACGCCGCCAAACCGATGCACGATGCCGCCGCCGCGCTGGGCATCGATCCGCTCTATACCGCGCTGCCAAGTTATGTGGTGATCATGGGCGGCGGCGCTTTGGTCAACCTTGGCTTCTGCATTATCCGCCTGGCAAAAGTAAAGAACTTATCGGTCAAAGCGGACTTCTCGCTGGCAACGCCGTTGATTATCAGCAATCTTCTGCTCTCCGCGCTCGGCGGGCTGATGTGGTATCTGCAATTCTTCTTCTACGCCTGGGGCCACGCCCGCATTCCGGCGCAGTATGACTACATCAGTTGGATGCTGCACATGAGTTTCTACGTGCTGTGCGGCGGCATTGTCGGGCTGGTGCTGAAGGAGTGGAAAAACGCCGGGCGTCAGCCGGTCAGCGTACTGAGCCTCGGCTGCGTGGTGATTATTATCGCGGCCAATATTGTCGGCCTCGGTATGGCGAGCTAATCAGGCGGCGGCGCGACTGCGATGACGCCACTGTCCTGGCGTCATCCCCACTTCGCGGCTAAAGACCACCGAAAAGTAGTTACTGTCCTCGAAACCGCACTGCATAGCGATTTCGCCAATCATCTGCTCCGAGTGCTGGAGCAGATATTGCGCGTGGCAGATGCGCAGCTGGCGCAGATAGTGATTGATGGTCATGCCGGTCTGGGAGCGAAACTGCTGGCGCAGGGCGCGCTCGCTGCACTGCTCCTGGTCGCAAAACTGCTCAAGCACAAAGCTGCGATTCAGGCTGCCGGAAAGGGCGGTGATCAGCTTATCCAGCAGCGCTTCGCTGTGAGTGGCGGCAAGATTATCGGCGGCGAAACGGTGGCGTTTTAAGGTCATCACCAGCTGGGCAAAGAGCGTTTCCGCCATTCCATTCGCCAGCGGGTCGCTCTTATTGCTCTCATGCTCCAGCTGGGCGATCACCTGGCGGGCCTGCGTCATGCCGCTGCTGCCGATGCGCCAGTGCGGGCTCCACGCTCCGCCGCTAAAGCCCGGGATCAGTCCCGCCCAGTCCAGATTGAGCGTCAGCCGCTCCGGGCAGTAGATGATGTTCTGCAACACCAGATCGTTAACCGAGGCGTAAGAGTGGCAATCTTCGGCGCGAATATAGAAGAGATCGCCGCGCGTAATGCGGTACGGGCGGTTGTTGAGCACATGCAGGCCATTGCCGCGCCACACCATCACCAGCTCATTAAACTCGTGGGTGTGTTCGGCAAACACATGTTGCGGGTAGCGATCCGCCACCGCCACCGCCTGACCGGCGCGCGGAAAGAAGTCGTCCCGACGAAGAATAAGCTGGCCTGTCACATCATCACCTCTGCGTGCACTAACCTGACATTATTAGCCAAAGCGCAGCCAAAAATCGGTGATTCTCTTCTCGTTACTGAAGCAGCGTATCGCGCCCCTGGCGGATCTCGCGCGGGGACCAGCTAAACTCGCGGCGAAACAGGGTCGAAAAGTGGTTACTGTCGCCAAATCCGCAGCGAAAAGCGATATCCGTTACGCTCTCATCGCTGTGACGCAACATATGGCGGGCTTTAATCAGTCGCAGGCGGTTCAGGTAGCGCTGCGGCGTCATGCCGGTGGTCTGTTTGAGCTGGCGATGCAGCGTGCGCAACGAGAGCGTGAAGCGCTCGGCGAGCGACGCCCAGCAGATATCCTCCGCAAAGTGATCCTCCAGCCACAGCAGCAATTGGTTAAGCCGTGCGTCGCTGTTGCCCATCTCCGCCTGCTGGCTGCTACGGCGCAGCAGCACCAGCAACTGCATAAAGAGCATTTCGCGGTTAGCAATATCGTGGGTTTCCAGCTCCGCGCCCTGCGCCTCCATCTGGCTGATAATGCCGCGCACCTGCCCCAGCGTCTGCTGGCTCACCCGCCAGTGCGACGGGTAGTGCCCCTCCTGCTCCTGCGGTAACAGCTGGTTTAACCCGGCAAGGAACTGGAAAGCGTCCGGCGAGCGGTAGAGCACGTTGGTCAGGCAGAGATTATCGGTGTGCTCATAGAGGTGGCGGTCGTGATCGCGCACAAAGCAGACCGTGCCGCCACTGATGGTGTAAGGCTGGCCGTTAAAGACATGAATGCCGGAGCCATGCTCAACAATCACAATCTCATGAAAATCATGATGATGCTCAGGGAAAGCCGCCTGCGGCAGCCGCGGCTCAATGGCAACCGGTGATTTACCTGGCGGAAAGAAATCAACGCTATGCAGTATGGTCATGATCGCCCCAGCAAATGAGAAACAGTCTCAAAATAGTAATTAAGGGCGGCCAACCTCACCTTTAATTTTCGACACCATTTCGCGCATAAGCTGCCCGTTTTTCAAGAAACGCCCGGAAAGATCGGGAAATGTGGCGAGAGTCACAATGGCGCAACGCCGCGTCATCACTGGAATATGTGAACTCTCTCACGTTCATCTTTGCTTTCTTGCCAGCGCCCCCTTGCCGCTGTCAGTAGCAAGAAGGTAGACCCCACGCCCGCTTTTTTAGACTGTCCGCAATGACTCTTTGAAGGACCTCATCATGACTTTTCGCCACTGCGTCGCGGTTGATTTAGGTGCCTCCAGCGGACGGGTAATGCTGGCGCGTTACGATCGCCAGAGCCGGGCGCTGACGCTTCAGGAAATTCACCGCTTTGTTAACTGCTTACAAAGAGTTGATGGATTTGACTGCTGGGATATCGACCGCCTGGAAGCCGAGATCCGCAGCGGGCTGCAAAAGGTATGCGAATCCGGCGTACAGCCTGACAGCATCGGCATTGATACCTGGGGCGTCGATTATGTGCTGATTAACCGCGCGGGCGAACGCGTCGGCCTGCCAATCGCCTACCGCGACAGCCGTACCGACGGCATTATGCAGCGCGCTTTCCAGCAGCCGGGCAAAGCCGATATCTATCGCCGCAGCGGCATCCAGTTTCTCCCCTTTAATACTCTCTATCAGCTGCGCGCGCTGGCGGAACAGCAGCCGCACACCGTAGCGCAGGTGGAGCACGCTCTGCTGATCCCGGACTACTTCAGCTTCCGCCTGACCGGGCAGCGCAACTGGGAGTACACCAACGCCACCACCACGCAGCTGGTCAATATCAACACCGACAACTGGGACACGACGCTGCTCGACTGGGCCGGGGTGCCCGCGAGCTGGTTTGGCACACCGACCCATCCGGGGAATGTGATTGGTGACTGGATCTGCCCGCAGGGCAACGCCATTCCGGTGGTCGCCGTTGCCAGCCATGATACCGCCAGCGCGGTGATCGCCTCGCCGTTGGCCGATAACGATGCGGCATACCTCTCTTCCGGCACCTGGTCATTGATGGGCTTTGAGAGCAAAACGCCCTACACCAGCGACGCCGCGCTCGCAGCCAATATCACCAATGAGGGCGGTGCCGAGGGGCGCTACCGGGTGCTGAAAAACATCATGGGTTTGTGGCTGCTACAGCGGGTGCTGAAAGAGCAGAAGATCAGCGACCTGCCCGCGCTTATCGCTCTCACTGAACAGATCGCGGTCTGCCGCTTCGTCATCAACCCGAACGATGAGCGCTTTATCAACCCGGAGAACATGAGTGCCGAAATCCAGGCCGCCTGCCGCGACGCGGATCAGCCGGTGCCGCAGAGCGCCGCCGAGCTGGCGCGCTGCATCTTCGACAGCCTCGCCCTGCTCTATGCCGATGTGCTGAGCGAGCTGGCAACGCTGCGCGGCAAGCCCTTTACCCGCTTGCACATTGTTGGCGGCGGCTGCCAGAACCAGTTGCTGAACCAGCTTTGCGCCGACGCCTGCGGTTTGCCGGTGGTTGCCGGGCCGGTTGAAGCCTCAACGCTCGGCAATATTGGCGTACAGCTAATGACGCTCGATGAGCTGACCAACGTCGATCAGTTCCGTCAGGTGGTGGCGGCTAACCACCCCCTGCTCACCTTTACCCCCGATTCTGATAATGAAATCGCCCGCTATGTCGCGCGTTTTCAGCAAAAACGACAGACAAAGGAGCTTTGCGCATGACCACTCAACTTGAACAGGCCTGGGAGATTGCCAGAGAGCGTTTTGCCGCGGTCGGCATTGATGCCGAGGAGGCGCTGCGCCAGCTGGATCGCCTGCCGGTCTCAATGCACTGCTGGCAGGGCGACGATGTGGCCGGGTTCGAAAACCCGGAAGGCAGCCTGACCGGCGGTATTCAGGCCACCGGCAACTATCCGGGTAAAGCGCGCAACGCCGCCGAATTACGCGCCGATCTTGAGCAGGCGCTGAGCCTGATCCCCGGACCTAAGCGCCTCAATCTGCATGCGATTTATCATGAAGCCGATGCGCCCGTGGCGCGTAACGAGATCAAACCGGAGCACTTTAAAAACTGGGTTGAGTGGGCGAAAGCCAACAAACTGGGGCTCGATTTTAACCCCTCCTGCTTTTCGCACCCGCTCAGCGCCGACGGTTTTACCCTCTCGCATGCCAATAATGAGGTTCGCCAGTTCTGGATCGATCACGTGAAGGCCAGCCGCCGCGTCTCCGCCTCGTTTGGCGAGCAGCTCGGCACGCCGTCGGTGATGAATATCTGGGTGCCGGACGGCATGAAGGATGTCACCGTCGATCGCCTGGCCCCGCGCCAGCGTCTGCTTGCCGCGCTGGACGAAGCGATGAGCGAGAAACTGAACCCGGCGCACCATATTGATGCCGTGGAGAGCAAGTTGTTCGGCATCGGTGCCGAGAGCTACACCGTCGGCTCGAATGAGTTCTATATGGGGTACGCCACCAGCCGCCAGACCGCGCTCTGCCTGGATGCAGGCCACTTCCACCCGACGGAGGTGATCTCCGACAAAATCTCCGCCGCCATGCTCTATGTGCCGCGCCTGCTGCTGCACGTCAGCCGCCCGGTGCGCTGGGACAGCGATCACGTGGTGCTGCTGGATGATGAAACCCAGGCCATTGCCAGCGAGATCATTCGCCACCAGCTGTTCGACCGCGTGCATATCGGCCTCGACTTCTTTGACGCCTCTATCAACCGTATCGCCGCGTGGGTGATTGGCACCCGCAATATGAAAAAAGCGCTGCTGCGCGCCCTGCTTGAGCCGGTTGAACAGCTGCGCCAGCTGGAAGCCGATGGCGATTACACCGCGCGCCTTGCGCTGCTTGAAGAGCAGAAATCCCTGCCGTGGCAGGCGGTGTGGGAGATCTATTGCCAGCGCCACGACACCCCCGTCGGCAGCCAGTGGCTTGAGAGCGTGCGGGCGTATGAGCAAGCGGTATTACGCCAGCGCCAGTGAAGCAGTGCCGGATGGCGGATTAAAGAGAAACCGATTCACGTAGGCCGGATAAGCGCAGCGCCATCCGGCAACAGAACCAACAGGAACTCCATACATGCAGACCATTATTAACGCCTGGTTCGTCCAGGGGATGATCAAAGCGACGACCGACGCCTGGCTAAAAGGCTGGGACGAGCGCAACGGCGGCAACCTGACCCTGCGTCTCGACGATGCGGATATTGCGCCCTATGAAGCAGATTTCCACCCGCAGCCGCGCTACATTCCCCTCAGCCAGCCAATGCCGCTGCTCGCCAACACGCCGTTTATCGTCACCGGCTCCGGCAAATTTTTCCGCAACGTGCAGCTCGATCCAACAGCCAACCTCGGCGTGGTCAAAGTCGACAGCGACGGCGCCGGTTACCACATCCTGTGGGGGCTGACTAACGAAGCGGTACCGACCTCCGAACTGCCGGCGCACTTCTTGTCCCACTGCGAGCGCATCCAGGCGACCGGCGGCAAAGATCGGGTGATCATGCACTGCCACGCCACCAACCTTATCGCCCTGACCTACGTGCTGGAAAACAGCTCGGATCTGATTACCCGCAAGCTGTGGGAAGGGAGCACCGAGTGCCTGGTGGTCTTCCCGGACGGCGTCGGCATTCTGCCGTGGATGGTGCCGGGCACCGATGAAATCGGCCGCGCCACCGCCAACGACATGCAGAAACATTCGCTGGTGCTGTGGCCATTCCACGGCGTTTTCGGCAGCGGCCCGACGCTGGATGAAGCTTTTGGCCTGATCGACACCGCAGAAAAATCCGCCGAGGTGTTAGTCAAAGTCTATTCGATGGGCGGTATGAAACAGACCATCACCCGTGAAGAACTGATCGCACTGGGCAAACGCTTCGGCGTCAACCCGCTGCAATCGGCGTTAGATCTGTACCACTAAAAAAACGCGCCCCGCTCACGCAGACGGGGCGAACTCTGTTCACCTGCAAAAAACCACTCCCAGTGATTTCGGCAACACGAAAGCAGACGGGAGTGTCATCCGTGGAGTACGAGCAATGAAAACAAAAGCAAGCTTGATCCTCACCGTTGTCATGATGGCGTTATCCGGTTCCGCCATCGCCGAAGTGAAAATCGCCCTGGTGGCGAAATCGTTAGGGAATGGTTTTTTTGAAGCCGCCAACACCGGCGCGCAGGAGGCAGCGAAAGAGTTAGGCGACGTTAAAGTGATCTACACCGGGCCGACCACCACCACCGCGGAAGCGCAGATCGAAGTGCTGAACGGCTTGATCGCCCAGGGGGTAGATGCGATCGCCATCTCCGCCAACGATCCGGACGCGGTAGTGCCGGTGCTGAAAAAAGCGATGCAGCGCGGTATCAAAGTGGTGTCATGGGACTCCGGCGTGGCAAAAGCCGGGCGGCAGATCCACCTTAACCCCTCCAACAACGCGCTGATTGGCGAAACCAACGTCAAGCTTGCCGCCGATGCGCTGAAAGCGCTGAATGTTGAGAAGGGCGACGTTGCTATTCTGAGCGCCACGCCAACCTCCACCAACCAGAATATCTGGATTGCGGAGATGAAAAAGGTGCTGCCGAAGTACCCCTCCGTCAATCTGGTCACCGTCGCCTATGGCGACGACCTCTCCGATAAAAGCTACCGCGAAGCGGTCGGCCTGCTGAAGTCTTATCCGGATCTGAAAGTGATTGTTTCCCCCTCCTCCGTCGGCATTGTCGCCGCCGCGCAGGCGGTGAAGGATCAGGGAAAAATCGGCAAAGTCTACGTTACCGGTCTCGGCTTGCCCTCTGAAATGGCGGGTGCCATCAAATCCGGCGCGAGTAAAAGTTTTGCCATCTGGAACCCGATCGATCTCGGCTATGCCGCCACCTATTTAGCAAACGATCTGGTGAAAGGGACGGCGACGAAAACGGAAGCCAGCATGGGCCGCTTAGGGAAAGTGACGCTGGATGCCGACGGCAATGGCGCGATGGCGCAACCCTTCGTCTACGATGCCAGCAATATTGATAAGTTCTCGAAGATGTTCTGACCCTTTCCCCTCTCTGACGGGAGGGGGCAAAACCGGAGAGTTATCATGACGGCATCCACCCCACTGCTGTCGCTTAAGGGCATCAGCAAACGCTTTCCCGGCGTGCGCGCACTTGAGAACGTACAGCTTGATCTCTGGCCTGGCCACGTAACCGCCCTGATTGGCGAGAACGGCGCGGGCAAATCGACGCTGGTTAAAGTAATGACCGGCATTTATCAGCCTGATGAGGGCGAGATCCTCTATAAAGCGATCCCCATCTCTCTGCCGACGCCCGATGCGGCGCACAGAGTGGGCATTACCGCCATTCACCAGGAGACGGTGCTGTTCGACGAGCTGTCGGTCACCGAAAATATTTTTGTTGGCCACTATCTCTATAAAGGGCTGCTGAAAAAGCTCGACTGGCCCGCCATGCACCAGCAGGCACGGGCACTCCTAGCCCGGCTGGAGGTGCAGATCGATCCGCGCGCGACGCTTAAAACCCTCAGCATTGCCCAGCGCCATATGGTGGCGATTGCCCGCGCGCTCGCCTTCGATGCGCAGGTGGTGATCCTCGACGAGCCGACCGCCGCCCTCTCACAGCACGAGATCCTGGAGTTCTACCACATCGTTGAGCGCCTGAAGCAGGAGGGGAAAGCGATCCTCTTTATCTCGCACAAGTTCGATGAAATCTTCGAACTGGCGGATCACTACACCATTTTGCGCGACGGCGTCTTTATCGAATCCGGTGCTATCAACGAGATTACCGAAGCGCGGATGGTGACGCTGATGGTCGGGCGCGCGATTAGCCAGAGCTGGCCGAAAATCGCCTGCGAGCCGGGCGAGGTGGTGCTGGAGGTAAACGATCTCTGCCATGCCACCGAGTTCGCCCATATCAACTTCAGCCTGCGCAAAGGGGAGATCCTCGGCTTTTATGGCCTGGTAGGTGCCGGGCGTACCGAGCTGATGCAGGCGCTCTGCGGCGTAACGCGTCCCGCCTCTGGTGGCATTATCCTTAACGGAAAAGCGGTGCAGTTCCGCCAGCCAGCGGATGCGATTCAGGCCGGGATTGTCTGCGTGCCGGAAGAGCGCCAGCAGCAGGGGGCGATCACCGCCCTGTCGATTGCCCAGAACATCAGCCTGCCGCAGCTAAGCACGCTCAACGCCAACGGGGTGCTGAACGACGCCAAAGAGTGGGCGCTGGCGGAGGAGTACGCCCGCCGCTTGCAGGTTAAAGCCTTTAGCTGGAAGCAGGCGGTTGAGACGCTCTCTGGCGGCAATCAGCAGAAAGTGGTGATTGGCAAGTGGCTCGCCACCCAGCCGCAGGTGATTATTCTCGATGAGCCGACCAAAGGGATCGATATCGGCTCGAAAGCGGCGGTGCACCAGTTTATGTCTGAGCTGGTAGCACAGGGGCTGGCGGTGATTATGGTCTCCTCCGAACTGCCGGAAGTGATGGGCATGGCGGATCGGGTGATCGTCATGCATGAAGGATTGATGGTCGCGCACTACCGGGCCGGGGAGGCGTCGGCAGAAACCATTGTCAGCGCCGCCAGCGGTGCCGGGCAGGAGGCCGCATGATGAACGCACTGCTTAAACATCGTGAAGCGCTGCTCGGCGGGGTGATTGTGCTGCTGATGCTGGCTATTGGCAGCCGCGTTCCCGCCTTTATCAGCCCCGGCAACCTGGTAGAGATGTTCAACGATACTTCCATCCTGATCATTCTCGCCCTCGGGCAGATGATGGTGCTGCTGACCAAAGGGATCGACCTGTCGATGGCGGCAAACCTGGCGCTCACCGGCATGATTGTCGCGCTGATTAACTTCCATCACCCGGATGTGCCGGTGTGGGCGTTGCTGCTGCTGGCGACCGCGCTCGGGCTGCTGATGGGGATCATCAACGGCCTGCTGGTGTGGAAACTGGGTATTCCGGCGATTGTGGTGACGCTCGGCACCATGAGCATCTACCGCGGCATTATCTTTCTCCTCTCCGGCGGCGGCTGGGTGAACGCCAACCAGATGAGCGCCGATTTTCTTGCCGTGCCGCGCAGCGGGCTGTTGGGGCTACCGGTGCTGAGCTGGTGCGCCATCGCCGCGCTGCTGCTGGTGGGCTACTTCCTGCGCTACAGCCGCAGCGGACGGGCGCTCTATACCGCAGGCGGCAACGCCACGGCGGCCTACTACACCGGCATCAACGCCGGCAAGATGCAGTTTGTCAGCTTCTGCCTTTCAGGCGCGCTGGCCGGGTTCTGCGGCTACTTGTGGATCTCGCGCTTCGCCGTCGCCTATGTCGATGTCGCCAACGGCTTT
The DNA here is from genome assembly GCF_029850615.1 of Kosakonia sp. HypNH10. Lineage (NCBI taxonomy): Bacteria > Pseudomonadati > Pseudomonadota > Gammaproteobacteria > Enterobacterales > Enterobacteriaceae > Kosakonia > Kosakonia sp. HypNH10. The sequence goes on from NZ_JAOTIU010000010.1 coordinate 61,929, forward strand.
GAGCTACAGGTGGTAGCCGCCTGTGTGATTGGCGGCATCAGCACCATGGGCGGCAGCGGGCGCGTGCTCGGCTGTCTATTTGGCGCGCTGTTCCTCGGCGTTATCAACAATGCCCTGCCGGTGATTGGCGTCTCGCCCTTCTGGCAGATGGCGATCTCCGGCACGGTGATCGTGATTGCGGTGCTGCTCAACGAGCGCGGCAATAAGCGCAAAGGGCGGTTGATTCTGCGCGATGCGGCGCTGGCCCGGCAGAAACAGGCGGTGAAATCATGAGCAAAATCCTCACTTCTGAAGCAGTAAAAAGCCCGGCTGCGCAGACGCCACTCTTGCGTCGTCTGCTCTGCTGGGAGGGGTTTTTACTGGCGGTGACGCTGGCGGTGTTTGTGGTGAACGCCCTCGCCTCACCCTACTTCCTTAATATCTGGAACCTGTCAGACGCCACCTTCAACTTCACCGAGAAGGCGATCATCGTGCTGCCGATGGCGATGTTGATTATCGCCAGAGAGATCGATCTCTCGGTGGCCGCCACCATCGCGCTCAGCTCAACGGCGATGGGCTTTTGCGCACAGGCGGGCGTCGATACGCCGCTGCTGGTCTGCGTGGGATTGGGCGTCGGGCTGCTGTGCGGATTGTTCAACGGCTTTCTGGTGACCCGCTTCAACCTCTCGTCGATTGTTATCACCATCGGCACCATGAGCTTGTACCGCGGCATCTCCTACATCCTGCTGGGCGACCAGGCGCTGAACAGCTGGCCAGAGAGCTTCGCGTGGCTCGGCCAGGGCTACGTCTGGGGCGCGTTGTCGTTCGAGTTTGCGCTCTTTATTGTGCTCGGGCTGCTGTTTGCTTTTCTGCTGCATAAAACCAACTTTGGCCGCCGCACTTACGCCATCGGCAATAACCCGACCGCCGCGTGGTATGCAGGGATCAATGTCAAACGCCACAACCTGATCCTCTTTGCGCTGGTGGGGTTGATGGCGGGGCTGGCGTCGGTACTGCTCACTTCGCGCCTCGGCAGCACGCGCCCAACTATCGCGCTGGGCTGGGAGCTTTCCGTGGTGACGATGGCGGTGCTCGGCGGCGTCAATATTCTCGGCGGCTCCGGCAGCATGGTTGGCGTGATTATCGCCGCCTTTTTGATGGGGCTGGTGACCTTTGGCCTGAGCCTGCTCAACGTGCCGGGGATTGTGATGTCGATTATTGTCGGCGCGATGCTGATCGTAGTGATTTCACTGCCGATCCTCACCCGCCGCCTGTTGCAGCGCAGGCGGCTGTAATGCAGGCATGGCTTGCCGGATGGCGGCTTACGTCAAAGCAATTTTTCCGGCGACAGGGAGCATTGCCGCCGGTCAGGATTCAACCAAATCAAGGAGAAACATGATGAGCTTTATGTTGGCACTGCCGAAAATCAGCCTGCACGGCGCGGGCGCAATTGGCGATATGGTGAAACTGGTGGCAGACAAAGCGTGGGGTAAGGCGCTGATTGTCACCGACGGGCAACTGGTGAAACTCGGTCTGCTCGACAGCCTGTTTACCGCGCTAAAGGCGCACGAGATGCCCTATCAGCTGTTTAATGGCGTCTTCCCCAACCCGACCGAAGCGCTGGTGCAGGAAGGGTTTGCCGCCTATCAGCAGGCAGGCTGTGACTACCTGATCGCCTTCGGCGGCGGCAGCCCGATCGATACCGCGAAAGCGATAAAAATCCTCACCGCGAACCCCGGGCCGTCGACCGCTTACTCCGGCGTTGGCAAAGTGAAAAACGCCGGGGTGCCGCTGGTGGCAATCAACACCACCGCAGGCACGGCGGCGGAGATGACCAGCAACGCAGTGATTATCGACAGCGAGCGCCAGGTGAAGGAGGTGATTATTGATGCCAACCTGATCCCCGATATCGCCGTCGACGATGCCAGCGTGATGCTGGCGATCCCCGCGGCGGTCACCGCTGCAACCGGCATGGATGCCCTGACCCACGCGGTCGAAGCCTATGTCTCCGTGGGCGCGCATCCGCTAACGGATGCCAACGCGCTGGAGGCGATTCGCCTGATCAACCAGTGGCTGCCGACCGCCGTTGCCGAGGGCGGTAACCTTGAGGCGCGCGAACAGATGGCTTACGGGCAGTATCTGGCCGGGATGGCCTTTAACAGCGCCGGTCTCGGGCTGGTGCACGCGCTGGCCCACCAGCCGGGCGCGACCCACAATCTGCCGCACGGCGTCTGCAACGCCATCCTGCTGCCGATCATCGAAAACTTTAACCGTCCCCATGCGGTGGCGCGTTTCGCCCGCATCGCGCAGGCGATGGGCGTCGACACCCGCGAGATGAGCGAGGAGGAGGCAAGCCAGCAGGCGATTGCTGCCATTCGCGCGCTGAGTGCCAAAGTCGGTATTCCCTCAGGCTTTAGTGCGCTGGGTGTGTGTGAAGCCGATATCGAAGGGTGGCTGGATAAGGCGCTCGCCGATCCGTGCGCACCCTGCAACCCGCGCAGCGCCAGCCGCGATGAGGTGCGCGAGCTCTATCTGGAGGCATTATGATCCGCAAAGCGTTTGTTATGCAGGTGAACCCCGATGCGCACGAAGAGTACGCGCGTCGCCATAACCCTATCTGGCCGGAGCTGGAAGCGGTGCTGAAAGAGGCGGGCGCGCACCATTACGCCATCTATCTTGATAAAGCGCGCAACCTGCTGTTTGCCACGGTGGAGATTGAATCAGAAGCGCGCTGGGAGGCGGTTGCCCGCACCGAGGTATGTCAGCGCTGGTGGAAACATATGCGCGACGTGATGCCTGCGAATGCTGATAACAGCCCGGTAAGCGCCGAACTGGAAGAGGTGTTCTATCTGGCGTAAGCCGCTCCCTTCATCCCCTCAATGCACGCAGGGGATGAAGGCTCAATTCTGCTCGGCAACGAGGATCGCCTGCGTATCCGGCTCTAACGCTTTAAAGATATGCTCGCGATCCGCCGGGTAACAGATGTAATCCCCTTCGTTTAACTCTTCAGGCGCTTCTGTCAGCCCGACCAGCGCCCGTCCCTGCGTCACAATAATGTGCTCGACGGAACCGGCGGGATGCGGGTGGGAGATGCGATCCGCGCCGGGCTGCGTCAGCAGCAGATAGATATCGCGCCGCGCGCCGGGCGGGCAGGTTGCCAGCAATATCGCCTGGTAGTGCGCCTGCTCGGCAACCACTTTGGTGCCTTCACCGCGGCGAATCACCTGCGTTTGCGGGTTTTGCGGCTCCAGCAGGCGGGCGAAAGGAATATCCAGCGCCACGCAGAGCGCCCACAGGGTTTCGAGGCTCGGATTACCGTTGCCCGCTTCCAGCTGCGAGAGCGTCGATTTCGCAATCCCGGCGCGGCGGGCGATCTCCGCCAGCGAGAGCCCGGTCCGCTGCCGCTCACGCGCCAGGCTTTTGGCGATAATAGCGATGGGTTGTGTCATACCGGCCTTAAATGTTCATTTAATCGAACGTTATGTTCGTCTTGAAAAACGGTCTCAGGGTGTTCATTATAATGGATACACGTTCGATATGGCTAAAAAGCGATGTTCACACGACACTTTTCTTCCCTTACACGCGACACGGTTAGAGCGATTGGGCTGGTCTGCCTGGCGGTCGGCGTTGTCGGCGTCTCCTATGGCTCTCTGGCAATGGCTTACGGCTTCCCGCTCTGGGTGCCGCTGATGCTCTCGACGCTGGTGCTGGCAGGCGCTTCGGAGTTTATGTTTATCGGGATTGTGGCAAGCGGCGGTAGCCCGCTGGCAGCCGCGGTCGCCGGGCTGCTGGTCAATGCGCGCCATATTCCCTTCGGCGTGACGGTGCGCGAACTGGTGGGTAAACGGGCCGCCGGGTTATTGGGCTGCCACATTATGAATGATGAGAGCGTGGTGTTCGGGCTTTCACAGTCAACCCCGGAACAGCGCAAAGCTGCCTACTGGCTCTGCGGGCTGGGCGTGGCGCTGCTGTGGCCGGTTGGCGTGCTGATCGGTGCATCGGTCGGGGCTTTTCTGCCCGCGCCGGAAACCATCGGTCTGGACGCGGTGTTCCCGGCGATTTTACTGGCGCTAGTGCTGCCGGCGCTGAAAAAGCGCACCACGCTGATACGCGCCTGTAGCGGCGCGGCGCTCTCGCTGGCGACGGTACCCTTCGCGCCGGTGGGGTTACCGGTGCTGCTCTCACTGCTTGGTTTACTGACGAGGAAGCGATAATGGCAAGCGTTGCACTGACTCTTGGCGGTATCGCCATTCTCTCGGCAGGCACCTATCTGATGCGGCTCGGCGGCGCGAAACTGGGCGGGCGTCTGGCGCTGTCGGAACGCGCACAGGGGCTGCTTTCGGATGCAGCGACCACGCTGCTGTTCGCTGTGGCGCTGGCCGCAATGCTCTATGAAGGGGATCACTTCGCCGGGATGGCGCGGGTTTCCGGCGTGCTGTTTGCGCTGTTTCTTGCCTGGCGCAAGATGCCGCTGATCGTGGTGATTCTGTCAGCAGCGGTGGTCACAGCTCTGCTGCGTCTGGCGGGTCTGCACTAAAACGAAAAAAGCGCCCGGAGGCGCTCTTTCGACGATAGTGCTTAGCTTATTTGGTCAGTTCAGCGGTCATGTGAACCTGGTTGCCGTTATACGCTTCAGTGATCTGGTAAGAAGAAGCGCCAGCCTGTTGTGCCTGGGCGGCGATTTTCGCTTCAGCACCGCTCAGGGTGGTGTCAGTTGCGGTCACGGTTTGCGCAGCAAAAGTACCGAATGAGGAAGCGAGAGCGATAACTGCAACAAAAGTTTTGATGTTTTTTCATGAGATAAACCCTTACGTTTTTTTGTTTGAGTGAAGCACCGTGCCTCGATGAAAGTAATGATAGGCCTCTACCCTCAAAACAAAAAGCGGAAGGATTTGTTAAACTCTTTCAGTTTTTTTGACGATTATTTAACACCCATTAATCGCTGTGGATGGGTATAAATTGTCGCCCTGCCCGGCTTGCAAAAACCGACCAGCGTCAGGTTACAACGCTCTGCCACTTCCACTGCCAGCGTAGTCGCCGCCGAGACGGCAAAGAGGATTTCGACGCCGCACATCGCCGACTTTTGCACCATCTCATAGCTGGCGCGGCTGGAGACCAGCACCGCGCCGGACGCCCACGTTTCACCGGCGCGCGCCCGGTGCCCGAGCAGCTTATCCAGCGCCACATGGCGACCCACATCCTCATGCCCGCCTGCCAGTTCGCCGGAAGGCAACAGCCATGCAGCAGCGTGAGTACAGCCGCTCAGCTGCCCGATCGGCTGCACATCAGTTAAGTGAGCGAGCGCATTATCCAGTGTGGCTAAATCAAAGGTCTGGGTGAACGGCAGCGGCGCGATGGGCTTGCCGATATCATTGAGCTGCTCAACGCCGCAGACGCCGCAGCCGGTGCGCCCGGCCAGCGCGCGGCGGCGCTCTTTCAGCCCCATAAAGCGGCGGCTGGAGAGATCGATCTGCACCTCCAGCCCGTTACAGGACGGCACCACCTCCATGCCGTAAATGTCGGCGGGGGTCTCAATAATCCCTTCGGATAAGGAGAAGCCGATGGCGAACTCTTCCAGATCTTTTGGCGATGCCATCATCACCACATGGGAAATGCCGTTGTAAACCAGCGCAACCGGCACCTCTTCCGCCAGCATGTCTGGCTGGGACTGGTGCAGGTTGTCACGCTTCCAGAGCACGACTTCGCGTACGCCTGTGACTGATGTTGCATTTTTGTGCTTTTTAGTATGCAAAATGTTCACTTTGTATTAACTACCCTCGAACAAGCGTACCGACATTGTGGTATTCTCCGCGCATATCCTTCTTAAGCAGAGGGATATGCGGCAATTCTGAACCTTTGTGAAATTCACCGCAAAGAAAAAAACGATAAGAGTAATGTCAACCCAGGAGTAACCCATGCAGGTCAGCAGAAGGCAGTTCTTTAAGATCTGCGCTGGCGGTATGGCAGGTACAACGGCTGCAGCACTGGGCTTTGCCCCCAACATTGCACTCGCGGAGACACGGCAATATAAGCTGTTGCGCACCCGCGAAACCCGTAATACTTGCACATATTGTTCCGTGGGCTGCGGGCTATTGATGTATAGCCTCGGCGACGGTGCAAAAAACGCCAAAGCGTCAATTTTCCATATCGAAGGGGATCCGGACCATCCGGTAAACCGCGGCGCGCTCTGCCCGAAAGGGGCAGGTCTGGTGGATTTCATCCACTCTGAAAGCCGCCTGAAATACCCGGAATACCGTGCTCCAGGTTCCGATAAGTGGCAACGCATCACCTGGGAAGATGCCTTTGAGCGCATCGCCAAACTGATGAAAGCCGACCGCGACGCCAACTATGTTGCGCAGAACGCCGAAGGCACCACCGTGAACCGCTGGCTGAGCACCGGGATGCTGTGCGCATCCGCTTCCAGTAACGAAACCGGCTATTTAACCCAGAAATTTACCCGCGCCCTCGGCATGTTAGCCGTCGATAACCAGGCGCGTGTCTGACACGGACCAACGGTAGCAAGTCTTGCTCCAACATTTGGTCGCGGTGCGATGACCAACCACTGGGTTGATATGAAGAACGCCAATCTCATCGTGGTGATGGGAGGGAACGCGGCAGAAGCGCATCCGGTGGGATTCCGCTGGGCGATGGAAGCCAAGATCCACAATGGCGCGAAGCTGATTGTTATCGATCCACGCTTTACGCGAACCGCCTCGGTTGCGGATTTTTATACGCCGATTCGTTCCGGTACTGACATCGCTTTCCTGTCAGGCGTGTTGCTGTACCTGCTGAACAACGAAAAATATAACCGCGAATATACCGAAGCCTATACCAACGCCAGCCTGATCGTGCGTGAAGATTTTGGCTTCGAAGATGGCCTGTTCACCGGCTATGACGCGGAAACACGCAAGTACGACAAAACCACCTGGAACTACGAGCTGGATGAGAAGGGTTTCGCTAAGCGCGATAAAACGCTGACTCACCCGCGCTGCGTGTGGAACCTGCTGAAACAGCACGTTTCCCGCTATACGCCAGAAGTGGTTGAAAACATCTGCGGGACGCCAAAAGCGGACTTCCTGAAGGTGTGCGAGTACATCGCGGAAACCAGCGTGCACGATAAGACCGCTTCGTTCCTATATGCCCTGGGCTGGACGCAGCACTCCGTCGGCGCGCAGAACATCCGTACCATGGCGATGATCCAGCTGCTGCTCGGCAATATGGGGATGGCAGGCGGCGGCGTGAACGCCCTGCGCGGCCACTCCAATATTCAGGGTCTGACCGATCTTGGCCTGCTGTCGCAGAGCCTGCCGGGTTACATGACGCTGCCGAGCGAGAAGCAGAAGGATCTCCAGACCTACCTGACCGTCAATACGCCTAAACCGCTGCTGGAAGGCCAGGTTAACTACTGGAGCAACTACCCGAAATTCTTCGTCTCGATGATGAAAGCCTTCTTTGGCGATAAAGCAACAGCGGAGAACAGCTGGGGCTTTGACTGGCTGCCGAAGTGGGACAAAGGCTACGACGTTCTGCAGTACTTCGAAATGATGAGCCAGGGCAAGGTCAACGGCTATCTCTGCCAGGGCTTTAACCCGGTCGCCTCGTTCCCGAACAAGAACAAGGTGGTGGCATCCCTGTCGAAACTGAAGTTCCTGGTGACCATCGATCCGCTGAATACGGAAACCTCGACCTTCTGGCAGAACCACGGCGAGTCTAACGATGTCGATCCGTCGACTATCCAGACCGAAGTGTTCCGCCTGCCGTCGACCTGCTTTGCTGAAGAGAACGGCTCCATCGTTAACTCCGGCCGCTGGTTGCAGTGGCACTGGAAAGGCGCCGACGCCCCGGGCGAAGCGCTGAACGACGGTGAGATCCTGGCCGGTATCTTCTTACGTCTGCGTAAGATGTATGCCGCAGAGGGTGGCGCGAATCCGGAACAGGTTCTGAACATGACCTGGAACTACTCGACGCCGGAGAATCCGTCGGCGGAAGAAGTGGCGATGGAGAGCAACGGCAAAGCGCTGGTCGATATTATCGATCCGGTAAGCGGCGACGTGCTGGCGAAGAAAGGCAACCAGCTTGGCAGCTTTGCGCACCTGCGCGATGACGGCACCACTTCAAGCGGCTGCTGGATTTTCGCCGGAAGCTGGACGCCGGACGGCAACCAGATGGCGCGCCGTGATAACGCCGATCCGTCGGGCCTTGGCAATACGCTGGGCTGGGCATGGGCGTGGCCGCTCAACCGCCGTATTCTCTATAACCGTGCCTCCGCTGACCCGCAGGGTAACCCGTGGGATCCGAAGCGCAAGCTGCTCAGCTACGCCAACGGCAAGTGGGTGGGTGCAGATATTCCGGACTACAGCACCGCCGCTCCTGGCAGTGAAGTCGGGCCGTTTATCATGCAGCCGGAAGGGATGGGTCGCCTCTTCGCTCTCGATAAGATGATGGAAGGGCCGTTCCCGGAACACTATGAGCCGTTTGAAACGCCGCTGGGCACCAACCCGCTGCACCCGAATGTCGTCTCGAACCCTGCCGCGCGCGTCTTTAAAGACGATCTCGCAGCGATGGGTAAAGCCGATAAGTTCCCGTATGTCGGGACCACTTACCGCCTGACCGAGCACTTCCACTACTGGACCAAACACGCGCTGTTGAACTCCATCGCGCAGCCGGAACAGTTTGTGGAGATTGGCGAGAAACTGGCGGGCAAGCTGGGCATTACGCAGGGCGATACCGTGCGCGTCTCCTCCAACCGTGGCTATATCAAAGCCAAAGCGGTGGTGACCAAACGTATTCGTACCCTGAAAGTGGACGGCAAAGATATCGACACGATTGGTATTCCGATTCACTGGGGTTACGAAGGCGTGGCGAAGAAAGGCTTTATCGCCAACACGCTGACGCCGTTTGTCGGTGATGCGAATACCCAAACGCCAGAGTTCAAGGCGTTCCTGGTGAATGTGGAAAAGGTGTAACGGAGACGACTTATGGCTTATCAATCGCAAGACATCATCCGTCGTTCCGCGACTAACGGTTTCACACCCGCGCCTCAGGCGCGGGATCACCAGCAGGAAGTGGCGAAGCTTATCGACGTCACCACCTGTATCGGCTGTAAAGCCTGTCAGGTGGCCTGTTCCGAATGGAACGACCTGCGTGATGAGGTGGGGCATAACGTCGGGGTGTATGACAACCCGGCGGATTTGACCGCCAAATCATGGACGGTGATGCGTTTCTCGGAAGTGGAGCAGAACGACAAACTGGAGTGGCTGATTCGTAAAGATGGCTGCATGCACTGCGCCGATCCTGGCTGTCTGAAAGCATGTCCGTCAGAAGGGGCTATCATTCAGTATGCTAACGGCATTGTCGACTTCCAGTCTGAGCAGTGCATTGGCTGCGGTTACTGCATCGCTGGCTGCCCGTTTGATGTGCCGCGCCTGAACCCGGAAGACAACCGCGTCTACAAATGTACGCTGTGCGTTGACCGTGTGACGGTAGGCCAGGAACCGGCCTGCGTGAAAACCTGCCCGACCGGCGCTATCCACTTTGGCTCCAAAGAGGATATGAAAAACCTCGCCGGCGAGCGCGTGGCAGAGCTGAAAACCCGTGGTTACGATAACGCAGGTCTGTACGATCCGGCCGGTGTTGGCGGCACGCACGTGATGTATGTGCTGCACCACGCCAATAATCCGAATCTGTATCATGGCCTGCCGGAGAATCCGGAAATCAGCGCAACCGTGAAGTTCTGGAAAGGGATCTGGAAACCACTTGCGGCGGTCGGCTTTGCTGCCACCTTCGCGGCCAGCATCTTCCACTATGTCGGTGTCGGTCCGAACCGCGCAGAAGAGGAAGAGGACAACCTGCATGAAGAGAAAGACGAGGTGCGCAAATGAGAAAACGTGACACCATCGTGCGCTATTCGGCACCCGAGCGCATCAACCACTGGATCACCGCCTTCTGCTTCGTGCTGGCGTCGGTGAGCGGGCTGGGGTTTTTCTTCCCCTCCTTCAACTGGTTGATGAACATTTTGGGCACGCCGCAGCTGGCGCGTATTCTTCATCCGTTTGTCGGCGTGGTGATGTTTGCCTCGTTTATAATCATGTTTTTCCGCTATTGGCACCATAACCTCATCAATAGGGATGATATCTTTTGGGCGAAGAATATTCGTAAGATCGTCGTCAATGAGGAAGTGGGTGACACCGGGCGCTATAATTTCGGTCAGAAGTGTGTGTTCTGGGCGGCGATTATCTTCCTGGTGTTGCTACTGGCAAGCGGCGTGGTTATCTGGCGCCCTTACTTTGCACCCGCGTTTCCCATCCCGGTGATCCGCTTAGCGCTGATGGTGCATTCATTTGCAGCAGTCGCGTTAATTGTGGTTATCATGGTGCACATTTATGCCGCCTTGTGGGTTAAAGGCACCATAACCGCAATGGTGGAAGGCTGGGTTACCAGCACCTGGGCGAAGAAACATCACCCGCGCTGGTACCGGGAAGTTCGCAGCAAGACAACGGAAAAACCAACTGAATGAGTATTCGCATAATCCCGCAAGATGAGCTGGAGAAGAGCGAAAAACGCACGGCGGAAGTGATTCCGCCGTTGTTATTCCCCAGACTCAAAAACCTCTATAACCGCCGTGCGGAACGTCTGCGCACGCTGGCAGAGAGTAATCCGCTGGGTGATTATCTGCGTTTTGCCGCGCTTATCGCCCATGCCCAGGAGGTGGTGCTGTATGACCACCCGTTACAACTCGATCTGACGGCGCGTCTTAAAGAAGCTGCCGCGCAGGGCAAGCCGCCGCTTGATATTCATGTCCTGCCGCGCGATACGCACTGGCATAAGCTGCTGCATTCGCTGATCGCCGAACTGAAACCGGAGATGAGCGGCCCGGCGCTGGCGGTGATCGAGAACCTGGAAAAAGCCTCCGCACAGGAGCTGGAAGCGATGGCCAGCGCGCTCTTTGCCGCCGACTTCGCCTCCGTCAGCAGCGATAAAGCGCCCTTTATCTGGGCCGCGCTGTCGCTCTACTGGGCGCAGATGGCCAGCCTGATTCCGGGGAAAGCCCGCGCGGAATATGGCGAGCAGCGCCAGTTCTGCCCGGTATGCGGATCGATGCCGGTTTCCAGTACGGTGCACATCGGCAGCAGCCAGGGGCTGCGCTACCTGCACTGCAACCTGTGCGAAACCGAATGGCACGTGGTGCGCGTCAAGTGCAGCAACTGCGAGCAAACCCGCGATCTGCACTACTGGTCGCTGGATAACGAGCAGGCGGCAATCAAAGCGGAAAGCTGCGGCGACTGCGGCACTTACCTGAAGATCCTTTATCAGGAAAAAGACCAGAATGTCGAAGCGGTGGCCGACGATCTGGCGTCGCTGATCCTCGATGCCCGCATGGAGCAGGAAGGGTTCGCCCGTAGCTCCATCAACCCGTTCTTATTCCCCGGCGAAGGGGAGTAAAATCAGCAGGTCGCGGTAAGTTGTTGCCCGGCCTGTTACTGATATGGGGTGACAAACTCACTTCCGATCTTTTTCACACTTATTAGCGCCTTCCTCCCTTCTAATAAATCTTACGTCTCCCCTCTGATGCATTCCTGAAAGAAAAAAACGTTCTTTCGAGCTGGGTTCCACTTTTCATTTTCAGCCCAAAACCCCCGTTTCCATTTCGCAAAAACCAGGCTATAAAACCTGGGTATTTATACAGACAAAGGAATGCGAAATGGCACTGGAACAGGGTATTAGCCAACTGGTAAGCGACTTTATTGCTGCAGGACGGCCCTCCGTCTGCGAGCAGAGTATTGATGACCGGCGCGCGGGGTATCTCGCCAGCACAGCGCTGGCAGGCGAGACGGAAACTCGTGTTGAGGTGAGTGAGTTAACGCTTGAGGGTATTCGCTTTCGCTGCTACTCACCGCAAAATGCCAACGGCAATCTGCCTGCGCTTATTTATTATCACGGTGGCTGTTTTGTTAGCGGCGGTTTTTATACCCATGATAAGCAGCTGCGCCAGCTCGCCTTTTACAGCGGCTGCCGGGTCATCGCCGTGCAGTACCGCCTTGCGCCAGAACACCGCTGGCCAGTGGCGCATGATGATGCGCTGAGGGGTGCAGAACTTATCCGGCAAAACGCGCAGCAGCTTGGCATCGATCCTCAGCGCATCACGCTGGCGGGTGATAGCGCGGGAGGGCATCTGGCGCTGGTCACGGCACTGCGCTTAAAAGCCGCAGGCGAGTGGCAGCCTGCTCAGCTGATCCTTATCTATCCCATGCTTGATGCAACCGCCTGGTTCGACAGCTATACCCTTAACGGCGCAGATTATGTGATCACCCGCGAGGCGCTGCTCTCGGGCTATACGCACTATCTTGGCGAGACCGATCGCCTGCTGCCGGACGTCAGCCCGCTATGGCGCGATGATTTCAACGGCCTGCCGCCGACGCATATTGTAACAGCGGAGTTTGACCCGCTGTGCGATGAAGGAGAGTCACTCTATCAGCGAATGACCGAACAGGGCGTGGCCTGCTCCTGTTCGCGTTATCTCGGCGTGATACACGGTTTCTTCCAGCTTGCCGGCATCAGCCGTACGGCAGTAGATGTGATCTACGATGTGGCGGCGCGCATCGCCAGAGTGTAACTGGCTGCACGGGAAAGCGCGCCTTTCGCGCGCGCCATCGGCATGCCCAGCGCCTACTCCTCTTCGTTGCCGCCCTCTTCGAACGAGCCGAACGGTTTTGCCGGCAGAACGATGTAGATGCCTTCGAAAATCGCGCCCTGCTTATCATCGCCAAACAGCTCCACCTGCATCTGCACGCGCGCTTTTTTCCCGCGAGCCAGGCGGTCGAGATCGCCGCTTAACGAGCCGAGATCGGCAATGGCGCTTGGTTTACCGCTGATGGGCGAGCTGTAGCGGATATGGGCGTCGGCGAGAATAATCGTGCCGCCGAGGTGGCGTTCACGCAGCATCAGCCAGATAAGGCCCCAGCCAGTGAGCGTCGCCAGTGAGAAAAGGCTGCCGGCAAACAGCGTATGGTGCGGATTTTGATTGCCGATCTCCGGCATGGTGGTAATAAATTTCTGCCCGGTGTACTGCTGGATGCGCACGCCCATCTTTTCGCTGAGCGGAATATGCTGATACCAGGCTTGTTGCAGCTGACCGCACCAGTCGCCGCGATGAAGAATATCATCCAGCGAAGCAATGGGTTTGATCATCAGAAAATGGCGGATGGGTGTGGTTTGCGGCGCGGTGATTTCGCCTTCGTTGATAAACCCAAGCTTGGCGAAAAAGGGCACCGCATCTTCGCGGGCGCTACAGGTTACGCGCTTAACACCTTCCTGACGGGCGACGGATTCAAGAGTCATCGCCATCAGCGTGCCGAGGCCTTTATCCTGTACGGAGGGGTGTACCGCCATAAAGCGGATCGAGCCTTCGTTATCGGCATTGATATAGAGCCGACCGGACGCGACGATATTGCCCTCTTCATCAACCACCATCTGGTGATGCGCCATGGCATCCCAGGCATCGCGCTCGGAGCCCTGCGGCTGGTGCAATGGCTTGCGTAACATTTCCCAGCGGAACTGGTAGTAACGTTCTAACTCTTCTTCAGTTTGCGGTACGCGAAGATGATACATAGCTGCATTCTCTCTTGTGACCCGGGACCGCGCCGCAAGCTGGCTCATATCTGTAGCCAGAATGTGACGGGACCGTCATTGACCAGCGACACCTGCATATCGGCAGCGAAGCGCCCGGTTTGCGTGGCGATCTGCTGACCGCAGTGTGCAACAAAGTGGTTATAGAGCGCCTCGGCTTTTTCCGGCGCGGCACCGCGCGAAAAGCCCGGACGCATGCCGCGTTCCGTATCGGCTGCCAGCGTAAACTGCGACACCACCAGCACGCTGCCGCCGGCCTGCTGGACGTTGAGGTTCATTTTCCCGTCGGCATCGCTAAAAATTCGGTATCCCAGCACCCGTTCACACAGGCGGTTGGCTTTCTGCTCGTCGTCTTCCCTTTCGACGCCCAGTAATACCAGAAGACCCGGGCCGATTTCACCCGTCACCTCTCCCGCCACGCTAACGCTCGCACGGGAAACGCGTTGAATTAATGCAATCATGGTTGGTCTGCTTCTTCTCGTTGTGCTGCTTTTTTAAGTTCGCGGTATTCCCCGAGAGTGACAGTAATTTCAGCCCCTAGCAAGACGATACACCAGGTCCAGTAGACCCAGAGAAACATGATAGGGATAACGGCCAGCACGCCATAAATCAGCTGGTAGGAGGGGAACATGGTGATATATAAGCCAAAACCTTTCTTACCCAACTCAAACAGCACCGCCGCAACAAACGCACCCAGCACCGCATCGCGGTTCGGTACACGCGTAGTCGGAACAATGCTGTAGAGCAGCCAGAACGAGAGCCAGGAGAGGATCAGCGGGAAAATTCGCAGCACATCATCAATCACGCTATTGAGCTCACTCGCCCAGCGCAGCGACAACAGATAGGAGCTGATCGCCAGGCTTGCCCCGGCCAGTAGCGGGCCGAGGGTCAGGATCATCCAGTAGACGGCAAACGAGTAGACGTGCGGGCGCACACGGGTGCTGCGCCAGATGGTATTCAGCGCGCTGTCGATGGAGTACATCAGCAGCAGCGAAGTAACCACCAGCCCACAAGCCCCGACCGCGGTCATTTTCGTCGAGTTTGCGACAAACTGCTCAATGTAGTTCTGGATAACGTCGCCGGTTGTGGGAATGAAATTGGCAAAAATAAAGTGACGCAGCTGGATGCTGATGTCGGAAAACATCGGGAAAACGGCGAACAGCGCGAAGATCACCGCAATCAGCGGCACCAGCGAGAGCAGTGAGACGTAGGCGAGATTCCCCGCCAGCGTCGTCATGTTGTCATCGTTGATATGTCGCCACAGCAGCTTTAGCCAGGCCTGCAGCGACTGCGCACTTCTCTTCGCGCGCTGTTTTACGGCATCTTTCATAGCAACGTTGAAAAATAGTCCGGAATGGTGGCCTTGTTAGCGACCAGGATCGACGTAATCCCCACGCGCTCAGCGCCAGCGATATTCTCAGCATTGTCGTCGAAGAAGACGGTATCGTCGGCCGAAAAACCTTCCTCGGCAAGGACCTGCTGGTAAATTTCAGCTTCGGGTTTACGCATGCCCATCTCTTGAGAGAGATAGATACGATCGGCGGCGGCGCGGATCTCCGGATACTGCTCCGGCCAGAAGGTCGTATGCAGGCGGTTGGTGTTGGACAGCACCACCACACGATCTCCTTTCGCGCGCAGTTTGTGCATGATATCGATAACGTCCGGGCGTAGCGCGACGAAAACCGCCTGCCAGCCGGTGGAGAATTGCTCATAACTTAACGGCAGCGCCATCTCTTCACACAGAGCTTTGGCGAACTCCTCATCGCTGATCTCCCCGCGTTCATGACGGTGGAAGGCCTCCCCCATGACAAAGTTCTGCTTCAGGGTTGCCAGCGGTACGCGGCTGAAATCGCTCCAGGCTCCGAGCACCCGGTTGAAGTCGATATCGACAATCACATTACCTAAATCAAAGATATAGAGCATTTGCCTCTCCTTGCCTGCCATGGAGAGTTAACTGTAGCGGGAAAGTTTCCGCTTGAATAGCGGACCCTTTCACGCCCGCGATCGCGGGATAAAAAAAAGCCGCTGATAATCAGCGGCTTTTGATGGGGTAAAAGAAGGGAATTAGTCTTCTTTTGCACCGCGCATTGCGCGTTTACGGTCGTTCTCAGTCAGATGACGTTTACGGATACGAATGGACTGAGGCGTTACCTCTACCAGTTCGTCGTCATCGATGAACTCGAGCGCCTGCTCCAGGGTCATCTTGATCGGCGGAACCAGAACCGTCGCTTCGTCCGTACCGGACGCACGCATGTTGGTCAGTTTCTTACCGGTCAGGCAGTTTACCGTCAGGTCGTTAGAGCGGCTGTGAATACCGATGATCTGGCCTTCATACACTTCCGCACCGTGACCGAGGAACAGCTTACCGCGATCCTGCAGACCGAACAGCGCAAACGCAACCGCTTTACCCTGACCGTTGGAGATCAGCACGCCGTTGTTACGCTGGCCCACTTCGCCCGGACGAATATCGTCGTAGTGGCTGAAGGTGGAGTAAAGCAGACCGGTACCGGAGGTCATGGTCATGAACTCTGAACGGAAGCCGATCAGACCGCGGCTTGGGATCACGTAGTCGAGACGTACGCGGCCTTTGCCGTCCGGATTCATGTTTTTCAGATCGCCTTTACGCTCGCCCAGTGCCTGCATGACAGAACCCTGGTGCTGCTCTTCAACGTCCAGCGTTACGTTTTCGAACGGCTCTTGTTTACGGCCGTCGATTTCGCGGAAGATTACTTTCGGACGAGAAACCGCCATTTCGAAACCTTCACGACGCATGTTCTCGATCAGAACAGAGAGGTGCAGCTCACCACGACCAGAAACACGGAACGCATCCGCATCCTGAGTCTCTTCAACGCGCAGCGCAACGTTGTGCACCAGCTCTTTGTTCAGGCGGTCAAGGATCTGACGAGAGGTAACATATTTACCCTCTTTGCCACAGAACGGAGAGGTGTTGACGTTGAAGAACATGGTGACGGTCGGCTCATCAACGGAGAGCGCCGGCAGCGCTTCAACACTCTGCGGATCGCAGATGGTGTCGGAGATGTTCAGTTCGCCCAGACCGGTGATTGCAATGATGTCGCCCGCTTCAGCCACGTCACTCTCGATACGCTCCAGCCCCAGGTGAGTCAGCACTTTGCCAACTTTACCGTTACGGGTTTTGCCTTCGCTATCGATGATAGTGACCTGCTGGTTCGGCTTCACTTTACCGCGCTTGATACGGCCGATGCCGATTACGCCAACGTAGTTGTTGTAATCGAGCTGGGAAACCTGCATCTGCAGCGTGCCGTCGAGATCGACGTTCGGTGCCGGTACATGTTCAACAATCGCCTGGTACAGCGGGGTCATGTCTTCAGCCATGTTTTCGTGGTCCAGACCCGCGATACCGTTCAGCGCAGAAGCGTAAACGATCGGGAAGTCCAGCTGTTCGTCGGTCGCGTCAAGGTTAACGAACAGGTCGAAGACCTGATCAACAACCCAGTCCGGACGCGCGCCAGGACGGTCAACTTTGTTGATTACCACGATAGGTTTCAGACCATGGGCAAATGCTTTTTTGGTCACGAAGCGCGTTTGCGGCATCGGGCCGTCAAATGCGTCAACCACCAGCAGCACGGAATCGACCATGGACATTACACGCTCAACTTCACCACCGAAGTCGGCGTGCCCTGGGGTATCAACGATGTTGATACGATAATCATTCCATTTGATAGCGGTGTTTTTAGCGAGGATGGTAATCCCACGCTCTTTCTCCAAATCGTTGGAGTCCATCACACGCTCTTGAGTTTCAGCACGTTCGTCGAACGTACCGGATTGCTGCAGCAGCTTGTCAACCAGGGTCGTTTTACCATGGTCAACGTGAGCAATGATGGCGATGTTACGCAGATTTTCGATCACAACTTTGCCTCAGGCATTAGAAATAGCGCGTTATTGTACACGTATTAATCGAAGGACTAAACAGGATCACAAACATACCCTGCAAACAAGTATTGCAGAGTTGCTTTGTGATCGCTTTCACGGAGCGTTAAAAGGGGCAAATAACGAAAATTGCACCAATATGGTGCCCTATGTTTCCATAAAAGCACTATATTGGTGCAAGGTAACCATCATGGTGCAGCCCTTTTGCACTATGCCGAGCATGATAACGCCTTTTTAGGGTGATTTAAAAGTTGGCATAGATTTCGCTTATCCATTGTACGGCAACTACGCCAGATTTACGTAGTAATTAGAAGACCTCGTTACCACGACGACAATGACAATCCCGGGAGAGTTTAAGTATGTCCGCTGAACACGTTTTGACGATGCTGAATGAGCACGAAGTGAAGTTTGTCGATCTGCGCTTCACAGATACCAAAGGTAAAGAACAGCACGTCACGATCCCAGCCCATCAGGTCAACGCTGACTTCTTCGAAGAAGGCAAAATGTTTGATGGTTCTTCGATTGGTGGCTGGAAAGGCATCAACGAATCCGACATGGTGCTGATGCCGGACGCCACTACCGCTGTCATTGACCCGTTCTACGAAGAGTCTACGCTGATTATTCGCTGCGATATCCTCGAGCCAGGCACTATGCAGGGCTACGATCGCGATCCGCGCTCCATCGCCAAACGCGCTGAAGAGTACCTGCGCTCCACCGGTCTGGCAGACACCGTGCTGTTCGGGCCAGAGCCGGAATTCTTCCTGTTTGACGACGTACGTTTCGGCAGCTCCATTTCCGGTTCCAGCGTTGCTATCGACGATATCGAAGGCGCATGGAACACCACCACCAAATATGAAGGTGGTAACAAAGGTCACCGTCCGGCTGTGAAAGGCGGTTACTTCCCGGTTCCGCCGGTAGACTCCTCTCAGGATCTGCGTTCCACCATGTGTCTGGTGATGGAAGAGATGGGCCTGGTTGTGGAAGCGCATCACCACGAAGTGGCGACTGCGGGTCAGAACGAAGTGGCAACCCGCTTCAACACCATGACCAAAAAAGCGGACGAAATTCAGATTTACAAATATGTGGTACATAACGTTGCGCACCGCTTCGGTAAAACCGCGACCTTTATGCCGAAACCGATGTTCGGTGATAACGGTTCCGGTATGCACTGCCACATGTCTCTCTCCAAGAATGGCACCAACCTGTTCTCTGGCGACAAATACGCTGGCCTGTCTGAAATGGCGCTGTACTACATTGGCGGCGTAATCAAACACGCTAAAGCGATCAACGCCCTCTCTAACCCGACCACCAACTCCTACAAGCGTCTGGTCCCGGGTTACGAAGCACCGGTTATGCTGGCCTACTCTGCCCGTAACCGTTCTGCCTCTATCCGTATTCCGGTTGTTGCTTCTCCGAAAGCGCGTCGTATCGAAGTGCGCTTCCCGGATCCGGCTGCGAACCCGTACCTGTGCTTTGCCGCGCTGCTGATGGCGGGTCTGGATGGCATTAAGAATAAAATCCACCCGGGCGAAGCAATGGACAAAAACCTTTACGATCTGCCGCCGGAAGAGGCGAAAGAGATCCCGCAGGTTGCAGGCTCCCTGGAAGAAGCGCTTAACGCGCTGGACGCTGACCGCGAGTTCCTGACCGCTGGTGGCGTATTCACCGACGACGCTATCGATGCTTACATCGCGCTGCGTATGGAAGAGAACGATCGCGTTCGCATGACGCCGCACCCGGTAGAGTTCGAACTCTATTACAGCGTTTAATTACGTTATTAATACTCGGCCGATTTCTCGTCACAGGCAGCTGACGGCGAGAAAGAGGCCAGAGAATTTTTTAGTTGCCGTGGAAACTTTGGCCCATCACACGATGGGCTTTTTTCGCCGACAACAGCCTGATCTCACGCGCTTTTTCTTTCTATAACGCTATACTGCACAAAATTGGTGCATATCTCCGGGAGACTGCTACATGGCAAGCGGCGCGCTGCCCGATGCTGGGCAGATCCTCAACTCTTTGATCAACAGCATCCTGCTGGTTGATGACGACCTGGCGGTACATTACGCCAACCCCGCGGCACAACAGCTGCTGGCGCAAAGCTCGCGCAAACTGTTCGGCACCCCGCTGCCGGAACTGTTGAGCTACTTCTCCCTCAATATCGACCTGATGCGTGAAAGTTTGCATGCAGGCCAGGGATTTACCGATAACGAAGTGACGCTGGTCATCGACGGGCGCTCGCATATTCTCTCCCTGACAGCGCAACGTCTGCCGGACGGGCTGGTGCTGCTGGAAATGGCGCCGATGGATAACCAGCGTCGTTTAAGCCAGGAGCAGCTTCAGCATGCGCAACAGGTGGCGGCGCGCGATCTGGTACGCGGCCTGGCCCATGAGATTAAAAACCCTTTGGGTGGCCTGCGCGGCGCGGCACAGCTTTTGAGTAAAGCCCTGCCCGACCCGTCGCTGTTGGAATACACCAAAGTGATCATTGAGCAGGCCGACCGCCTGCGCAATCTGGTCGATCGCCTATTAGGGCCGCAGCAGCCGGGCATGCACGTTACCGAAAGCATCCATAAAGTGGCTGAACGCGTGGTGAATCTGGTGTCGATGGAGCTGCCGGCTAACGTCACGTTAATTCGCGATTACGATCCCAGCTTGCCGGAGCTGGCACATGATCCTGACCAGATTGAGCAAGTTTTACTCAATATCGTGCGCAATGCGCTTCAGGCATTAGGGCCGGAGGGCGGCGAAATTATTCTGCGTACGCGCACCGCGTTCCAGTTAACGCTGCACGGCGTACGTTATCGCCTGGCAGCGAGAATCGATGTGCAGGATAACGGCCCGGGTATACCGCAGCATCTGCAAGACACGCTCTTTTACCCAATGGTGAGCGGCCGCGAAGGCGGCACCGGGCTTGGCTTATCGATTGCACGCAGCCTGATTGATCAACACTCAGGCAAAATTGAATTTACCAGTTGGCCAGGCCATACCGAGTTCTCGGTATTCCTGCCTATTCGGAAGTAGAGGTGTTTATGCAACGAGGGATAGTCTGGATCGTGGATGACGATAGCTCCATCCGTTGGGTGCTTGAACGCGCGCTCACCGGGGCAGGCTTGAGTTGTACAACGTTTGAAAGTGCCAATGAAGTGCTTGATGCGCTGACCACTAAAACGCCGGATGTTCTGCTTTCGGATATTCGCATGCCCGGCATGGACGGGCTGGCGCTGTTAAAACAGATTAAGCAGCGCCATCCGATGCTTCCGGTCATCATTATGACTGCCCACTCGGATCTGGATGCAGCGGTAAGCGCTTATCAGCAGGGAGCATTCGACTACCTGCCTAAACCGTTCGATATTGATGAAGCGGTGGCGCTGGTTGAGCGCGCTATCAGTCACTACCAGGAGCAGCAGCAGCCGCGCAATGTGCAGGCTCTCGGCCCGACCACCGATATCATCGGCGAAGCGCCGGCGATGCAGGATGTGTTTCGCATTATTGGCCGTCTGTCGCGCTCATCGATCAGCGTATTGATTAACGGCGAGTCCGGCACCGGGAAAGAGCTGGTTGCCCATGCGCTGCATCGCCACAGCCCGCGCGTCAAAGCGCCGTTTATCGCGCTCAATATGGCGGCAATCCCGAAAGATTTGATTGAGTCGGAGCTGTTTGGCCACGAGAAAGGGGCCTTTACCGGCGCCAACACCATTCGTCAGGGACGTTTTGAGCAGGCCGATGGCGGCACGCTGTTTCTTGATGAGATTGGCGATATGCCGCTCGATGTGCAGACGCGTTTGCTGCGCGTGCTTGCCGATGGGCAGTTTTACCGCGTGGGCGGCTATGCGCCGGTGAAAGTCGATGTGCGTATTATTGCGGCGACGCACCAGAACCTGGAGCTGCGCGTGCAGGAGGGGAAATTCAGGGAGGATCTGTTCCACCGCCTGAATGTTATCCGCGTGCATCTGCCGCCGCTGCGCGAACGCCGGGAAGATATTCCGCGTCTGGCGCGCCACTTCTTACAGGACGCGGCCCACGAACTGGGTGTGGAAGCGAAGCTACTGCATCCGGAAACCGAAGCGGCTTTGACCCGTCTGGCATGGCCAGGCAACGTGCGCCAGCTGGAGAACACCTGCCGCTGGTTAACGGTGATGGCGGCAGGCCAGGAAGTGCTGATTCAGGATCTGCCCAGTGAGCTGTTTGAAGCCACCGTGCCGGATAGCCCCTCGCAGAGTTTGCCGGACAGCTGGGCAACGCTGCTCGCGCAGTGGGCCGACCGCGCGCTGCGTTCCGGTCATCAAAACCTGCTCTCTGAAGCGCAGCCGGAGATGGAGCGCACCCTGCTGACCACCGCGCTGCGCCACACTCAGGGACATAAGCAGGAAGCGGCACGCCTGCTCGGCTGGGGGCGCAATACCCTTACGCGTAAGTTAAAAGAGCTGGGAATGGAGTAAACGTAAAGCGCGATCCGCCCGCGAAAAGTGCTGCTATTTTGTGCTTTACTGTTAGCCGCAGTGCAGTATGATCTTGCGCGTTCAGGGGGGGTTATCATGCTGGAATCGTTCATTCATCTGGTTACGGCTGGCGCC
This sequence comes from Kosakonia sp. HypNH10, assembly GCF_029850615.1. Lineage (NCBI taxonomy): Bacteria > Pseudomonadati > Pseudomonadota > Gammaproteobacteria > Enterobacterales > Enterobacteriaceae > Kosakonia > Kosakonia sp. HypNH10. The sequence goes on from NZ_JAOTIU010000010.1 coordinate 84,017, forward strand.
TCTGCCAGCCATACGCCACAAACGGCTGTCGCAGCGCTGCTTTGTGCAACGCTGGTCGGGCTGTTTAGCTAGCGGTTTAACAGGCCTGGTGCTTTTGCAGGCCTGTTAAATCACCCGCGAGAACTGCTGTAGCCGCGCTTTCTGGCGCAGATAGACATCGAAGCACATGCAGATGTTGCGAATCAACAGACGCCCTTTCGCCGTTACCTGAAGCCCCTGCTCATCCCTCTCCACCAGCCCATCTTTAATCAATGGCGCAAGCAGTTGCAGATCTTCTGCAAAGTAGTCGCCGAAATCGAGATCCCAAGCGCGCTCAATGTCGCTGAACGAAAGACGGAAATTGCATATCAGCCCTTTGATCACATCCCGGCGAATGCAGTCATCGCGGGTTAGCGCAATACCGCGCCACAGCGCATTTCCCTGCTCATCAACCTGCTGGTAGTAGTGTTTGAGCTCTTTCTGGTTTTGCGCGTAGCTGTCGCCAATCATGCTGATGGCAGAGACGCCAAGCCCCAGCAGATCGCTGTCGCCCTGGGTGGTGTAACCCTGGAAGTTGCGGTGCAGCACGCCGTTGCGCTGGGCGATCGCCAGTTCATCATCGGGACGGGCAAAGTGATCCATGCCGATAAACTGATACCCGGATGTAGTCAGCGACGAGATGGTCTGCTGCAGGATATCGAGCTTCTGCTGCGCCGAAGGCAGATCCGCATCTTTAATTTTACGCTGGGCGGCAAAGAGCGTCGGCAGATGCGCATAGTTGAAGACACTTAAGCGATCGGGGCTGAGTTCGGCGACGCGTTGCAGCGTATAGGCGAAACTCTCCGGCGTCTGTTTGGGCAGGCCGTAGATCAGGTCAATATTGGTCGAGGTAAAGCCGATGTCGCGCGCGTGGTTAAGTAGAGCAAAGATAAAGGTTTCATCCTGTTCGCGGTTAACCAGCCGCTGCACCTCTTTATTAAAATCCTGCACGCCCATGCTGAGGCGGTTAAACCCTTCCCCGCGCAGATGGTCGAGCACATCGAGCTCAATTTCACGCGGATCGACCTCAATGGAGATCTCCGCATCGGCATCAAAGGCGAAGTTGCCGCGCAGCAGCGCCATCAGGCGGCTGATCTGTGCTTTGTTGAGATAGGTTGGCGTACCGCCGCCCCAGTGCAGCTGGCTGACGTGACGGCCTTTAAACAGCGGCGCGCGGTGGATAATCTCCTGCTCCAGCGCATCGAGGTATTGATCGGCTTTATGCTGCTGGCGGGTGACGATTTTATTGCAGCCGCAGAAGTAGCAGAGCTTGTGGCAAAACGGGATATGAACGTAGAGCGAAAGCGGACGTTCAGGGTAGCGCGCTACGGCGCGGTGAAAATCCGCTTCGCCGAAGGCGTCAGAAAACTCAAGCGCGGTGGGATAGGACGTATAACGCGGCCCGGAATAGTTATATTTCTGGATCAGGGCCAGATCCCAGTCGATGACATGCTCAGACATTGCTTACTCCTTCCGATGACGCCGCTGGCGATACCGGCGGCCTGGGCCGATCCCTTTTTGGGGTATCAGCCGGTTGCGCAGCCACTGTTTGCGCCGCGACAACCGCTGTAGTTTAACGAATAACCACACCAGATAACATATAACCGGAAGGGTTATAAGCAGGACGGGAAGCCCCATAAGAAAGGATTAGTTGCCGCCCTTGAGCAGGCGCATCATATCTTCCTTACGCTCCTCTTCCTCTTCTTCTTCGTCATCATCGTAAGAGAGGCCCAGCTTCTGCATCAGTTCATCAATACGATCCAGTTTGGCATCAACCCATTTCTGCTCGTCGGCGCTCAGGGTTTCGCCCTCTTCAAGACGTTCAAGTAGCGCATCCAGGCGCTCATCCGTTTCCAGCATCTCTAATTCAGCCTGCGGTGAAAGCATAGGTTTCTCACTCTTCGGTTTGTGCTGCTTAGTGACTGGCGTGTCGGTAACACCCAGCGGAATCGGTGTTTTACTGCCAATACGCGGATCTTTTTGCGCTTTGCCCTTGCCGGAGCCCGACGCGTTATCGCCACCGTTCGCGCGGCTGCCTGAAGCGTTGCCGCGATGCCGTTTCTCACGCTTACGTTCGCGGCCTTCCTGGTTCAACTCTTCACGGGTTTTACGGCGCACTTTGCCGCGCGGTTGGGTAGACGGTTTTTTCATCATAGGGGTCTTAGGTGGTTTTTCATCAGTATAGAATTGCGGCGGAATCTAGCAGAAAGCAAGCAAAGAAAAAAGGCGGCAGTGTAAACTGTCGCCTTTTTTCTTGACCCTGACCCGTAAAGGGCTCTACGTTCCCTGTTTGCTGTCAACGTGCCCTGTTTTTCCATTAGCATCAACACTCCGTGTTGCGGTCCCTCTCCTTGTGAACGTCTCCTGACGTGTTCCTCTGGTCTTCGCCTCCTGGCGCTCCCGACCCCTCGCTCCGTGAGTTATCCTTTCCTGTAAAGCATCCTGCTACGGGGCTTACTTTACTTGTCTCAGAAAAAGAGACAAGTACGAATACCCTTACAAACGATAAATTAAGAGAATTCCATAAAGTTAAACTATTGATTGTATTGTTTTTAGCTATTTTTTAACCTGCAATTACTCTGAAAGTTCGCAATGTATAACGGGCTGATTTCCTACAAAATGCATGGCAATCACGCACAAAGAGGAATGATGCGAGAAAAACAGTCTTTTACGTGGGTTCAGGTATAATCCCCGCATGCTTTAACGATGGAGACGACCGTTTTGACTAACCTGAATTACCAACAGACGCACTTTGTCACCAGTGCGCCTGATATTCGCCACTTACCCGCCGATACCGGCATCGAAGTGGCATTCGCTGGCCGCTCCAACGCCGGAAAATCGAGCGCACTCAATACGCTAACCAATCAAAAGAGCCTGGCGCGCACCTCTAAAACGCCGGGCCGTACCCAGCTAATCAACCTGTTCGAAGTCGTCGAAGGCAAACGCCTTGTCGACCTGCCCGGCTACGGTTATGCCGAAGTGCCGGAAGAGATGAAAATCAAATGGCAGCGCGCGCTGGGTGAATATCTGGAGAAACGTCAGTGCCTGAAGGGGCTGGTCGTACTGATGGATATCCGCCATCCGCTAAAAGATCTCGACCAGCAGATGATCCACTGGGCGGTAGCAAGCGAGATCCCTGTGCTGGTACTGCTGACCAAAGCGGACAAGCTCGCCAGCGGCGCGCGTAAAGCGCAGGTTACGATGGTGCGGGAAGCGGCAATTGCCTTTAACGGCGATGTGCAGGTTGAAGCGTTTTCGTCGCTGAAAAAACAGGGCGTCGATAAGCTGCGCGAGAAGCTGGATAGCTGGTTCTCATCCATTGCGCCAGCAACAGAAGACGCAGGCGAATAACCCCTTCTGGCGCGGCGTCCGCTGCGCTTGACTGCTTTCTTTCGCGCAATAAAAAACGCCCCAGTCATTACTGACTGGGGCGGCTAAATATTCAGCCAAATCCGATTACGTGAAGTAAAAGGTCTGAAAGATAGAACATCTTACCTCTGTACCCTACGCGAATAACTCTACTCCCTTTTTGGATCTGGAAAAAGGACTTTTTGTAATTTCTTTTCAATTTTTACATACGGAATTCTAATGATTGTCACAAAAACGCCGCGTTATGTTGCTTAGTTACAGAAAAGTCCCTTTCCGACCGCAGGCTTAGTGCGCTTGATCCCAGTTTGGTCCGCTTCCCACTTCCACCAGCAGCGGCACATCGAGTTGGGTACTGCTCTCCATCAGTTCATGGATCTTCTTCGTTACCGCCTCGATATCATCTTTGTGCACTTCAAACACCAGTTCATCGTGTACCTGCATGATCATCCGCACGCGCGGCTTCTCTTGCTGTAACCACGCATCGACGGCGATCATCGCGCGTTTGATGATATCGGCTGCGGTGCCTTGCATCGGGGCGTTGATCGCCGCGCGCTCAGCACCCGCACGGCGGGCAGCGTTACTCGATTTGATGTCCGGCAGATAGAGGCGGCGACCATCGAGCGTTTCAACATAGCCGCTCTCTTTCGCCTGCGCACGAGTGCGCTCCATATACTCCAGCACGCCAGGATAGCGCTCGAAGTAGAGATCCATATACTTCTGCGACTCTTTGCGCGGAATATTGAGCTGGCGCGAGAGGCCAAAGGCGCTCATCCCGTAGATCAGGCCGAAGTTGATCGCTTTCGCGCTGCGGCGCTGCTCATTGCTTACGCTATCCAGCGGCAGGCCAAACACTTCTGCTGCCGTTGCGCGGTGGATATCCTGGCCTTCAGCAAACGCTTTCAGCAAGCCCTTATCACGCGAGAGGTGCGCCATGATGCGCAGCTCGATCTGCGAGTAGTCCGCAGAGACGATGACGTAATCTTTCGGCGCGATAAATGCCTGACGAATACGACGACCCTCGTCATTACGCACAGGAATGTTTTGCAGGTTCGGATCGGTAGAAGACAAGCGCCCCGTCGCGGTCACTGCCTGGTGGTAAGAGGTATGTACGCGCCCGGTTTTCGGGTTGATCATCAGCGGCAGCTTATCGGTGTAGGTCGATTTAAGCTTCGCCAGGCCGCGATATTGCAGAATAACTTTTGGCAGCGGGTAATCCAGCGCCAGCTCTTCCAGCACCTCTTCTGAGGTCGACGGCGCGCCGCCCGGGGTTTTCTTCAGCGGTTTAATGCCCTGTTTTTCAAACAGAATGGTTTGCAGCTGCTTGGTCGACGAGAGGTTAAACGCTTCGCCCGCGATCTCGTGCGCTTTTTGCTCCAGCTCCGCCAGACGCAGGGTCAGCTCCTCAGAGTGCTTGTGCAGCACCGCTGGATCGATATTGACGCCGTTGCGTTCGATACGCGAAATGACCGGCACCAGCGGCATTTCAATATTCTGGAAGACATTCAGCGGGCCGGCGTGCTGTTGCAGCTCAGGCCACATCGCCAGATGGAGTTGCAGCGTGACGTCAGCATCTTCCGCCGCATAATGCCCGGCCTCTTCCAGCGCAATCTGGTTGAAGGTCAGCTGGTTTTTACCTTTCCCGGCGATCTCTTCAAAGGTCACGGTTTTGTGCTTCAGCCAGCGCTGAGAGAGGCTGTCCATATCATGACGGCCAACAACGCTATTGAGGATGTAGGACTCAAGCATGGTGTCGAAGGCGATACCGCGCAGCTCGATGCCATAATTTTCCAGCACGCCGCGATCGTATTTCAGGTTCTGGCCCACTTTGAGAAGCTTTTCATCTTCCAGCAGCGGTTTCAGCAGTTCCAGCGCGCGGTCACGCGGGATCTGATCCGGCGCATCAAGGTAGTCATGGGCAACCGGCACATAGGCTGCCACACCAGGTTCGATAGCAAAGGAGATGCCGACCAGATTGGCGCTGATGTTATCCAGGCTGTCCGTTTCGGTATCGAAGGCAAACAGCGCCGCGCTTTTCAGTTTGCCGATCCAGCTTTGCAGCGTCTCTTCATCAAGGATGGTGACGTAGTTTTCAGCGGAGAGGATAGCCGTCGGGATATCGGGCTCCGCTTCGACCACAATCGTCTCCTGCGGCTTCGCCGCTGGCTTGCTTCCTCTCGCCTGTAGCCATTTACCGGCTTCGACATCCGCCGTCCAGCGCTTGAATTCGTAACGCTTAAAGAGCTCCATCAGCTCTTCGGTGGCCGGCTGTTGAACTTCGAGCTGTTCGCTCGTCAGCTCCAGCGGAACGTCGGTTTTGATGGTCGCCAGCTGGTAGGAGAGGTAAGCGACCTCTTTATTCTGCTCCAGCTTCGCCGCCATGGTTTTCGCACCACGGAAGCTCAGTTCGGCAATCTTCTCCGGCGCGGCATAGAGCGAGTCGAGACCACCCAGCCCTTGTAACAGCGCCTGCGCGGTTTTTTCACCCACGCCAGGTACGCCCGGGATGTTATCGGAGGAGTCGCCCATCAGCGCGAGGAAGTCGATAATCAGCTCTGGCGGCACGCCATATTTGGTAACGACCTCTTCTGGCCCCAAAATGGTGTTGGACATGGTATTGATCAGCGTGACGTTTGGTGTCACCAGCTGCGCCATATCTTTGTCGCCGGTACTGATCAGCACCGGGCGCCCTTTTTTGTCCGCTTCGCATGCCAGCGTGCCAATAACGTCATCTGCTTCAACGCCCGACACCGCCAGCAGCGGCAGACCCATCGCTTTTACCATCGCATGCAGCGGCTCAATCTGCGCGCGCAGATCGTCCGGCATCGGCGGGCGGTGGGATTTGTAATGTTCGAACAGCTCATCACGGAACGTCTTACCCTTCGCATCAAACACCACTGCGACATGCGTCGGCTGATACTGCAGCAACAGGCTGCGCAGCATATTCAACACGCCGTACATTGCGCCGGTGGGTTCCCCAACGCTGTTGGTCAGAGGTGGAAACGCATGATACGCGCGATAGAGGTAAGAGGAGCCGTCAACAAGAATGAGTGGGTTTTCGGGGATCTGAACCATGATATCCATGCCTGTTTTTTCAATTTACGCTAAAGGATGCCACAGACAGGATGAAAACATGAGTTTTTCCCGGTAAATGGCGGAAAAGATTTCGCGATCGTCGGGATCCCTCGCAGAAACATCCTGTGGATAAGTTTGTGCACAGTTTTTAATTGGCTGGATTTTTGTGGCTTTTCGTGGATCGTAAAAATATACAAACCAATCAAAATCAATACATTAAGAAGTTAAAAAGGATCGTTATTGCTTTTTGGTGATAATCTGCTCTGTGTGGATAGAAGAAAAAAGGCGTTGCATTCTTGTTGGTTATTCATCAAAAGCGCTGAATAAGGTTTCCCCATTGCCGCTCCCGCTTTCTGATAAAATCGGCCCCTTGCACACCTTTTAGCGAGCATTTTGCTGCTAACTTTTTGAAATATTTAATCATGTCGAGACTACCCACGGTTATTACGCTCTTTTTTAGCGTTCTGTTAACCATACTGCTTACTGTTGTCTGCTCTGTACCGATTATTATCGCCGGCCTGTTAAAACTGCTTATTCCGAACCCGCGTTTTTGGCGGGCCATTTCTGCATTCTGTAATGCGGTAATGGCTTGCTGGTGCGAAGGCATCTACTGGCTGCTGCGACTCAATCCCCGGCTGGAATGGGATATTCAGGGGCTCGAGGGGTTGAATAAGAGAAACTGGTACCTGCTGATTTGTAACCATCACAGCTGGGCAGATATCGTGGTGCTGTGTGTCCTGTTCCGCAAACAGATCCCGATGAACAAGTACTTCCTGAAGCAACAACTCGCCTGGGTGCCCTTTATCGGCCTGGCGTGCTGGGCGCTGGATATGCCTTTCATGCGCCGCTACTCAAGAAGTTATCTCCTGCGGCATCCTGAAAGACGGGGTAAGGATGTTGAGACAACGCGCCGTTCGTGTGAGAAGTTTCGCCTGCATCCGACAACGATGGTGAATTTTGTTGAAGGATCGCGTTTTACAGAAGAGAAACGGCGTCAGATGCGCTCTTCGTTTAAGCATCTGCTGCCGCCAAAAGCGGCGGGCATCGCGATGGCGTTAAACGTTCTGGGTAAACAGTTCGACAAGTTGCTGGATGTGACGCTTTGCTATCCGGAAAACGATCGCACGCCCTTTTTCGACATGCTCAGCGGCAAATTGACCCGTATCGTGGTGCGTATTGATTTACTGGCGGTTCATGAAGGGTTGCATGGCGATTATATTAATGACAAGAATTTTAAGCGCAGCTTTCAGCAGTGGCTGAATGGTTTATGGCTCGCTAAAGATGAACGCATAGACGCCATCAAAGCCTCCTGTAAAAACGCCGGTCAGTGACCGGCGTTATGTTTACTTCTTCTCAACCAGGAACTTCACCGTATCAGCGTAGCTTTTCACAAACGCATCAAGGGAGTCTTTATCCATACCGTTTTGATCGATCTGGTATTTCCCATTGACGAACATCGCCGGTACACCCTGCAACTGCAGATCGGCCGCGGCTTTCTCTTGCTGAGCAACCAGTGATTTCACCACGAAGCTGTTCCAGGCAGCGTCGTACTCTTCGCCCTTCACGCCAGCTTTGATAAATACGTCACGAATGTCAGCAACGGTTTGAACAGTCTGGGTTTTTTGTACCGCTTCGAACATCGGAGAGCTGATTTTATCTTCAACGCCAAGCGCCATGGCTACGGCCCAGGCCTGCGTCATCTCTTTGCCCAGCGGCCCCAGGAACTCGACGTGGTATTTGGTCATTTTTGTCCCCTGCGGCAGTTTCTTTTTCACCGCTTCAGAGACGTGCCAGACCTGCTCAAAGTCGTAGCAGTGCGGGCAGTAGAATGAGAAGAATTCCAGTACCTGCGGTTCACCGGCGGCCGGTTTATCCAGCGTGTTGTACTGCTTACCTTCGGTAATGTCTGCTGCCGAAGCGCTAAATGCCAGAATCATTCCTGCCAGCGCCAGCCAAATCTTCTTCATGGTCAACTCTCTCCGTTTAATACATGGGGGTTAATGCTAAAGGGGGTTCTTGCAGAACCTTCACCTGTTCAAGAAAAATATGCGTCTGATTGCGCCAGTGATCTTCGCTGTTCAACCAGGGGAAATTTTTGGGAAACGCCGGATCGTCCCAGCGACGGATAAGCCACGCCAGATAGTAGACCAGCCGCATGGCGCGCAGCGGTTCGATCAGGGCAAGCTCCGCGGTATCAAAATCACAAAACTCTTCGTAGGCTTCGACGATCATCTCCAGCTGCATGCGCTGCTCGGCTTTATCACCGTGCAACAACATCCATAAATCCTGTACCGCCGGGCCATTACGCGCATCGTCTAAATCGACAAACATCGGGCCATCGCGCCAGAGAATATTCCCGGCATGGCAATCCCCATGCAGACGCAGCACGTTGGCGCGATTATGCCACTGCGCCATAACGGCATCGATAAGCTTATCAACTGCGCTCAGAAACGCCTCTTTTAAGCTTGCCGGGATCAAAGCTGTGGTCTCAAAAAGCTGGCGCGGCTCGCGCAAATATTCATTAACGCCCATGTCAGGACGATGGGTAAAGCGCTTTTGACGACCGGTCTGGTGCAAACGACCGAGGTAGCGGCCAACCCACTCCATCTGATCGAGGTTATCCGCTTCAAACTGGCGGCCGCCGACGCTCGGGAAAACGGCGAAGAGAAAATCCTGATGGGTGAGTAAGGTTTCATGATTAAACGCGAGCGGTGCAGCGACCGGCACATCACTCTTTTGCAGGTCTAGCGCAAACTGATGCTCTTCGCGTATCTGTTCCGCGGACCAGCGCTGCGGGCGGTAGAACTTCACGACATAGCGCCGGCGATCTTCGTCCTGAAACTGATAAACACGGTTTTCGTAGCTATTAAGCGGAGTAAGGCCGGAATCGACCCGGATCCCCTGCGCGAAAAGCGCATCCATGATGGTATCCGGGTGAAGCGTCTGGAAAGTAAAAGCGTTACAGGTCATCCTGGGATCCGAAAATACGACGAATGATTCAGGATATCATTTCGGGCCGTTTTCGGTGGCTCCTCTTACAAGGTTTTACTCTTTAATCACGCCGCGGGCGCGCAGTAGCGCGGTTTTGAAATCCTCTTCATAATCTTTTTGAATGCCCGGGATCGCTGCGTCTTTTGCCGAGTCGCGCATTTTCAGGTGATAGATCAGGATGTCATCACTTAAATCTGCCAGTTCTCCTTCATAACCTGACTCTTGCGCCAGTTTCTGTAAAAATTGCATTAAATTGAGTTCGGGCTCTTTCTGCCACGCTGGCTGGAGAAGTTCGATAACTTCGTTAAGGCGTTTACATTTCATGTATCTGCTCCTTATTTTGTGTTCCGACACGTTAGCAGGGTCAATCCCACAATAAAAGAGGCGTTACTGGTGAAGGATAGCAGTGCAGTACTCGGCGTCGTGCTGGCTGGCGGCAAAGCCTCGCGTATGGCGGGCAAAGACAAAGGGTTGCTGGAGCTTAACGGTAAACCGCTCTGGCAACATGTCGCCGGGCGATTAGCACCGCAGGTTAAGGGCGTGGCGATCAGCGCCAATCGAAATCTTGATACCTATCGCCTCAGCGGCCTGCCGGTCATTGAGGATACGCTAGGTGATTACCCGGGCCCGCTAGCGGGTATGCTGGCTGCTTTGCAACAGTGCGAAGCCGAATGGTTCCTCTTTTGCCCCTGTGATACGCCCTATATTCCGGCCGATCTCTTATCACGTTTACTGGCAGGGCGTGACCAGGCTCCGGCAGTATGGGTGCATGATGGCGAACGCGATCATCCTGTGATTGCTCTGCTTCATCGGGATCTTTTACCGCAGCTGGAAGCGTGGCTGGCACAAGGTGAACGCAGGGTAATGATGTTTATGCGCGAAGCTGGCGGACATGCGATCGATTTCAGCGATCGGCGCGCGGCATTCGCCAATGTGAATACGCCTGACGATCTCGCACGTTGGCAGGAGAAATCATGATCCCATTACTTGCGGTGGCAGCCTGGAGCGGAACGGGTAAGACGACACTGTTGAAAAAACTTATTCCGGCGCTATGCGCGCGAGGCATTCGTCCCGGCTTAATCAAGCATACCCATCATGATATGGATGTTGATACGCCGGGCAAGGATAGTTATGAGTTACGCAAAGCAGGCGCAGCACAGACGCTTGTCGCCAGCAACCAACGCTGGGCATTAATGACGGAAACGCCTGATGAAACGGAGCTGGATCTTAGCTGGCTGGTCAGCAGGATGGATGCGACTAAGCTGGATCTGGTGCTTGTGGAAGGCTTTAAACATGAACCGGTGCCTAAAATCCTGCTCTGGCGCGCAGATTGTGGGCATGACATTAATGAGTTAACGATAGATGAACATGCGATCGCGGTAGCGAGCGACGTTGAGCTGGCGCTGCCGGTACCGGTGCTGGATCTTAACAATATTGAGGAAGTTGCGGCGTTTGTTTCACAGTGGTTAGCGCAGAAAACGGCTGTTTAGGCGCTATTTGCCATTTTATTGGGCATTTTTTTTGCGCAGAAAGCAAAAAACCCCAGCCGTCAGGCTGGGGTTCTTCTT
>NZ_JAOTIU010000011.1:0-91317 GCF_029850615.1 Kosakonia sp. HypNH10
CCTGCTGACAACCCCTAATTTCAAAAAAGTTTTCGTTCGCTTATTTTTCGGTCGCAATGCCCATTAAACGGGCGTTTTGCTTTTTAACTGAGCGATTTCACGAGCGAAATGCGCCACTTGCTGCCAGTCGGTATAGACCACTTCCTGACTGGTGTTCGTTTCGCCCCCCGTCATCTTCATGATCAACCGAATCATAAAGCGGTCATACCAGCGATAACGCGGATAACGGAGCGCACCGGCAAACACGGCGCAGTGATCTGGCTTCCAGGGAGACGAGAGAAGGAACTTGCGCGTATAGCTATTCGTCTGCGGCGAACTCTTCTCTGGTTTACGCGCGACCAGGTTAACGGAATAGAACGCGCTCGGTAGAGTATTCAGCGTTTGCAGGTGCTTTTTCACAAAGCTCTCCAGCGCCGGGTGGAAATGACCGTAGCGAATGGACGCCCCAATCACCACACGGTCATACTTCGCCCACTCAACCTCCGGCGTGCGGTTCAGGTTCACCACATCGGCGTAAACGCCCAGCTCTTTCAGTTCAGAGGCGAGGTAAGAGGCAATCTCCCGCGTTTGCCCATCCCGGGTAGAGAAAAGAATCAATGTTTTCACGTAACGCTCCCTTATTCGCGCCAGAAAGTGGGGGTAAACAGCACCAGCAGGGTGAAGACCTCCAGACGACCAAACAGCATGTTGGCGATAAGCACCCATTTTGCCACCGGGTTCATACTGGCGAAGTTGTCTGCCACTACGCCCAGCCCCGGCCCCAGGTTATTGAGCGTAGCCACAACTGAAGCGAAGGCGGAGAAATCATCCACGCCGGTGGCGATAATCGCCAGCATGCTGACAATAAAGACCAGCGCATAAGCGGAGAAGAATCCCCATACCGCTTCAAGAATACGTTCCGGCAGCGCGCGCTGGCCGAGTTTAATACTGTAAACCGCATTCGGGTGCACCAGACGCTTCAGCTCGCGGTTCCCCTGCTTGAAGAGCAGCAAGATGCGGATCACTTTCAGGCCACCGCCCGTTGAACCGGCACAACCGCCGATAAACGCCGAGCATAACAACAGCACCGGCAGGAACAGCGGCCAGCGGGCAATACTGTCGGTGGTAAAGCCAGCCGTGGTCGCCATGGAGACCACCTGGAAGAAAGCCTGGTTCACCGTGGTCAGCGCCGAGGTGTAGACATCATGGAACCAGAGCACCACGGTACAGATGACCACCAGCGTCAGCTGCACACCGATAAACATGCGAAACTCCGGATCGCGCCAGTAGACTTTCAGGCTGCGCCCGCTCAATAGCGAGAAGTGCAAACCATAGTTACAACCGGAGATCAGTAAGAAGATAGCAATAATGGTGTTAATCGTCGGGCTATCGAAATAGCCAATACTGGCATCGTGCGTTGAGAAGCCGCCGATAGCGATAGTGGCGAAGCTGTGCCCGATAGCGTCAAACGCCGGCATACCGGCAAACCACAGCGCCAGCGCGCAGGCCACCGTCAGAAGCACATAGATGAGCCACAACGTCTTTGCCGTTTCCGCAATACGCGGGCGCATCTTATTGTCTTTCAGCGGCCCCGGCATCTCGGCGCGATAGAGCTGCATACCGCCGACGCCAAGAATAGGCAGAATGGCGACGGCCAGCACAATGATCCCCATCCCGCCGAACCATTGCAGCATCTGGCGATAAAAGAGGATCGCGTGCGGCAGCGAATCAAGGCCCACCAGCGTGGTGGCCCCCGTGGTCGTCAAACCAGAGAAGGATTCAAAAAAGGCGTCAGTTACCGTCAGGTTCGGGCTTTCCGAGAAGATAAAGGGCAGCGCACCGACGCTGCCCAGCACGGTCCAGAAGAGCACCACGATCAGAAACCCTTCGCGGGATTTCAGCTCCCCTTTCTCACGGCGGTTCGGCCACCACAAGATGGAGCCAATCACCAGCGCGGCGAGAAAGGTCTGGGTGAACGCGCGCCCCGCGCCGTCGCGGTAAATAAGGGCTACCAGTCCAGGTAAGATCATCGTTCCGGAAAAGAGGATGACCAGCAGTCCAACGATTCGGGTTATGGCGCGAAAATGCATCTCTGCCGCTTCCTATGGTGTTCAGAAAATCAGGTGGCGATTATTCTTCAGTTTTTAACAATTGCAATGCGCCACGGCTAAAATCAGCCAGCTTTGCCGAAAAGGCGTCCAGATGACTCTGCGGAAGCGCGACACGTAGCTGCACCGCCGCCTGATAGTCGCTGGAGACAATTTTCCCGTCGAACTGCCCAAGCAGCCCTTCGACTCCCGCAAGCTGTGCATAATCGCAACACAAAGTATATTCGGTTAACGGCATTTTGCGGGTGGTGGTGAGCTGCGTGAGCGCCTGCTGCACGCCGCCGCCATACGCCTTCACCAGCCCGCCAGTGCCCAACAACACGCCGCCATAGTAACGCACCACTACCGCGGTAATTTCCCCGACACCGCTGCCCATCAGTTGCGCGAGGATCGGCTTGCCCGCCGTCCCTGCCGGCTCGCCATCGTCAGAAAAGCCTAACTGTTGTGAATCATCCGGCGCACCAGCAACCCACGCCACGCAGTGGTGGCGGGCAGTCGGGTGTTCAGCGCGCACGGACTCGACAAACGCCTTTGCCGCCTCGACGCCATCCGTGTGCGCCAGCAGGGTAATAAAGCGGCTCTTTTTGATCTCCTCGCTAAAGGTGACCGGCGCCGCCGGAATAGGCCAGCTCTCCATTACGCCAGCTTCAGATCCCGCGTCATGTTCTCGGTACCATTTTCATGGATGACGACGTTATCTTCGATACGGATGCCACCAAACGGCTTCAGCGCCTCAATTTTCTGCCAGTTGAAGTGCTTGCCGAGCGGGCCATCGCGCCACGGCGCCAGCAGCGACTCAATAAAGTAGATCCCCGGCTCAATGGTGACGACCATACGTGGCTGCATCACACGGGTGCAGCGCAGGTAAGGATATTTCGACGGCGCGGCCAGATGGGTACCGGTGTCATCCTGCATAAAGCCACCGACATCATGCACCTGCAAACCGAGCGGGTGACCGAGGCCATGCGGCATAAACGGCCCGGTGATGTTCTGCTCAACCATCGCCTCTTCGCTGATATCGGTGACAATCTGGTGGCGACGCAGCAGTTTCGCGATGCGCTGGTGGAACTGAACATGGTAGTCAACGTAGTTAACGCCCGCTTTCAGTGTGGCGATCAGCGCGAGCTGCTCTTCATTCACATCTTTTATAAGCTGCGCAAAGTCGGTGTCGCTGTTCGCCGCCCAGGTCCGCGTTAAATCGGCGGCATAACCGTTATATTCCGCACCAGCATCAAGCAGGAAACTGCGCATCTCGGCGGGCGCACGGTGATCGAGTTTGGTGTAGTGCAGCACTGCGGCATGTTCATTAAGCGCCACGATATTGCCGTACGGCACATCGGTATCGCGATGCCCGGTGGCGGTCAGGTAGGCCAGGTTGATGTCGAACTCACTCATCCCGGACTGGAACGCTTCATGCGCCGCACGATGACCGATCACCGCGGTCTTCTGCGCTTCGCGCATACAGGCCAGCTCGTAATCCGTTTTATAGGCGCGATAGTAGTGCAGGTAATCAATCACCGCTTTCGGGTTGATATTGCTGGCGGCGATGTCGAGCTTCAGCGCGCGCTCAGGCACCGGGCCAATATAGGCGATATTGCCGCGCGCGGCAGGCAGCTGGCCGCCGATATCATCGGCTTTCGGCAGGGCAATCACCTCAATCTCTTCGGTCCAGAATGAGGTCGGCAGCGGCTCAACGTTATGCCAGTAATCGACCGGCAGATAGAACCACAGCTTCGGCTTGTTCACGCCATCCACCAGCAGCCAGCAGTTCGGCACCTGCGTAACCGGCACCCAGGCTTTGAATTGCGGGTTCACTTTAAAGGGATAAGGGTGGTCATCAAGAAAGACGTTAAACAGCTCACCAGAGTGAATCAGTAACGCGTCAAGATTACTGCGTGCCAGCACGTCACGCGCGCGTTCTTGTAGGGTAACAATATGATTTTTATACAGCGCTGCCAGCGAATCCATCGTCTTTCCTTCTGTTTATCAAGACCACAAGTTGTCGCATCTTAGCACACCTCCTTTTATGTGAGTGATTTCCGCCGAGCGTGATCGACGCTGCATTTTTTTAATGACTCATTTGCAATTTATTAACATAAAAACCACACTCCGCTTCATCTGGTACGACCAGATCACTGCTGAATTCTGGAGACTGACATGCTCTACAAAGGCAATAACCTGTACCTCAACTGGCTGGAAGATGGCATTGCCGAACTGGTGTTCGATGCGCCCGGCTCAGTGAATAAGCTTGATACCGCCACCGTCGCCAGCCTCGGCGAAGCGCTGGACGTGCTGGAGAAGCAAACAGATTTAAAAGGGCTGCTGCTGCGCTCTGAGAAAGCGGCCTTTATCGTCGGTGCCGACATTACCGAATTCCTCTCCCTCTTCCAGGTTCCTCAGGAGCAACTGAGCCAGTGGCTGCATTTCGCCAACACCGTCTTTAACCGCCTGGAAGATCTGCCGGTGCCGACCCTCTCTGCGGTCAACGGTTACGCCCTCGGCGGCGGCTGCGAGTGTGTGCTGGCAACCGACTACCGCCTGGCGACGCCGGATCTGCGCATTGGCCTGCCGGAAACCAAACTCGGTATTATGCCGGGCTTTGGCGGCTCGGTGCGTCTGCCGCGCCTGCTGGGTGCCGATAGCGCGCTGGAAATTATCGCCGCCGGGAAAGATGTCGATGCCGAACAGGCGCTGAAAATTGGCCTTGTCGATGGCATCGTCAAACCTGAGAAGATCCGTGAAGGCGCTGTCGCTATTCTGCGCCAGGCGATTAATGGCGATCTTGACTGGAAAGCGAAGCGTCAGCCGAAGCTTGAACCGTTAAAGCTCAGCAAAATCGAAGCGTCGATGAGTTTCACCATCGCCAAAGGCATGGTGATGCAGACCGCCGGTAAACACTACCCTGCGCCGATCACCGCGGTGAAAACCATTGAAGCGGCGGCGAAGCTGGGGCGTGACGAGGCGTTAAAGCTGGAAAACCAGAGTTTTGTCCCGCTGGCGCACAGTAAAGAAGCGCGCGCGCTGGTTGGCATCTTCCTTAACGATCAATACGTCAAAGGCAAAGCGAAGAAGCTTACCGCCGATGTCGAGACGCCGAAACAGGCGGCCGTGCTGGGCGCGGGCATTATGGGCGGCGGCATCGCCTACCAGTCAGCCTGGAAAGGCGTGCCGGTATTAATGAAGGATATTAATGAGAAGTCGCTCAGCCTCGGCATTAATGAAGCGGGCAAGCTGCTGAATAAACAGCTTGAGCGCGGCAAAATCGACGGACTCAAGCTGGCGAAGGTGATCGCCACCATCCAGCCGACGCTGGAGTACGCCGGGTTCGAACGCGTGGATGTGGTTGTCGAAGCGGTGGTGGAAAACCCGAAGGTGAAAAAAGCGGTGCTGGCGGAAACAGAAGAGAAAGTTCGCCCGGATACTGTGCTGGCTTCAAACACCTCCACCATTCCTATTAGCGAGCTGGCAAGCGTGCTGAAACGCCCGGAGAACTTCTGCGGCATGCACTTCTTTAACCCGGTGCACCGCATGCCGCTGGTTGAAGTGATCCGCGGCGAGAAAACTTCCGATCAGACCATCGCCAAAGTGGTGGCCTGGGCGAGCAAGATGGGCAAAACGCCGATTGTGGTCAACGACTGCCCCGGCTTCTTCGTCAACCGCGTGCTGTTCCCCTACTTTGCTGGTTTCAGCCAGTTACTGCGCGATGGCGCGGACTTCCGCAAAATCGACAAAGTAATGGAGAAACAGTTCGGCTGGCCGATGGGCCCGGCATACCTGCTCGACGTTGTCGGTATTGATACCGCGCATCATGCGCAGGCGGTGATGGCAGCCGGTTTCCCGCAGCGTATGCAGAAGGATTATCGCGACGCCATCGACGCGCTGTTTGAGGCGAACCGCTTTGGGCAGAAGAATGGCCTCGGTTTCTGGCGCTATAAAGAGGACAGCAAAGGCAAGCCGAAGAAAGAGGAAGATAGCGCCGTTGAAAGCCTGCTGAGCGATGTGCGCCAGGGCAGCCATGAGTTCACCGATCAGGAGATCATCGCCCGCATGATGATCCCGATGGTCAATGAAGTGGTGCGTTGTCTTGAGGAAGGCATTATCGCAAGCCCGGCAGAAGCGGATATGGCGCTGGTCTATGGCCTCGGTTTCCCTCCGTTCCACGGCGGCGCTTTCCGCTGGCTCGATACGCTTGGCAGCGCGAAATACCTCGATATGGCACAAGCGTATCAGCACCTTGGGCCGCTGTATGACGTCCCGGCCGGGTTACGTGAAAAGGCACTCCACAACGAGCCTTACTATCCCGCGGTTGAACCTGCGCGCCCGGTTGGCGCTTTGAAAACGGCTTAAGGAGTCACAATGGAACAGGTTGTCATTGTCGATGCAGTACGTACCCCGATGGGCCGTTCAAAAGGCGGCGCCTTTCGCCACGTCCGCGCGGAAGATCTCTCTGCGCACCTGATGCGTAGCCTGCTGGCGCGCAACCCAGGGCTTGAGGCGAGTGCGATTGACGATATTTATTGGGGCTGTGTCCAGCAGACCCTCGAGCAGGGCTTCAACATTGCCCGTAACGCCGCGCTGCTGGCGGAGATCCCCCACTCAGTTCCGGCGGTGACGGTTAACCGCCTGTGCGGGTCGTCGATGCAAGCACTGCATGATGCCGCGCGCATGATCATGACCGGCGATGCGCAGGTCTGCCTGGTGGGCGGCGTGGAACATATGGGCCACGTGCCGATGAACCACGGCGTCGATTTCCACCCGGGTATGAGCCGTAACGTTGCCAAAGCGGCGGGAATGATGGGGCTGACCGCGGAAATGCTGTCGCGCATGCACGGTATCAGTCGTGAAATGCAGGATGCTTTCGCTGCCCGCTCTCATGCGCGTGCCTGGGCCGCTACGCAATCCGGCGCGTTCAAAAACGAGATCATTCCCACCGGCGGGCATGACGCTGACGGGGTGCTCAAGCAGTTCAACTACGATGAAGTGATCCGCCCGGAAACCACCGTTGAGGCGCTCTCTACCCTGCGCCCGGCGTTTGACCCGGTCAGCGGCACCGTTACCGCCGGGACATCATCGGCGCTGTCCGATGGCGCATCGGCGATGCTGGTGATGAGCGAAAGCCGCGCCCGCGAGCTTGGCTTAACGCCGCGCGCGCTGATCCGCTCGATGGCCGTGGTCGGCTGCGATCCATCAATCATGGGTTACGGCCCGGTTCCGGCGTCGCAGCTGGCGCTGAAAAAAGCCGGGCTGACCGCCAGCGATATCGATCTGTTTGAGATGAACGAAGCGTTTGCCGCGCAGATCCTGCCGTGCATTAAGGATCTGGGGCTGATGGAGCAGATCGACGAGAAGATCAACCTCAACGGCGGCGCGATCGCCCTCGGTCATCCGTTGGGCTGCTCTGGTACCCGCATCAGCACCACGCTGCTCAACCTGATGGAGCGCAAAGATGCCCAGCTGGGTCTGGCAACGATGTGTATCGGTTTGGGTCAGGGGATTGCCACGGTGTTTGAGCGCGTATAACGCATCACCTATGCCGGGGGCGCTTCGCTTGCCCGGCCTACAAGCACACTCCCGTAGGCCGGATAAGGCGCTTGCGCCGCCATCCGGCACGGAACGCCGGGGGCGCTGCGCTTGCCCGGCCTACAAACACACTCCCGTAGGCCGGATAAGGCGCTTGCGCCGCCATCCGGCATGGATCGCCGGGGGCGCTTCGCTTGCCCGGCCTACAAAGCACACTCCGTAGGTCGGATAAGGCGCTTGTGCCGCCATCCGGCACGGAACGCCGGGGGCGCTTCGTTTGCCCGGCCTACAAGTACACTCCCGTAGGCCGGATAAGGCGCTTGCGCCGCCATCCGGCACGGAACGCCGGGGACGCTGCGCTTGCCCGGCCTACAAAGCACACTCCCGTAGGCCGGATAAGGCGCTTGCGCCGTCATCCGGCATATACGCTGAAAGAGAGAAAATTTAGTTGCCGTTTTTACCGCCTGTCAGGGGCGGTTTTTTTATGGCGTACGGCAACTGAGAGAGTCCCCGGGAGCATAGATAACTATGTGACCGGGGTGAACGAAGGCAGCCAACGCCGCTATGGCGGCAAGGGTGAAGATAAAATCAGATGAACGCGAACGCGTCGCCAAACAACCGATCCTCACGCGCGCCGCGCTCGTTACAGAAGAGATCGCGGGCGATTTTTGCCATCTCGAAGCGGCCGGCAATGTAGATATCGTGCCCGGAGAGGGAGCCGAAATCCTGCAACACGGCGGCAAGTACGGTGCCTGAACGGCCGCGCCACTCTTCATCCGGCTGCTCGACTACTGGCACTACATTCAGATTTGGGTGTGTAACCGACAGCGCTTCCAGTTCGGAGAGATCGTAGAGATGCTTCGCTTCACGCCCGCCCCAGTAAATGGTGATATCGCGGTCCGGCGTTTTTGCCAGTGAGGTGAGCAGAATCGAGCGCACATAGGAGAAACCTGTCCCGCCAGCAATCAGCACCATCGGGCGCTCTTCATCGTCGCGCAGCCAGGCATCGCCGTGGGGAATGTCGATAACGATTTCGCGCTCTTTCAGAATGCGATCCATCACCGCCATTGCGTAAAGGTTCAACTCGGAAGCACCGATATGCAGTTCGATATAGTCGTGCTGATCGGGGGTCGACGCCATGGAGAAGGGGCGCTTGTCGCGCTCATCCATCACCACCATCAAGTACTGGCCTGCACGAAATGAAAATGCCGCTTCCGGCACTAAACGGACGCGATACACGGTATCAGTGATGGCATCTACCGAGGTCACTTTACAGCTTAAGGTTGTCATGCGCTCTCTCTGTCGGGTCTATTTTTCGGCGTTCATTATGGCCAGTTCATCCCAGATGGCGTCGATTCGCGCCGTCACCTCAGGATCTTTCTTAATCGGGCGACCCCACTCACGGTCGGTTTCGCCGGGCCATTTATTGGTGGCATCCAGTCCCATTTTTGAACCAAGCCCGGAAACCGGCGAGGCAAAATCCAGATAATCGATCGGCGTATTTTCCACCAGCACCGTATCCCGCGCAGGGTCCATGCGGGTGGTGATCGCCCAGATCACATCGTTCCAGTCGCGGGCGTTAACATCGTCATCGCACACGATCACAAATTTGGTGTACATAAACTGGCGCAGGAAAGACCAGACACCCATCATCACGCGCTTGGCGTGCCCGGCATACTGCTTCTTGATGGTCACTACCGCCAGACGATAGGAACATCCTTCCGGCGGCAGATAGAAATCAACGATTTCCGGGAACTGCTTTTGCAGGATCGGCACAAACACTTCATTTAGCGCCACGCCCAGCACCGCTGGCTCATCTGGCGGCCGTCCGGTATAGGTGGAGTGGTAGATGGCATCTTCACGCTGCGTGATATGCGTAACTGTAAACACCGGGAAATTATCAATTTCATTATAGTAGCCGGTGTGATCGCCATATGGCCCTTCCGGCGCCATCTCACCCGCTTCAATATAGCCTTCCAGCACGATCTCGGCGCTGGCCGGCACTTCCAGATCGTTTGATATGCACTTAACGACTTCGGTTTTATTGCCGCGCAGCAGCCCGGCAAAGGCATATTCAGAGAGGGTATCCGGCACCGGCGTCACTGCGCCAAGAATGGTGGCCGGATCGGCACCCAGCGCCACGGCGACCGGGAAACGCTCGCCCGGACGGGCATTTTGCCACTCCTGAAAATCGAGCGCACCGCCGCGGTGAGAGAGCCAGCGCATAATCAGCTTATTTTTGCCGATCAGCTGCTGGCGGTAGATCCCCAGGTTCTGGCGCTCTTTGTGCGGCCCGCGAGTCACGGTCAAACCCCAGGTGATCAGCGGTGCGGCATCTTCCGGCCAGCACTGCATAATCGGGATGGTGTGCAGATCGACCGCATCGCCCTGCACCACCTTTTGCTGACACGGCGCACCGCGCAGACGTTTGGTCGGCATGTTCAGCACTTGCTTGAACTGCGGCAGCTTATCGAAAAGATCGCGGAACCCTTTTGGCGGCTCCGGCTCTTTCAGAAAGGCCAGCAGTTTGCCGACATCACGCAGCGCGCTGACATCATCCTGCCCCATGCCCAGTGCGACACGACGCGGCGTGCCGAAGAGGTTGCACAACACCGGCATCGCGTAACCTTTCGGATTTTCAAACAACAACGCCGGACCGCCCGCACGCAGCGTGCGATCGGCTATTTCCGTCATTTCCAGATAGGGATCAACCGGAAGCGCGATGCGTTTCAGCTCGCCCTGTTGCTCAAGTAGTGTCAGAAAGTCGCGAAGATCGGTGTATTTCATGGGGTTATGATTGCCTCCAGATAAGCGCTTTATTATACGGTGTTCGTCCTAAGGTTGCTGTATTTTTGTTAAATAGGCGTGAAATACAACGGCATTGCTCAGTCAGCGTTATAATCACCTTAGCCATCATGCGGTGGTTTTGATATTCTTGCGGCCGAACTTACGGAAAAGAGTCATTATGCAATCCTGGTATCTACTCTACTGCAAACGAGGCCAACTTCAGCGCGCCCAGGAACACCTGGAACGCCAGTCAGTCTCCTGTCTGACGCCGATGATTGCGCTGGAAAAGATTGTCCGTGGCAAGCGGACAACGGTGAAAGAGCCTCTCTTTCCAAACTACCTGTTTGTGGAATTCGATCCAGAGGTCATACACACCACGACCATCAACGCGACGCGCGGCGTCAGCCACTTTGTGCGTTTTGGCATGCATCCGGCAAGCGTTCCGCAGGCGGTGATCCAGCAGCTTGAAGCGTATCAGCCGGAAGGGATCACCGACCCGGAAACCCCCTACCCTGGCGACAGCGTTGTGATTACGGAAGGCGCGCTCGAAGGGTTGCAGGCGATCTTCAAAGAGCCGGATGGCGAAGCACGCTCCATGCTGCTGCTGCACCTTCTCAATAAGCAAGTTTTGCAGAGTGTCAAAAACACCGATTTCCGCAAAGCCTGACCGCTTAAAACGCAATACCGAATAGCCGCTTCACATTCTCATCCGTCGCAGTACTCAGCGCCTGCGGCGCTTCACCACGCAGTTCGGCAACCGTCGTCAGAATATGCCCAAGCAGAGCGGGTTCGTTACGGCGGGAAGCGGGCTTCGGTTTAAGATCGCGCGGCAGCAGCCAGGGCGCATCGGTCTCAATCATCAGCCGATCGGCAGGAATCATTGGCACCACTTCGCGCAACTCCAGCCCGCGCCGCTCATCGCACACCCAACCGGTAATCCCGAGACAGAGACCCCGCGCAATGCACTCCTGCGCCTCTTGAGCCGAACCGGTAAAACAGTGCAGTACCGCACCGGAGAGCTTATCAAGCCAGGGATCCAGCAGGGTGAGAAAACGCTGATGGGCATCGCGACAGTGCAGAAACACCGGCAGATTAAGTTCGGCGGCCAATGCCAGCTGGGCGCTGAATGCCCGCTCCTGCTCCAGCGGCGTTGAGAAGTTACGGTTGAAATCGAGCCCGCACTCGCCGATCGCCACCACCCCCGGCATCGCCGCCAGAGCACGAATCGCCCGCGCGGTCTCATCCGTCCAGCTGCTGCTGTCATGTGGATGCACGCCGGCGGTCGACCAGCAACGCGTATAGCGCTGCGTAAGCTGCTGCGCCTGCTGGCTCTCATGCAGGTTCGTGCCGGTAATTAACATCCCGGTCACGCCCGCCGCCTGCGCACGGGAGACAATATCGTCCCGGTCACGGTCAAACTGCGAGCTGGTTAAATTTACGCCAATATCAAACATTTTCTTTCCCATACAACAACCGCCCTGGCGGGCGGCTGATTATTACTCTTCGGTGGTTTCCGTTTCGCTCTCATCGTCCGGCACGCGACGCTTACCGACGTAGAAGCGGGCGAAAAAGACGCCGACTTCAAACAGGCAGTACATCGGGATCGCCAGCAGCGTTTGCGAAAAGACATCCGGCGGCGTCAGCAGCATGCCGACAACAAACGCGCCAACCAACACATAGGGGCGCTTCTGCCGCAGATCGTCCGGCGTGGTGACGCCCATCCAGCAGAGCAGGACGATGGCGACCGGCACTTCAAACGAGACGCCAAAGGCCATAAACAACGCCATCACAAAGCTGAGATAGCTGGCGATATCGGTCGAGACCTGCACCCCTTCCGGCGCGGTGTGGGTCAAAAAGCCAAACGCCAGCGGGAAGACCACGAAGTAGGCGAATGCCATACCGATATAGAACAGCAGCGAGCTGGAGACCAGCAGCGGCACCACCAGGCGGCGCTCATGCTTGTAGAGTGCGGGTGCAACAAAGGCCCACACCTGGTAGAGCACAACCGGTGCAGAGAGGATCAGTGACACCATAAAGGTGAGTTTGATCGGCGTGAAGAAGGGCGAGGCGACATCGGTAGCGATCATCGTCGCGCCCAGCGGCATCTGTTTGATCAGCGGCGCGGAGACCAGCTGGTAGATATCATTCGCGAAGTAGACCAGCGCGAGGAAAATCACCATCACCGCGATGATGCAGTTCAACAGACGTTTACGCAGCTCAATCAGGTGCGCGATCAGCGGTTGGGTATCGTCTACGGCCATGTTCAGGACTTATCACTTGCAGAGGGGGTGGAGTCGGAAACCGGCGCAGCGGTTTTCGCCAGAGAGATTTTTGCCGGGGCATTTTCTTCCGGCACTTCCTGGGGAGCCTGTTGCGGCGCGCTCACCTGATGTTCAGCAACGCCAGGCGTAACGCCTTCATGCTGCGCTTCGTAATCTTTCACCACCGGGTTATGGATTGTATGCGCTTCGTCACTCGCTTTTTCCGCGTCGTTGGCGCTGTAGGTGCGCTTCATCGATTCCGCCGCCTGACGCAGCTCGTCCATCGACTCTTTCAACTCCGGCGTCAGGTTGTCCAGGCTCGCTTTCTCCACCTTCTTCAGGCTGTCCTGAAACTCCTGCAGCTTAAGCTCCTGCGTCAGTTCGTTCTGTACGGTGGTCGCCAGCGAGCGCAGAGCGCGGATCCAGCCAACCACAGTGCGCACTGCAACGGGCAAACGCTTCGGCCCCAGCACCACCAGACCAATGATAAAAACGAGTAACAATTCGCCAAAACCTATATCGAACACGACTTACACCTGCTCTTTATCGTGACGTTTTTCGTCGCTCTTCACGACGTCGGGGTTACGGGTATCAGAGAGATTCTTCGCGGTAAAATCTGCATCCTGAGCCGATTTTGCCTCACTCTCTTTTTTATCATCGTCGCTCATCGCTTTTTTGAAGCCCTTGATCGACGCGCCAAGATCGGAGCCAATCGAGCCGAGCTTTTTGGTGCCAAACAGCAGCACAACGATGACCGCAATAACCACCAACTGCCAAATGCCGATACTACCCATACTCACTTCCCCTCTAAGAGACGATGTTAGAAAGAGGCCACAGTATACACGTTATGCCCCGGGCTGCATGTCCCTGACCGGCATGGCCAGGGCGAATCAGGTCAGCGCGTCTTACGCCAGCCCAGCAGCCAGACAAGCAGCCCGCCGCCCATTAACCACAACGGATTATTCGCCAGCTCAGGGCGGGTTATCAGCAATAACGTGCCGCTTAACAGCAGCGTCGCACCGATACCAAACAGATAGCGGGACTGCCCCTGCCGGACGCGGTTAACCTCTAACTCACGGGCAATTTTATCAACGCTTTGTTGCAAATGTTTTCCATGCTGCAATCCGTTGAAGATCAGTTCAGGAACTTCCGGCATTCTTTCGATCCAGAAGGGGCCCTTCTCCTTAATTGCCCGCACCAGCGCCGGGAAGCCAACCTGGTCTTTGATCCACGTTTCAAGGAAAGGCTTCGCCGTTTTCCACAAATCGAGCTGCGGATAGAGCTGACGCCCTACCCCTTCGATGTAGAGCAGGGTTTTTTGCAGTAATACCAGCTGCGGTTGCACTTCCATATTGAAGCGGCGCGCGGTATTGAAGAGGTTCAGCAGCACGTGACCAAAGGAGATCTCCGCCAGCGGCTTCTCAAATATCGGCTCGCAGACGGTACGGATGGCAAACTCAAACTCTTCAACGTTGGTATCTGCCGGTACCCACCCTGAATCAACGTGCAGCTCCGCTACTTTGCGGTAGTCACGGTTGAAGAAGGCGATAAAGTTTTCCGCCAGATAGCGCTTATCTTCTTTGTTCAGCGAGCCAACGATACCGCAGTCAATGCCAATGTATTGCGGATCTTCCGGGTGATCGTAGCTAACGAAGATGTTGCCAGGGTGCATATCGGCATGGAAGAAGCTGTCCCGAAACACCTGGGTGAAGAAGACCTGAACGCCGCGTTCAGCCAGCAGCTTCATGTTGGTACCGTTCTTCTCCAGCGCCGCGACATCGGAAACCGGAATGCCGTAGATGCGCTCCATCACCATCATGTTCTGGCTGCAGTAGTCGGAATAGACTTCCGGCACATAGAGCATCGGGCTGTTTTCAAAGTTGCGGCGCAGCTGAATGGCATTCGCCGATTCGCGCAGCAGATCGAGTTCGTCGATCAGCGTCTTCTCATATTCGTGCACCACTTCCTGCGGGCGCAGACGGCGGCCATCCGGCAGCAGGCGCGGAACCCAGCCCGCCAGGCGGTAGATCAGGCGCAGGTCCGCTTTGATGATCGGCAGAATGTCCGGGCGGATCACTTTGATCACCACCTCTTTGCCATTCTCTTTCAGCCGCGCGGTATGCACCTGCGCGATGGAGGCGGATGCCAGCGGTTCAATATTGAAATCATCAAACCACTCTTCGACCGGGCGATCGCCCATCGCTTTTTCAATCTGCTTTTTTGCAAGCCTTCCGTCGAAGGGCGCAACGCGATCCTGCAACATCGCCAGCTGATCGGCGATCATCGGCGGGAAGAGATCGCGGCGGGTGGAGAGCATCTGCCCGAATTTAATCCATACCGGCCCAAGCTCTTGCAGGGCGAGGCGAAGACGTACACCCAACTCCTTCTCTTTATGCCGGTTGGGCATCCAGAAGAGGGTTCTGCGCCACAGACGCAGCGGCAGGGTAAGACGCATGTTGGGGATGAGCTCATCAAGCCCGTAACTCAAAAAAGTCTGGATGATGAAATAGAGTCGCCGTAATTCTCCGGGCGTCATTTGCCCTCCAGTTTATCCAGTCGTTTGGCTAAGGCGTCCGCGGCACGTTCAGCGGCCGCTGTCTCTTCGGCAAACCAGGCGATTTCCAGCGCGCCCGGTGCCACGCGCCACTCTTCCGTTAAGGCTTCAGAGAGATAGCGCTGCTGGCGCGTAAAGCCGTGGCGAAAAAGGCGCGCGCCGCCGCGTAGAAATTTGCTGATACCCTCAGCGGCGATGTCGCCAGTCCACGGCGCAAGCACTTCCGCCGGGTCAAACTCGGCCTGATCCATCAGTGAAGAGAGGTTTTGTACGACCTGAATATCGCCCTGCACTTCCAGTTCACCGCTGCGGATAAGCGCAGTGAGCTGCTGACGGTCGCGCAGCTTCGGCAGCACGTTGAGGCGGGTAATGACCGAACAGTCGGCTTCCCCTTCCCACTCGCTCAGCACGTCAACCTGGCGCTCGCTGAAGACCAGCACAATCGGCGCGGAAAACTCCTGCACCACCACGCGCAGCACTTTGCCGTAGAGACGCTGGCGCGCCGCTTTCAGCGCGCTGTCGCGGTAAAAAAAGGTATTCAGCACGCGTTCAATTCCCGCGGCCACCATCGGCTTAAAGGGCATACGCACTCCTGTCAGAATTTGTAGCCACGGTGCAAGGCAACAATACCGGCGGTCAGGTTGTAGTAATCGACGTTTTCAAAACCAGCATCCTGCATCATCGCTTTCAGGGTGTCCTGATCGGGATGCATACGGATGGATTCAGCCAGGTAACGGTAGCTCTCCGCGTCGTTTGCCACCATCTGACCAATGCGCGGCAGAACGTGGAAGGAGTAAGCATCGTAAGCTTTGCTCAGCGGCTCAATAACCGGTTTGGAGAACTCCAGCACCAGCAGACGGCCGCCCGGCTTCAGCACGCGAAACATGGAGCGCAGCGCTTTCTCTTTGTCGGTAACGTTACGCAAACCGAAGGAGATGGTGATGCAGTCGAAGGTGTTGTCCGGGAACGGCAGCGCTTCGGCGTTCGCCTGCACATATTCAACGTTGCCGATAACACCAAGATTGCGCAGCTTTTCGCGGCCCATCTTCAGCATCGACTCGTTGATATCCGCCAGCACAACCTGGCCGGTTTCGCCAACCAGACGAGAAAATTTTGCGGTGAGATCGCCGGTGCCACCCGCCAGATCGAGGACTTTCTGCCCACGGCGCACGCCGCTGCAATCGATGGTAAATCGCTTCCACAAGCGGTGGATACCCATCGACATTAAGTCGTTCATCACATCGTATTTTGACGCAACCGAGTGGAAAACATGCGCCACCATATCGGCTTTATTTTCCTTGGCGACGGTCTGAAAACCAAAGTGTGTTGTCTCTTTTGAATCTTCCGCCATCTTAGTGCCTGCTATTTAAGGATTTGTTGATGAAGTGTATCAGATTGGACGCGATTGCCCTACGTTTCAACCGCCCGAAGAGGCCTTCACCGCAGCCTCTTCGCCCGGCGTCGCCATATCTAATCCATTGTCTTGATTATGATCGTTAAACGCGTCTTGTCCTGCCCGCAGACGAAATTCTTCGTCCTGATCTTGCGCCTGCGCGGCCAGTTCCGGATTAATCTCGCGCTTGATCTCGACGCCAAGCCCACGAAATGCCTCAGTTTGTGCCAGCAGGTTGCCGCGCCCTGAGCTGAGTTTTTTCATCGCCTGGCGGTAGTTATCCTGCGCCTTCTCCAGGCTCTGGCCAATCGCGGTCATATCGTCGACGAAGAGGCGCATTTTGTCATACAGGCGGCTCGCCCGCTCCGCGATCTGCTGCGCATTGCGGCTCTGGTGCTCGTAACGCCACAGGTTGGCGATGGTACGCAGGGCGACCAGTAGCGTGGTCGGGCTGACCAGCATAATGTTGTTTTTCAGCGCCTCGGTAATCAGCTCCGGCTGTCTGTCGAGGGCGATTAAAAAGGCGGGTTCCACCGGGATAAACATCAGGACGTAATCCAGGCTGCGCAGGCCGGAGAGCTGCTGATAATCTTTCCTTCCCAGCAGGCGAATGTGACCACGCACGGAGGTGATGTGCTCCTGTAGCGCCGCTTCGCGGGAAAACTCATCCTCGGCGTTGAAGTAGCGCTCGTAGGCCACCAGCGTCATTTTGGCGTCGATCACCACGTCCTTGCCCTGCGGCAGGCGCACAATGACGTCCGGCTGCATGCGCGCGCGGCTCTCGTTCTCCATGCTGACCTGGGTTTCATACTCATGCCCTTCGCGCAGGCCGGAGGCTTCAAGCACGCGGGTCAGCACCACTTCGCCCCAATTACCCTGGGTTTTGTTATCGCCTTTCAGCGCGCGGGTGAGGTTGATGGCTTCTTGCGCCATCTGGGCATTCAGCTGCTGGAGGTTACGGATTTCGTGGGCCAGGGTGTGCCGTTCGCGCGCCTCCTGACCGAAGCTCTCCTGCACCTGGCGGCGAAAGCCGTCGAGCTGCTCGCGCAGCGGGGTGAGTAAGCCATTGAGGCTCTGGCGGTTCTGTTCGTCAACGCGACGGTTGCTCTGTTCGAAAATACGGTTGGCGAGGTTTTCAAACTGCTCGCTCAGACGCTGCTCGCTACTGTGCATCTGGCGCAGTTTCTCTTCCGCATGCAGCTGGGTGGATTCAAGCCGGGTGGTGACTTCACGCAGATCCGCTTCCAGCGAGCTATTGATATGTTGCAGGCTGCGCAGTTCGTTATTCAGCAACTCGCACTCTTCGCGCCAGTGGCTATTCTGGGCGATCTGCTGGCGGGCGGCGCTCAGTTCACTGAAGACATCGCGCTGCTCGGCGAGCAACTCCGCCTGCTGCTGCGCACCGCGCCAGCTTGCGGCCAGCCAGCCGACCAGTAATCCTGCCAGCGCCACGGCTGCCAGTACGATGATTGAACTCTCCATTCCGCTCCCTCTTCATCACCCATTCCGTCGGGATTGTGCTGTATAAACGTCCAGTTTGGAAGGGCTTTTCTGCGAGGCGTTACGCAAATAAAAAAGGCCGAACGCGTCGGCCTTGTAAATCTGGAAGCGGGATTACAGAAGTCGACGCGCGGCATCGACCACAATTTTCACCGCGTGGCTTTCGGTCTGCTTCATGGTTTCCGCGTTCGGGATCTCCTGCTGGGTGCGGTTAACGATCACACCGGCAACCATCCCGGCGCGTAGCCCCTGGCTTGCACACATGGTAAGCAGCGTAGCGGACTCCATTTCATAGTTCATCACGCCCATTGACTGCCACTCTTCCATCGAGCCTTTAAAGCGGTTTACCACGCGGCCGGAGAAGGTGTCATAACGCTCCTGGCCCGGGTAGAAGGTGTCAGACGAGGCGGTCACGCCGATATGTTTAGTCGCGCCAATCGCATCGGCCGCGGCCACCAGCGCCGTGGTGCACTCAAAATCCGCCACCGCCGGGAACTCCATCGGTGCAAAGTGCAGGCTGGCGCCGTCAAGGCGCACGGAGGCGGTAGTGATCAGTACATCGCCGACGTTGATATGCGGCTGGATCGCGCCGGTGGTGCCGACACGCAGGAAGGTGCGGATGCCCAGCTGCGCCAGCTCTTCAACGGCGATGGAAGTAGAAGGACCGCCGATACCGGTAGAACAGATGATCACTGCTTTGCCATCCAGCTCGGCGCGCCAGCTGGTGAATTCGCGGTGAGAGGCCAGCTTGACCGGCTTATCCATCAGCGCGGCGATCTTTTCCACTCGCTCCGGATCGCCAGGGACGATGGCCAGGGTAGCCCCTTGTAAATCGTTTTTAGTGAGGCCGAGGTGAAAAACATCAGACTTGGACATAACAGACTCCTCTGTGGTCGGTATTATCGGGGGGAGGTAAAACGGTACTTTACAGAAGCCACGCGCTTGTTTTCGTGACTGCTGTCACCATGAATGAAATTGATTGCAATCAATTTCCATAAAATAGTGACGCGCGTCACACTAACACGTTATTCCCGCTAACTCAGCAGCAAAGATTGCCTGCGCACGGCGATTGCGCATGCCCTGGGCTTCATGACTATAGTTAGGGGAGCGCTAATAAAGGGTAGGGAGAATGTCATGACCACCACCAAACAGCCGGGCTTTGCGCCTGCGGCTTCACCGCTTGCGTCAACCACGGTTCATACGCCGGAAGAGAGGCTGATCGCAGGCGAAACTTCCATTCCAACGCAGGGCGATACCATGCCCGCGTATCACGCCCGACCAAAAGATGCCGAAGGCCCGCTGCCGATTGTTATCGTCGTGCAGGAGATTTTTGGCGTCCATGAACATATTCGCGATCTCTGCCGCCGGCTGGCGCTGGAGGGCTATCTTGCCGTCGCGCCGGAGCTCTATTTCCGCCAGGGCGATCCGAATGATTTTGCCGACGTTCCCACGCTCTTAAGCGGGCTGGTCAGTAAAGTACCGGATGCGCAGGTGCTGGCCGATCTCGACCACGTCGCCAACTGGGCGGCGCGCAACGGCGGTGACGCCCATCAACTACTGGTGACCGGCTTCTGCTGGGGCGGCCGCATTGCGTGGCTTTACGCGGCGCACAACCCGCAACTGAAAGCAGCGGTCGCCTGGTACGGCAAGCTGACGGGTGAAAAGACCTTAAACTCACCGAAACACCCGGTCGATATCGCCACCGATCTGACCGCGCCGGTGCTCGGCCTTTATGGCGCGCAGGATACCGGGATTTCGCAGGAGAGCGTGGAGACGATGCGCCAGGCGCTGCGCGCGGCAAATGCCAACGCGGAGATCATCGTCTACCCGGAAGCGGGTCACGCGTTCAATGCCGATTATCGCCCGAGCTACCATGCGGAATCTGCCGCCGACGGCTGGCAGCGCATGCTGGCGTGGTTTGCGCAGTACGCGAAAAAGTAGAGTTCCCACATGGAGGCGGCGTCCTATGCCGCCTCCAGCTTCCAGCCCTGTAGTAAACGCACGCAGACCGACTGCTGCGGTTGCAGCGCGGCGTGATGAAACGCTGTAAGCCCCTGCCCATCCGCTAAACGTAGCGCCAGCAAATAGCGCTCGCCCTGATAGATGCAGCTCTCCACCTGCGCGCTTAATCCTTCCCCGGCAATCTGCACATGCTCCGGGCGCACCAGCACCGGCTGTTGCGCGCCGTACCCGCTCTGCGACAAGCCGTGATGCAGCGAGGCGCTGTCCAGCTGTTGATCTCCGGCGGGCGTCGCCAGCGTCAGCACGCTGCCCTTACCAATAAAGCGCGCGACCCAGCCACTTTTCGGCTGCTGGTAGAGATCCTGCGGCGCGCCCCACTGCATCAGTTCGCCCTGATGGAGCACCGCAATATGGCTCGCCAGCGCCATCGCTTCCGCCTGATCGTGGGTGACATAGACAAAGGTGGCACCGGTGCGGCGATGAAACTCCCGAAACGTCTGCTCCATGGTGGCACGCAGGTGCCTGTCGAGATTGGCTAATGGCTCATCCAGCAGCACCACTTGCGGCTCGGAGACCAGGCAGCGCGCCAGCGCAACACGCTGACGCTGCCCGCCGCTAAGTTCGTGCGGCGCACGTGTGGCATACGCTCCAAGTTCAACCACCTCCAGCGCCGCCATCACCTGTTTTTGCCGCGCGGCACCGTTCACTTTACGCAGCTTCAGCGGATAACCGACATTTTCGGCAACCGTCATATGCGGCCACAGGGCATAGGACTGGAACACCATTCCCATATCGCGCTGCTCCGGCGGCGTATGGTGGCTTTTATCCGCCAGCAGGCGCTCACCCTGCAGCAAACGCCCGTCGCTTAATGTCTCCAGCCCGGCAAGAATGCGCAGCGTGGTGGTTTTGCCGCAGCCGCTTGGCCCTAACAACGCGGTAAAGGCACCCTGCGGCAGCGTTAAGGTCAGATCCCGCACCACCGCCTGCTCGCCAAACACTTTGCTGAGCCGTTCGAGCTTCAGTTCTGCCATGGGATCACTCCTTTCGGTAAATAGCGCCCGAGCGCGCCGAGCAGTAGCATCACCAGCGCGACCAGCGCCACCACCAGCACGGAGAGCGCCGAGGCCAGCACCTTATCGCCGCTCTCATCAAGGTTGAAAATCACCACGCCGATGGTCTCCTTTCCCGCGCTCCATAACAGCGCCGAAACGGTTAACTCATTAACCGCCGTAAGAAATACCAACAGCGCACCGGCAAATGCTGCCGGGGCCAGCAGTGGTAAGACGATATGGCGCAGACGCTGGCCGAAAGCCGCGCCCGCCAGGCTTGCCGCCTCCTCCATCGCCGGGTCAAGTTGCAGCATGCTGCTGTGCACCGGCTTCAGGCAGACCGTCAAAAAGCGCGCCAGATAGGCCAAAAAGATAATCGTCAGCGTGCCGCCGAGCGCGATATCAAGCAGCGGCAGCGGGCGGGCGAAGAGCAGAATGCAGGCGATCGCCAGCACCACGCCCGGCAGCGTGTAGGGAATATCAATTATGCTGTGCAAGCCGCGCAGCAGGCGGTTCGGGTAGCGCACCAGCAGCCACGCCAGCGGCAGGCTAACCAGCATCAGCACCAGCGCGGCTGCGATCGATAGCAGAAAACTGTTGCCGAGGGCGCGCGCCGTGGCGCTCTGCTCGGTGAAGAGGTTGTACCAGGCGGTGAGGGTAAAGGTCTCGCTGTTCAGCGGCACGCCGAGCGTCGGCACCAGCGATGTGGCGATCAGTGCCAGCAGGGGCGCGAGCAGGATCGCGCACAGCACTGCGCCGAGCAGCACTTCGACGGCCAGCCGCCCGCTTCCCAGCCTGAACGCAATCGCGCGCCCGGTTGTGCCAATCAGCGGTAAGGCATAGCGCCGCTGCATCCGGCTCTGGAGCATGACAATGCCAATTGCCAGTACGCCCATCAGCAGCGAGAGCGCCGCCACGTCGTTGAGCATTGAGGGGCCAAAGCTTGCCAGCGTCTGATAGATATGGATTGGCAACACGAAATAGGAGATGGGAATGCCGAGCATCGCCGGAATACCGAAGTTGCCCAGCGCCGAGACAAAGGCGATGGCGGCTCCCGCCCACAGCGCGGTGCGGCACAGCGGCAGCACAATATCGATAAATACACGCCATAGCGATGCGCCATTAAGCCTCGCCGCTTCAATATGCTCCTGCGGTAATGCGCGCAGTTGCGTACGTAGCGCGAGAAACACCAGCGGCGCATGCTGAATACCGAGCAGCAGCGCAATCCCTTCCGGCGAGTAGAGCGGGTTGCTGCTGCCAAACCCTGGCGCGATACCGAGGCTGTTAAGCAAAATGCTGCCGGGGCCGAAGAGTTGCAGCCAGCTCAGGGCGGTGACCTGCGGCGGGATCATCATCGGCAACATAAACAGAAACACCCACATCTGTTTGAGGCGGATGTTGGTCAGCGCCAGGCAGAAGGCAAACAGGCTGCCGAGCAGCAGTGACAGCAGTGTGCCAAGCCCGCTGGTGTAAAGGCTGTGCCAGAGCGCCAGCCAGGTCGCCGGGTTGCTGAGCACGCGCCACAGGCTGCTGTCACTCCCCTGCCGCCAGTCCACCAGCGCGGAGAGCAGCAGCCGCAGGCTGGGCAACAGGCTCAGCAGCGCCACCAGGCACAGCAACAGCCAGAGCAGCCCTTTGGTTGCGCCGCCGCCGCTGTTCGGCACGATTGCGCTACTCATCGTTTAACGGTTACCGAAGAGATCGGCGAAGCGTTTTTTGTTCGCCTCGGTCTCGGCCAGCGCTTTCGCCGCATCAAACGGCATCAGTTTGATGCTGTCACGCGGCGGGAAGCCTTTTGGCACCGGCAGCTTCGCATCCGCAGGCAGATAGCCCTGTTGCAGCACCAGTTTTTGCCCGGCGTCAGAGAGGACAAAATCGATAAACTCTTTCGCCCCTTGCGGGTTCTTGGTTCCCTTCATCATCGCTACCGGTTCGGTAACGACGCTGACGCCCTCTTTCGGGAAGAGAAACTCAACCGGCGCACCTTTGGCTTTTTCGCGGATCGCCAGGTAATCCACCAGCACGCCATAGGCTTTGCTGCCGGAGGCGATGGCGCTCATCACCGCACCGTTGCCGCTTTGCGGCATCGCACCGTTCTGTTTCAGTTTTTCGTAGTATTGCCAGCCGAGCGCCGGGTCGTTCATCAGCGTCGCCTGGTGGATCTGCGCTGCGCCGGAGTAGAGCGGGCTTGGCAGCGTGGTCATGTTTTTCACTTCAGGTTTGAGCAGATCCAGCCAGGAGGTCGGTTTGAGCGGTGCTTTGGTGTGGTAGGCAATGCCGGTAGTGATCACTTTGGTGCCGTAGTAATAGCCCTCTTTATCAAACAACTGTGGGTCGAAGCGCGCCGCTTCGGGCGATTTATAAGCTGCCAGCAGGTTCTGTTTTTTGAGGGATTCCATGGTCACGCTGTCGGCAATCAGCAGCACATCCGGCGCGGCGCTTCCGGCGGCTAACTCTGCCTGCAAGCGGGCGATCAGCTTGCTGGTGCCGTCGCGGATCCACTTCACTTCAATATCCGGGTGCGCTTTTTCGAAGGCGCTGACGGTCATCTGCGCATCGTCATTCGGCTGGCTGGTATAGAGCGTTAAGGTTGATTTTGCCCATGACGAGGCACTGATAAGAGCCAGCACAACTGCGGCCAGCACACGTTTGTTATTCATGGATCTCTCCCGCTGTTTTCGTTGCGACGATTAAAACAAGGGAGTTTGACAATCATGTTACGAAGGCGGGATGAGATGCGCTAAGGCAAGGACGCGCCGCCGTTTTTAACAGCGGCGCGGTAAGGCTGATTACTGCTGACGCAGGTTCTGCGCGGCTTTTACCATGTTTGCCAGCGCGCTGCGCGTTTCCGGCCAGCCGCGGGTTTTCAGGCCGCAGTCCGGGTTGACCCACAGACGCTCTGCCGGGATACGCTGCGCCGCTTTCTGCAACAGCTCCTCGATCCACTCAACGCTCGGGACGTTTGGCGAGTGAATGTCATACACGCCCGGCCCGATTTCGTTCGGGTATTCGAACTCTTCGAAGGACTCCAGCAGTTCCATGTCGGAACGGGAGGTTTCGATGGTGATAACGTCGGCATCCAGCGCGGCGATAGAGTCCATGATGTCGTTGAACTCGCAGTAACACATGTGGGTGTGGATCTGCGTCTCATCTTTCGCCACTGCGGCGTTAAGGCGGAAGGCTTCAACACCCCATTGCAGATAGGCATCCCAGTCGCTGCGACGCAGCGGTAACCCTTCGCGCAGGGCAGGTTCATCAATCTGAATGACGCCGATACCGGCTGCTTCCAGATCCGCTACTTCATCACGCAGCGCCAGCGCAATCTGTTTAGCGATGGTTTCGCGGCTGACATCTTCACGCGGGAAGGACCAGCAGAGAATGGTCACCGGGCCGGTAAGCATCCCTTTGACCGGTTTATCGGTCAGCGACTGGGCATACTTCGCCCACTCAACGGTGATCGGCTGCGGGCGGCTGACATCACCGATGACCACCGGCGGTTTCACGCAGCGGGAGCCGTAGCTCTGCACCCAGCCATTTTGCGTAAAGACGAAACCGTCGAGGTTTTCACCGAAGTACTCGACCATGTCGTTACGCTCGGCTTCACCATGCACCAGCACGTCCAGCCCCAGGCGCTCCTGCTCGGCAATCGCTTGTTTGATATGTTCCGCGATACCGGTGCGGTAGTTGCTAGCATCGAGGTTGCCCTTTTTAAAGTCCAGACGCAGGCCACGAATTTCAGTGGTTTGCGGGAAGGAGCCGATAGTGGTGGTCGGCCAGGCCGGCAGATTAAAGCGGGCGCGCTGCGCCTGAGCGCGTTCGGCGTAGGGGCTTTGACGCTGGCTGTCCTGCGCGGTGATCGCCGCCAGGCGTTTCGCAACGGCGGTGTTGTGCACGCGGGTTGAGTGGCGACGCGCCTGGATCGGGGCGCTCCACTCCGCCAGTTTGTCGGTATTGCCGCTGTTGAGCGCATCGCGCAGCAGCGCCAGCTCCTGGCATTTTTGCAGGGCGAAGGCGAACCAGCTTTTCACCTCTTTATCGAGGCGGGTTTCTACGCTCAGATCGATCGGGCTGTGCAGCAGCGAGCAGGAGGAGGCAACCCACAGCGGACGTTTACCCACCAGCTCTTTGATCTGCGCGTACTTCTCAGTGAGATCGGCGCGCCAGACGTTACGGCCATTAATCAGCCCGGCGGAGAGCAGCCAGTCGGCCGGCAGGCGCTGATGCAGTTCGGCGACGTTATCTTTGCCATGCACCAGATCAACATGCAGGCCCTGCACCGGCAGCGCGGTAATGGTATCGAGGTTCGGCGTGACGCCTTCAAAATAGGTGGTCAGCAGCAGTTTGACCTGGCCGTTCAGCGCGTCGTAAGCCGGTTTAAAGGCATCAAGCCAGGCTTGCGGCAGCTCCAGCACCAGCGCAGGTTCGTCAATCTGCACCCACTCGACGCCGCGTTTCGCCAGCTCCGCCAGCACCTGCTGGTAGACCGGCAGAATATCGTTCAGCAGGCTCAGGCGGTCGAACTGCTCGCCTTTGACTTTGCCCAGCCACAGGTAGGTAACCGGGCCAAGCAGCACTGGCTTGACGTTGTGGCCGAGCGCCAGCGCTTCATCCACTTCATCCAGCAGTTGGGTCCAGGTGAGTTTGAACTGCTGGCCCTGGGTGAATTCCGGCACCATGTAGTGATAGTTGGTGTTAAACCATTTGGTCATTTCCGCCGCCGCCGCCGGTTCGCCGGTCGGTGCACGACCACGACCGATGCGGAACAGGGTATCGATATCGACAGAGCCGTCTTTGTTCTGATGACGAGCCGGCACGTTGCCAAGCAGCAGGCTGGTGGTCAGAACATGGTCGTACCAGGCGAAGTCGCCGACCGGCAGCAGATCGACACCCGCTTCTTTCTGCTGATCCCAGTGACGTGCGCGCAGCTCGCGGCCCACCGCCAGTAACTCTTCACGGCTGGCGTTGCCGGCCCAGTAGCTCTCTTGCGCTTTCTTCAGCTCACGACGCAGACCAACACGAGGGAAACCGAGGGTGTGGTTAATAATTGTCATGTTCCTTCCTCTTTTATTTAGCTGATTCTGAAGGCAAAACTCTAAGTAGTTCGACTGGCAGGAAGGCGGCAACGTAGCGCATCCCCGGGAGCTTACTGAAGTAAGTGACCGGGGTAAGCGAGGCAGCCAACGCACCTGCAAGTTGAAATACGACGAGTTTTGGACGTCCAGATGTTTACACATCCATAATGTGAATGTACTGTGTATTCCTCAAGCGCAAAATATTCATGCCGGAGTGAAAGAGTTTCATGATCGAGATTAAGCACCTGAAAACGCTGCAAGCGTTACGAAATAGCGGATCGCTGGCTGCCGCTGCGGCAACGCTGCACCAGACGCAATCCGCCCTTTCCCATCAGTTCAGCGATCTGGAACAGCGCCTCGGTTTTCGTCTGTTTGTGCGTAAAAGCCAGCCGCTGCGTTTTACGCCGCAGGGGGAAATTTTGCTGCAATTGGCCAATCAGGTGCTGCCGCAGATTAGCCGCGCGCTGCAAGCCTGCAATGAGCCGCAGCAAACCACCTTACGCATCGCCATTGAGTGCCATAGCTGTATTCAGTGGTTGACCCCCGCGCTTGAGAATTTCCGCCAGAGCTGGCCGCAGGTGGAGATGGATTTCAAATCCGGCGTTACCTTCGATCCGCAGCCCGCTTTGCAACAGGGCGAGCTGGATCTGGTGCTCACCTCCGACATTCTGCCGCGCAGCGGCCTGCACTATTCACCGATGTTTGATTTTGAAGTACGCCTGGTGCTGGCGCCGGATCATCCGCTGGCAGCGGTGGCGCATATCACGCCGGAAGATATCGCCAGCGAAACGCTGCTCATCTATCCGGTGCAGCGCAGCCGGCTCGATATCTGGCGGCACTTTCTGCAACCGGCAGGCGTCAGCCCGTCACTGAAAAGCGTCGATAACACGCTGCTGCTGATTCAGATGGTCTCCGCACGCATGGGGATTGCGGCGCTGCCGCACTGGGTGGTGGAGAGTTTTGAGCGCCAGGGTCTGATTGTGACCAAAACCCTCGGCGAGGGATTGTGGAGCCGGCTGTACGCCGCGGTGCGCGACGGCGAGCAGCGTCAGCCGGTAACGGAAGCGTTTATTCGCTCAGCGCGGAACCACGCCTGCGATCATCTGCCGTTTGTGCGGAGCGCGGAGCGACCCAACGGCGATGTACCCATAGCGAAGCCATTATCACCGCACCACCAATAATAAAGCTGGGCCAGTGCGGCTGCTGCTGCCAGATGGCAAGATTGACCAGCAGCCCCGCAGGAACATGCACATTGTTCATGATGCCGAGCGTGCCCGCGTCCACCTGCGTCGCGCCGTAGTTCCACATAAAGTAACCCAGCCCGGACGCCACGACGCCCAGCCACACCAGCACGCTCCACTGCAACGTGGTGGTCGGTAATTTCTGCGGATTGCCCATTATCAGCCACGCTACTGCTGCCACCACAAACGCGCCAAGATAGAACCAGGCAAAGGCGTTGTGCTGCGGCATCGGGCGCGTCTCCATCAGGCGCTTATACCCCACCATGCCAATCGCAAAGCTGATATTCGCCAGTTGCACGAGGATCAGCCCCGTCCAGAAGTGATCGCTCACTTTGTCGTAGCGAATGATCACCGCGCCAATCACCGCCAGCCCGGCGCTCAGCAGGTAGCTCCAGCGCAGCCTGCGTTTGCTCAGCAGGTCGTAAATCAGCGTGATATAGAGCGGAGTGAAGACGGTGAAGAGCAGGAACTCGGAGACCGTTAAGTAGAGATAGGCCTGGAAGCCGAACAGATACATGATACCCAGTTGCAGCGCGCCCACCAGCATATACAAGCCGATGGTTTGCAGATTATGGCCGCGTGTGCGCAGGAAGGGTAAAAAGACCAGCGCCGCCAGCCCGACGCGCATCAGCACCGAAAAGTAGCTGTCGACATGCCCGGCAAGGTATTCGCCAATCAGGCTAAACGAGAAGGCCCACAGAATGGTGGTGATGATCAGTAACGCCACAATGAATGTCTCTCAAGTGAAAGGACACGCATTGTAGCGAACTCAGGTGTACAAAGTTTGACTATTTAGTTGACGTCTGTTTGTTTTGCGAACAGTTGTCAATCTTCGCCAAGATAGAGCTTACGCAGGTATTTCGGCACGGCGTTGTCGGCGTTGGTACCAATTACTTCCAGTTCCGGATGGAGCTGTTTCAGGCGCTGGTGGGCGTTAGCCATAATGCAGCCTTTACCCGCCATCGACAGCATTTCAGCATCGTTCATGCCGTCGCCGAAGGCGATGCAATTTTTCAGGCTGTAACCCAGCGCGTGCGAGACCGCTTCCAGCGCATGGCCTTTCGATACGCCGCCCGCCATCACTTCCAGGCAGGTCAAGGTGGAGAAGCTGACGTTGACGCGATCGCCCCAGCGGGCGTTGATCGCCTGCTCCAGCGGCAGCAGTTTTTCGTGGTTGTCGCAGGAGAAGAAGACTTTGCTGACGCCCTCCGGCTCCAGTAAACCCGGCTCGTAAATCGCGTATTTGAACACCGCCTCTTTGAAGAAGCGCATCTCATCCGGGCGGTGGCGGTTCATAAACCACTCATCGTCGCGGTAGACGTTGGTGATGATCTCCGGCTCGTTATGCATCATGCCGAAGAGATCGGCGGCGATATCGCGATCGAGGTTATGGGTGAAGACCAGGTTTCCGTCGGTATCGTGCACGCGCGCGCCGTTGGAGGTGATCATGTAGGCTTTGATATCTAAATTATCGCGGATCTGCCCGACATCAACGTGGTGGCGGCCGGTGGCGAAGACAAAGTTCACACCGCGCGCGGTCAGCAGTTTTAAGGTTTCTTTGGCGAAAGGCGACAGTGTGTGGTCGGGAGAGAGCAGCGTACCGTCTAAATCAGAGGCAACAACCTGGTACATAAGAAAATTTAACCTCAATAAATCATCAGTTATGTCGATCGAAAAAATCGACGATGGCGTTGAGCGCGACTGAGCGCATGGCGTCCTTTTCAAAAAGGATCTCATGGTACGCGCCTTCGATGACCAGCGGTTTCCCCCCTTCGCAGGGGTGACCGGCGGCGGCGCGGCGTTCGCAGAAGCGCTGATGCATGCGGTTATCCACCACATGCTCCTCTTCTGCCTGAATCAGTAATGTCGGCGTGGCATCTTTTTCCACTCCTGCCAGCGCCTGTTCGCCAGCGAGAATGCCTTCGCGCACCCAGTGCCAGGTTGGGCCGCCGACGCGCAGGGTCGGTTCATCGGCGTAGAAACGCACGTTACGGCGGTAGCGCTCGCGGCTGTGGGTCAACACGTTGATGGCGAAGGGCAGCGGACGCCAACTGCCGGTACCGATGGCGTAACCGTCGCGGATGCTTGGGTAGCTCTCAGCCCACTCCAGCAGCGGGCGCACCACCCAATCCGGCAGGTGAATAACAATGCCGAACATCGGCGCGCAGAGCGCGATGGCGTCACAGGCGTGCGGATAGCGCTGTAAAAAGAGCGTTGAGATCGCGCCGCCCATCGAGTGCGCCAGAATATAGCGTTTGCGCCACGGGCCGCTGGCAACTTCCTGCTCCCAGAAGGCGGCCAAATCTTCGACATAGTCGCTAAATTTCACCACATGGCCGCGATGCGCGTCGGGCAGCATGCGCCCGGAGCGACCCTGGCCGCGGTGATCGATAATCAGCACGTCGTAACCGAGGTGGAACAGGTCATAGGCCAGTTCGGCATACTTTACGTAGCTTTCGATACGGCCGGGGCAGATCACGATCACCCGATCGTTACTCTGCGCGCGAAAACGCACAAAACTGACCGGCACGTCGTCCACGCCGGTAAACACGTCCTCTTCACGCGATCGCCAGAAATCCATTAACGGACCCATGGTGAATGCGGCGAACGCTTTTTCTCTGCTTTCCCACGCCTTTTTTTGCCGAAACATCGGGATTTTGCCCCTTTTAGCCATGTAAAATCGTTTTTTTGTGACCAATAGCAAATTCCACAGACAATGGCGTATTGTGGCATAAAAACCGACAACCAGGGAATTTCTCATGACCTTCGAGTGGTGGTTCGCCTACCTGCTGACATCGTTGATTTTAAGCCTCTCGCCCGGATCCGGGGCGATCAATACCATGACCACCTCCATTAGCCACGGCTATCGCGGCGCGGCGGCTTCGATTGCCGGTTTGCAGACCGGGCTGGGGATCCATATCGTGTTGGTTGGGATCGGGCTGGGCACGCTCTTTTCCCGCTCGGTGCTGGCGTTTGAGGTGCTGAAGTGGGCGGGCGCGGCCTACCTGGTGTGGCTCGGTATTCAGCAGTGGCGCGCCGCAGGCGCGCTCGATCTCCATACCCTGGCGCAGACGCAATCACGCGGGCGGCTGTTTAAACGCGCGGTGTTTGTGAACCTCACCAACCCGAAGAGCATTGTGTTTCTCGCCGCCCTCTTCCCGCAGTTTATCGCCCCCAATCAGCCGCAGGTGATGCAGTATGTTGTGCTTGGGGCGACGACCATTGTGGTCGATATCATTGTGATGATTGGTTATGCCACGCTGGCGCGGCGCATTGCGGGATGGATCAAAGGCCCGCATCAGATGAAGGCATTGAATAAAGTGTTCGGATCGCTGTTTGTGCTGGTGGGGGCGTTGTTGGCGTCGGCAAGACACGCGTGAGTGCGGTCTGTTTGCCGGATGGCGGCTGCGCCTTATCCGGCCTACAAGATTTGCCGCCTGGTTTTCGTAGGCCGGATAAGCGCAAGCGCCATCCGGCAATACGGCATCAGCGGGAGATAATCAAATGGATACCAAACCCGGCGAAGAGCGCACCGGCGACGCCATCGATCCACTTCGCCATTCGCTGATAGCCGCGACGAACGCGCGGTAACGCAAAGACACTGGCGACCAGCGTAAACCAGGCGAAGGTCTCTACCACAATCAGCACAAAGATGCCCCAGCGCGCGTGAGCGCCGACGCTGTCGCCAACAAACAACGAGAAGACCGATCCGAAGTAGATAATCGCTTTCGGGTTTGCGAGGTTGGTCAGCAAGCCTTTCACAAAGCTGCGGCCGCCCGCCGCCAGCTCAACCTGCGGCGCATCGCTGTTCGCCGTCTCTTTCTTCAGCGCGCCGCGCAGCATCTGAAAGCCCATCCAGCAGAGATAGAGCCCGCCGCCGACCATAATAATGCTATGCAGCCAGGCCATTTTCGCGAGGATCAGGTTGAGGCCAAGCAGCGCGACCGCTGCCCACACCATCACCCCAGCGGTGATGCCGAGCACGCCCAGCATCGCTTCTTTGCGCGAGCGGCTGACGGCAGTTTGAGAAACAAAGAAAAAATCGGGACCGGGGCTCATCAGCGCAATGAAGTGCACTGTCATGACGGAGAGAAAGAGCGTTAACATAGCGAACTCGCGAGAAAGGATTCTGTGAAGGGATATCCTGACACTTTTCCCGCAGGCTGACTACTCTTCATCGCCGTCGACATGGGCGCGGATCAGCGCCATAAACTCCTGGCCGAAACGCTCAAGTTTGCGCGTACCGACGCCATTGACGCTCAGCATGTCGCCCGGCGAAAGCGGCATCTGCTCCGCCATCTCAATCAGCGTGGCATCGTTAAACACCACATACGGAGGGATGTTCTCTTCGTCGGCAATCGCTTTACGCAGCTTACGCAGTTTGGCGAACAGCTTGCGATCGTAATTGCCGACCGCCGCCTTCTGCATCACCTTCGGCTTCAGCGTCACCATGCGCGGCACCGCCAGCATCAGCGGCACCTCACCGCGCAGCACCGGACGCGCCGCTTCCGTGAGTTGCAGCGCCGAGTGCTGGGCGATATTTTGCATGGCGAAGCCCAGGTGGATCAGTTGGCGAATTACGCTTACCCAGTGTTCGTGGCTCTGCTCGCGCCCGATGCCGTAGACCGGCAGCTTGTCATGGCCCATCTCGCGGATACGCTGGTTATTCGCACCGCGCAGCACCTCAACCACATAACCCATGCCGAAGCGCTGGTTCACGCGATAGATGGCGGAGAGCG
This sequence comes from Kosakonia sp. HypNH10, assembly GCF_029850615.1. NCBI lineage: Bacteria > Pseudomonadati > Pseudomonadota > Gammaproteobacteria > Enterobacterales > Enterobacteriaceae > Kosakonia > Kosakonia sp. HypNH10. Next base: position 32,166 of record NZ_JAOTIU010000011.1, read on the forward strand.
CTTTCTGCGCATCCTGCAAACCATCGTACTGACGCGGCGGATCGAGGCAGATATCGCAGTTGCCGCACGGCGCGTGACGCCCTTCGCCAAAGTAGTTGAGCAGCACCAGCCGACGGCAGGTTTGCGCTTCGGCAAAGGCGCCCATCGCGTTGAGCTTGTGGCGCTCGATATCCTGCAACGGCCCGGCGGGCTTCTCCTCCAGGCAGCGGCGCAGCCAGGCCATATCTGCCGGATCGTAAAACAGCATCGCTTCTGCGGGCAGGCCATCGCGCCCGGCGCGACCGGTCTCCTGGTAGTAGGATTCGATATTGCGCGGAATGTCGAAGTGCACCACAAAGCGGACGTTGGGTTTGTTGATGCCCATACCGAAGGCGACGGTAGCGACCACGATTTGCAGGTCATCGCGCTGGAACTGCTCCTGCACCCGCGCACGAACCTCGTTCTCCAGCCCGGCGTGATAAGGCGCAGCGCTGAACCCCCGCGCCTGCAAGCGCGCGGCGGTATCTTCCACTTTCGCCCGGCTGTTGCAGTAAATGATGCCGCATTTACCCCGCTGCTCCTGCACATAGCGCAGCAGCTGGTCGAGAGGCTTAAACTTCTCCATCAGCATGTAGCGGATGTTTGGGCGGTCGAAACTGCTGACCTGAATCAGCGGATCGTTAAGGCTGAGCAGACGCTCAATATCGCGCCGCGTGGTGTCATCGGCGGTCGCGGTAAGCGCCATAAAGGGCACGTTGGGAAGCATATGGCGCAGCTGGCCGAGCGCAGCGTATTCCGGGCGGAAATCGTGTCCCCACTGGGAGATACAGTGCGCTTCGTCGACGGCAATAAGCACCGTGTTCCACTGGCGCAACTGGTCAAGGAAGTTGTCGAGCATCAGGCGCTCAGGCGCGATATAGAGCAGACGGATCTGCCCGTTGCGACAGCCGTTTACCACCTCGAGCTGCTGCTCGCGGTTCTGGGTCGAGTTGAGACAGGCCGCCGCTACACCGTTGGCGAGCAGCTGGTCGACCTGATCTTTCATCAGCGAGATAAGCGGCGAGACCACCACCGTCAGCCCTTCCAGCACCAGCGCCGGAATTTGGTAACAGAGCGATTTGCCGCCGCCGGTCGGCATCACCACCAGGCAGTCGCGACCGCCAAGCACGGTGTCGATAATATCCTGCTGGCCAGGGCGGAACTGCTGGTAGCCAAAGGTCTCTTGTAAAACCTGTTTAGCCAGCGATTCCTGATTCAATACTTCCGCCTGCGCCACATTGACCCCATTTGCCTGAAATAAAAACAGGCGCTATTTTCAGCGCCTGTGACTGAAACTGCAATGCCTTAAAACAGATCGTTGAGCATCACGCCCACGCCGAAGCGGGTCTGATTGAAATTATAATCAATCAGCGATTCGCCGTAGCCGCTGTAAACCTGAGTATAGAGGCGAACGTGTTTGGTTACCGGGTAGCTGAGGCCGATCTCTGCGCCGCCGTAGCCGGTATTCCAGTTGTACTGCCCTTTCGCGCTGAGGATCGCATCACCAATTTCGTAACCGATTTTCAGCTGGTAGTAACCCATATATTTGGTGATATCCGGGTTGTCGTCCGTGGAGCCTACGACATACCAGGGCTTCACTTCCACCAGCCAGTTACCGTTTTGCGCCATCAGGCGGGTATAAGCGCGGTTCCAGCTGCGCGAGGTAGGATCGGAGCGGCCATTGGAGTCATGGTTAAAACCAACTTCCACGTCACGCAGCGTCCAGCCGGCAAATTTGTAATCTGTGGCGAAACCGAGGAACAGCTGCGGTTCGTAGTTGGTTTCGCGGAAGGGAGAAGACTCGCCGCTGTTGGAGAGCTGCCACCAGGATTTTTGCGTATAGGAGCCGCCCAATACCGAGTTTGGCCCGAGAATGCCGCGCCAGAAGGGGAAAGCGAGGCTTATCTGGAACTTCACTTCATCTTTACGCGCGTTGTCAGCCCAGTTGTAGGAGCGGATCGCTTCCTTATTCAGATCGCTGGTATCGGTATAGATCACATAGTTGGATTCATACGGATAGAGCGTGAAGGGATTATCATGCTCCTGCAACATATTCGCGATGATGCTACCGCGTACGGCGGGCGCATCATGGACTTCTTTGATGGTTGCTTCTTGTGCGAGTGCCATAAACGGCAGTGCCAGCACTGCGAAAATATACCCCGGCCAGGTGCGCATCGGTTTAAGCTCCGAATTCTAGTTGAGTTAATTAATAGTCTTATCCGCACGTATTCTACATATTTCTTGCGTCACTGCTCGTCTATCGCTCTTAAAGTAGCAATCAACAAACATTGAGCATAAAATTAACACTACATTAACTCATCGGATCAGATTGATATGTCAGCCGTTCTTACCGCCGATCAAGCCCTGCAAATGGTGGGCGAAATTTTTGTCTATCACATGCCCTACAACCGTGCGTTAGGCCTTGAGCTAGGGCGCTATGAAAAAGCGTTCGCAGAACTGCATTTCAATAACCAGCCGATGATGGTCGGTAACTGGGCTCAGAGCATTCTGCACGGCGGAGTGATTGCCTCCGTGCTGGATGTCGCCGCCGGGCTGGTGTGCGTCGGCAGCACCCTCACCCGCCATGAAACCATCAGCGAAGAGGAGCTTCGCCAGCGTCTGGCGCGGATGGGAACGATTGATTTACGTGTTGATTATCTGCGTCCTGGCCGCGGTACGCGCTTTACCGCCAGCAGTAGTTTGCTGCGCGCCGGCAATAAGGTCGCGGTTGCACGCGTGGAGCTGCATAACGAGGAGCAGGTGCATATCGCCAGCGCAACCGCTACCTATATGGTGGGGTGAGCAGGCCTGCGAAATCGGGTACCATGCGGTTACATTTTCGCAACGAGTCTTTCTGATGGATGCAAAGCAGACGCGGCTTGGCGTATTACTTGCGCTCGCCGCTTATTTTATCTGGGGCATCGCGCCCGCCTATTTCAAAGTGATTTGGTATGTTCCCGCCGATGAGATCCTGACTCACCGCGTTATTTGGTCCTTCTTTTTTATGCTGGCGCTGATAAGCGTAAGCCGCCAGTGGAAGAGTGTGAAAGCGCTGCTGCAAACGCCGAAAAAGATTTTGCTGCTGGCGGTTTCGGCGGTGCTGGTGGGCGGCAACTGGCTGCTGTTTATCTGGGCGGTTAACCATAACCATATGCTGGAAGCGAGCCTCGGCTACTTTATTAACCCGCTGGTGAATATTCTGCTGGGGATGCTTTTCTTGGGCGAGCGCTTCCGTCGCATGCAGTGGCTGGCGGTGATCCTCGCCGCGCTGGGCGTGCTGGTGCAGCTCTGGACCTTTGGCTCGCTGCCGGTGATCGCCCTCGGCCTGGCCTTTAGCTTCGCCTTTTACGGTCTGCTGCGAAAGAAAATCGCCGTCGAGGCGCAAACCGGCATGCTGATAGAGACCCTGTGGCTGCTGCCGGTGGCCGCCATCTGGCTGTTTGGCATTACCGATAGCCCGACAAGCCATATGTCGCAGAACAGCCTGTCACTCAATCTGCTACTGATCGCGGCGGGCGTGGTGACCACCGTGCCGCTGCTCTGCTTTACCGGAGCGGCAACGCGTCTGCGCCTCTCAACCCTCGGTTTCTTTCAGTACATCGGCCCGACGCTGATGTTCCTGCTGGCGGTGACCTTTTACGGTGAGCATCCCGGCGCGGATAAGATGGTGACCTTTGGCTTTATCTGGGTGGCACTGGCGATCTTCGTAATGGATGCCCTTTATACCCAGCGCGCGTTGCGTAAAACACGCTAATTCCATTTAGGGAACGGATTAAACGGGCGGTATTGCCGCCCGCTACCTACAAATATTCGTGGGTTATTCGATCGTCGCGTCGCATATTAATCTACTGAATGGTATGTTCGCCGCTTCGTTATTTGCGCTACTCAGGATAAGAGATAATGACTGGCAGGATTTTTTTGCCTTCCGCCGAAGCGCGCCTCACGCGCGGCCCGTACATCCTTGCGTATGTACTGTTGCATCTTATCTATTTTGTTATCGCATTTAATCTGGATGAGTTTCCCATACTGCTTCTGCTGTGCATGCTGGTTTACACCTATCTGAAGGTGAATATCAACGCGCAGCGCGGCAGAGATAGCGGGTTAAAGGGCCGCTATGTGGTCCTGCCATCGGTATTGATCTATCTGGGTTGCGGTGTACTTGGCTTTTTCTTCGGGGCGGACTGCGCCAGCATAGGTGTTCGCATTAACATCAGCTTCGATATGCTGGTGTTTTTCGTGTTTCTTCTCGCACCCACTCAGTTAAAAACAACAAATTAATTCGCCTGCCAGGATGAGCATTTTAGGAGAGGAAAGATGAGTATTAACAACGAATACGACTACCAGAACGACGCTTCACTGAACGACAAATGGAAATTCCGTTTTGCTTTCTTTGAAAAACACGGCATGCCTAATTTCTGGGGCCCGACTCCGGCCTGGAAAGAGGCCTTTAAGACCATGACATTTGGTCAGAAGGTGAAAATCTCTTTCAACTTCTTCGCCTATTTCTTCTCCGCGATCTATCTGCTGATCCTCGGTATGTGGAAAAAAGCCCTGCTGGTGCTGCTGCTCAACGTAGTTGTCGTCCTCATTATGGTGATTTCCGATCTGAACTTCCTTGGCTATGTGGTGAACCTGTTTACCGCGATGCGGGCAAACATCTGGTACTACCAATATAAAGTGAAGGGCGTCCACGACTGGAGCCTGTAAAGAAAAAAGGTTCAGCGCAGGCTGAACCTTTTTTTTGGCTTCAAAGCCAGTTGCGGCGTTTGAAGTAGAGGTAGGGGGCAAGGCCGGCGAGGATCATAAAGATAATCGCGCCGGGGTAGCCGAAGCTCCAGTGCAGCTCGGGCATAAACTCGAAGTTCATCCCATAGCTTGATGCCACCAGCGTTGGCGGCAAAAACACTACCGAAACGACCGAGAAGATCTTGATGATTCGGTTCTGCTCGATATTGATAAAACCCATCGCCGCCTGCATCAGGAAGTTTACCTTCTGGAACAGGGATTCGTTATGCGGCAGCAGCGACTCGATATCGCGCAGGATCTCGCGCGCCTGCTCAAGCTGACCCGCTGGTAAACGCGCTTTGCGCACCAGGAAGTTCAGCGCACGCTGGGTATCCATCAGACACAACCGCACTTTCCAGCCGATATCTTCCTGCTCAGCAAGCGTCGAGAGCGCTTCGTCATACTCATCGCCCTGCTGCCCTTCCATAATGACGCGGCTGAGCTTTTCCAGATCGCTGTAGATGTTTTCAATCTCATCCGCCAGCTGTTCGATTTTGGTTTCGAAGAGATCGAGCAGCAACTCATAGGCGTTGCCGTCAACCATCTCCTGGCTGCGGGCGCGCATACGATAAAGACGAAACGCGGGCAGTTCGCGCTCGCGCAGGGTAAAGAGACGCCCTTCGCGAATGGTGAATGCTACCGTTGAGTTGCCTGCGTGATCCTCCGCATCTTCATAAAAGAAGAAGGAGTGGATGTGCAGACCGTCTTCGTCTTCGAAAAAACGCGCCGAGGCTTCGATGTCTTCCAGTTCAGGTCGCGTAGCCAGATTCTGGCCCAATTCCGTTTGCACGCGGGTACGTTCATCATCGTCCGGCTCGACCAAATCAACCCAAACCGAGCTGGCGAGGTGTTTGATTTCGTCAGCCTCAAGACGGCTTAAACGATTGTTTTCCAGTTGAAATGCGCTCAGCATGGCCGGGACTCCCAATGCAAAAAATATCGGACAGTTCGCAGGGCACACAAGAAACAATTGGGGTTTCAGACCATTAAACAGTCTGACTCAGCGCGACGGGGGATAAAGCGGGTCGCCGACAACCACTAAGGCCATCAGCGTGAGGAGAAAGCCTTAGGAGTTGTTCCTGAAATCCAGGAAATTGAGCCAGCATCTACTGGGTGTGTCCAAGGCGAATGTCCTCTTAGCGTGATCGTGCGCGCATGTTACGCCAGCACTCAGAAGGCGTCAACACGCAACGAAACGCTAAAGAGCAATATTTGCCCTTTAGCGTATAAGGCTAGCAGAATATTACAAAATGATGATATTTTTCTGAAGGTTACACGGTTTCAAGCTTCGCATAGGCGGCGACTAACCACTTAATGCCCTGCCCCTGGAACGCCACCTGCAAGCGGCTGTGCTCGCCGCTGCCTTCCATATTCACCACCGTGCCTTCGCCAAATTTGGCGTGGCGCACGCGCTGACCAAGCTTATAGCCCGTATCGCTCTGTGCTACCGGCGTGCCCATCCGCTGATGGCTGACAGGGCGGCTGATGCTGGCGCGCAAGCGCACCTCTTCAACGCACTCTTCCGGCAGCTCGCCGATAAAGCGCGAAGGGCGGTGATAAACCTCTTTACCATACAGCCGACGCGTTTCCGCATAGGTTAAGGTCAGCTTTTTCATCGCGCGCGTGACGCCAACATAGGCCAGACGGCGCTCCTCTTCCAGACGGCCGCCCTCATCAAGGGACATCTGGCTCGGGAACATCCCCTCTTCCATGCCGACAATGAACACCTGCGGGAACTCAAGCCCCTTCGCCGAGTGCATGGTCATTAACTGCACCGCGTCCTGCCAGGTATCCGCCTGTCCTTCGCCCGCTTCCAGCGCCGCGTGGGAGAGGAACGCCTGCAGCGGCATTAAATCTTCATCTTCTTCGTTGTAGCTGAACTGCCGCGTTGCGGTGACCAGCTCCTCTAAGTTCTCGATACGCGTCTGGCCTTTCTCGCCCTTCTCCTGCTCATACATCGCGCGCAGGCCGGAATCGCTGATCACCCGGTCGGTTTGCACATGCAGCGGCATATCTGCCGTCTCTTGTGCCAGTGCGTCGATTAGCTCAAGAAAACGCTGCAACGCACCCGCCGCGCGTCCTGCCAGCGCTTTCTCTTGCAGCAGTTCGCGGGTTGCTTGCCACAGCGTCAGCTGGCGCTCGCGGGAGGTCTGACGAACAACATCAAGGGTGCGATCGCCGATGCCGCGCGTCGGCGTATTGACCACGCGCTCGTACGCGGCATCATCGTTACGGTTGGCTATCAGGCGCAGATAGGCAAGCGCATCTTTGATCTCCTGGCGCTCGAAGAAGCGCATGCCGCCATAGATGCGGTAGGGCATGCTTGCCTGCAGTAACGCCTCTTCCAGCACGCGCGACTGGGCGTTGCTGCGATAGAGAATGGCGCACTGCGTCAGCTGGCCGCCGTTGTCCTGCCAGGCTTTGATACGATTGACGACAAAACGCGCCTCATCCAGTTCGTTAAACGCGCAGTAAAGGGAGATCGGCTCGCCGTCGCTCCCTTCCGTCCACAGCTTTTTCCCCAGACGCCCGTTGTTGTTCTCAATCAGGGCGTTAGCGGCGCTCAGAATATTGCTGGTGGAGCGGTAGTTCTGCTCAAGGCGAATGGTTTGCGCACCGGGAAAATCGGTGAGGAAGCGCTGGATGTTCTCCACCTGCGCGCCGCGCCAGCCGTAGATCGACTGGTCATCATCGCCGACGATCATCACCTTGCCGGTATCGCCCGCTAGCAAGCGGATCCACGCATACTGAATGTTGTTGGTATCCTGGAACTCATCGACCAGGATATTGGTAAAGCGTTCGCGATAGTGCTGCAGAATATGCGGTTTGTTCAGCCACAGCTCGTGGGCGCGCAGCAGCAGTTCAGCAAAATCGACCAGCCCGGCGCGATCGCACGCCTCCTGATAGGCCTGGTAAACCTTCTGCCAGGTCTGCTCCACCGGATTGCCGAAGCTTTGAATATGGTGCGGGCGGATACCCTCATCTTTCTGACCGTTGATGTAGTACATCGCCTGGCGCGCCGGCCACTGCTTCTCATCAAGGTTCATCGCTTTGATCAGGCGTTTGAGCAGGCGCAGCTGATCTTCGCTATCGAGGATCTGGAAATCCTGCGGCAGCTTCGCGTCCATATGGTGCGCGCGCAGCAGGCGGTGCGCCAGCCCGTGGAAGGTGCCGACCCACATGCCGCCCTGAGTGGTGCCCATCAATTGGCCGATACGGTGGCGCATCTCCGCCGCCGCTTTGTTGGTAAAGGTGACCGCCATAATCGAGAAGGGTGAGCAGTTCTCCACGGTCATCAGCCATGCGATACGGTGCACCAGCACGCGCGTCTTGCCGCTTCCCGCTCCCGCCAGCACCAGCATATTGCTGCGTGTCGCCGCTACGGCGTCGCGCTGTTTGTCATTGAGGCTGTCGAGCAGATAAGAAACGTCCATAGGTACCGTCGCGTAGTCATCAGGAATTGAACAAAACGCCGGTGGCGCTTCGCGTACCAGGGCCTGGTTTGCGTGGACGCCTTCGCGCCGCGCCCGCCACCAAAACCCTGGTATTTTATACAGAACAATGGGTGATTATATCAGCGTAGTGAGGGATGCCAACCGCGAAATTTCCATATGCGGCAACAGGCGGCTGTCGCTGGCTTGCAGCAGATCTGCGCCCTCGGGTTTGATCCAGCAGGCCTGCATGCCGCAGCGGATCGCGCCCGCAACGTCGGTGGTGAGATCGTCGCCAACGTGCAAAATGTTGCCAATGGGCACGCCAAGACGCTCAGCGGCGCGATGATACATATCGCTGAAGGGTTTGGATCGCCCGTCCGGCCCGGCGCGCAGAACAAATTTGAAATAGTCGCCGAGCCCGAACAGCTCCGGCTGTGCATTGCCATTGGTGATCGCCACCAGCGGCCACTTTTTTGCCAGCTTTGCCAGCGTGTCGTGGGTCTCGTCCGGGACATCAATGCGGCTGCGCCACTGCGCAAAGTTGGCCATGGCGGCTTCGGCACCGGCCGCGGCCTCTTCTGCCGTCAGCCCGGCTTCAAGCATGGCGCGCTCAACGGCGCGTCGCCGCCACTCGGTGACATCGTGGTAGATATCCGGTTCGGTTTCGCGCAGTGCCTGGCGCAGGTGCTTAAATTCGCTATTCTCCAGCGTGCTGAGCGCCGGGTGGTAGCCCTGCAAAAAGGCCAGCGACTCCTGCTCTGTACGCTGGATCACCAGCCGGTTGTCATAAAGGGTGTCGTCCAGGTCGAAAGTGATCGCCGAGATCTCGCCTGGTGGGCGGTAAAAACGCATTATTTCCCCCGTTTTGCGCGCGGATGCGCCGCATCGTAGACCGAAGCAAGGTGTTGAAAATCAAGATGGGTATAGATCTGGGTGGTGGACAAATTGGCGTGGCCGAGCAGCTCCTGCACGCCGCGCAGATCGCCGCTCGACTCCAGCATATGAGTGGCAAAAGAGTGGCGCAGTTTATGCGGATGCACATGGCTGTTCAGCCCCTGCTTAATGCCCCATTCAGCAAACCGTTTCTGCACATTGCGCGCCGAGATGCGCTTGCCGAGCTTTGAGAGGAACAGCGCATCGTCCTGCGCGCCAAACAGCTCGCGCAGATCGAGCCAGTGCTCAACCCAGCTCACCGCATTGCGGCCTATCGGCACGCGGCGCTCTTTGCTGCCTTTGCCGAGAACCCACACTTCGCCGCTCTCCAGATCGAGATGTTTGATATCGAGATTGACCAGTTCCGACAGACGCAGGCCCGCACCGTACATCACTTCCAGCATCGCGCGGTCGCGCACCGCCAGCGGATCGTTAATGTCGATCTCCAGCAGGCGGTTTACATCATCGACATCGATATTTTTCGGCAGATGGCGCGCGGCTTTCGGCGCGGAGATCCCTTTCGCCGGGTTAGCGGGCAGCTCGCCCTGGCTCACCAGCCAGTCAAAGAAACTGCGCAGGGCGGAGAGCCGTAGCGCGAGACTCGCCGCGCCCAGCCCTTTGCGGCGGCTACGGGTGGCAATCGAGCGCACCGTGGCAGCATCGCACTGTTGCCAGCTTTTGAGGCGAAGATCGTCTGCCATCGCCATAATGGCGTCCAGCTGGCGCTGGTAGTTGCGCAGGGTGATCGGGCTGAGCTGGCGCTCAACGCCGAGGTAACGCAAAAAGCGGGTAACGAGCGGGGAGAGCGGCGAAGCGGTCATGCGCGTGCGATCCAGCGCTCAAGCAGATCCGGCAGCATCTGCGCGATCTCCTCCAGCAGCTGAGTGCCCTGGCCATGTTGATAATGGTGCGGATCGCGGCTGCTGAACAGCACCACGCCGAGCGAGCCATCTTGCCCCATCAGCGACATCGCCACTGAACCGATGGCTTTCGCTTCCGGCAACAGCAGCAACAGCTCCGGCCCGTTGAGCGATCCCAGATAGTGATGCTGGTGACCAAGGCGCTGGATGCGCAGCGGCTCAAACGCCTGGCGAGAGAGGGAGAGATGGGTGTAGCGCGACGGCGCGCCGAGACGCCAGCGATCCGGAAAGAGGCGCACCGTCGCGCCCGCCAGCCCTAAATCGCGCGCCCAGCGATGCAGACGGTTCAGCATCTCATCAAGGCTTGGCGCGGAAGCCAGCCGACTTTGCAGGCGCAACAGGCGGTAAAAGAGCCCTTCATTGGCGCTAGCCTGCTCCATCAGCAGCGTCATGTTCTCTTCCAGCACGTTGATGTGGTTGCGCGAGCGCGCCATATGCCACTCCACCAGAGAAACCGTGTCGCGCACCGCATGCGGCACGCGCATCTGTTCCACCAGCCGCGCGTTACGGATAAAGAAGTCAGGATGGCGCACCAAATAGTCGGCAACGGTCTGATCTTCCAGCTCCGTCAGCGTCTCCTGCAATTCTTCCCCTGGTTGCTTCATAGATGAATAAACCCGTCATAGACATGTGCCGCCGGGCCAGTCATGTACAGCGGTTGGCCCGGGCCTTTCCAGGCGATATCAAGTCGACCGCCTGGTAACTCCACACGAACGCTTTCCGCCAGCAAGCCTTGCTGAATGCCGACGGCAACGGCTGCGCAGGCACCGCTTCCGCACGCCTGCGTTTCACCTGCGCCGCGCTCGAAAACGCGCAGGCGGATATGATCGGTTTTGACGACCTGCATAAAGCCGATATTGGCGCGTTCAGGAAAGCGCTCATGGCTCTCCAGCACCGGTCCCAGCGTCTCTACCGGCGCGTTTTCCACGCTATCGACCTGGATAACACAGTGCGGGTTGCCCATCGATACGACGCCGCAGAGCACGGTTTGTTCCGCCGCGCGCATAATATAGGTCTTCTCAGCTTTGTTCGCGCGAAACGGCACCTGCGACGGTTCGAAGTTCGGTTCGCCCATATTGACGCGCACCAGCTCATCTTCCGTTACGCTCAATACCATACGCCCGTTCGCTGTACTGACGCGAATGTCACGTTTATTGGTCAAACCTTTCAGACGCACAAAACGGGCGAAACAGCGCGCGCCGTTGCCGCACTGCGACACTTCGCTGCCGTCAGCGTTAAAAATACGGTAGTGAAAATCGAGCTCAGGATCGTAAGGAGGCTCAACCACCAGCAGCTGATCGAAGCCTACGCCAAGATGGCGATCCGCCAGACGACGGATCAACTCCGGGGAGAAAAAGAGGTTCTGCGTCACCGCGTCGACGACCATAAAATCGTTGCCAAGGCCATGCATCTTTGAGAACTGCATTATCTACTCCATTTACGCGGGTACAGAGCGGTAACGTCAATAATTCACCTGGGTCGGCGAGCCGGTATCACCCCGATCGTTACTATTCGGGATAGTAGGCTGGATCGTGCTCTCTTGCTTTTTGGTTGGCGGCGGCGCGGTTTTATCGGCCGGAGGGAAGTAGAGCGGCCCTTTCAGACCACAGCCCGTCAGGCTGAACAGAGTCAGCACTACGGCCAGCGTGCGAAACAGATCTTTCATTATCGTTGCCTGTGAGTTGATTCTTACTGCGCTCTATCATCGCAGGAGAAGACACAAAAGCAAGAGTTTGCACGTTTAGGGCAACGGGAAATGTTTCGCGTTATACTGCGGCCATCATAAAAAACAGGAAAGCAGAATGAACGATTCAGAATTTCATCGCCTCGCCGACGGCCTGTGGCTTACCATCGAAGAACGCCTGGATGAGTGGGACGGTGATAGCGATATCGACTGTGAAATCAACGGCGGCGTATTAACCCTCAGCTTTGAAAACGGCAGTAAGATCATCATCAACCGCCAGGAGCCGCTGCACCAGGTGTGGCTGGCGACAAAACAGGGCGGTTACCATTTCAATCTCAAAGGGGATGAGTGGGTCTGCGATCGCAGCGGCGAAACCTTCTGGGATCTGCTGGAACAGGCGGCAAGCCAGCAAGCGGGCGAAAGCGTTACTTTCCGCTAAGACGCACTGCCCGGGAGACCGGGCAGCAATATCAGGAGAAGTACTGCTGCAACAGCGGTGCGGCGTTATCCTGATTGGCTGGCGATGCGGTGCTGATCGCCTGGTTGCGGAACGGGATCACCTGCGCGCGCCCTTCAACATTCACAATCTGGTAGAACTGCGGCAGGTTAAAGTTGATAAAGCTTGAGCCGTAGGTAAAACGATCATGGGATGAGGAGAAGAAGCGGCTTACGTCGCGCACCAGCTCCTCTTTGCTGCCTTCACAGTGGTGATACACTTCGGCGCGGTTGCTCTCATCCAGAATATAGATGTTAAAGCCCTCTTCCCCGGCCTCTTCAAAGAAGAACTGAATAATCCCTTCGCTGGCAAAGCCATCCACCACCGCCGGTAATTCGACGTGGTTGGTCTCCACCTGCACCGACAAACCATGCAGCTTGTTATGAGAGATAGCGCCGTAAAACTCAATGGCGTTTTCCAGCTTCTGCACCGAAACGTTCACGCGTTCAAAGAACAGGCCCCAGGTTTGCCCCGCCACGCGCAGCGCTTTAAAGCGACCGGTTTCGTGACGTGTCGTCGAAAGGCGCAGTTCGATACATTCAGAGACCAGCTGCTGCACGCGGGTGCGGATCAGGCCGCGCAGATGCTGGCTGTAACAGAAGACTTCGACGCTGTCCGGCGGCGCGGCATCCTGGTGCATTTTGCCGAGGATGGTTTTCAGCGCTTCAATCATCGCCTGCTCGCCGTTGAAGTGCAGCGTACGCACTTCGTTCCACGAGTTGCGATAGAGCAGATCGACGCTGCCCACCAGGCAGTTTTGCTGCTCGCCAAAGCTGAAAACATCAAGCTTGCGGAAATCAAAGTGCACCACCTGGTTACGGAACGCCGCTGTCGGGTCGTACTCCAGGTTGACGATAATCGCCAGATGACGGATTTCGCACGGGCTGTAGAGCGCTTTCGGCGTCGGCGCAGGCAGGCGCAGCGGGAAGTGGTGCGAGACATCGGCAACCATCTCCTGCAGCTTCGGCAGATCGACAATGCCGTTGCCCTTAATAAACAGGCGCGTACGCGACGTCAGCAGGCCGTTAAACCATGCCCAGGCGACCAGCTTATTCAGGTAACGGTTATACTCCAGCGGCTGATGGCTGACGATGGAGTCCATATTCGGCGCACGGTTGTAGAGATACCAACCGGTACGGTTGGCGCGGCCCGGCGGCACATGAATAAAGGTTAAGTTCGGTTCGGAGAGATCCGGTGAAATCTGCGGGTTCACCAGCGTCACTTTGCCCGGCAGCGCTTCAAACGCCGCGTAGAGTTTACGGGTTAAAACACCGATATCCTGCGGGCTGGCGGAGACGCTCAGGTTATTACGGCGGGCAAAGCGGATCAGGTTGCGGTAGCTCTGCATCATCGCATCAAGCAGCTCATTATGCGCTTCGCGCACCTGATCGATTTTCCAGTTGGCGCGGTTATCGAGCATTGCGAGGCGCGCTTCGTCCCATCCCCACTCTTTTACTAACTGCGTGATCACTTCGCGACGCCAGCCGACGCAGGCGCGTTCGCGGCTCAGCTTTTCACACACTTTTAAGTAGAAACATCGACGCACCAGGTCAAGACGCGTCGGATCCTCAATCGCTTCCAGATAATGCGTGACGCGCTCAAGCATCATGCAGTAGTGATCGAGACCAAATGAGACGATCTCGCCGTCGTGCAGGCGCTGTTTGATATCTTTCGCCAGCAGGCGGGTATTCGGATATTCCCAGGAGTAGGCTTCGAGCAGCAGGGTTTTCAGCACCGCTTTATAGGGCGAGTCGATACTCTTATAGAGCTGCCACAGGCTGGCACCGAAATACTCTTCCGCTGAGAGCGAGCTTAAGCCGCCCAGATCGAGCCACTCGTTCGGGGTCAGAACGCCCTGCGCGTAGAGCGTCATGACGTAATCGTCGTAATTTTCCTCTTCGTCGCCCGGCACCATATTCCACAGAATACGTTTACCTGCCAGGCGCACGGCGGTGCGGTAGAACTCATCGAGCAGTAAAATGTGCTGCGTGGAGCCGCAATCTTCGCCGCCGAGGCTGCCGCTTTCATTATGGCGGAAGCGGTTCTCATCAATCAGGAAGAAGCTCACTTCCACGCCAAGGGAGGCCGCCCAGCTCTCCAGCAGGCTGCATTTACGCTGTAACAGCTGGCGCTCGTCGTTATCGAGCCAGGATTGGTGGCAGACCCAGATATCAAGATCGGAAGAGCAGCTTTGCCCAACCGAAGAGGTGCTGCCCATGGAGTAGACGCCGGTGATCGGCAGTTCGCCGGTCGGCGCATCCTGCGCAGGCAGGCCACGGTTCAGTTCAAGTTCGTTCAGGTAGTGGAGTTGGTTTTCATCAGGCGTGTAGAGGCAAATGCCATTGGGAACGTTACCGTCAAGGTAGCCAGGCATCAGCGGATGGTGATAGTGCAGTAATGTCGGCAGCAGACTGTAAACCTGCTGAAAAGCAGGGCCCATGGCAGCAAGCGCGCGATCCACACGCAGTTGATTAATGGCATCCAGTCGCTGTTTCAGCGTCTCAATATAGAGGTACAAGACATATCGCCTGATGTTTTATACACACCTTCATGCTGATGTTTTGTAGGCCGCAGCTTGAAAAGGGGTGCGTAGACAGAAAATCCAAAAGTAGCCGTTGCCCTTTTTTCGCCGTTATCGTTATGGGAGGACAGACGAAAAAATGGTCTAAAACGTGATCAATCTAACACCTTGCTCATTGACCGTAAAGAAAGATGCGCTACAAACCAGTTTAGCATTAAACGCACTCTGTAAATTCCGAATTACATCCCCCGCTGCGCCTGTTGCGCGGCGTGAGACCCGCAATCGACCGTGAACACTGACACCCTAATGCAACAGTGTTAGGATGGTCAACGGACGAAATTGACGGTATCAAGCATGGTAGACAATGTTTTAAGAATTGCCACACGGCAAAGCCCGCTTGCTCTCTGGCAGGCACATTATGTAAAAGCGCGCCTTGAAGCGAGCCACCCGGGGTTAGCCGTTGAGCTGGTGCCGATGGTCACACGCGGCGATGTGATCCTCGATACGCCGCTGGCGAAAGTGGGCGGCAAAGGTCTGTTCGTCAAAGAGCTTGAACGGGCACTGCTCGACAACCACGCCGACATCGCCGTGCACTCAATGAAAGATGTCCCGGTCGATTTTCCCGATGGACTGGGTCTGGTGACGATTTGCGAACGCGACGATCCGCGCGACGCCTTTGTCTCTAACCGCTATAAAGCGCTGGATGAACTGCCCGCAGGCAGTATTGTCGGCACCTCCAGTTTACGTCGCCAGTGTCAGCTGGCTGCGCTGCGCCCCGATCTGGTGATCCGCTCGCTGCGCGGCAACGTTGGCACCCGCCTGAGCAAGCTCGATAACGGCGAATACGATGCGATTATCCTCGCCGTCGCCGGTCTTAACCGCCTGGGTCTTAGCGATCGCGTACGCTGGGCGCTGCCGCCGGAAATCTCACTCCCGGCCGTAGGCCAGGGCGCGGTAGGCGTTGAGTGCCGGCTTGACGATGCGCGTACCCGCGCGTTGCTGCAACCGCTGAATCATGATGAGACCGCGATCCGCGTTAAAGCCGAGCGGGCGATGAACACCCGTCTTGAAGGCGGCTGCCAGGTACCAATCGGCAGCTATGCTGAACTGATTAACGGCGAGCTCTGGTTACGCGGGCTGGTTGGCGCGCCGGATGGTTCGACGATGATACGCGGCGAGCGCCGCGGCCAACCGGAAGATGCAGTAAAGATGGGCATCTCGCTGGCCGAAGAGCTGCTGGATAACGGCGCGCGCGCCATTCTTGCTGATATTTACAACGGAGAAGCCCCCGCATGAGTATCCTGGTCACCCGTCCCTCTCCCTCCGGGGAAGAGTTAGTGAGCCGACTGCGCACACTGGGTTTGGTGGCCTGGAGTTTTCCGTTGATTGAATTCACGCCGGGTCGTGAGCTGCCTTTATTACCTGATCGGCTCGCAAGGCTCGGCGCGAATGACCTCGCGTTTGTCCTGTCACAGCACGCTGTCTCCTTCGCGCATGCCCATTTGCAGCAGGCTGGTCTCACTTTTCCAACGGAACCGGCCTGGTTTGCCATCGGACGCACCACCGCGCTCGCGCTGCATACGGTAAGCGGCATCGATGTGCGCTACCCTCATGACCGGGAAATCAGCGAAGTGTTGCTACAATTACCTGAATTGCAAGATGTTCAGGGCAAGCATGCGCTAATCTTACGGGGCAACGGCGGACGCGAGCTGTTGGCGGAAACGTTGACTGAGCGCGGCGCATATGTTGAATTTTGCGAGTGTTATCAACGCAGTGCAAAATTTTATGACGGTGCAGAAGAAGCGATGCGCTGGCATACGCGGGGTGTCTCAACGCTGGTGGTCACCAGCGGCGAAATGCTGCAGCAACTTTTTTCACTTATTCCTCCCTGGTATCGGGAGAACTGGTTACTTCGCTGCCGCCTGGTGGTGGTAAGCGAACGTCTGGCGAACCTTGCCCGGGAACTGGGCTGGCAAGAGATTCAGGTCGCTGACAATGCCGACAACGATGCGCTGCTTCGCGCATTACAATAACTCTCATAATGGGAAGCCATAATGACGGAACACGAAAACTCCTCCGCCGTGGTTGAAGAGACCAAAGCGGCTGACGGCGTAACGCCGCCGCCGGAGAAAGCAGAGAAGAAGAGACGCGCTAACAGGACCAGCCTCGCGCTAAGCGCGATCGCCATCGCTATTGCGCTGGCATCGGGCGCCGGGCTTTATGGCTGGGTGAAGCATCAAAATAAAACCCTGCAAACCAGCAATGGCGAAATCGCCGACCAGCTGATCGCGCTGCAACAGACGCAGGATAAGCAGCGTAGCGAGCTGGAAGGGGTAATCAAGCAGCAGGCTGATGCGCTGGCGGCAGAAAAACGCCAGAGCGAAGCGCTGGCGAAGCAGCTTGATGAGGTTCAGCAAAAAGTCGCGACCATTTCCGGCTCCGATGCCAAAACCTGGCAGCTGGCGCAGGCCGATTTTCTCGTCAAACTGGCGGGCCGTAAGCTGTGGAGCGATCAGGATGTCACCACCGCGGCCGCGCTGCTGAAAAGCGCTGACGCAAGCCTTGCGGATATGAACGATCCGAGCCTGATTACTGCGCGCCGCGCCATCACCGACGATATCGCAAGCCTCTCCTCCGTGACGCAGGTCGATTATGACGGGGCCATTCTTAAGCTGAACCAGCTATCCAACCAGATCGACAATCTGCGACTCGCCGACAATAACGACGATGATTCGCCTATGGATTCTGACAGCGGCGAGCTCTCAAGCTCCATCAGCGAGTGGCGCGTTAACCTGCAAAAAAGCTGGCGCAACTTTATGGACAGCTTTATTACCATTCGCCGCCGCGATGAGACCGCCGTGCCGCTGTTAGCGCCGAATCAGGATGTCTATCTGCGCGAGAACATCCGCTCGCGCCTGCTGGTTGCGGCGCAGGCCGTTCCGCGTCATCAGGAAGAGACCTATAAACAGGCGCTGGATAATGTGTCGACGTGGGTTCGCGCCTACTACGATACGGACGATGCGGCCACCAAAGCGTTCCTCGAAGAGGTGGATAAGCTCGGCCAGCAATCTATCGCCATGGAGCTGCCTGAATCGCTCCAGAGCCAGCCTATTCTGGAAAAATTGATGCAGACCCGCGTGCGTAATCTGCTCGCGCAGCCCGCTGTGCCGTCTGAACAGGCACCATCCGCGCCCGCCGATGCAGCGCAGGGAGAATAATCATGCTGAAAGTATTATTGCTCTTTGCACTGCTTCTCGCCGGGATCGTGCTTGGCCCGATGCTCGCCGGGCATCAGGGTTATGTGCTGATCCAGACCGATAACTACAACATTGAAACCAGCGTCACGGGGCTGGCGATCATGCTGGTGCTGACGCTGGTGGTCTTCTTTGCGCTGGAGTGGCTGCTGCGTCGGATCTTCCGTACCGGTGCGCATACTCGCGGCTGGTTTATGGGCCGTAAGCGCCGTCGCGCACGCAAACAGACAGAACAGGCGTTGCTGAAGCTGGCGGAAGGCGATTATCAGCAGGTTGAGAAGCTGATGTCGAAAAATGCCGATCACGCGGAACAACCGCTGGTTAACTATCTGCTGGCAGCGGAAGCCGCCCAGCAACGCGGCGATGAAATGCGCGCTAATCAGCATCTTCAGCGTGCCGCCGAGCTGGCAGAGAATGACCCGATTCCGGTAGAGATCACCCGCGTTCGTCTGCAACTGGCGCGCAATGAGAACCATGCTGCGCGTCACGGCGTCGATAAACTGCTGGAGATTGCGCCGCGCCATCCGGAAGTGCTGCGTCTGGCGGAACAGGCCTATATTCGCACCGGTGCCTGGACGTCACTGATCGACATCATCCCTTCAATGGCAAAAGCCAACGTTGGCGATGAAGAGCACCGTGACATGCTGCAACAGCAGGCGTGGATCGGCATTATGGATCAGGCTCGCGCCGATCAGGGCAGCGATGGCCTGAAGGGCTGGTGGAAGAATCAGAGCCGCAAAACGCGTCACCAGGTGGCGCTGCAGGTGGCGATGGCGGAGCACTTAATTGAGTGTGACGATCACGACACCGCGCAGGAGATCATCCTCGACGGCCTGAAGCGGCAGTATGACGATCGTCTGGTGCTGGTGATCCCGCGCCTGAAGACCAATAACCCGGAACAGGTTGAAAAAGTGCTGCGCCAGCAGATCAAAACGCAGGGCGATCGCCCGCTGTTGTGGAGCACGCTCGGTCAGTCGCTGATGAAACATGGTGAGTGGCAAGAAGCGACGATTGCATTCCGCGCTGCGCTGAAACAGCGCCCGGATGCGTTTGACTACGCCTGGCTCGCAGACTGTCTCGACCGCCTGCGTCAGCCTGAAGAGGCCGCAACAATGCGTCGCGATGGCCTGCTGTTAACGCTGCAAAACAACCCACCTGCTTAGCCCTTCTCTTCGCGTTACAGAGCTGCTCTGTCGCGCGAAGCTTCATTTGTCCCGCCATAAAAAAACGCCTGTCAGCATACACTGACAGGCGTTAAAACAGGTCTTTGACAACTAATGGGTGCTTCACTCAACGTTATGCCCATGGTGTTTGATGAGGCCGAAGCGACATCTCTCGGTGGACGATAAGCACCATAAAACGGCTCTGCGTCATTCCTGAGTTTATGAGGCCAGAAGGCGAACATAAGAGATGGAATGAGCATCTACCCCTGTATTATTGCACATAGCGTGCCAACCCTGCATTAATAAACGTTATATCGCGCAACCTTTTAAGAAACCTCTATATTCAGGCTGCTGGTGGGCAGAGAGCGCTCTTCCTGTGCATCTCTATAGAGACAATGTGTCGCTGTGGGACGACATTTCTACGCGCTTTTAGGTAAAGCTATTCCAGACAACAGTTTACGTGTAGCTGATAGGCGACAGCGCCTGATAAGAATGTCGCTGAAGAGCAACAGGGAGAAAATGAGGAAAACCTGAACCGCAGAAAACAAAAAACCCCGCTTACGCGGGGTTCAAAATTGGTCGGCGAGAGAGGATTCGAACCTCCGACCCACTGGTCCCAAACCAGTTGCGCTACCAAGCTGCGCTACTCGCCGTTTTTACTGCTTTTTGACTTTTTTGTTCAATCAAAGTTGTGGTGCGAGGGGGGGGACTTGAACCCCCACGTCCGTAAGGACACTAACACCTGAAGCTAGCGCGTCTACCAATTCCGCCACCTTCGCATCGCCACGAAACTTTTTACTGCTAAATAATGGGGTGGCTAATGGGACTCGAACCCACGACAACTGGAATCACAATCCAGGGCTCTACCAACTGAGCTATAGCCACCACTGTAAATCTGTTCACGCGGTATCGTGATAATTCACGAACCACCGCAGCTCAAGCGCCGGGTTAAAATGGCGCGCCCGACAGGATTCGAACCTGAGACCTCTGCCTCCGGAGGGCAGCGCTCTATCCAGCTGAGCTACGGGCGCGTAGCGCCGTTGCGGGGGTGGATAGTACGGACTTCAGGGGCAGCTGTCTAGTGCTTTTTTGAAGAAAAATGCGCGTTTGGTTATGCTTTGCGCACTTTGTCTCTTATTCACCCACCCGAGGCGTTGCCGCACGGCGATCGAAGCCAAATAGCTTATATACCAGCGTTACGGCAGCCAGGAAGATCACGCCGACAAACAGCGACATACGGGTATCTTCATTGAATCCCATGCCAATAAGCACGCATACCAGGAAGGCCATAGTGAGCCAGTTCGCCCACGGGAACAGCATCGAGCGGAACGGGTGGCTGGCAATCGCCTCTTTGTGAACCTTACGAAAACGCAGCTGGCTAATCAGGATCACGAACCACGGCACCATGCCCGGCAGCACGCTGGCGCTATAGACATAGACAAACACGCGCTGCGGGTTAGGAATGATGTAGTTCAGGCACGAACCGATCAGCAGGATGATAATCGAGATAGTCACGCCTACCGCCGGCACGCCGTTTTTAGAAACTTTGGCAACCGCTGCCGGTAACTGGCGGTTCTTCGCCAGCGCATAGAGCATGCGGCCACAGCTGTACATCCCGCTGTTACAACCGGAGAGCGCCGCCGTCAGCACAACAAAGTTAATGATGCCTGCCGCTGCGGTAATACCGATTTTCGCGAAGGTCAGTACGAACGGGCTACCGTTGGTACCAATTTCATTCCACGGGAAGATGGTGACGATAACGAAGATTGCGCCGACATAGAAAATCAGGATGCGCCACAGCACCTTGCTTACGGCACTGCGCAGCGTCACCTGCGGGTTTTTCGCTTCACCCGCGGTAATACCGATCAGCTCAACGCCCTGATACGAGGCGACAACAATACAGAGCGCGGTGAGGAACCCTTTCCAGCCGCCAGCGAAGAAGCCGCCGTGCTCGGTGAGATTGCTAAAGCCGATGGAGTGACCGCCATTGCCAAAGCCGAAGAAAATCACACCCAGCCCCACGATGATCATCACAATGATGGTGGTGACTTTGATCATCGCAAACCAGAACTCAATCTCGCCATACAGGCGCACCGCCGCGAGGTTCGCCAGCGCCACCAGCCCAACGGCAATCAGTGCCGGTATCCACTGGGCGAGATCCGGGAACCAAAACTGGACATAGACGCCAATGGCGGTGATTTCCGAAATCCCCACCGCCATCCACATAAACCAGTAGGACCAGGCGGTGAGATAACCAAAGAAGGGGCTCATGTAACGATGAGCGTAGACCGCGAACGATCCGGCGACCGGCTCGAGGAAGAGCATTTCGCCCATCGAACGCATAATAAAGAAGACGAAAAGTCCGGCAATAATATAGGCCAGCAGAACTGACGGGCCAGCCCACTTCAGGGTGCTGGCAGCGCCCATAAACAGGCCAACGCCGATGGTGCCGCCAAGGGCAATTAATTCAATGTGACGAGACTCCAGCCCACGCTGAAGTTCGGGTTGTTTTTCGGCCATAAATCCTCTGTTGTATTTGCTTCATGCTTCGCCCGCGTCGCGGGTTATTGTTATGAGTTTCCCTCATCCCCTAACAGGCCATGCTGCTCCGCCCCGCGAGAGGGAGGACGCAAAATGAGCGCGGCGCTGCAGTGAGAGAGCGAATGGTTTCTTAAATCGACGGAAATGGCAAACGATGTGTATAAAAAATCCTGGTGGCGCACAATAAAAGAGCAGCCAGAGGAGAAAAGGCAGCGCATTGCGCCGCCGGAGGGGTTCAGAGTTTTCCGCTGTAGTGCCAGCGTAAATAGCGCAGCAGACGGAGCTGGCGCTTCAGCCGTGAAGGCTGCGATAACAGGCGGTATAGCCACTCAAGGCCGAGGTTCTGCCAGAATTTAGGCGCACGCTTAACATGTCCGGTAAAGACATCGTAGGTTCCGCCAACGCCCATATAGAGCGCATCCGGGTAAACGAGGCGGCAGTCACGCATAAAAATCTCCTGCCGCGGCGAGCCCATCGCCACGGTGACGATCTTCGCCCCGCTGTCGCGGATAGCCGCAAACAGCGCCTCGCGCTGCTCGGGTTTGAAGTAGCCATCCTGGCAACCGACAACATTCACCTGCCACTGGTCACGCAGTTTCTGCACGGTTTGCGCCAGCACGTCCGGCTTACCGCCCACGAGGAACACCGGCGTACCCGTCTCCCCTGCCCTTGCCATTAACGCTTCCCACAAATCGGCACCCGCCACGCGGGAGACCTGCGCCTGCGGAAACTTTTTGCGTATCGAGCGCACGACGCTGATGCCATCAGCATATTTAAACTCCGCCGCCTCAATCAGGGCGCGAACCTCGGCATCATCTTCCAGCGTCAGCATCTTTTCGGCATTAATCGCTACCAGCGTACCCTGCTTCACGCGCCCGTCAGCGAAGAGATGATCCAGCGCGTGGGGCATATCGCGCCAGCCAATCAACTTCAGGCCGCGCAGGTCATACAGCGGTGCCGCCGTCTTGTCCGTCATGTTTGATCCTTTTTACAACTGGGAGAGCGGTTTGACCGCGCGCGTACCGCGACGCTGTATCAACCCGGCGCTATCGAATAGCCAGTACAACAGTTTCGCCGCCAGCAGGCAGAAAGCGAACACGGCGAGGAAAAAGACCACACGAGAGGCGAATGCATCCAGCCCTTCACGCGCCAGCACAATCATGTTGAAGATCGCCCCAAAGCAGAAGCTGTGCAGGATCGCCGCCTTGTAGCGGTTTGTTTCCCGGTTGCCCAGGTTATACACCCAGTCGAACCATTTGATGATCAGCCCCACCGCTGCCGCACCCAGCGGAATAAACCACGCACCGCCCATCACCACTAATGAGCCAATCAGCGTCGGTGAAATCGCCAGCCCTGAGTGGTTATTCAGCACTTCCCAGGTAAAGTAGTTCGCGGTGTTAAGCACAATACCCGGGCGCGATGGCCACAGCCAGGTAGGGATAAAGACGTAGAAGTCGCGCACAATCGGGGCCAGCCCCTGGAACTCAATCTTGTCGTAGTTTTGCAGCAGCAGAGCGAGGTTTTCCCACGGCGAGAAGGTATCGCGCGTCAGGTAGAGGAAGGTGTAAAACGCTTCATCGCCGCGCACATCCAGCCCGTAGCGTTTTAGCGCCAGCCAGAACATGCCAACAATGCCGAGCACACCCGCCGCCGCCAGCATCCACAACGAGATCCAGCCGCGAATAATGCCGATAAACAGGAAGATGGCGAAGGCAATGATGATATTGGCGCGCGTACCGCCAACAATCATGTAGGTCAGCAGGCCAAACGCCACGGTGCTGACCAAAAAGAAGAGCCAGGTCTGGGCATTCTGCCGCAGGAAGTAGACCACCAGCATCGCCGGAATAAAGAAATAGAAGAAGCGCTTCAGCGCTACGCCGGAGACTTCGCTGGAGAAAATCTGGCTATAGGAGTGCAGACGGAAGAGTAGAAACCCGTTGTGCATAAAGAAGATACCGACGCTCACCAGCGCGATGGCCATCAGGATCACCCACGTCAGATGCGCCTCTACCCGGTTAATGGTAAAGAGCGGACGCCGCGGCGTCAGCGACGACGAGGTGCGCAGCCGCGTTTTATAGGTCACATAGTAGATGCCATAGAAGCAGGTCGCCGCCAGCAGCGTCTGCATCAGGATATCGGGTGGTGCAACGCCAACGTTGAAGCGGAACACCAGCACGCTGGTCAGCGGAAAACCAAAGAAGAAGGTCAGCAAAAAGAGCAGCGAGAAGAAGACGTTAAAGTTAAAACGTACGCGGCGAAATTCGAACCAGGTGAGCGTGCCAATAAACAGCGTCGCCAACAGCCAGATAACAAACAGTCCGCAAAATTCGAGTGGGCTCATCCGTTGATCCCCGCAGCGTTAAGGAGCGCTTTGTGCCACAGCGTTTCGTAATTCGGGCTGAAAAAGGCGATGGCGTTTTTATCCACCGCTAATAGCTGGCGGCGGGCCTCATGAATCACCGCCTCATCCAGCGCATCGCCGGTAAAGAGGACGGGAATGCCTTCCGCCACCATATCGCGCCAGAAGGGGTTTTCACGGTTCAGCACACAAGGTACACCCGCCTGGATCAGCAGACACATCGTGCCAATCCCCTGCTGGCGGGCAAAAATGAAATAGCCCAGATCGCACTGTGCGAGCAGCCCGAGATAGGCATCAAAATCCATTTTCTCATCGAGGATGCGCAGGTTGTCAGCGCTAAAAAGCGCCAGCCCGGCGTGGCGCACCGACGCGATATAAGCGTCGTTATTCGCCGGGTAGCCCATCGGCACAATGATATTGACCGTATCGCCAAACTGACGGTGGATCGCCTGCAGGGCGGCAATATGCTCATTGCTGGCATCGCCGGAGTTGCCGACCAGAATCGTCAGCTTGCCCGTCTGCGGGCGCTCATCCGCCATATTGTTCAGCGCCGGATCCATACGCGTTGGGAAGTAGAGCAATTCACCGGGCACTTTAGGGTTACGTTCGGCAAACCACGCCAGATCGCCGCGGGTCGCGAAGATACGGCCTACGCGACGCTGCGCTAAACGGCGCAGCGGATAGAAGAGCCGGAATTTCAGGCTGCGGGAGACCTCATACAGATCGGCGCCCCAGGCGTGCCAGTAAAATTGCTCGCGCTTGATAGCCCCTTGCAACAACGCCAGCCAGAGATCGAAATTAAACTGACCGTGGAAGAAGAAGCGCTGCTGACGTTGCGCTTTCGCCTGGGCAATTACCGCCTTTGCCAGCGTCTTTTTGTCGGGATAAAAATGCAGCGTCAGCGCAGGATAGAGCGCCCGCTGCGACTCATCGCGCCCGACAACCATAAACTCGCGGGCATACTCTCCCGATGCCGCGAGATGGTCATTAAAGAAGCGCAGCACAGTTTGGTTATGGTGAGGGATATCCGATCCCAGTATGTGAATCAGTGCAGTCATGCCTTTTTACGCCAAATCAAAAAAACGCCGCAACAAACAGCGAAATAGATAATGTAGGTAGCCATGTAGGCCTGCGCCGCGCCCGCAGCGCCGTGCGCCGGGATAAGCCAGCGCGCGAAGAGCGTCAGCAGCGCAAACTGGCTTATCTCAGCCAGTATATAGAATCGCAGCGAAGCCTTCGCGATGACTAAATAGCCAAAGACGTAAGCCCCCACTTTCAATACATCCCCGACCAGCTGCCAGGCGAAGAGATCGCGCATGGCGATAAACTTCTCGGAAAAGAGCAGCCAAATTGCCACATCGCGCAGCAGCCAGACGCCGAGGCTTACCGCCGCAACGGCAGGCAGAACGAAGCGCAATGACCTGCCGATTTCACGCGAGATCTCCTGCTTCGTCACCAGCCGCGACAATGTCGGTAACAGATAGACGCTAAACGAGGCGGTAATAAACTGCAGGTAAGCATCCGAGATGGTGCTTACACCCTGCCAGATCCCCACGTCATCCCAGCTGTAATGAGCAGCAAGCTGGTTTCGCATCATCACGTAAGCCAGCGGCATCGTAAACGAGGTGATGAGTGCCATCAGGGTAAATTTACCCAGTTGGCCGGCCAAAACACGATCCCACTGCGGCGTAAAGAAACGCAACGGTATCGCTTTACGTCTCAGCAACATCGCCATCGCCGGGATCACCACCAGCGCGGGCACCAGCGCTAGCCCCAACAGCGCACCCTGATAGCCGCCGATGCGATAACAGAGATACCAGGCCAGCACGCCAATGAGGCTACCGATAATCAGCGACAGCGCATTTCCTGCCGCATCGCGGAACCCCCTCAGCACTGCAAGTAGCAGGTTGGCCCAGGCGATGCCCATCTGCACCAGCGCGACTAAACGCACAAGTCCCTGATAGTGGGTATGACCAAACAGCCCCTGGCTGATGGGCGCAGCGGCGAGCAGGAACAGCAGCGCCAGCAGGGTTGAGAAACCGAGCACCATCGCCGATGAGGTGCCAACAACCACGCGCAGACGCGCGGGATCGTCATGAGACTGCGCCACAAACTTAGTGACGCCATTAAAAATCCCCGCGCCAGCCAGCACGCCAAGCACGGTAATCAGCTGGCGAAAGTTACCCGCCTGTCCGACGCCGGATGGCCCAAACGCCATCGCCAGCAGTTTGACCACCAGCAGGCCTGCGCCGATTTTGACCAGCGTGCTTGCGGCAGTCCAGAGCGATGCTTTTGCCAGCGACATATCAGCTGAAGTAGCTCAGAAGCGTGCTGATCACCGTCCGCTGATTGACCGACGCCAGGTTGTAGAAGAGCGGCAGGCGAAGCAACCGCTCACTCTCTTGCGTGGTATAGCGGTCTTCGCCGTGAAACGTGCCGAACTTCTCACCGGCCGGCGAGGCATGCAGCGGAATATAGTGGAACACCGCCATAATCTCTGCTTCCTTCAGAAAGGCGATCAGTTTGCTGCGATCCGTTTCATCGCGCAGCTTAATGTAAAACATGTGCGCGTTGTGGCTGCACTCTGCCGGAACCGAGGGCAGCTCAATGCGCCCGGTTTTTGCCAGCGGGGAGAGCGCATCATAGTAGGTTTGCCACAAGGCCAGCCGCTGCTGGTTAATACGCTCGGCTGACTCCAGCTGCGCCCACAGGTAGGCGGCCTGCAAATCGGCCATCAAATAGCTGGAGCCGATATCGCGCCAGGTGTACTTGTCGACCTGCCCGCGGAAAAACTGGCTGCGGTTGGTACCCTTTTCACGAATCACTTCGGCGCGTTCAACCAGCGCGCGATCGTTAATCAGCGTCGCGCCGCCTTCACCGCCCGCAGTGTAGTTTTTGGTTTCGTGGAAACTAAAGCAGCCAATATGGCCGATGGTGCCTAATGCCCGCCCTTTGTAGGTCGACATTACGCCCTGAGCGGCATCTTCCACCACGAACAGCTTATGTTTTTGCGCGATCGCCATGATGGTATCCATTTCGCAGGCGACGCCCGCGTAATGCACCGGCACAATCACACGCGTTTTATCGGTGATCGCCGCTTCAATCCGCGTTTCATCGATGTTCATCGTATCCGGGCGGATATCAACGAAGACAATCTTCGCCCCGCGCAGCACAAAGGCGTTGGCGGTGGAGACGAAGGTGTAGCTCGGCATGATCACTTCATCGCCGGGCTGGATATCCAGCAGCAGCGCGGCCATCTCCAGCGATGCGGTGCATGAAGGCGTCAGCAGGACTTTGGCGCTGTGAAAACGCTGCTCCATCCACTGCTGGCAGCGGCGGGTAAAACCGCCGTCGCCGCATAATTTCCCGCTGCCCATTGCCGACTGCATGTAGTCAATTTCCGTTCCTACTACCGGTGGTGCATTGAAAGGGATCATAGCGTTACCTGTATAGCCATAAGGCGGTGCTTTCTACATTCGCGCCGCTCTGAATATATCGTTTAAGCGCGGCAGTATTCCCGAGCTGGGTCGCCACACGCACGTGCGCTAACTGCCGCGCTCGCGCCCACTGGCACGCCGCCTGCATCAGTTTCTCGCCCATACCGCGTCCGCCGAGCAGGCCAATACGCGCCTCGTGCTCATTAAGCTGGCGAAGGGAGACAAAACCGCTAATTGCATCGTCCTGCGCGCGGAAGATCAGACACTGGTGGTCGAAAAGACCCTTTACCGCATTTTCAATCCACTGCGCATAGAAACGACCGCTCGCATCAGGCGCATACCAGGGCGCGCGAAAGCGGCTCTGGACAAACATCTCAGCCGCCATCTGGCGCAGCGCGGGAATATCGCTTTCATCTGCCACAGTGGCGACGGGATCGATACCCTGTGCAGCAACCGGCAGCAGTAAATCGATCTCACCTTCGACCAGTTGGAAACCCTGCTGTTGCAGGGCATCAAGCTGATGGGTTTGCGCGGCGGGCAATTTCACCTGCAGGCGTTCCCACTGTGCAAAATCTGCGCCGGTGAGCGCGGGCGCGGAAGAATTCAGACGAATAATCCCACTGCGCACGCCAAAAAAGGCGCTTTCCCATGCCAGCTCATCTATCGTGCCATGTACAGACATACTATGTCCTCAGCGCCAGACGCCTTTGGTATCAACGACCCACGGCTGCGAAATGGTGGCGGCATCGACTGCTTTAAACTGCTTATGGTCGACCAGCATCACCAGCACATCGGCCTGCGCCAGCGCATCCTGGGTATTAACCAGCGTGCTGTGCCCGGCCATTTTCTCCGGCAGCGTGTCGATATTTGGTTCGACGACCAGCGTTTGGCCGCTGTGCCACTGGGCGATGTCGTGCGCGATCTCCATCGCCGGGCTTTCACGCAGATCGTCAATGTTTGGTTTAAACGCCAGCCCGAAGCAGGCAATTTTAACCTCGCTGGCGCGCTTGCCAGTGGCGGTCAGGCAATCGGCGACCGTGGCTTTCACCTGGTTCAGCACCCAGTGCGGTTTGTGATCGTTCACTTCACGCGCAGTACGGATAAGCCTTGCCTGATCGGGGTTCTGCGCCACGATAAACCACGGATCGACCGCGATACAGTGACCGCCAACGCCCGGGCCGGGCTGCAGGATATTGACGCGCGGATGGCGGTTCGCCAGGCGGATCAGCTCCCAGACGTTGATCCCCTGATCGGCGCAAATCAGCGACAGTTCATTGGCAAAAGCGATGTTAACGTCGCGGAAGCTGTTTTCCGTCAGCTTGCACATCTCAGCGGTGCGGGCGTTAGTGACCACACACTCGCCTTCAAGGAAGATTTTATAAAGCTCGCTGGCGCGGGCAGAACACTTGGGTGTCATGCCGCCAATCACGCGGTCATTTTTAATCAGTTCGACCATCACCTGCCCCGGCAGCACGCGCTCCGGGCAGTAGGCGATATTGACGTCCGCCTGCTCGCCAGCCTGCTGAGGGAAGGTGAGATCCGGGCGCGCCTCGGCGAGCCACTGTGCCATCTGCTCCGTCGCGCCAACCGGCGAGGTCGATTCGAGGATCACCAGCGCGCCTTTATGCAGCACGGGCGCAATGGATTTAGCTGCCGCTTCAACGTAGGCCATATCCGGCTCGTGATCGCCTTTAAACGGTGTCGGCACCGCAATCAGGTAGGCGTCTGCCGCAACAGGCGTGGTGCTGGCGCGCAGGTAACCGCCCTCCACCGCCGCTTTTACTACGCTATCCAGTTCCGGCTCAACGATGTGGATCTCACCACGATTAATGGTCTCCACGGCGCGCGCGTTGATATCCACCCCCACGACCTGCTTCTGCCGGGAAGCAAAAGCCGCTGCGGTAGGCAGGCCAATGTAGCCGAGGCCAATCACGGAAATGGTTGTAAAGCTCATAGTGTTACCTGATTGTGTTTAAGTGCGTGCAAAATTCGGCCACAAGCCTGCCCATCCCCGTAAGGGTTGTGCGCGCGGCTCATGGTCTGCCATGCTTCATTGTCATTAAGCAGGAGCGTGACCTCATCCACGATGCGCTGGCGATCGGTACCCACCAGTTTTACGGTCCCGGCATCTACGGCCTCTGGCCGCTCGGTCGTATCACGCATCACCAGCACCGGTTTACCCAGTGAAGGCGCCTCCTCCTGAATACCGCCGGAGTCCGTCAGGATCAGCCAGGCATGGTTCATCAACCACATGAAGGGTAAATAGTCCTGCGGCTCAATCAAAAAGACATTTTCAACCGGCCCGAGAATGCGGTTTACCGGCTCGCTGACGTTAGGATTGAGGTGCACGGGATAAACAATCTGGACATCGTCATGCCGGGCAGCGATATCTGCCAGCGCGTGACAAATCTGCTCGAAGCCCTGGCCGAAGCTCTCCCGGCGATGGCCGGTAACCAGCACCAGCTTTTTCTTTGCATCAAGGAACGGGTAACGGGCTGCCAGCGCCTCATATTGCGCGGGGTTGTTCATCACGCTATCGCGTACCCAGAAGAGCGCATCAATCACCGTATTGCCGGTAACAAAAATGCGCTCATCGGCGACATTTTCCCGGCGTAGATTTTGCCGGGAGTTCTCCGTCGGCGCGAAGTGGTACATCGCCAGATGACCCGTCAGCGTGCGGTTAGCCTCTTCCGGCCAGGGTGAGGAGAGATCGCCGGTGCGCAGACCCGCCTCCACATGCCCCACGGGTATGCGTTGATAAAACGCGGCGAGGCTTGCAGCAATAGTGGTAGTGGTATCGCCGTGAACCAGCACGACATCCGGACGAAATGCTTCAAGAATGGGTTTTAATCCCTGCAAGATGCCGCAGGTAATTTCGGTCAGCCCCTGCCCGGGACGCATAATATTTAGATCGTAATCCGGGACGATAGAAAAGAGGTTCAGCACCTGATCGAGCATCTCCCGATGCTGTGCAGTGACGCAAACTCTTGCCTCAAAGTCAGGATCCTTTGCCAGCGCATGAACCAGCGGTGCCATTTTGATGGCTTCTGGTCGCGTGCCGAATACGGTCAGTACTTTCACAACGATTCTCTTTAATTAGAGGATGGAGGCATAGCGCCCCCATCTCAGACGGCGTTTAGTTCGAACGGCGACGTGCTAACGCCACCCCAGCTCCGGTTAACGCACCGACAATTCCCCACATAATCATCAGGAAAGCACGACGCGGGCTGTCGCGTTTCACCGGCTCTTCCGGTGTACGCAGATATCGATAGGTCTGAAAACGCGGATCCAGCGTCGGGCCGACGTTGAGAGTATTCAGCATCGCCCGATTTTGATCATAGTCCAGATCGTATTGCGGCCCCACCGCCTGCAGGTTTTCCAGACGTGCCTGCAGCATCGGGCGACCAAGCATAAAGAGTTCAGAATCCGGCAGTTCATCTGTCGGAATATCGGTCACATTGCGCGAGATATTGTTTTGCTCAGCGATTTTCAGCGCCTGCTCAACATTGTGGACGCGCCGTTTGTAGATAGCTTTCGCCACCTCTTCCTGACGTTTCACCTGCGCTTTCATCTGAATAGTACGCGCAGCCCATGCACCTTTCAGTTCATCATTCAGATGGCTGGCGGCGCGCTGGCTGGCGAAAGCAATGTATTGACGCAGCAGATTGTTCGCGTCCGGCGCGGTTTCGGCGATCAGCTTGACGTTGTCATTCTGGTTGCGCACGGCATCACCTGGCGTGTACTGAATATTGTTGATGAGGTCGTCAAGCATCGCGGCATCCGCTTTGCTGTTGCCGACACGGCGCTGCTTGTAATAGTCGGTTTGCGACCAGAAATCACGACGCGTGTCCCAGGCAGCAAGCTGCATGATGAACTCTTTATACGCCTCATCCATGACAGAAACTTGCTCTGCTGGCGCAAGGTTCGCTTTAACATCCAGGTTGCGCAGAAATTGCTGCTGAGAGTAGTAACCGCCAAGCATGTTGACGGTTGGGCGGTCGGTAACAGCGGTGGCTCCCCACTCCTGGGGAGCAAAAAAGGTCCAGACCAGCGCCAGCAAAGAGAAGAGCAGCGCTACGCCAGCAATCCAAAATTTTCCTGCCCACAAAGTACGAAACAAACCCCGAATATCCAGTTCATTTTCCGTAACAGCTGAAGGTGTTTCCGACGCTTGTTGAATCATCGCTTTCCCGATTTTACTTGGTTAGTGTTGATTTTTGACCTCTGCTACGGCGCATTCTGCGTTTGATCCGTTTGATAAAACGCGCCACTTTCCATGCGCGCTTAATACAGTAGCCATACAGAAAGAATGCTAGCAAGAATAATGCCAACATCACCCATTCAGGGACCAAATGAAGATATTCCGCAGTCACGCCAATCGTTGCCAGCAGCGCAGCGGCAAGCGTAATGAGAACGAATGCCTGACGAGAGGTAAAGCCAGCGCGCATGATCAGATGGTGAATATGTTGGCGATCGGGAGAGAAAGGACTCATGCCTTTGCGCAGGCGACGGTACATAATCGCCACCATATCCATCAGCGGAATGGCGATTATCCACAGCGCCGTCACCGGGCTAATAGGGTGAGTTTTGCCCTGCGTAGTTTCCAGTAAAATCCAAATCACGGTAAAGCCGATGAGCGTACTCCCGGCATCACCCATAAAGACTTTATAGCGACGC
Source organism: Kosakonia sp. HypNH10 (assembly GCF_029850615.1). NCBI lineage: Bacteria > Pseudomonadati > Pseudomonadota > Gammaproteobacteria > Enterobacterales > Enterobacteriaceae > Kosakonia > Kosakonia sp. HypNH10. The sequence goes on from NZ_JAOTIU010000011.1 coordinate 64,388, forward strand.
CCAAGCGCGCCCAGGTTAAGCAGAATGTAGGGCAAGATGGCGGCAATCATGGCGAAACACCACAGCGCGAGGCTTGATTGACCATCGAACCACAGAATGAAGCCAATCGCGGCAAACGACACGCAGGAGAGTCCGCCAAGCAAGCCGTCGATACCGTCGACCATATTAAAGGCGTTGATCGCGGCCCACACGGCAAAGAGCGTAAGCAGGTAACCGAACGGGCCGAGCACCATCTCCCATGAGCCGAAGATGTAGCCAAGGCTGCTGAGATAGAGCTTACCGACCACCATCATCACGACGGCGACCAGGGCCTGAACAGAAGCACGGAATTTAACGCTGATATCGAAGCGATCGTCCAGCGCACCAATTAAAACCAGCACGCCGGCGCAAAGAAGATAGAGAGCGGCGTGAGGAATATAATAATTTGTGATCCCAAAGGTAAAGCAGATGCCCGCATAGACCGAGATGCCACCAACCAGTGGTATCAATCCCTGGTGACGCTTACGGAAGTTGGGCTTGTCAACCAGACCGATCCGTTTTGCTACTTTGCGCGCAACAAATAAGAAAAGCATAGTAAACAAAAAAATACTGAATAATTCAGTAAAAGCAGTGAGTAGATTCACAATGCATGCTCTCAGCTAATGTTTATCCTAACAGTATAACGACAGAGCTATGGCCCATAAAAGGAGAAAGCGAGCCTTACGCTGATATTATTTTTTTCTTTTAAACCAGCAGATATTTTGAAGATCAATAACCTATCCGGTCCCGCCAGCCCTGGATAAAGCCTGTTCCAGTGCATATAGCGTATAGCCCACCAATGAAAAACGCCACGTAAAAACGTGGCGCTTCGGGGGTTTATTTAAATTAAGAGCGCTTCATCATGTCGAAGAACTCATCATTGGTCTTCGTCATGGCCAGCTTGTTGATGAGGAACTCCATCGCGTCAATCTCACCCATCGGGTGAATGATTTTGCGCAGGATCCACATTTTCTGCAGCTCTTCCTGCGTGGTGAGCAGCTCTTCTTTACGGGTACCGGAGCGGTTGTAATCAATCGCCGGGAATACGCGTTTTTCCGCGATTTTACGTGAGAGGTGCAGCTCCATGTTACCGGTGCCTTTAAACTCTTCGTAAATCACTTCATCCATCTTCGAACCGGTATCGATAAGCGCAGTGGCGATGATGGTCAGGCTACCGCCCTCTTCCACGTTACGCGCAGCACCGAAGAAACGCTTCGGACGGTGCAGGGCGTTCGCATCCACACCACCGGTCAACACTTTACCGGAAGCCGGAACAACGGTGTTGTACGCACGCGCCAGACGGGTGATGGAGTCGAGAAGGATAATGACATCTTTCTTATGCTCAACCAGGCGTTTCGCTTTTTCGATAACCATTTCAGCAACCTGCACATGGCGGGAAGCCGGTTCGTCGAAGGTTGACGCAACCACTTCGCCTTTCACCAGGCGCTGCATTTCCGTCACTTCTTCCGGACGTTCATCAATCAGCAGCACCATCAGCACGCAGTCAGGATGGTTGTAAGCGATGCTCTGCGCGATGTTCTGCAGCAGCATGGTTTTACCGGCTTTCGGCGGTGCCACAATCAGACCACGCTGACCACGACCGATCGGCGAGGCCAGATCAAGAACGCGTGCAGTTAAATCTTCAGTAGAGCCGTTACCGCGTTCCATACGCAGACGAGAGTTCGCATGCAGCGGCGTTAAGTTCTCAAACAGAATCTTATTGCGCGCATTTTCCGGTTTATCGTAGTTCACCTCGTTAACTTTCAGCAGTGCAAAGTAACGTTCACCTTCTTTAGGTGGGCGAATCTTACCTGAAATGGTGTCACCGGTGCGGAGGTTGAAACGGCGGATTTGGCTGGGGGATACGTAGATGTCGTCGGGACCGGCAAGGTAGGAGCTGTCTGCGGAGCGGAGGAAACCAAATCCATCCTGCAGAATCTCCAGCACACCGTCGCCGAAGATATCTTCGCCACTCTTTGCGTGCTGCTTCAGGATGGCGAAAATGATGTCCTGTTTGCGCATACGGGCCAGGTTTTCCAGCCCCATATTTTCGCCGAGAGTGATAAGCTCAGAAACCGGCGTATTCTTTAATTCGGTAAGATTCATAATGGTGTGGGTTCTTAAACTCGGGGTGATACTCGAACTTAATGTTGTGAATGGTATGGCAGGGTCATCCATGCCTGTTAGCGGCCATCAACTCATGTCTAATCGGTGCCTGGTCACAGGAGAGTACGCAGAACTGAAACGATAAGACGGAATGAGCGACAAGCCCGGAATCTGTCTACTTCTCAACGCGGCTGAGATGCTCAGCGGGAAGTATTGGGGTAATGCAAGGTTCAAACAACTATAGATATGTTTAGAACGAAGTCAAAACTAAATTAGCACGGCTGGGGTCGGGCGTCCAGCAATCCTGGCAATTTAGGAGAGCTGGCCGCACCGATGCGAGTCTGGAATTACGCCAGGTTAGCGTCCAGGAACTCTTTCAACTGACCTTTGGACAGTGCGCCCACTTTGGTCGCCGCCACTTCGCCGTTTTTGAACAGCAGCAGGGTCGGGATGCCACGGATACCATACTTCGGCGCGGTGCCTGGGTTCTGGTCGATGTTCAGTTTCGCAATGGTCAACTTGCCTTCGTACTCATTAGCGATCTCATCCAGAATCGGGGCGATCATTTTGCACGGTCCACACCACTCTGCCCAGAAATCAACGAGCACAAGCCCGTCCGCTTTGAGTACATCCGTGTCAAAACTATCGTCAGTCAGGTGAATAATTTTATCGCTCATATATAACTCCACAGGAATAAGCCTGGCATGTTGGTGTAGCATAAAACAGCAACGTGTTGATGCCACAATAGCCAACTAAAGGTTGACTTTATTTCACCGGATACGCTTTCGTAAAGCAATAGTAAGCTGATATTCTACCACACTATGAGCAAAACACATTTAACAGAACAGAAGTTTTCCGACTTCGCCCTGCACCCAAAAGTGATAGAAGCCCTTGAAACTAAAGGCTTTCATAATTGCACGCCTATTCAGGCTCTCGCCCTTCCGCTGACGCTGGCGGGTCGTGATGTTGCAGGTCAGGCGCAAACCGGTACCGGTAAAACGATGGCGTTTTTAACGTCAACGTTTCATTATCTCCTCTCTCACCCTGCAATCGAAGACCGTAAAGTTAACCAGCCGCGCGCGATTATCATGGCGCCGACACGTGAACTTGCGGTGCAAATTCACGCCGATGCAGAGCCGCTGGCACAGTCGACAGGGCTGAAGCTGGGTCTGGCTTACGGCGGTGATGGCTACGACAAACAGCTGAAAGTGCTGGAAAGCGGCGTCGATATTCTTATCGGCACCACGGGTCGTATGATCGATTACACCAAACAGAACCATATTAACCTGGGCGCGATTCAGGTCGTGGTGCTGGACGAAGCCGATCGCATGTACGATCTGGGCTTTATTAAAGATATCCGCTGGCTGTTCCGCCGTATGCCGGCAACCGATCAGCGCCTCAATATGCTCTTCTCCGCTACGCTCTCTTACCGCGTGCGTGAACTGGCATTCGAGCAGATGAACAACGCAGAATATGTTGAAGTGGAACCGGAACAGAAAACCGGCCACCGCATTAAAGAAGAGCTTTTCTACCCGTCTAACGACGAGAAAATGCGTCTGCTGCAGACCCTGATTGAAGAAGAGTGGCCGGATCGCGCCATTGTTTTCGCCAATACCAAACACCGCTGTGAGCAGATCTGGGGCAGCCTGGCCGCCGATGGTCATCGCGTTGGCCTGCTGACGGGCGACGTGGCGCAGAAGAAACGCCTGCGTATCCTGGATGAGTTCACCCGTGGCGATCTTGATATCCTGGTTGCGACAGACGTCGCGGCGCGTGGCCTGCATATTCCGGCTGTAACGCACGTCTTTAACTACGATCTGCCGGATGACTGCGAAGATTACGTTCACCGTATCGGCCGTACCGGTCGCGCGGGTGCCAGCGGCAACTCGATCAGCCTCGCGTGTGAAGAGTACGCGCTGAACCTGCCGGCGATTGAGACCTATATTGGTCACTCTATTCCGGTCAGCAAATACAACCCGGATGCGCTGCTCAGCGAACTGCCGCCGCCGAAACGCCTGACGCGTTCTCGCCCGGCTAATGGTCCGCGCCGTAGTGGTGGTGGCGCGCCGCGTAATCGTCGTCGTTCAGGTTAATTACTATGCTCGGTTCCGCCTCGCTCTACGCAGCTATTGATCTCGGTTCCAACAGTTTTCATATGCTGGTTGTGCGCGAGGTGGCTGGCAGTATCCAGACTCTGTCGCGTATTAAACGCAAAGTCCGCCTCGCGGCGGGCCTGAGCCAGGACAATCGCCTCTCTCAGGAGGCGATGGAACGCGGCTGGCAGTGTCTGCGCCTCTTTTCCGAACGTCTGCAAGATATCCCGCAACAGCAGATCCGCGTGGTGGCGACCGCCACGCTGCGTCTGGCCGTCAATGCGCATGAGTTTCTCGACAAAGCGCAGGAGATCCTCGGCTGTCCGGTACAGGTGATCAGCGGCGAAGAAGAAGCGCGTCTGATTTACCAGGGCGTTGCCCACACCACCGGCGGCGCGGATCAGCGCCTGGTAGTCGATATTGGTGGCGCAAGCACGGAACTTGTGACCGGCACCGGGGCGCAAACGACCTCGCTGTTTAGCCTGTCGATGGGCTGCGTCACCTGGCTGGAGCGCTATTTCACCGATCGTCATCTGGCGCAGGAGAATTTCGACACCGCAGAGCAGGCGGCGCGCGAAGTGCTGCGTCCGGTCGCGGATGAGCTTCGTCGCCACGGCTGGAAAGTGTGTGTCGGCGCGTCCGGCACCGTGCAGGCGCTGCAAGAGATTATGATGGCGCAGGGCATGGATGAGCGCATCACCCTTGCCAAACTCCAGCAGCTTAAGCAGCGCGCGATCCAGTGCGGGCGGCTTGAAGAGCTGGAGATTGAAGGGCTGACGCTTGAGCGCGCACTGGTCTTTCCCAGCGGCCTCGCCATTCTGATCGCCATTTTCACCGAAATGAACATTGAGAGCATGACTCTCGCCGGCGGTGCGCTGCGCGAAGGACTGGTTTACGGCATGCTTCATCTGGCGGTTGATCAGGATATTCGCAGCCGTACCCTGCGCAACATCCAGCGCCGGTTTATGGTGGATATCGATCAGTCGAGACGCGTCTCGATGCTGGCAGAGCGATTTGCCCAAAGCGTTTCGACAAGCTGGGATTTAGACGCCTACAGCACTGAAATCCTGCATGTCGCCTGCGAACTGCATGAAATCGGCTTAAGCATTGAATTTAAGCAGGCACCGCTTCATGCCGCCTGGCTGGTGCGTAACCTTGATTTGCCGGGCTTTACCCCCGCGCAGAAAAAGCTGCTCGCTACGCTGCTGCTTAACCAGACTAATGCGGTCGATCTCTCCTCTCTGCATCAGCAAAACGCCGTCCCACCACGCGTGGCGGAGCATCTCTGCCGCTTGCTGCGCCTGGCGATTATTTTCGCCAGCCGTCGTCGTGATGATTTGCTGCCGGAAATCTCCGTCACCGCGCAGGGTGAACAGCTCACGCTGGCGCTGCCGCAGGGCTGGCTGGCGAACCATCCGCTGGGCGCAGAACTGATCGATCAGGAGAGCCAGTGGCAAAGCTACGTTCACTGGGCGCTGATTATTCGCTAACAGCCTGAATCTATTGCCGCGAAGTCCTTTCGCGGCGATAAATCGATTACCCTACCTCACCTTTTTTGCCAGCGTAACGCTGAACAATCCCCAGCCATCTACCCGCTGAGTCACTTTGGCAAAACCGGCACGCTTCACCATCTGATCGATCTCGCGCTGGGAGCGCCGACGCAGTAACCAGAACGCCCCTTTTTGGTGGCTGGGCAATACGCGCGCCATCAGCGCCAGTTTTGGGTTCCACAACTTGGTCGTATAAACCAGATATCCCCCTTTCTTCACCGCGTTAGCGAGGCCATTGAGCGATGCCAGCACCAGGTTGTTGTCGCTGAAGAGTTCATAGAGCCCTGACACCACCGCCAAAGTACGATCGGCAGGCAATGTCGCGAGATCGGCAGGCGAAAAAGCGTCGCCCTGCTCGAAGCGCGCGCGCTCATTTAACTCTCGCTGTAGCAGGAGACGGTTCCCCTCCTCCACGTTGGCAGCATCAAAATCGCGCAGCAGAAGATGTTCTACCGGAGGCTCAATGTTTTCGATAGCGTCGAGAATATAGCGTCCCTGACCGGCGGCGATATCCAACAGGCGCACCGTCTGACCCTGCTGCGCAAGCAGCGATGCCGCCATCACGATCAGCGCTTCAACATGTTGTTTGCGTTGTCGCGTACAGCGCCAGCCAAGCGTATTGAGATAGTAGCGGTCAACTGCTCTGCCCACAGCGCCTTTACCCGTCGGTTGATTTTGGTAGACATACTCCAGCGAAGCGCCGGAGTCGAAGCCGGTTTCCAGCCCTAGCCGAATCCCTGATGAGAAGTGCCCCATGGCGCGCAGCGCAAGATTCGCCAGCCTCCAGTAGCCGCGCCGTAACAGACCTTTTTCCGGCATACGTAACCTCTCATACTCCTCCCATGTTGCGCCCTGCTGCCAGGAATCAAATAGCGAAGGCACCGGATGATGTTGAGAGAAGTGCAGCCGCAAAAAGGTGCGTGTCTGGGCCAGCACGCTCTTATCCCATAGCTGTCCTGGGCAGCCGAAGCCGCTATCCGGCATCATTAACACCGTTTTTGTGCTGCTACCGAGATTAGCGTAAAAGGTCATCAGCGTACCCGCAGCGGCTCTGCGATCGCTTTGCGTGAGCACAAGCTGCGTCGGCGTCGGCCAGGCAAACAGGCTGCGAAAAATACGTTGGCTGGTATAGCGCAGATCGCGCAGCGTGTTCCATGCCTTTGGCTTTGTAAGCAGTTCGAATAAGAGATCGCGTTTTCGCAGTAAAAAGCGTGGTGAGAAGAGCGTAACGGAGCGGATGTCCGGGGCATAATCGACCATCCAGGCGGCAATAATCACGGCGCACTCCCGGTGCGCAACCAGAGCAACATCCTGCGTTCGTAGCCCGTGCTGCGCGGTGATATGCTCAATAAACTGCTGAAAATAATAACTTTGTAGCGAGAGCGCCGATGAGCCATCGGTCGTCTCTGCGTCGAGCTTGCCGGGTGCAAAATCGACAGCGAAAAAGGTACACTCCGGCAACCCGAGCGCGGCTATTTTCTCTTTGAGATCCACGTTGTGATACAACAGCACGATGGCCGCCGCAGGTCCATTTTGCGAGCGCGCCGGAAAGAGCTGGTAAGGTATTTGCTGATTGTCATGGCTGACAAAGTGCTGCATCTGGCTGGTCTGCGTCATCATCACTCTTCCGCATGTTATCGCTGATGCCCAACGCGCGTCAGGCATCAGCGAGAGTAGAACGTTATCCTCGGGCACCTGCGCGAATACGCTGCCCGATCTTCTCTAACAAACGCGGTTCCCACTCGTTGTCCCAGCGTTCGACCAGTGATTTACGGCGAGCCAGGATCTCCGGCTCTCTGGCATTGAATCCTTCAACAATGTATTTCTTCGCCATCTGCTCACGATACTGGTAGGCCACGCTGTTAGTGATCTGCTCAACGGTGAGTTGCTGGTTAAGCATTCTGGCGACATGCAGGGTCGAAAGCAGAACCTGGCTGGCAAGCAGGTTGCGGCTGTGGATATGTTGATCGACTAAGGCGTGGGTCCAGACTTTCTCCTGATAAATGGTTTCGAACGCTTCGATCGAAACGCAGCAGTGCTCCATCTCTTCGGTGTAGTGATAGCCCAGTAAATAGAGCACGCCGAGGTTGCCAGAGAGATTACTCACCAGTTCAAAGCGGCCGTTTTCAAACAGGTTTTCAAAGAAAGAGAGCCCGGTCATGCACACCTGGCTTTCAAATATCGCGATGCTGCGTACCGCCTCTTTAAAAAATGCACCATCGGCTTTTTTGCCGTTGGCCTTATCACGCTCGATGCCGCCGATAATCGGCTCGGCCATCTCTTTATAAGCACCGTACAGAAAATCATAAACGCGGGGATGGAACTTCTCCCGGACCGGCGGAGCGATGCTCTTGGTAATAAAGTTATTGAGTTTCCGGTGTGCCGCCGCATGCCTTTTTTCCTGCGTCACAAACAGGGCGAAGCGCTCATCCTTTTGCGGCGACTCCGGAATAAACTCATCGTAGTAATCACCAATGCGCTCCCCGTAGAATTCGAAAAACTCCAGCACATAGGATGTGCCAAGACCAATAAGCGAAGAGACGGGGTCGGGGTTCCACAGATAATTAAAATTCTCGTTCAACTCCATCACGCCATACACTTCTTGCGGTACCGCTCTTAATTTAAGATCCATACTCTTTTCCTCTTCATTTGAACGTCCTGATCAAATGGACAAGCCGCCGTCGATAACAAAGGTCTGTCCGGTAATATGTTTCCCGCCTCTACCGAGCAGAAAAGCAACCATGAGCGCCACATCTTCGGGCTGACCCAGCTTTCTGAGCGGGGTCATTTTGACTAGCTGCGAAACGGCTTTTTCCGGGAGCGCCGAAAGCATGTCGGTTTTCACCGGACCCGGCGCGATACAGTTCACGCGAATATTAAAATTTCCCACTTCCCGGGCCAGCGTTTTGGTAAAGCCATACTGCGCGGATTTTGATGCTGAATAGTTCGCCTGGCCAATATTGCCGCGTAAGCCAGCAACCGAATTAATATTGATAATGCAGCCATCTCTCTGCATTAACATCTCATTAAGCAAACAGTGATTGAGATAAAAGAGCGAGTTGAGGTTGGTATTAATTACATCCAGCCAGTCATCGAGGCTCATGGTAAAACTGAGCGCATCTTTGGTAATCCCGGCATTATTAATAATGGCGTAGGGGGTACCATGATTTTTACGTAATATTTCACTGAGCGCTTTCACCGAGTCAACGCTCGAGACATCACAGGGGTAGCACCAGCAAACCTCGTGATCAACGTTGAGTGAATGCATCAGCACGGCCGCAAGCGCGCTATTATTTTTATAGGTGAAAACAACGTGATAATCTTGCCGCACCAGCTCTTTGACAATAGCAGCCCCGATGCCACGGCTGCCTGCCGTGACTAAAACCCATTTCTTATTACCCATTTTGTTAATCCTTTAACTTTCCTGCGTGCGATCGTAGACCCTGGTTAAACAATCGATAGAGGACTGGAAAATAATCTCATCATTCTCCAGTACATGAATAGTAAAGGTGTTGTAAGCAGAGTCCTGATCGATATAGATATCTTTATCTTCGATCAGATACCTGAGATCGGAATAACTTAATTCGCCTCCGGTAATTAACCGCTGGTGGATAAATATCTTATTCGCTACATGGTATGTCGTAATATTCTCTAGAGAATGAAATTTAGCTATTTTCTCAGCCTGCTTTTTAAAATAGTCATCTTTCCGTTGATTAAAAGAAATTGAAAACAGCAGGGTATCAAACATGACCCATTGATGGGTGATATGTGGATAACAGAGTCGCAATTGTTCAAGATGCGTCTGGATAGTTTGCTCGCTCACTGCCGCAGGATAGGCGCATACGGGGCGATCCGGCGGCTTTTGCAGCAAAACCGCCGCCGTAATAGAGCTATTCGGATCATCACTCACTTTAACCGCAACACTTCTCTTCCCGCTCTCACACTTTATGCTCATCTGAACATCGGTATCGATTGGCACCGGCTTTTTAATATAGAAGTTGAGCACAGAGGTTTGGTCGAGGCTATCCGCCAGCAGTAACTTTGCATCAAGCAAAGGGAGCATGCCCTGCACGATAATATCTTTCAGGCCATTTTTTATCGCAAAGTCTTTATCAAAGTGAACACGATTGCGATCGCCGGAAAATTGCGCCCACCGCTCGATATCCTGCGCGCCATAGCGTCTTATCATGCGGAGAACCTCTTCAGTACCAGACAGCTGTTTGCCCCACCAAAGCCGTAATTCACGTTGATGACATGATCTAGTTTTTGACCGAAAAGATGATTATTAGGGACGTAGTTGAGATCGCACTGCGGGTCCGGGCGCTGAAGATTTATCGTTGCCGGGATCATCCGATCGGCCATACTTTTCAGGCAGAAGATCGTTTCCGCCCCGCCAGCCGCGGCAATAAGATGCCCCGTATAGGATTTGGTGCTGGAAACCGGAATAGCATGCGCGCGCTCGCCAAATACCTCTTTTAGCACCAGCGTTTCGTTGTAATCATTCATCGGCGTCGAAGTACCGTGAGCATTGATATAGTCAATGTCCTCAACCCCAAGCCCGGCATACGCCATCGCCCGCTGGATGGTGGTTACTCTGCCAATAAGATCCGGCGCAGGCGCCGTGAGATTGACGTAAGCATCGCTGTGATTCGCATAGCCCACCACTTCACCATAAATAGTCGCATTACGCGCCAGCGCATCTTCCAGCCGCTCAAGACAGACGGTCGCGGCACCCTCGGAGAGGATGAACCCGCTTCTGTCGAGACTGAAAGGACAGCAGGCCTTAACAACATCTTGCTGCTCTTTCGACAAGGCACCAAGAATGTCGACAGACCAGACGGTAAAAGGCTGCATCAGGCTCTCGCCGCCGCCGGCAATCATCATCCGTGCTTTTCCACTTTTAATAATTTCATAGGCATCGCCGATGGCGATATTGCCCGTGGCACAGGCGGCAACCGGGCTATTTTGATAGCCCCTGAGCTTCCAGTTGACGGTGATAAGTGAGGTGCCAATGCTCGGCATCGAGTGAAAACAGCTATGCGCCGATGCGGCCAGCGAGTGGGGATCGGAATAGGCATAATAGTTGATGGTTGAGCAATCAAACCCCGCCCAGCCGGTACCAAAGATGACGCCGCAGTCGCACGGATCGTAGTGGGAAAAGATATCCTGCTCGTTACCAAAGGCCATGGTGATGGCTTCATCCGCGGCAATCAGGCCGAGCTCGGCAAAACGCGGGGCGTTTTTAAGGACTTTTCTCGAGAAGCGAGAGAGATTTAGGGGAGAATTAACCCGACCGAAGAATTTAGCGCCGACGCCTTTTCCCGGATCGTCCCATATTTCATAGCCTGTTTTTTTATCGCGTATCGCTTGCCATATTTGCTCGCTATTCTCGCCTAATGAGCAAATGGCACCATAGCCTGTAATAACAACGCGTTGTCCCTGATATGCACCTGCGTCCATTTTATTCCCCCCGAAGAGCGTTTTTTTGCAAATAGCCGATTAAATCGCCGTATGTTTCGGGCTGCGACTGCGCTAATGCATTCAAATCGATATCAATGCCAAACACCTTTTTCGCTTCGACTTTGATAGTCACAAAGTCAAGGCTAACCAGCTCCAGCGCTTCGATGGGGGTATCGTGATTAAGCTCTGCGGTATCATAATCCGTTAGCTTATCAATTAATGACCGAAGAAAGTGATCGAGGCTTTCGTTCATATTTATATCCTTATAAACATGTTTAGACAGAAAATATAAATAACTGATATACAGCAGAGATGTGACATAAATTAAACTACAAGCGCCATTTGATAATGTCAAAGATTATACGGAATATATCCCTACATTTAATAAGAGTGCGAAGAGGGTCACGATTAATATCGAAGAGAATTAGACATGCAATAAATATGCTTTAATAGAAAACAAAATTCTGAATAATATTTAAGGAAATAAAAACAGAAGCTTCCCGATAATTACTCTGGAAGCTTCCGCTTATTTTATTGGCCCTTCGCTTTTGCCAGCATGGCGCGAATATTGGCAACGTTGGCCTGGCCTTTATGCATCCGCTCTTCAGCGCTGATAACTTTACGCTCCTGCTCCCAGATGAGATCGTCCTGCGGCAGTTCCAGTAAGAAGCGGCTCGGCTCCGGGCGCACCAGCTCGCCATACTGGCGACGCTCTTTGCACAGGGTAAAGATCAGCTCTTTTTGCGCGCGGGTAATGCCCACATAAGCCAGACGACGCTCTTCATCGACGTTGTCCTCATCAATACTGCTCTGGTGCGGCAGCAGCCCCTCCTCCATGCCGACTAAAAAGACATAGGGGAACTCGAGGCCTTTTGAGGCGTGAAGGGTCATTAACTGCACCTGATCCGATTCATCATCGCTTTCGCCGCGCTCCATCATATCGCGCAGGGTAAAGCGCGTGACCACTTCGGCCAGCGTCATCGCTTCATCCAGCTCGTTACCTTCGAGCATTTCGGTCATCCAGCCAAACAGCGTATTGACGTTTTTCATCCGCATTTCAGCGGCTTTCGGGCTGGGCGAGGTTTCAAATAGCCAGGATTCGTAATCAATGCCGTGAATCAAATCTCGCACCGCCGCGATCGGCTCACGCTCTGCCAGGCGCTGGATCTCGCCGAGCCATTGGGTGAAGCGCGTTAACGCTTCATAACCGCGCCCGGTCAGCGTCTGGTTAAGGCCGACATCAAAGCTGGCGGCAAACAGGCTCTTATTGCGCACCATCGCCCACTCGCCCAGCTTTTGCAGCGTGGCGGAACCAATCTCGCGCTTCGGCGTATTAACGATGCGCAGAAAAGCGCTGTCATCATCGCTATTGGTAAGTACGCGCAGGTAAGCGAGCAGATCCTTAATTTCCGGGCGTGAGAAGAACGACGTGCCGCCGGAAATTTTGTAAGGAATACGGTTCTGCATCAGGAATTTTTCAAACACGCGCGACTGGTGGTTGCCGCGATAAAGGATCGCATAATCCTTATATTGCGTTTTATTGATGAAGTGATGGGCGATCAGCTCGCCGGTAACGCGCTCCGCCTCATGCTCTTCATGGTTGGCGCTGAGGACTTTTAACTCGGTGCCGTAGCCCAGTTCCGAAAAGAGCCGCTTTTCAAAAACGTGCGGATTATTGGCAATAAGAATGTTGGCCGCTTTCAGAATGCGCCCGGAAGAGCGGTAGTTCTGCTCCAGCTTCACCACCTGTAACGCAGGGAAATCCTGGCTTAGCAGAACGAGGTTTTGCGGACGCGCGCCACGCCAGGAGTAGATCGACTGATCGTCATCCCCCACCACCGTAAAGCGAGCGCGCTGGCCCACCAGCAGTTTTACCAGCTCATACTGGCTGGTGTTGGTGTCCTGATACTCATCCACCAGCAGATAGCGGATTTTGTTCTGCCAGCGCTCGCGCACCTCTTCATTGCGCTGTAACAGCAGCGTCGGGAGCAAAATCAGATCGTCAAAGTCGAGAACGTTACACGCCTTCATATGCGCGTCGTACAGACCATAGCAGTGCGCGAAAATGCGATCCCGCTCGCCCGCTGCCTGCGCGGCAGCCTGCTGTGGCGTCAGAAGATCGTTTTTCCAGTTGGAGATCGTCGAGATCAGCTGTTGCAGCACAACCTTATCGTCATCGATCACCCCTTCGGTAAGATCTTTGAGCAGCGCCACCTGATCGGTATCGTCAAACAGCGAGAAGTTGGCTTTCATGCCAAGCGCAGCATATTCGCGCTTGATGATGGTCAGGCCCAGCGTATGGAAGGTGGAGATCATCAAGCCGCGCGCCTCTTTGCGACCCAATGTCTGCGCCACGCGCTCTTTCATTTCGCGCGCCGCTTTATTGGTAAAGGTGACGGCGGCAATATGCTTCGCCTGATAGCCGCAGCCGCGGATCAGGTGGGCGATCTTATTGGTGATCACGCGTGTTTTACCGGATCCCGCGCCTGCAAGCACCAGGCAAGGTCCGGTGACAAATTCGACGGCTTGTTGTTGTCCGGGGTTTAAACGCATAAAGAAACATCACTCAATGAAAGTCAGGGAAAATATACCGATTCGGCAAGGCGACGACGGGCCAACAAAGAAGCAGGCTGAAGGCCGAAGTGTATAAAGGCGTGGTAGTATAGCCAGCCTCAATAACCTCACTCAAGGCACGATCATGGCAAAAACTGCAGCAGCACTGCATATCCTTGTTAAAGAAGAGAAACTGGCGCTGGACCTGCTGGAGCAGATCAAAAACGGCGGCGATTTCGAGAAGCTGGCGAAAAAGCACTCTATCTGCCCGTCAGGCAAAAAGGGCGGTCACTTAGGTGAATTCCGCCAGGGCCAGATGGTTCCGGCGTTCGATAAAGTGGTCTTCTCATGCCCGGTGCTGGAGCCAACCGGCCCGCTGCACACCCAGTTCGGTTACCACATCATCAAAGTGCTGTACCGCAACTAATAAAAAAGCCCGGTAGCATTTACCGGGCTTCTGTTCCTGTTCTGCGAAATCAACCTGCGACGGCGATACGCTTCATATCTTTCATATATCCACGCAGTTTGTGACCCACTTTCTCAATCTCATGGCTGCGAATCGCTTCGTTCACATCGCGCAGCTGCGCGTTATCAACCGCACCTTCAGCAATCGCTTTGCCCAGGTCGCCGGTCTGCAGCGTCGTCATAAACTCTTTCAGCAGCGGCACACAGGCATATGAGAAGAGGTAGTTACCGTACTCAGCGGTATCGGAGATCACCACGTTCATTTCGTACAGACGCTTACGCGCGATGGTGTTGGCGATCAGCGGCAGCTCGTGCAGAGACTCGTAGTACGCCGACTCTTCGATGATGCCGGAAGCGACCATGGTTTCGAATGCCAGCTCAACGCCCGCTTTCACCATCGCGATCATCAGTACGCCTTTGTCGAAGTACTCCTGCTCGCTGATTTTGCCTTCATACTGCGGCGCGGTTTCAAAGGCGGTTTTACCGGTCTCTTCGCGCCAGGTCAGCAGTTTCTTATCGTCATTCGCCCAGTCAGCCATCATGCCGGAGGAGAATTCGCCGGAGATGATGTCATCCATATGCTTCTGGAACAGCGGTGCCATAATGCCTTTCAGCTGCTCGGAGAGCGCGTAAGCACGCAGTTTCGCCGGATTGGAGAGGCGATCCATCATCAGCGTGATACCGCCCTGCTTCAGCGCTTCGGTAATGGTCTCCCAGCCGAACTGGATCAGTTTTTCCGCATAGGCCGGATCGGTACCTTCCGCCACCAGCTTGTCAAAGCAGAGCAGCGAACCCGCCTGCAGCATGCCGCAGAGGATGGTTTGCTCGCCCATCAGGTCAGATTTCACTTCGGCAACAAAGGAGGATTCCAGCACGCCAGCGCGATGACCGCCGGTCGCTGCGGCCCAGGCTTTGGCAATTGCCATGCCTTCGCCTTTCGGATCGTTTTCCGGGTGAACCGCAATCAGCGTCGGCACGCCGAAACCACGCTTATACTCTTCGCGCACTTCGGTACCCGGGCACTTCGGCGCCACCATCACCACGGTGATATCTTTACGGATCTGCTCGCCCACTTCGACGATGTTGAAACCATGGGAGTAACCGAGCGCCGCGCCATCTTTCATCAGCGGCTGAACCGTACGCACAACGTCAGAGTGCTGTTTGTCCGGCGTCAGGTTTACCACCAGATCCGCCTGCGGGATCAGCTCTTCGTAAGTGCCGACTTTAAAACCGTTTTCAGTCGCTTTACGCCAGGAGGCGCGCTTCTCGGCGATCGCTTCCGCACGCAGGGCGTAAGCGATATCCAGGCCGGAGTCACGCATATTCAGCCCCTGGTTGAGACCCTGTGCGCCACAGCCGACGATGACCACTTTTTTACCCTGAAGGTAGCTTGCGCCATCAGCAAATTCTTCACGCGTCATAAAGCGACATTTGCCCAGCTGCGCCAGCTGCTGGCGCAGGTTCAGTGTATTAAAGTAGTTAGCCATGGTGTACTCCGTAGATGTTGTGTCGTGCTTATTGTTCGATTCGCTGTTGCGCGAGGTTGAACCCACTATATGTCAGGAAATGCGTTGCTTAAATTGATATATTAACAATGTGACATTGCAATTTTTGCAATGTAATTTTGTGGAGCGGGTCTCATGGATTTACGCGATCTGAAAATGTTTCTGCACCTGGCCGAGAGCCGCCATTTTGGCCGCAGCGCGCGCGCCATGCACGTCAGCCCCTCGACACTTTCGCGCCAGATCCAGCGGCTGGAAGAGGATCTCGGCCAACCGCTCTTTGTGCGTGATAACCGCACCGTCACGCTGACCGAAGCGGGCGAAGAGCTGCGGGTTTTCGCCCAGCAGACGTTATTGCAGTATCAGCAGCTGCGACACACGCTCGATCAGCAAGGCCCTTCGCTCTCCGGCGAACTGCATCTCTTCTGTTCTGTGACCGCGGCGTATAGCCATTTACCGCCGATACTCGATCGCTTTCGCGCGGAACACCCGTCGGTAGAAATTAAGCTCTCTACCGGCGATGCCGCCGATGCGATGGAAAAAGTGGTGACCGGCGAAGCGGATCTGGCGATTGCCGGCAAACCGGAGACGCTGCCTGGTGCCGTGGCCTTTTCGATGCTGGAGAATCTCACGGTCGTGCTGATTGCCCCGGCGCTGCCCTGCCCGGTACGCAACCAGGTCTCGCAGCCCGATCCGGACTGGTCGACGGTGCCGTTTATTCTGCCGGATCAGGGGCCGGTGCGCCGCCGTATTGAGCTCTGGTTCCGCCGCCATAAAATCAGCAATCCGTCGATTTATGCCACCGTCGGCGGTCATGAAGCGATGGTCTCCATGGTCGCCCTCGGCTGTGGCGTGGCGTTAATCCCGGAAGTAGTGCTGGAGAATAGCCCTGAACCGGTGCGCAATCGCGTGATGATCCTTGAGCGTAGCGATGAAAAAACGCCTTTCGAGCTTGGCGTCTGCGCACAAAAAAAGCGGCTGCATGAGCCGCTTATTAACGCGTTCTGGCAGATCCTGCCGGGCCATTAACCGGCCAGGAAGAAGCGAAATGCCGGGTTATGGGTCTCATCATGACACTCATAGCCCAGCTCATTAAGCCGGGTTTCGAAATCCGGCTCATGCTCGCCCAGCTCAAACGCCGCCAGCACGCGCCCATAATCGGTGCCGTGGCTGCGGTAGTGGAATAGCGAGATATTCCAGTGCGTGCCCAGCGTATGCAGGAATTTCAGCAGCGCGCCTGGCGACTCCGGGAACTCGAAGCTGTAAAGGCGCTCCTGCAACGGCTTGGACGGGCGACCGCCCACCATATAGCGCACGTGCAGCTTCGCCATCTCATCATCGGAGAGATCCACTACGCTGTAGCCGCCTTCATGCAGCAGAGCGAGGATCTCTTTGCGCTCTTCCAGCCCGCGGCTCAGCCGCACGCCGACAAAAATGCAGGCATCTTTCGCATCCGCGAAGCGGTAGTTAAATTCCGTCACTGAGCGTCCGCCCAGCAGCTGGCAGAATTTGAGGAAGCTGCCCTTCTCCTCCGGAATGGTGACCGCCAGCAATGCTTCGCGCTGTTCGCCCAGCTCGCAGCGCTCGGAGACATAGCGCAGGCCGTGGAAGTTGACGTTCGCGCCAGAGAGCACATGCGCCAGCCGCTCGCCGCGAATGTTATGTTTGGCGATATACTTTTTCATCCCCGCCAGCGCCAGCGCGCCTGACGGCTCCGCCACCGCGCGGACATCTTCAAACAGATCTTTCATTGCCGCGCAGATGGCATCGCTATCGACGGTGATGATGTCATCAAGATAGGACTGGCAGAGCCGGAAGGTCTCATCACCAATGCGTTTTACCGCCACGCCTTCGGCAAACAGACCCACGCGCGGCAGGTCGACCGGATAACCGGCGTCCAGTGCCGCTTTCAGGCAGGCGGAATCTTCCGCTTCTACAGCAATCACTTTGATTTGCGGCATCAGCTGTTTAATCAACACCGCGACGCCCGCCGCCAGCCCGCCGCCGCCCACCGGCACAAAGATGCGATCGATATGCGCATCCTGCTGCAACAGCTCCAGCGCCAGCGTACCCTGCCCGGCAATCACCATTGGGTGATCGAACGGCGGCACAAAGGTGTAACCTTGCTGCTGAGAGAGGGCAATCGCTTTGGCCTTCGCTTCGTCAAAGTTTGCGCCGTGAAGCAGCACTTCGCCGCCAAACGCGCGCACTGCGTCAACTTTGATATCCGCCGTCGCAACCGGCATAACGATCAGCGATTTGATGCCGAGCCGCGTGGATGACAGCGCCACGCCCTGGGCGTGGTTGCCCGCCGAAGCGGTGATCACGCCATGGGCTTTCTGCTCCGCGCTCAGGCCGGCGATCATCGCGTAAGCTCCGCGCAGCTTAAAGCTGTGTACCGGCTGGCGGTCTTCCCGCTTCACCAGCACAACGTTATCCAGCCGGGCAGAGATCTTCTCCATCTTCTGCAGCGGCGTTACTTGAGCCACTTCATAGACCGGCGCGCGCAGCACGGCGCGCAGATACTCCGCCCCTTCGGGGGCGGCAGAGAGGGGTTGGGCGTCGGCCATCATTAACCTCCCAGTTTGGATTTGTCGCGTACTGCGCCTTTATCCGCACTGGTAGCGAGAGTCGCGTAAGCGCGCAGCGCAAAGGAGACCTGACGCTCACGGTTAACCGGGGTCCAGGCTTTATCGCCACGGGCTTCCTGCGCTTCGCGGCGGGCCGCCAGATCGCGGTCGCTCAGTTGCAGCTGGATCCCACGGTTCGGGATATCAATTGCGATGATGTCGCCATCTTCAATCAGACCGATATTGCCGCCGCTGGCAGCTTCCGGTGAAACGTGGCCAATAGAGAGGCCAGAGGTGCCGCCAGAGAAACGACCGTCGGTGATCAGCGCGCACGCTTTGCCGAGGCCCATTGATTTCAGGAAGCTGGTCGGATAGAGCATCTCTTGCATGCCCGGCCCGCCTTTCGGCCCTTCATAACGAATAACCACCACATCGCCCGCGACCACTTTCCCGCCGAGGATCGCTTCAACCGCCGCATCCTGGCTTTCATACACTTTTGCCGGGCCGGTAAAGGTCAGGTTGCTGTCATCAACGCCCGCGGTCTTAACGATACAGCCGTTCTCTGCGAAGTTGCCGTACAGCACCGCCAGACCGCCCTCCTGGCTGTAAGCGTGCTCAAGGGAGCGGATACACCCTTCGGCGCGATCGTCATCCAGCGTATCCCAGCGGCAATTCTGTGAGAACGCCTGGGTGGTGCGAATGCCCGCCGGACCCGCGCGGAACATGGTTTTCACCGCCTCGTCCTCGGTCAGCATCACATCATATTTTTCCAGCGTCTGCGGCAGCGTCAGGCCAAGCACGTTTTTCACCTCGCGATTGAGCAGCCCGGCGCGATCCAGCTCGCCCAGAATGCCCAGCACCCCGCCCGCGCGGTGAACATCTTCCATGTGGTATTTCTGCGTGCTCGGTGCCACTTTGCACAGCTGCGGCACATGGCGGGAGAGACGGTCGATATCACTCATGGTGAAATCAATTTCTGCTTCCTGCGCCGCTGCCAGCAGGTGCAGCACGGTATTGGTGGAGCCGCCCATGGCGATATCCAGCGTCATGGCGTTTTCAAACGCTGCTTTGCTGGCGATCGCGCGCGGCAGCGCGGTTTCATCGTCCTGCTCGTAGTAACGTTTGGTCAGCTCAACAATGCGTTTGCCAGCGTTGATAAAGAGCTCTTTGCGGTCGGCGTGGGTGGCCAGCAGCGAGCCGTTACCCGGCTGTGACAGACCGAGCGCTTCGGTCAGGCAGTTCATCGAGTTGGCGGTAAACATGCCAGAGCAGGAGCCGCAGGTCGGGCAGGCGGAGCGCTCAACCTGCTCGCTCTGATCGTCGGAGACTTTCGGGTCAGCACCCTGAATCATTGCATCTACCAGATCGAGTTTGATGATCTGGTCGGAGAGTTTGGTTTTCCCGGCTTCCATCGGGCCGCCGGAGACAAAAATGACCGGAACGTTGAGGCGCAGAGAGGCCATCAACATCCCCGGCGTGATTTTGTCGCAGTTGGAGATGCACACCATCGCGTCGGCGCAGTGGGCATTCACCATATATTCAACGGAGTCGGCGATCAGTTCGCGCGAAGGCAGAGAGTAAAGCATGCCGCCGTGACCCATGGCGATGCCGTCATCCACGGCGATGGTATTAAACTCTTTCGCCACGCCGCCTGCGGCTTCGATCTGCTCCGCAACCAGCTTACCGAGATCGCGCAGATGCACGTGGCCTGGCACGAACTGGGTAAACGAGTTGACGACGGCAATGATCGGCTTACCGAAATCGTCATCGGTCATTCCGGTAGCGCGCCACAGCGCGCGGGCACCCGCCATATTGCGCCCATGTGTGGTGGTGGCGGAACGGTACTTAGGCATGCTCTTTACTCCCGTCTGTCTTGTCGATGGGATGGTGCGTGCCATCCCATATTTATTTGCTCTACCCCAAACCATTCTGGTTGCAGGAAGGCGGCAAGCGAGCGAATTCCCAGGAGCTTACATAAGTAAGTAACTGGGCTGAACGCATGCAGCCAACACACCGACAACCTGAAGTATGACGGGTATTTATGGATTAACTTGATCCAACCAGCCCCACTTATCTTCCGTTTCACCGGTGAAGAGGCCAAAGAATGCTTGCTGAATACGTTTGGTGACCGGGCCGCAGCGACCTTCGCCAACCTGAATACCATCGACGCTACGCACCGGCGTGATTTCAGCCGCAGTACCGGACATAAAGACTTCGTCCGCCAGATAGAGGGATTCACGAGACAGCACCTGCTCGCGCACTTCGATACCGAGATCTTTTGCCAGCTTGATGATAGCGTCGCGAGTAATGCCCGGCAGCGCGGAGGAGGTAAACGGCGGCGTAAACAGGATGCCATCTTTCACTTCGAAGAGGTTTTCGCCTGCGCCTTCAGAGATATAACCGTGAACGTCCAGCGCGATCCCCTCCTGATAACCGTGGCGGCGCGCTTCGCTACCGACCAGCAGGGAAGAAAGATAGTTACCGCCCGCTTTCGCAGCCGTTGGAATGGTGTTCGGCGCGACGCGGTTCCAGGAGGAGACCATCGCGTCGATGCCCTGATCCAGCGCTTCTGCGCCCAGATAGGCGCCCCACGGGAAGGCGGCGATGATGACATCGGTGGTGTAATCTGCCGGTGGGTTAACGCCCATGCCAACATCACCGACAAACACCAGCGGACGGATATAGGCGCTGGTCAGGTTGTTTTTACGGATCACCGCGCGACAGGCTTCCATCAGCTCGTCGACGCTCTGGGAGACCGGGAAGCGGTAGATTTTGGCGGAGTCGCGCAGACGTTGCATATGCTCACGATGGCGGAAAACAACTGGCCCTTTGTGCGAGTCGTAGCAGCGGATACCTTCAAATACAGACGTACCGTAGTGCAATGCGTGAGACATTACGTGAACTTTCGCGTCTTCCCAACGTACCATCTCGCCATTGGACCAAATGTAGTCTGCTTTTTTCGTCGTCATTATTCTTCCTTTTGCGCTTACGCGCGGATCTGTTGTGATGATGATGATGTAGCGCGCTGCCGGATATCGACCCTGGCAACGTCGACAAGTTTGCTCAACTGGCTAAACAGTAATTCGACAGGCCGCGGGCTGGCAACGGTCAATTCAATATTTATGTTGCGCGCATCGCAGGCCGTTTCCATGTTCATTGCACATACCTGAAAGCCACGATGGCGCACTACGCGCAGCACGCGTTCTAATGTTTCCGGATTAAAGCGGGCTTCAACAGCGACGTCATGGTGCATCATGATAATTTCTCCAGCATTTGTGAGTTACTGGCACCGGGCGGCACCAGCGGCCAGACATTCTCGAGTTCGTCGATCGAGACATGAAGCAGATAGGGCCCATCGCTTGCGAGCATTGCGTCGAGTGCCGCTTCAACCTGGTCTTTACGGGTAATGTGTTGGCCTGGGATGCCGAAGGCGTTGGCCAGCATGAGAAAATCGGGGTTATCGGTCAGGGTGGTTTCACTATAACGTTCATTGAAGAACAGCTGCTGCCATTGGCGAACCATCCCTAATCGCTGGTTATCGAGTAAAACGATCTTCAGCGGTAACTGCTTGCGTTTTACGGTGCCCAGCTCCTGCACATTCATCATGAAGGAGCCGTCACCGGAGATACAGATTACCGTATCGTCTGGACGCGCAACCTGCGCGCCAACAGCGGCGGGCAGGCCAAAGCCCATGGTGCCTAATCCGCTCGAGGTGATGAAGTTTTCCGGGCGGGTAAAGCTCAGATGCTGGGCAGCCCACATCTGATGCTGGCCAACATCCGTCGTCACGACGCTGTTTTCCGGTTTGCGATCGGAGAGCTGCTTTAACAGCAGCGGAGCATAGATCGCCTCGCCGGGGTGATCGTAGCGCCAGGCATGTTCGTGGCGCAGGTCGGCACAGTGCTGACGCCACTCATCGATAGCAAGCTGCTGTTGCAGCGCAGGCAGCAGCGCATTTAAATCGCCCTGTAATGCAACGTGCGCCTGGCGCAGTTTGCTCATCTCTGCCGGGTCGATATCCATATGGATAACGCGAGCATGAGGCGCGAAAGTGTTCAGTTTGCCGGTTACGCGATCATCAAAACGTGCGCCAACGGCAATCAGCAAATCGCACTCCTGTACGGCAAAGTTAGCCGCTTTCGTGCCGTGCATGCCCAGCATACCGAGGTAATAGGGGTAGTCAGATACTACCGCACCTAAGCCTTTCAACGTGCAGGCAATCGGCATTTGCGTCTCTGTCAGGAATTCACGCAGGGCAGGAACCGCTTGCGCCATCCCCACTCCGCCGCCAACGTAGAGCATCGGTTTTTTCGCCTGGGCGAGCATCGCTGCGGCCTGAGAAGCCCCTGCCTGAGGAAATGCGACCTCCTCCTGCTCAGTAACGAAGTCCGGCTCCCAGTTACCAACGGCCAACTGAATATCTTTCGGGATATCAACTAACACCGGGCCGGGACGACCAGAATTGGCGATATGAAACGCTTCCGCCATCACGCGCGGCAGAGAATCAAGAGAGTCAACCAGGAAGCTGTGTTTGGTACAGGAGAGAGACATGCCCAGCACATCCACTTCCTGAAAAGCGTCGGTGCCAATCAGCGGAGCAGCAACCTGCCCGGTGATCGCCACCACCGGAACGGAATCAAGCAGCGCATCCGCAAGACCGGTGATTAAGTTCGTCGCACCCGGGCCGGAAGTGGCAATGCAGACGCCGGTTTTACCCGTTGCGCGAGCATACCCAATAGCCGCCATCGCCGCGCCCTGCTCATGCCGACACAATAGGTGTTCCACGCCGCCGTCATATAGCGCATCGTAAACCGGCATGATTGCACCGCCAGGATAGCCGAAAACCGTATCGACCTGCTGCGCTCGCAACGCATGTACCACCCATTGTGCTCCATTCATAGCTACATCCCCGTCGAATATCGTGAGAAACAGAATTTTATGCTGATATTCATTTCTGTTCCTGATTTGCGTTTTTTGGTGATAAAAAAACCCCCGGACCTTTCGGTGCGGGGGTCTTAGTTCGTTAAGGCTTGATTTCTAAGCCTTTCCTCGTCCAAGTGCAGCCCCGCACGGTGGGATAATAATCACCACCACGCTAATCACGATAAGGCTAATCACTCGTAGAAGGGCTGTCATAGTTGTTCGTTCTTGCTTCATGTTCGAAGGAATGCCTAAAGAGGTAACACAGATTTGCGATGTGGCACAAGAAAAAATTATGACGCCTCAATTGAAAGGTAAGAGGATTAACTAAAAAGCGTTTGTTTTATATAGAAAAAATATGAGGTGAAAATATTTCACGCTTTATCGGCTGGCTGGCAAGTTGTGAACTCCCTTCCAGCGTGGCGAAACATATATGAAATTGCAGCGATATGTTGGAAACAAACGCGTAATAACGATATCTGTTCGATGAAAAAAGCTGGAGGGAGCGAGATAATGCTATCGACAAGGAGGGTCTATGGCGTTGTCAGTAATCTATACAAGAGCGGTGTTAGGCGTCGCCGCGCCGCTTGTCACCGTCGAAGTTCATATCAGCAACGGGCTGCCAGGATTAACCATTGTTGGGTTGCCCGAAACGACGGTTAAGGAGGCCCGCGATCGCGTACGCAGTGCCGTCATCAATAGTGGTTATGATTTCCCCGCAAAGCGGATCACCATTAACCTAGCGCCCGCAGATCTGCCTAAAGAGGGTGGGCGATATGACTTACCTATCGCTATCGCGCTCCTGGCGGCCTCTGAGCAGGTGAACGCGGCGTCACTCGACCATTACGAATTCGTCGGTGAGTTAGCGCTTACGGGCGCGTTACGCGGCGTTCCCGGCGCTATCTCGTGCGTTATGGAAGCCGTGAAGGCTAACAGGCGAATTGTCATTGCGAAAGAGAACGAAGCGGAAGCGAGCCTGGCTGAGACGCAGGCGTGTCTGGTGGCGAATCATCTTCTGGAGGTGTGTGCGTTTCTGGAAGGTAAACAGACGTTGTTGAACCCTACCCCCCTGGCTGCGCTGGAAGATGAGCACAGAGAGGATCTGCGGGACATTATTGGTCAGGAACAAGGGAAGCGTGCGCTGGAAATTACAGCGGCCGGAGGGCATAACTTGCTTTTGATTGGCCCGCCGGGGACGGGAAAAACGATGCTGGCCAGCAGAATGAGCGGCTTACTTCCTCCGCTCTCTAATACCGAAGCATTAGAGAGCGCGGCGGTGATGAGTTTAATCAATAGCGCAAGCTTGACCCGCCACTGGAAGCGCAGGCCGTTTCGATCGCCGCATCACAGCGCCTCATTAACTGCCATGGTTGGAGGAGGATCCATACCAGCACCTGGCGAGATCTCTCTGGCGCATAACGGCGTGCTTTTTCTTGATGAGCTCCCCGAATTTGAACGCCGTGTTCTCGATGCATTGCGCGAACCGATTGAATCCGGGCAGATCCATATTTCGCGTACGCGGGCAAAAGTCACTTTCCCCGCCCGCTTTCAATTGATCGCAGCTATGAATCCAAGTCCGACCGGTCATTATCAGGGAAAACATAATCGCTGTTCGCCCGAGCAAACGTTACGTTATCTGGGAAAGTTATCCGGCCCTTTTCTCGACCGCTTCGATCTCTCGCTGGAGATACCGTTGCCCACACGCGGTTTAATGAGTGAACCACAACAAGGGGGTGAAGGCAGCGACGCTGTGCGTGCGCGAGTGGTTGAAGCGCAGGCGCAACAGCATCAGCGCCAGCAAAAGCTCAACGCGCAACTGGAGAGCAGCGAAACCAGGCGCTTCTGTGCGCTGACGAAAGAAGATGGGAAATGGCTGGAAGAGACGCTGACGCGGCTGGGTTTATCCGTACGCGCCTGGCAGCGGTTGCTTAAGGTAGCCAGAACCATCGCGGATCTTGAACAACAGGAAACCATTCGTCGGGAACATTTGCAGGAAGCGTTAAGTTACCGGGCAATCGACAGGCTACTCATTCATCTACAAAATATGTTGGCATAAAAAAAGGGGCCGGAGCCCCTTTCTTCTTAATCCTCGGATTCAGTGTAATCTTCCGCGCCTTCCATCTGCGGTTTTCCACCTGAGAGAGTATGGAAACGCTTCGGACGTTTGATGCGTGCCATATACTTGATCCATACACGTTCAGCTTCCGTGTTGGGTTCACGCTCACCACGGCAAACGGCAACAAACTGGTTCTCTTCTTCAGTCACCGGTTCACGCTTGCCGAGTTCCAGCTCGTTAAAAGCATAACCATGACGTTCAAGCAGTTGCGCCTCTTTGATGGTGAAATCACCGTGACGGGAGAACCCGCGAGGATAATTTTTATTGTCGAAAAAACGATTAGTCGTCGTAAAGCTTTCCGCCATCCTGCACGCTCCTAATTCTTTGGCCGAGCTATTTATGGCGCGGAGTATTAGTTACGCTTGACAGAGTGTAAAACAAAACATTTAAATCATTACGACAAAAAATTTTGCGGAGAAAACAGTGGATACGGAATTGTTAAAAACTTTCCTCGAAGTGAGCAGGACTCGTCACTTCGGGCGCGCAGCGGAAGCACTTTATCTCACGCAGTCCGCGGTGAGCTTTCGTATCCGCCAGCTGGAGAACCAGTTGGGGGTTAATCTCTTCACCCGCCATCGTAATAATATCCGCCTGACCGCGGCCGGCGAGAAGCTGCTGCCCTATGCAGAAACGCTTATGAGTACCTGGCAAGCCGCCCGCAAAGAGGTAGCACATACGTCACGGCATCATCAGTTTTCAATTGGTGCCAGCGCATCGCTTTGGGAATGTATGCTGAGTGACTGGCTCTCCCGGCTTTACCATTTGCAAGATAACCTTCAGTTTGAAGCACGCATTGCGCAACGACAATCTCTGGTAAAACAGTTACATGAGAGACAACTCGATCTACTGATAACGACCGAGACGCCAAAGATGGATGAGTTCAGCAGCCAGTTATTAGGCCATTTCACACTTGCTCTTTATAGCGCCGAACCAGAAAAGAAAAAAAGCGATCTCAACTACTTACGCCTGGAGTGGGGGCCGGACTTTCAGCAACATGAGTCGGGATTGATCGCCAGTGATGACGTGCCGACGCTAACGACCAGTTCAGCAGAAGTGGCGCATCAACAATTACCAAAACTAAATGGTTGTACCTGGTTGCCCGTTTCCTGGGCTGAGCCGAAAGAGAGCTTATATCGTGTTGTCGATACAGAGACACTCTCGCGTCCGTTATATGCGATCTGGCTGCAAAACAGTGATAAACAGAGTCAGATAAAGGATCTTTTGAAGGTTAACGTTATCGAATAGGGCGTTCTGAAGGGCAAGGATGCTCTTCAGATCTTTTGAAATGTAGCCAAGGTACAAATTCAGGAAGGAAATTGCCTGAAAAAAGGCAAAAAAAAATCCTTAGCAGATGCTAAGGATTATTTCTGGCAGGGGCGGAGGGACTCGAACCCCCAACACCCGGTTTTGGAGACCGGTGCTCTACCAATTGAACTACGCCCCTAATTAGGGTGGCGGAACGGACGGGACTCGAACCCGCGACCCCCTGCGTGACAGGCAGGTATTCTAACCGACTGAACTACCGCTCCACCGAATTTTTCTACAACCACCGGTTTGTTGCCCCGGTTTACTGCTTA
>NZ_JAOTIU010000012.1:0-44136 GCF_029850615.1 Kosakonia sp. HypNH10
TAACGCTGAAACCGTATGGTAACTGCCGGATGGCGTGTTAACGCTTATCCGGCCTACGTAGTAACGCTGGAACTGTAGCTGAAACTGTGCGGGAACTCCCGGATGCGCGCAAACGCTTATCCGGCCTGGGCGGTTTCAGCGGCCCCGAACCCGTAGGCCGGATAAGGCGCAGCCGCCATCCGGCAACTCAGCGCCCGAACCCGTCACCTCAGCGCACGAGCGCGGCAACTCAGGGCACAACCCCGACAAACCCGCGCTATACGTGCATATAACTTACCGCCAGCCCCAGAAACAGCACCAGGCCAACGTAGTTATTATTCAGAAAGGCTTTAAAACAGGCATCGCGTTCGCGGCCTGCAATCAACACCTGCTGATAGACAAACAGCGCCCCGGCGACCAGCACGGTGGCGTAATAGATCCACCCCAGCCCGTTTAGCCAGCCAACTGCCGCCATCATCGCCATTACCAGCACCTGCAAAATGCCGATAATCAGCTTGTCGTGACGCCCAAAGAGGATCGCCGTCGACTTGATGCCAATCTTCACATCATCGTCGCGGTCGACCATCGCATATTCGGTGTCATAAGCCACCGCCCACAGGATGTTGGCGAAAAACATAATCCAGCAGCTCAGCGGCACGGACTCGCTCACAGCGGCAAACGCCATCGGTATCGACCAGCCAAACGCCGCGCCCAGCACCACCTGCGGCAGATGCGTATAGCGCTTCATAAACGGGTAGATCCAGGCCAGGCCCAGCGCAGCGACCGAGAGCAGAATGGTCATCAGATTGAGGGTAAGCACCAGCGCAAAAGCCAGCAGCACAAGGATGATAAACAACCCGCGCGCCTCATTTTCCGTCACCGCGCCGCTCGGTAAAGGACGGTTCGCGGTGCGCTTTACATGCCCGTCAAATTTACGATCCGCGTAATCATTCACCACGCAGCCCGCCGCGCGCATCAGCCAGACGCCGGCGACAAACACTAACAAAATCCACAGCGGCGGTACGCCCGGTGTTGCCACCCACAGCGCCCACAGCGTCGGCCACAGCAGTAACAGCGCACCAATCGGTTTGTCCGTACGCATCAGCCGATGAAAGGCCAACAGTTTAGTTGGCGTGAGACTCCACTCCATTTTCAGTTCCTCTTAGTACAGCGGTGACGCGGGCAGAAACAGTTCGGTCAACATCAGCGGTTTACCGCCGAGACGCAGGCGGGAGCGCCGCCCCCATAACTGCTCGTGGCGTCCAATATCAATAAAGTCACGCGTAAGTGTAGAAGAGGTGAAAAGATATCGCCCCAGCGGCGTATTCCCCAGCTTTTGCAGCTCCAGTTCCGGGCCGCTCAGCGTTGACTCGGGCACCACGGTGCGGCCGGCAAGCCACGGCTCGCCGTCGGCACAGAGCAGGATTTCCCGCAGCCAGTAACGTGTTTCATCGGGCAGATGATCGCGCTCTTCGGCGATCTCATCAGGCGTGACAAACCCCTCGCGGATCAGCGTAACCGTGACCTTTTTGCCCTGTTGTTCAAAACGTTTGGTCATGGAATCTTCCAGCAACAGCCACTCGAGCAGTTGCGGTTCCAGCGCGGGGATTGCGTCCAGGTAGCGCAGCGCACGCAATTGCGTAAGCGCAGGATGTGACATGCCATACTCTCCGGTACATAACGTCGCAGTAGTGTATCGCAGAACCGATGAGTGAGTGGCGGGAAAGTTTATTCGCTTTTCATCCGTGCAACAGTTGCGCAACAGCGCGTGCGCACGGCGGAAAAAAAGGTGCGTCTGGCGACGCACCAGTTACTGCAAGTATCAACAACGTGGGGAGACGTTACCCCTTGCCTTTTACACTGCTGATAAAAGTGGCACGGGCAGTTTTCGACCCGAGACGCTCTGCTTCATTCAATAATTTCAGTGCCTTATCGATATCACCCTTCTCAGCCGCCTGTTTGATCGCCCGGTTAAAGTAGCTCTCGGTATCATTGAGCATCGGCTCGCTTTTCGCCGCAGGTGCTGGCGCAGGAGCAGCAACCGGCGCTGGTGCAGGCTGCGTGTTATAGGCTGGTGCAGCGGTGTTGCCGACCGTCACCGCGCTCGGTGCCGAGGAGCCAAACAGCGGGCCAACCAGAATGCTTGACGCGGAAGAGGTGCTGGCTTTCAGCGCCAGTGTGCCGCTGGAGGCATGGCGGGCAATCGGATCCGGAATATCAGGCACCGCGTTACCGTTCCCTTTGGCGTAGGCTTTCGCCGGGTCAACCATTTGTGTGGTCTGACGCAGATCTTTTTCCGTGGTGAACACTAATAAGTAGAGCTTTTGCTGACCCAGCGCAGGCGTCAGCTTCATGGTGCCTTCGAGGCGGTTATCGGACATCACGCCCGGCTCCTGGTAGGCAAAGAAGCTGGAAGGGAAAAAGGCTGCTGGCGACAGATTCTGATCCAGCACCAGCACGTTCGGCGCGAAGACGCTTTCATCTTTGACTTTGCTGCTGAGCGTAATATTCAGTTCGCCGATATTGGCCGGCACGCTATAGGCCATCACCGGGCCGCTGATGCCGCTGACATTCAGGCGCTGCCCTGCGACAGAGATATCGTTAGTGACGGTTTGCGACGCATTGACTGGCGTCCACTGCAGTTGCTGAAGTGCAGAGGCAGGAATAGCAGGCGCGGCGGAGAGATCCTGCGGGACGATGTTAATCGCTGCGAAGCTGGTCATGGGCGCAGCCAGCAGGCCAGCTGTGAGGCACAATGCGAGAAGACTCTTTTTCATTTTCATTGTTATCACCTTAATTTCGTTGTGAGCGGTAGCCAGGCAATAGCGCGCTTCACCTAAAATTGAGGGGCTTGCGCCCCTCTTTTCATGCATTACAGCGGGTAAAACTCGATTACCACCAGATTTCCATCTGCGCACCGAAGGACCACTCGTCATTGTCACCACGGCTGGAGGTACCATACGGCGTCACGGTGCCATTGCTTGCAGCAAATGAAGAGACGTTGCCATTAGGGTCAGTTTTGATGTAGCCCCATTTTTCATCCCACTTGGCGTAGGTGGCGAACACACGAATCGCCGGGCGAGACCAGATGCTGTCGCCTGCCTGCCACTGTTGCGCCAGGGTAATTTTGTACTGGCTGTTGCGATCGCCCGTTTCCTGAGACTTCACATTGTCGTAGCCCACTTCCATCAGAGTGCTCATGATCGGCGTCCATTTGTACATCGGACGCACGCCCACGGTGTACCAGGTGTTGCCGCGGTTGTTATCGCGATCGGTATCCTGATACATACCGACGTACATCAGATCCCACTTCTCTGCGAGGTTAACTGCGCCGTGATCCAGGACGCGAATCAGATGTCCATCGTTATCCACCGAGCCGCCGCGCGCCCGGCCTTTACCCTGAGAAATCATTGCGTCAGTGGCATATTGCACCACGAACTTGTTGTAGCCCTTCATCATGCTCTGGGTATGTTCTGCGGTGAACATCCAGCCATCTTTCGAGGCACCCGGCTCCAGGTAGTAGTTGTCCGGAATATTGGTGTGACCGTAATCGACGCCCAGTTCCAGCACGCCATCCGGGTTGGTTTCCAGACCGGCCAAACGCACATCAAACACATCGTTAGGAACCACTTTGTTATAGGTTCTGAGGCCAGTGGTCGTATCACGATCACCGAAGGCTGAAGAGCCGCCGGATTCCGAGGAGCGGGTTGCTGCCAGAGAGAGTTTACCGATGCCAACGTCAATATTT
This sequence comes from Kosakonia sp. HypNH10, assembly GCF_029850615.1. Classification (NCBI taxonomy): domain Bacteria; kingdom Pseudomonadati; phylum Pseudomonadota; class Gammaproteobacteria; order Enterobacterales; family Enterobacteriaceae; genus Kosakonia; species Kosakonia sp. HypNH10. The sequence goes on from NZ_JAOTIU010000012.1 coordinate 3,728, forward strand.
TCAAGACCTGCGCCTGGGCCGGAGATATCCCAGTAATAGAAGTCGATCATATGTACGTCATGACGCTGATAGAAGCGTTTACCGGCCCACATATTGGCGCCCGGCAGCGCGTCGATCAGGTTTTTACCCACAACGTTAAATTCACGCACGGCTGGCGTGTTGGTGTTTTCCCAGTCATCCAACTGCGCTGTTTTATAGGCAATGTTGGAGTCGAAATAGAAGCTTTTATCAGCGTCTTTCCACACTTCCTGACCGAGTTTTAATTCTGCGTAGGTTTCGCATTCGTTACCGAGACGATATTTGGCGTCCGCACCGGTGGCCTGGAAGCACTGCTGCTCGCCGCCGCTGCCGGTCCAGCCGATGCCGGAACGTGCATAACCTTTAAAATCAACAGCGCCCGCCTGAGCAGACAAAATGCCTGCCGTAATGGCGATTGCCAGAGGAACTTTGCGCAGAGTAATCATCGTTCTATCTCCTGAGAGCTTGCTTTTCTTTTTTTACACGCCCCCGTCCGGCTAACGCTTTGTTGGCTGCCGTATTCACCCGTGCGCCTACGTTTGTAAGCGCACAAAGTGCATGCCGTTGCCGCCTCGACATCATGCGAATGGCTTTGTGTAATCTCATTGTGGGGTAGCTTAAACGCCAGGTTCTTTATGCAACCGGCGGCAGGCGGTGCCATCTTCACGGAACAGATGGCAACGCTCCGGCGGTAAGCCGATGGCGAATGTGGCACCCTCTTCTACCAGCACCACGTCGTTCTGGCGGTAAACCAGGTTCTGACGTATTGCGGGGATCTGGATATGAATCTGTGTTTCGTGACCAAGCTGTTCGACGACCTGAACAGTGCCGGAGAGCGTGACATCGGCGATATCACTGGGCAGCAGATGCTCCGGGCGAATGCCGAGCGACATATTGGCGCCGACCTGCACGTTCGCGCTGTCGACCGGCAGCCATACCTGCTGGCGGTTGGGCAGCTCAACCTGCACCTGCTCAATCGCCGTGGCGGTCACTTTTACCGGCAGGAAGTTCATCTTCGGCGAGCCGATAAAGCCGGCGACAAAGCGATCTGCCGGGTAGTGATAAAGCTCCAGCGGCTTGCCGACCTGCGCCACGCGCCCGGCGTCCAGCACCACGATTTTGTCCGCCAGCGTCATCGCTTCGACCTGATCGTGGGTGACGTAAATCATCGTGCGGCGCAGGCGCTTGTGCAGACGGGAGATCTCAATACGCATCTGCACGCGCAGCGCGGCATCAAGGTTGGAGAGGGGTTCATCGAGCAGAAAAACGCGCGGCTCGGCCACCAGCGTACGGCCAATTGCCACGCGCTGACGCTGGCCACCGGAGAGCGCCTTCGGTTTACGCTCCAGCAGGTGCCCGAGTTGCAGCACTTCGGAGACCTGGGTGACGCGCGATTTGATCAAATCTTTCTTCGCGCCCGCGAGCGTAAGGCCGAACGACATATTGTCCGCCACCGACAGATGCGGATAGAGCGCATAGGACTGGAACACCATGCCGATACCGCGCTCAGCGGGCGGCACATCATTCATGCGGGTATCGCCAATCAGCAGATCCCCGCTGGTAATCGTCTCCAGCCCGGCAATCATGCGCAGCAGCGTTGACTTACCGCAGCCTGACGGGCCGACAAACACGACGAACTCACCTTCGTGAATGTCCAGACTGATATCTCTCGATACCACCACATCGCCCCAGGCTTTCGTGACATTTCGCAGCTGTACGCTCGCCATCCCCATCTCCCTTCGTTACAACCTGATACCAACGGATACATTCAAAGTGGCCTGACTATGGCGTAACGATTTTTCCGGCGAATCCTCCACCCCCTGCGTTTTTTATGGGGGAGGAGATGGGAGGATGAGACGCGCTGCTCTGCCCCCCCGACGAGCGGGCGGCGGGTAATTTCGTGACCGGCTTTGCAAAAAACGGCGCATTTTTATGTGCGCTGCGACACATAACGAAAATCCCTGTAACAGAGATCACACAAATCGCCCCAGGGGCGTAGGGGCGGGGATGATGAGAAGCGCTTGCCAAAAAAGGAGACTACTCCCGTCAAACCACCTTATGCGTATTCATGAGCACATCATCTAAAGGACGGGATATATGAAAATCAAAACAGGCGCACGCATCCTCGCATTGTCCGCAGTGGCAACGATGATGTTCTCCGCCTCTGCCCTTGCCAAAATCGAAGAAGGTAAGCTGGTTATCTGGATTAACGGCGACAAAGGCTATAACGGCCTGGCCGAAGTGGGTAAAAAATTCGAGAAAGATACCGGCATCAAAGTGACCGTTGAGCATCCGGACAAGCTGGAAGAGAAGTTCCCGCAGGTTGCGGCGACCGGCGACGGCCCGGATATCATCTTCTGGGCGCATGACCGTTTCGGTGGCTACGCACAATCTGGTCTGCTGGCGGAAGTGACGCCGGACAAAGCCTTCCAGGAGAAGCTGGTTCCCTTCACCTGGGACGCGGTGCGCTACAACGGCAAGCTGATCGCCTACCCGGTCTCCGTGGAATCCCTGTCGCTGATTTATAACAAAGATTTAGTGCCAAACCCGCCGAAAACCTGGGAAGAGATCCCGGCGCTGGATAAAGCGCTGAAGGCGAAAGGCAAGAGCGCGCTGATGTTCAACCTGCAAGAGCCCTACTTCACCTGGCCGCTGATTGCCGCCGATGGCGGTTACGCCTTTAAGTATGAAAACGGCAAATATGATGTGAAAGATGTTGGCGTGGATAACGCGGGCGCGAAAGCCGGTCTCAGCTTCCTGGTGAAACTGATCAAAGACAAACACATGAATGCCGACACCGACTACTCGATAGCCGAAGCCGCGTTTAACAAAGGCGAAACGGCGATGACCATCAACGGGCCGTGGGCATGGACCAATATCGACAAGAGCAAGATCAACTACGGCGTCGCGCAGCTGCCAACCTTCAACGGTAAACCGTCGAAAACCTTCGTTGGCGTGCTGAGCGCAGGCATCAACGCCGCCAGCCCGAACAAAGAGCTGGCGAAAGAGTTCCTTGAAAACTACCTGCTGACCGATGAAGGCCTGGCGGAAGTGAATAAAGACAAACCGCTGGGCGCGGTAGCGCTGAAATCCTATCAGGATCAGTTAGCGAAAGATCCGCGCATCGCCGCCACCATGGCGAACGCTAAAACCGGCGAAATCATGCCGAATATTCCGCAAATGTCCGCCTTCTGGTACGCCACCCGTACCGCGGTGATCAACGCTGTCACCGGTCGCCAGACCGTAGATGCGGCGCTGAAAGATGCGCAGGGCCGTATCACCAAGTAAGAACGTAACGGCCCTGTTCATCCCGGAGCAGGGCTAACTGGACAGGCTGTATACATGCCAGATTTCACGCTGCCTCGCCAACAACGAAGCGGCGTGAAAAGGGGCGTGTAGAGAGGACACTCCCATGGATGTTGTAAGAAAACGCCACTGGTGGCAAAGCTCGCAGGTTGCATGGGCCGCCATCGCCGTAATTGGGCTGCTGGTGGCTTACCTTGTCGTCATGATGTATGCCCAGGGGGAATACCTTTTTGCCATCACCACGCTCGTGCTGAGTTCGGCGGGCCTCTACATTTTTGCCAATCGTAAAGCCTACGCCTGGCGCTATGTCTACCCGGGTCTCGCGGGGATGGGGCTGTTCGTCCTCTTCCCGCTGATTTGCACCATCGCCATCGCCTTTACCAACTACAGCAGTACTAACCAGCTCACCCAGGAGCGCGCGCAGCAGGTGCTGCTCGACCGCTCATACCAGGCGGGCAAAGCCTACAACTTCGGGCTCTATCCGGACGGAGATAAGTGGCAGTTAGCGCTGACGGATGGCGAGAGCGGCAAACACTATCTCTCCGACGCTTTTAAACCCGGCGGCGAACAGCAGTTGAAGGTTAAAGAGGTCGATGCGCTGCCTGCGGGCGAGCGCGCCAATCTGCGTGTCATTACGCAAAACCGCCAGGGGCTGAACCAGCTCACCGCGGTCTTGCCGGATGAGAGCAAAGTGGCGATGAGCTCGCTGCGCCAGTTCTCCGGCACCCGTCCGCTCTATCAGGTTGAGCAGGACGGCACGCTGCTCAATAACCAGAGCGGCGTCAAGTATCGCCCGAACAACCAGACCGGCTTCTACCAGGCGCTTAACGCCGACGGCAGCTGGGGCAGTGAGAAACTGAGCCCCGGTTATACCGTCACTATCGGCTGGGATAACTTCACCCGCGTCTTTACCGATGAGGGTATTCAGAAACCGTTTATCGAGATTTTTATCTGGACGGTGATCTTCTCCATCCTCACCGTGGTGCTGACGGTAGCGGTCGGCATGGTGCTGGCCTGCGTCGTGCAGTGGGAGTCGTTAAAGGGTAAGGCTGTCTACCGGCTGCTGCTGATCCTGCCTTACGCCGTGCCGTCGTTTATCTCGATCCTGATCTTTAAAGGGCTGTTCAACCAGAGCTTTGGTGAGATCAACATGATGCTGAGCGCACTGTTCGGCATTAAACCGGCGTGGTTTAGCGATCCGAATACCGCCCGCGCGATGGTAGTGATCGTCAACACCTGGCTCGGCTACCCCTACATGATGATCCTCTGCATGGGGCTGCTGAAAGCGATCCCGGAAGATCTCTATGAAGCCTCGGCAATGGATGGCGCCGGGCCGTTACAGAACTTTTTCCGCATCACCTTCCCGCTGCTGATCAAGCCCCTGACGCCGCTGATGATCGCCAGCTTTGCCTTTAACTTTAACAACTTCGTGCTGATCCAGCTGCTGACCAACGGCGGCCCGGATCGTATCGGCACCACCACACCGGCGGGCTATACCGACCTGCTGGTGAGCTACACCTACCGCATCGCCTTTGAAGGCGGCGGCGGCCAGGACTTCGGTCTTGCGGCGGCTATCGCCACGCTGATCTTCCTGCTGGTGGGCGCACTGGCCATCGTCAATCTGAAAGCCACGCGCATGAAATTTGATTAAGGAGGAGGAAAACTATGGCTATGGTGCAGGCGAAATCGCAAAAGCTGCGGCTCTTTTTCACCCATGCGTTACTGCTGCTGTTTATCGCCGCGATTATGTTCCCGCTGCTGATGGTGATCGCCATTTCACTGCGTGAAGGCAACTTCGCCACCGGCAGCCTGATCCCGGAGCGCATCTCCTGGGAGCACTGGCGGCTGGCGCTGGGCTTTAGCGTTGAGCATGCCGATGGGCGCGTGACGCCTCCGCCCTTCCCGGTGCTGTTATGGCTGTGGAACTCGGTGAAGATTGCCGTGATTACCGCCATCGGCATTGTCGCGCTCTCCACCACCTGCGCCTACGCCTTTGCGCGTATGCGTTTTCGCGGTAAAGCGACGCTGCTGAAAGGAATGCTGATTTTCCAGATGTTCCCGGCGGTGCTGTCGCTGGTGGCGCTCTATGCCCTGTTTGATCGTTTAGGTCAGTACATTCCGTTTATCGGGCTGAATACGCACGGTGGGGTGATCTTCGCCTACCTCGGCGGGATCGCACTGCATGTCTGGACGATCAAGGGGTATTTCGAAACGATCGACAGCTCGCTGGAAGAGGCCGCCTCGCTGGATGGCGCGACCCCATGGCAGGCGTTCCGCCTGGTACTGCTGCCGCTTTCGGTGCCGATTCTGGCGGTGGTGTTTATTCTGTCGTTTATTGCGGCCATTACCGAAGTGCCGGTCGCCTCGCTGCTGCTGCGCGATGTCGATAGCTACACGCTGGCAGTGGGGATGCAGCAGTATCTCAACCCGCAGAACTACTTATGGGGCGATTTCGCCGCCGCGGCGGTGCTCTCCGCCATCCCGATTACCCTGGTGTTCCTGCTGGCGCAGCGCTGGCTGGTCAATGGCCTGACGGCCGGTGGGGTGAAGGGCTAAATTTCATCGTTGTCATACCCTTGTTGTTATTGCCACTGCACCCTCAATTTCGGCGGCCTGAACAGGCCGCCTTTTTTATTCGCGGCGCAGGCGCTGGGAGTTACAGATCCACAGCGTGATCACTAACAGCAGGATCGCCGCCGAGTAGATCAGCACATCCATCGGCGACTGATGATCGATGATGATCAACCGCACAATCGCCGTAATGCCGATATAGACAAAGTAGCGCAGCGGGAAGTGCAGCCCGGACTGAAAATACTTCACAATCAGGGCGATAAATTCGAAGTAGAGGAAGTAGACCACCAGCCCTTCGACCAGCTCATATTTGCTGGTCTGTACCGGCGCGAAGAGCGCAATGGCCAGATGCAGCGTCTCTTTGCCGAGAAAGACAATCAGGATAATACCCAGCGCCAGCAGACCCAGGCTGAGTATGCCCTGCAAAATAGTTGAAACAAACGCCACCCGCGGGTGATTAAGCGACGACATAACAGCACCTCATTATTGTTAGAAGATCCTCTGTATATCGCGTAAATGTGATCTTGATCTACTTTTTTTACTTAGATTATGTGACAGCCCGTGATGAGATGTGTCGCTGAGCCAGCGAAGCGGGAGAGTAATAAGCGATGATGACGATACGTAAAGCGAGCGTGGAAGATGCCGCGCTGTTGAGCGAGATGGGCTATGCCAGTTACACCCACCATTTCGCGCACTTATGGCAGGAGAAAAGTGAACTGGAGGCTTTTCTGCACCAGGAGTACGCTGTGCCATCCCTGCAACAGAGCCTGCAAAGCGAAGCGGGAAACTGGTTTATTCTCTGTGATCCGAGTCCGGTGGGTTTTGCTAAAGTCACGTGGCATTGCGCCATTGACGATGATGGCCGGGCTGGCACGCTGCTGCATAAGCTCTATCTCTTACCTGGCGAAACGGGAAAAGGCTACGGCGAGCATCTCATTAATGAGATAGCGCGTGAAGCGCAACGCCGTGGCGAGACCTTTTTCTGGCTGGAAGTGCTGGATGCCAACCCGCATGCGCAGCGTTTCTATCAGCGCCAGGGGTTCGCGTTTATTAAGAGCGCCCTCTTCACCACACCTTCTCAACAAAGCACGCTGCATATTTTCGGGAAAGCGCTTTAAGGAGCCATCATGCACACCGCTTCTCTTCGCCACGCCGCCGTTCGCAACGTGATCTGCGGTGAAAATGTGGTGATTTATGAGCCCGCCAATCTGTATGACTGCACGCTGGCGGATGAGGTTTTTGTCGGCCCGTTTGTGGAAATTCAGGGCAATACGCAGATTGGCAAAGGCACGAAGATCCAGTCCCACACCTTTATCTGCGAGTACGTCACCATTGGCGAAGGCTGCTTTATTGGTCACGGCGTGATGTTCGCCAACGATCTGTTCCGCGACGGCAAACCCGATCCAAATCGCGAAAACTGGGGGCGGATTACGATTGGCAATGGCGTATCTATTGGCAGCGGTGCCACGATTCTGGCGGTTTCAATTTGCGATGGTTGCGTAATTGGCGCGGGCAGTGTGGTGACGAAGTCGACTACGGTGAAAGGGGTTTATGCGGGCAACCCGGCGCGACTGCTGCGCCGGTTGTGAAACAGCGCCCTTCTCAGCACGAGAAGGGCGTTTGCTTACTGGAAGTTAACCGATTTATCGCTGGTCAGGCTGTAGAGATCGAACTTACGACCCAGTTTCTGGCCACCGTCACGCGTCAGCGGTGTCCAGCCGATAGCGGCACGGCTGCGGGTTGGGCTGGCGCTGAAGAGATCCAGCGGTACGGAGACATACACCCCTTTGGTGAAATCCCCTTCGCCGTACTGCGCGGCGGAAACGTTGGTTTTCGTCGCATACGCCCCGACCACGATGCCGCTGTCGAAGTGTTTCGACACTTCCAGCGTCACCCCTTTATCGCCCGCCAGATACTGCCCGGCGCTCGCTTTCACCAGCACGTTATCGGCAAACCACGGCGTCCAGTAGGCGGTGAAGTGCCCGGTTTTCACGCTGTAATCGGTGAACTTCATCATGTCCTGGGCGCTGCGCCAGTCACGCTGCTTCACGTAGTTCGCGTCAATGCCGAAGGCCAGCGGCCCGTCGACCGGACGCCACAGCACCTCTGCACCCGCGCCGCCGTACATGGTCTCCATATAACCGCCATAGACCTGGCCATAGAAGTTATTGCCGAGATACTGGAAGTAGTTGGCCTGCAGGTTGTTCACATAGACATCGTTCTGCACATATTCACGCACGCGGGTACGCACACGCGGCAGCGCGGAGTCCTTCGGCGGGTTGGTGTAGTTAAACTTGTCATAGTTATTGGAGATGTTGCCGAACAGGCTGCCGGTGGTCAGCAGATGGTCGGTGACCCACCAGTCGGCGGTCGCCATCACCCCCAATTGATACATGTAGAAGCCTTCCGGCCCGCCGAGCGACTGGTTAAGCACCGGATCGAGATGGAAGTCGAAGGCCGTGCGGTCGATATACCAGCCCTGCTCGGTTTTATCCGGCACGATTGGCGTGACACGTTTTTGCACCAGCTCCGTATCCTGCCCCAGCGGTTCGCCCTCAAGGTGGCGCTTCAGGCTGGCGACATCCGTTTCGGTGGTCACGGCTGGCATACGCAGGCGGTTTTCCGTGACGCGGATGGTGCGAATACCGTCCGGCAAATCATTCATGATGATACGGTTTGCGCGCTCAACCCCTTCCTGGTTATGACGATATTTCACCTGTTCGCCGGTGACATAGAGCGTATCGCCCTTGACCTGAATTTGCGGATCCGCAAGACCGGCGTTGTACTTCAGCAACGTCAGCTGATTCGCCACCACCGAGTGTTGCAGGATCGCGTCCTGCGGCTGCGGTTGATACTTCGGCCGTGGATTATCGCTATAGGAAGGACGCAAATTATTGAAGTTATTGCGCAGGGTGAAGCCGAACATCCAGGTGTTGCCGCGCTCGTAGCTCAGGTTGATGTCTGCCCAGTCCGACACGCGATAGATCGCGCCGACGTTCACTTTGCTGCGCTGCGGCAGTTTGCCGGCAAAATCCTGCTGGTAGTTGTTGCCGTCATACTCCAGCTTCAGGCGCAGCGGGTTCCACGGCGTCTGGTACTCTACGCCGCCGAACAGCGCGCTCGGGCCGCGGAACATCTGGCTGGTATCCGTTGAACCGGCCTGTTTATAGCGGTTGTCACGCACACAATAGGCTGACTTGTAGCTACAGAGCGGGTTTTTAATATTTCCATTGGTGCCGAGATAGCCCCAGCCGATACCGAGGGAGAAATCAAACGGCCCCCAGGCTTTGTTCGCCACCAGATATTCGCCATCGAACAGCCCCGTCCCGCCGATATCGCGCGCGCCGACGGAGACCTGCGGCAGCCAGTAGCCCTCTTCCCAGAGGCGTAATTTCAGATCGAACGCTTTATCTTTATAGGTCTGGTTGCCGGAGAACGCTTCGACCGAGCTATATTTGCGCGTGCGCACGTCGGTGTAACGCAGTGTGGTTTCCAGCCACGGGAAGAGCTGCACCGAGCCTGAATAGTAACGGTACTGGTCATTGTCGCGGTAGTTGAGGCTCAGTTCGCCTTCGGGTGCCATACGCGCGGTGGGCGTTTGCAACAGGCCAACGCCGCCGAAATCTGACTGCGAAGGCCCGATCGGTTCCGGCCAGGACTCCGCGTGACAAGCGGCGCTCACGCCAAGCGCCAATATGCTAATAACAAACGATTTTTTCATTATTATTCCGGTATCCGATGCGTCAGGGACTGGAGAATGTCGGCATTGAGCTTGTCATTCTCATCGCTCCACAAACCCGGTGCGAAACCGACGAAAATCACGCTGCCGGGCATCGGCTCGACGTGACGACGGTTCCAGTAAGCCACCGGTACCTTTTGCGTTTTACCGTTGGGATAGACCACCCATGCGTAGCTGCGATCCGCGCCGCTCAACAGATCCATCTCGTCGAGGTAGCTCACCACATCGCGCTCTGGCGTAAAGGGTTTCTTGCCCGGCCGGCTCACCAGCCCGACGACGGTAATGGTGGTCGGCTGCGGTCCCACCCACAGGGTGTAGTCACCTTCCAGCGGCCGGTTAGCGCGGCGGTGCGTGCGCAAAAAGTCGGGATCGAGTTCAACAAGCTGCCTGCCGGTGACCTTGATTCCCTGCAACTGCTGACGCAAGCCGTTGATGGCGGCGGCGCTGTCACCCCCCTCTTCTGACGCGAGCGTGGTGAGCCGGGCCAGCAGCGCTTGATGGCGTGCCTGCTCGGTGATCGTCGCCCTGCGCTCGCTGACCACCGCGCCCGGCCACCAGCTGTTCGCCAGACGCGGCTGGCCCACCAGATCGACCAGATGTTCGGCATTGGTTAAGGTTTTCGGTTTGCTGTCGCCGGGGGTGTAAACATCAACGTTGCCCGCCGCCAGCGCCAGCGGGGAGACGAGGCTTGAAAGCATCAAAAAGAGCGCGCGTGTTTTCATTGTTTGCCCGCCTTAATCAGCGTGGTTTTCACCGGGAACCAGTCCGCGCCAAGATACTGTTCAGACTGGCGGATCACCCCGTCCTCATCCACCCAGTAGCGGTTGCGCCAGCTTTTTTGATCCGTTGTAACCTCTTCGTCCAGCACGCGAACGCGGGTTTCGTCGCTGCCCAGCTGCACGGTGTCGGTGCCATTCCAGTGGAACACCGAGCGGGCCGTGGCGTAGCGCACCTGTTTGTATTCGGTCCAGCCCATCATGCGCGTCCAGCTGGTGCCATCGATAATTTGATTAGGTTTCGCCAGCGGATCTGCCGCCAGGTTGGTGACATCAAGCAGGTTATCGGTGCCAAGGTGGGTTTTTACGATGCGATAGTTTTGCGTCACGATGACGGCCTGATCTTGCGTCACCCATTTTTGCTGCCCGTTTTCGGCAAATGCCAACACCACAAACAGCTGAGGGCCGTTATTCAGCCGCATATATTGGCTGGCGTAGGGCATATTACGGATATCTTCATCGGTAAGCTGCACGCCCGGCGTGCCAAATACGCTATTCCAGAGTGAATTCCCGAGGCCTTTGATCGGGCCAGAACATGCCTGAAGGAGCAGGCAAATCAAAATGATACCAGGTCGCTTCACGACTCTTCTCCGAAAGGGACGAAATAACCACACCGAAGTGTGGTTATAGTTAATGCACTCGCTATTACTGAGTACTTGTCGTGGTGGTGGTTGTGGTCCCCGTATTGGAACCATCACCGCCACCGGTTGCCGCCAGAGCGACACCTACCGCTGACCCTACGGTGCTCGCACTCGTTGCCGCAGAGCTGCCTGCAGAAACAGAGGTCGCTGCCGAGCCTGCTGCGTCACCGGTTTGCACCGGTGCAGCGAAAGCAGACGTCGCCGCAAGCGCGGTTATGGCAAAAATGCCATAAAGAGCTTTTTTCATATCAATTTCCCTTCATTGAATGAATGGAGATTTGCCTGAAAAAATTCAGGCGATAGGGAGTATACACAACTAAAGCAGAGGAATTACGCCTCAGGAAATAGCGGGGAACCTTTTCGGAACATTAGCCGGAGCGTATATTTAGCAAACATTTAAATTTACAAATGCCTTAAAAAACAATCATATAAATAATTACATATTATTCATACAATAAGGCTAGTCCTAAAATAGATAGTAAGCGTTACGCTATGCGCGATGATTTTCGGATAAACCTGATGAACCAAATTACGCATGGCAAAGGCAGCTATTCGGCGTGGATTAGCCTTAATGGAAATAACATTATTGGAATTACTTATATATTGATTCGCGCAGGCGGCAGATATTTAAGGCGCGGCGGGAATAATTGTGCGGGCAAAAAAAAGCGCCGCCGAAGCGACGCTTTCTCTGTTAACCGCGCCAGGATTTGTAGCGGTTAATCAGCCCGTTTGTGGAACTGTCATGGCTGGAGATCGATTGATCGTCGCCCAGCTCTGGCAGAATACGGTTCGCCAGCTGTTTGCCTAACTCAACGCCCCACTGGTCAAAGGTGAAGATGTTGAGGATTGCGCCCTGGGTGAAGATTTTGTGCTCATAGAGCGCAATCAGCGCGCCGAGGCTAAACGGCGTGATTTCACGCAGCAGGATGGAGTTGGTCGGGCGGTTGCCTTCAAACACTTTGAACGGCACCACGTGGTCCAGCGTTGCCGGATCTTTACCCTGATCGCGATACTCCTGCTCAACCACGTCGCGGGATTTGCCGAACGCCAGCGCTTCGGTCTGGGCGAAGAAGTTAGAGAGCAGCTTCTGGTGGTGATCGGAAAGCGCGTTATGGGTAATGGCCGGGGCGATGAAATCGCACGGTACCATTTTGGTTCCCTGGTGAATCAGCTGGTAAAACGCATGCTGGCCGTTGGTGCCCGGCTCACCCCAGATGATTGGGCCAGTCTGGTAATCCACGGCGTTGCCATTACGGTCAACGTATTTACCGTTGGACTCCATGTTGCCCTGCTGGAAGTAAGCGGCAAAACGGTGCATGTACTGGTCATACGGCAGGATCGCTTCGGTTTCAGCGCCGAAGAAGTTGTTGTACCAGATACCGATCAGCGCCAGCAGCACCGGCAGGTTCTTATCCAGCTCGGTGGAGGCGAAGTGCTTATCCATCGCGTGCGCGCCGGAAAGCAGCTCAACAAAGTTGTCGAAGCCAACGGAGAGGATGATCGACAGGCCAATCGCCGACCACAGCGAGTAACGGCCGCCGACCCAGTCCCAGAACTCAAACATGTTGGCGGTATCAATCCCGAACTCACCCACCGCTTTCGCGTTAGTCGAGAGTGCGGCAAAGTGCTTCGCTACGTGCTTTTCGTCACCGGCGGTTTTCAGGAACCAGTCGCGCGCGCTATGGGCGTTGGTCATGGTTTCCTGGGTGGTGAAGGTTTTCGATGCCACGAGGAACAGCGTGCTTTCCGGGTTCACTTTCTTCAGCACTTCGGCGATGTGGGTACCATCGACGTTAGAGACAAAGTGCATGTTGAGGTGATTTTTGTACGGGCGCAGCGCTTCGGTGACCATAAACGGGCCGAGATCCGAGCCGCCAATGCCGATGTTGACCACGTCGGTGATCGGCTTGCCGGTGTAGCCTTTCCAGCTCCCTGAAATGATCGCTTCTGAGAAGCTTTTCATCTTCTCCAGCACCGCGTTCACTTCCGGCATCACATCTTTGCCATCGACCATAATCGGCGTATTGCTACGGTTACGCAGCGCGACGTGCAGCACGGCGCGATCTTCGGTGCGGTTGATTTTCTCACCGGAGAACATCGATTTGATGGCACCGGCCAGATCGGTCTCTTTCGCCAGCGCCAGCAGCGCGTCGAGGGTCTCTTGCGTGATGCGGTTTTTGGAGTAATCCACCAGCATCAGATCGTCGAAGGTGGCGGAGAATTTGGTAAAGCGATCACCGTCTTTTGCGAAGAGATCCGCAAGGGTGACGTCTTTCATTTCAGCGTAGTGTTTCTGTAGTGCCTGCCAGGCAGAAGTCTGCGTTGGATTGATGTTTTTCATAGCAATACTCTTCTGATTTGAGAAGTGAGACTGCCGTCGATTGTAGCGCCTGCGCGGGGAAGGTGTGATGGTTTTTATGTCAAAGGTTCGGTCGATGTGCGCAAAAGCCAGGCAAAAAACAGCGAAAACCAGCACAACATAAGTCATTTTACTAACAGCAAAAGCAGCATGAAAAATCCGCATAATCCCGACGTTGACACTGTGCCCGCCCAGCCTTTATTTATAAATACGCTGTTTTACGAAGTTTTTTGCAGGATAACTGCACGCTTCAGTTTCATCTACCCAGGCCACCGCTGTGGGGCGAAAGGCGAAGGTTCAACCTTGTGCCATGGCTGAAATGATATCCCCTGACACGAGGTAGTTATGTCAAGTTTCGTTGTCGCTAAATTTGGCGGCACCAGCGTTGCCGATTACGATGCCATGAACCGCAGTGCGGACGTGGTGCTCTCCGATAACAGTGTTCGTCTGGTGGTGCTCTCCGCTTCCGCGGGCGTGACCAACTTACTGGTTGCGCTGGCCGAAGGCCTCGAAGCGACCGAGCGTTTCGTCAAGCTCGACGCCATCCGCAAAATTCAGTTCGATATCCTGGAGCGTATGGGCAGCCAGGCGGTGATCCGCGAAGAGATCGAACGCCTGCTGGAAAATATTACTACCCTCGCTGAAGCTGCTTCGCTGGCAACCTCGGCGGCGCTGACGGATGAACTGGTCAGCCACGGCGAACTGATGTCGACCCTGCTGTTTGTGGAAGTGCTGCGCGAGCGTAGCGTGCAGGCGCAGTGGTTTGATATCCGCAAAGTGATGCGCACCAGCGACCGTTTTGGCCGCGCCGAGCCGGACGTAGCCGCCCTCTCAACGCTTGCCACGCAGCAACTTGCCCCGCGCATCAATGAAGGCCTGGTGATCACCCAAGGCTTTATCGGCAGCGAAGCAAAAGGCCGCACCACCACGCTTGGCCGCGGCGGCAGCGACTACACCGCCGCTCTGCTGGCTGAAGCGCTGAGCGCGTCGCGCGTCGATATCTGGACCGATGTGCCGGGCATTTACACTACCGATCCACGCGTGGTGCCGGCAGCAAAACGCATTGATGAAATCGCCTTTGAAGAAGCGGCAGAAATGGCGACCTTCGGCGCGAAAGTGCTCCATCCGGCGACGCTGTTACCGGCGGTGCGCAGCGATATCCCGGTCTTTGTCGGCTCGAGCAAAGATCCGCAGGCGGGCGGCACGCTGGTGTGCAATAACACCACCAATCCGCCGCTGTTCCGCGCGCTGGCGCTGCGCCGTAAGCAGACGCTGTTAACGCTGCACAGCCTGAATATGCTCCACTCGCGCGGCTTCCTCGCAGAAGTGTTCGGCATTCTGGCGCGGCACAATATTTCGGTCGATCTGATTACCACCTCGGAAGTGAGCGTGGCGCTGACGCTGGATACCACCGGTTCCACCTCCACGGGCGATACGCTGCTGACGCAGGGGCTGTTGATGGAGCTTTCGGCGCTCTGTCGGGTGGAAGTTGAAGAGGATCTGGCGCTGGTGGCGCTGATTGGCAACGATTTGTCGAAAGCGTGCGGCGTGGGCAAAGAGGTGTTCGGTGTGCTCGAACCGTTCAACATCCGCATGATCTGTTACGGCGCGTCGAGCCATAACCTCTGTTTCCTCGTCCCCGGAAAAGAGGCCGAACAGGTGGTGCAGAAGTTACACCACAACCTGTTCGAATGAGGTTTTGCCTGATGGCGGCTACGCCTTATCAGGCCTACGGGGATAATGCAGTTTGTAGGCCGGGTAAGCGCAGCGCCACCCGGCAAAAAAACTGTCCGGAGCCAAAACCGGGCGCAATATCGTGGTTCTGCCTGATGGCGGCTGCGCCTTATCAGGCCTACGCAAACCATGCATATTTCAACTCCATGGTCGTTTGTAGGCCGGGTAAGCGCAGCGCCACCCGGCAAAAAAACTGTCCTGAGCCAAACCGGGCGCAATACCGCGGTTCTGCCTGATGGCGGCTGCGCCTTATCAGGCCTACGTAAACCATACATATTTCAATTGCATGGCCCTTTGTAGGCCGGGTAAGCGCAGCGCCACCCGGCAACAAAACCTGTCCGGAGCCAAAACCTGGCACAATATCGTGGTTCTGCCTGATGGCGGCTACGCCTTATCAGGCCTACGCAAACCATGCATATTTCAACTCCATGGTCGTTTGTAGGCCGGGTAAGCGTAGCGCCACCCGGCATGATTAGGCCATCACCGTTTCAAACAGCAACTGGTCGAGATCGCGGACATTTCCGCTGCGGCTCTCGGGCAATGCATCCGCCACTTCACCGCGCGCCAGCTCCCGGCTGATAAAGTCATGCATCAACGGCCGACGCGCGCCGTACTGCGCTTCACCTGCGCGCTGCTTCACCTCCAGCAGCTCGTCGATTTCAGCCCGCAGCGGCGCGCCGAGATCGCTCCCTGCCAGCAGGGTGGCGAAACGCATCGGCGGCATCCCTTTCCCCGCCTCTATCCAGCGCACCGCCAGCAGAGGACGCAGCACATAGAAGTATTTCTTCAGCCGTACCTGCTCATCCTGCAAGTAGCTGCGAAAGTTCTTCTTCGCCATGGCGTAGTAGTGCCAGCGCGCGCGAACCGGTGAAAACCAGTGCGGCACCTGATCGCGTAACGCCGCCAGCACGCCCTCATCCTGCTGATAGACCACTGGCGAATCGAGCCACTCGATAAGCGTCGGGTTTGCGGCCTTCAATAACCCCAGCGCTTTTCGCCACTCCCAGCCGCAAACATCCAGCTCTGCGTCTATCGGCAGCTCGATCACATCGCGCTGCGGTTCAACGCGCAGGTACCACTGCGGCTTGTGCACATACAAAAAGCGCACATCATAATCGCTGTCCGGCGAGGCAAAGCCCCATCCGCGACTGCCTGATTCGCAGGCGTAGAGCACTCTCACATCATATTTGCGCTCTACTGCCTCTAACTCGAGCCGCACGCGTTCACGCATGGCGGCATCTACTCCGTGCTGTTCCATCTTTTCACCCTTTTATCCTTTTACGCACACCACCTGACGCAGGGTATGCACCACTTCCACCAGCGAGGCCTGCGCCGCCATCACGGCGTCGATATCTTTATAGGCCATAGGGATCTCATCGATCACCTCGCTGTCTTTACGGCACTCCACATGCGCGGTAGCGCGGATCTGATCTTCAACGGTAAAGCGCTTTTTCGCCGCGGTACGGCTCATGGTGCGCCCGGCACCGTGGCTGCATGAGCAGAAGCTCTCCTCATTTCCCAGCCCGCGCACGATAAAGCTTTTCGCGCCCATTGAGCCGGGAATGATCCCCATCTGCCCTTTTTGCGCCGAAACCGCGCCTTTACGCGTGACCAGCACCTCTTCACCAAAGTGCGTCTCTTTTTGCACATAGTTATGGTGGCAATTCACCGCTTCCTGCTGGGTCATAAAGGGTTTAGTGACAATACTCGACAGCGCTGCCAGCACGCGCGACATCATCACTTCCCGGTTATGACGGGCGAAATCCTGCGCCCACTCGACCGCTTCCAGATAGTCGTCATAGTGCTTGCTCCCCTCGCGGAAATAGGCGAGGTTTCTGTCCGGCAGATTGGCGATATGCTGCTGCATATCCTGCTGGGCCAGGGTGATAAAGACGTTGCCGATGGCGTTACCCACGCCGCGCGAACCGCTGTGCAACATCACCCAGACCCGCTGCTGCTCATCCAGACACACCTCAATAAAGTGGTTACCGGTGCCCAATGTTCCCAGATGCTGATAATTGTTGGTTTTCAGCAAACGCGGATATTTATCCGTCAGCCGCTTAAAACGCGGCGCAAGCGACGCCCAGTGCACATCCACCTCTTCCGGCGGTCTTGACCATGAGCCTTTATCCCGCTTCGATCGGTTTACCGAGCGCCCGTGCGGCACAGCTTGCTCAATGGCGCTGCGCAGCCCGCTCAGGTTGTCCGGCAGATCGCTTGCCAGCAGCGAGGTGCGCACGGCAATCATGCCGCAACCGATATCCACGCCGACCGCTGCCGGGATAATCGCCCCTTTGGTCGGAATGACGCTACCAATGGTGGAACCTTTCCCGAGGTGCACATCCGGCATCACCGCCAGATGTTTGAAAATAAACGGCATTTTGGCGGTGTTAAGCAACTGTTCACGCGCTTCTGGCTCGACCGGCACGCCGTGGGTCCACATCTTCACCGGCGCGCTGTTTTCACGCGCCAGCAGGTTGTAATCGTTATGCTGCATTATCTTTCCCTTTAATGTTTACAAGGCCGTGCAATACCTGGTCGAGACCACCGAAGACCGAGATCTTATCGATGCGCTCTGCGACACGCTCCAGCGTTTCCAGCTCTTTCAGGCGCAATGCCACCGGGTTGCTCTCCATCACTTTCGCCGTGTTCAGCAACGAACGGGTGGCGGCGGTCTCTTCGCGGCGGCGGATCACATTCGCCTGCGCCGACTTTTCTGCCTCGACTAAGCGCGACAGAATGGTTTTCATCTCGCCCGGCAGGATGATGTCTTTGACGCCAAGCGACGCCACTTCAATGCCGAAGGCCGCCATGCGGTTCGCCACCTGTACGCTAACCACATCAGCAATAATCTGCTTATCTTCCAGCAGCTCATCCAGCGTGCGGGTACCGATCGCTTCACGCAGGGCAAACTGCAATTCACGGTAGAGGTGATCCAGCGGTTTGCTCAACTGGGCAAACGCGCTCAGCAGATCGCTGTAACGCCAGTTCGCCGCCAGGTTGAGGCGCAGGGTCACTTTATCTTTGGTCAGGATCTCCTGGCCGCTCACTTCCAGCACCTGCAGGCGCAGATCGACCACTTCCGCTTCCACCAGGTGGTTCACTTTCCAGTAACCGCTGATACCCGCCGGTAACAGCGCCTGGGTTTCACCATCAATTTTCAGCACACCCGCATGCCAGGCGGGCACCTGCACCACGAGGATTGCGTCGCGCCCTTTTACCGCCGCGCCACGTTTCGGCTGCAATACGGCGTTAACAATATCGGCCGGGACGCTCACCTCGTCGGTATTGATACGCACCAGCGTCAGGGTGTCGTCCGCTTTCCAGTAAAGACGACGCGTAGCAGGCGGCAAAATCTCCAGCAGCATGCCGTTCAGGTAGAGCGCGCCCGCTTCGTTATCGCCCAGATCGGCTGCCAGGCAATATTTTTCCGCCCACTCCGGCTGGAAACGGCGCAAATACTCGGCAAGCCCGGCTGGCACTTCGCTGCCGTCGCGGTTAACGATCAGCACATCCGGTTTTTTACCAAACCATGGCAGACGGTGCTCTCCGGTTTCCAGAACCTGGTAGTAGTCGCCCTCTTTTGCCAGTAACGCTAACTGACCTTTTCGAATTGTGATTTTGTTGGTCATCTCTGATCCCTCTTATTTTTGTTGTTACGACCGCGAATGCAGGGGCGAAGCGACAGGGGAAACACTGTTTTGCCTGCCGCCCGGCGCCATTATCGGCGGTCGTCTCATGTCACCGTAAACTGCGCGATGACGGGGTACTGCATCATGATTATCTGGAGAGATAATGGTTGCGAATTCGGGAGTCGAACCCGATCAATAACCGATTTTCCGCAGATGTCTCTGCACTGACGGAACGCCTCCGGGAAAACGGCGCTTGCCGCTCCTGATGCGCCGGCGGGGTGAATAACCCCAGCGAACTCAGCGTGTTGACGAGGTAACTATTGCGAGAGGCGTGCCAAAAAGAGGAAAACAAGAAAATAAATTTTTATCTTATTGAAAATAAATGATTTAATTTTTTAAGGCGATGCCAGGCATTGTGCCAGCCTACGAGATTTCTTATCTTTATATATCGCCTTTTATTATTCAGGATAAAGATGAAACGTCGGGTTGTGATTGGGGTGCTGGGAACAGTGCTGGATAAACGCGGGAAACGGCATAACCGCTTTCGCAAATGGCGACCGACGGTGGCGCTCTGCCAGCAAGCGGATTTTCCTGTCGACAGGCTGGAGTTGATCCACCAGCCGCGCGATGAAGGGCTGGCGACGCAAACCGCAGAAGATATCGCAGTGCTCTCGCCGCGCACCGAGGTGCGCAACCACCCGGTGGAGATCAAAAACCCGTGGGATTTCGAAGAGGTCTACGCCGCGTTTCTCGATTTCGCCACCCACTACCCTTTCGATACCGACAATGAAGAGTACCTGGTGCATATCACCACCGGGACGCACGTGGCGCAGATCTGCTGGTTCCTGCTCACCGAAGCGCGCTACCTCCCCGCCAGCCTGTTACAAACCGGCCCGGCGGTGAGAGGCGCGAACGATAAAGAGATCTCAGCGGGCGTTTGTTCGGTTATCGATCTCGATTTAAGCCGCTATGCCACACTGACCAGCCGTTTTCAGCGCGAGCAGCAGCAGTCGGTCTCGTTCCTGAAATCGGGTATTGATACGCGCAACGCCACCTTTAACCGCATGATCGATCAGATTGAGCGCGTGGCGCTGCGCTCCTCTGCGCCGATTCTGCTTACCGGCCCGACCGGGGCGGGAAAATCGTTTCTGGCAAAACGCATCTTTCAGCTACGCCACGCCCGCCATCTCGTTGCCGGGCGGCTGGTGGCGGTGAACTGCGCGACGTTGCGCGGCGATAACGCCATGTCGACGCTGTTTGGTCATGTGAAGGGGGCGTTTACCGGTGCACAGCAGGCGCGAACCGGGCTGCTGCGCGAAGCGGATGGCGGAGTGCTGTTTCTTGATGAGATCGCTGAGCTGGGGCTGGATGAACAGGCGATGCTGTTAAAAGCGATTGAAGAGAAGACCTTTTTCCCCTTCGGCTCGGATAAAGAGGTGCAGAGTGACTTCCAGCTGATTGCCGGTACCCACCGCAATATGCAGCAGTGGGTTGATGAGGGGCGCTTCAGGGAGGATCTCTACGCGCGCATCAATATGTGGACCTTTGAACTGCCGGGGCTGGCGCAGCGGCGGGAGGATATCGCGCCCAATATCGAGTATGAGTTGCAGCGTTTTGGCCTTGAGCAGCAGACGCAGATCCGCTTCGACAAAGGGGCGCGCGAGCGATACCTGGCCTTCGCCTGCTCGGTGCAGGCGGCGTGGCGCGGCAACTTCCGCGAGCTGAGCACCTCGATTGCCCGCATGGCAACGCTGGCGGAACAGGGCCGCATCACCGATGCGCTGGTGGCGGAGGAGATCGCGCGGCTGGAGTACAACTGGCGCGGTGCGCCATCAATGGGCGATTTGCCGGTCGACATGGAGACGCTGGATCTCTTCGACCGACGCCAGCTGGAGAGCGTGGTGGAGGTGTGTCGCCGCACGCAGAGCCTTTCTGAAGCGGGCCGGGAACTGTTTGCGGTATCGCGGCAGAAAAAGGCCAACCCCAATGATGCTGACCGGCTGCGTAAATATCTCGCACGCTTTGGCCTGAGCTGGGAGAGCGTGCGCGGCGCAACATAAACGATCTTCATCATAATTCGTTTGAATATTAATCCTTAGCACGATAAACATTGGCTATGGTCGGGCTCGAACCCGGCCGTTAATAAACCCCCGAATCGTTTACGAGAACGGGGAATAACACAACACAATGTCATCGCAAGGAAATCCCCATGCTCGCAACCTTCACGCGGCTGTTCCCGCTCTGGGCCGTGCTGCTCTCTGTTCTCGCCTACTTCTTCCCGCCGACATTTGTCGCTATCGGCCCGTGGGTCACCACGCTGCTGATGCTGATTATGTTCGGCATGGGCGTACATCTGACCCTCGACGACTTTAAGCGCGTGCTCTCCCGACCGGCCCCCGTCGCGGCGGGTACGTTTCTTCACTACCTGGTGATGCCGCTGGCGGCATGGCTGCTGGCAATGATTTTCAAGATGCCGCCGGATCTTTCGGCAGGAATGGTGCTGGTCGGCAGCGTCGCCAGCGGAACCGCATCCAACGTGATGATCTATCTCGCCAAAGGCGATGTCGCGCTGTCGGTGACTATCTCTTCGGTCTCAACGCTAGTGGGTGTTATCGCCACGCCGCTGCTGACGCGCCTCTATGTCGATGCCCATATCCAGGTCGATGTGATGGGGATGCTGCTGAGTATCCTGCAAATCGTGGTGATCCCGATTGGGCTGGGGTTGATTGTTCATTACCTCTTCCCGCGGGTGGTGAAAGCGGTAGAACCCTGGCTGCCCGCCTTTTCGATGGTCTGTATTCTGGCCATCATCAGCGCGGTGGTCGCCGGTTCCGCATCACACATTGCGTCTGTTGGGCTGATGGTGATTGTGGCGGTTATCCTGCACAACGCGATTGGTCTGCTCAGCGGTTACTGGGGCGGGCGTCTGTTTGGTTTTGATGAGTCCACCTGCCGGACGCTGGCTATCGAAGTGGGAATGCAGAACTCGGGGCTGGCTGCCGCGCTCGGCAAGCTCTACTTCTCACCACTCGCCGCCCTGCCCGGAGCGCTCTTCTCGGTGTGGCATAACCTTTCCGGCTCGCTGCTGGCGGGCTACTGGTCGGGTAAACCGGTAGAGGGCCATCAGGCAGAAAAGCGCGAAGTGAGTTAACTGGAAAGGGGATGCCGGACGCAGCACGTCGTTCCGGTTATCCTCATTGAGCGATAACCTGCGAGCCAATTTCCAGTTATGGCGTTCTTGCCTGCGCTTTTGGCACGTTATCGCGTAGACTCGAGACACTTCCTTAGGAGAACATGCCATGGCCGTGACCAGACTGACGCAGAAAGAGATGACCGAAAGTGAACAGCGGGAGCTTAAAACGCTGCTCGATCGCGCCCGCATTGCGCATGGACGCCCGCTGAGCAACTCTGAGGCGAACCATGTTAAGAAAGAGTACATCGATAAGCTGATGGCGCAGCGTGAAGCGACCGCGAAGAAAGCCCGCCAGGTGAAAAAGCAGCAGGCTTATAAACCTGATGAGAACAGCACCTTTTCGTGGTCGGCAACCACGCAAACGCGCGGACGCCGCTGATTAGCGCCCTTTCTTTTTCCTGCCCGGCTGGGTAAAGCGTTTACCGGCCGGTTTCGCCCGGCTTTTCTCTTCCGGCTTCGCCGCTTTTACCGCGGGCTTTTTCGCCGCCTGCGGTTTCGCTTTGCTCTGCCCCTTCGGTTTCGCTTCCGAGGTGGAGTTCTCAATCAGCTTAAACAGCGCAATCAGTTCATCATCGGTAAGATCGCGCCATTCGCCGGGCGGCAATCCGGTCAGGCTGACGTTCATAATGCGCGTGCGCTCAAGCTTGGTCACCTCATAGCCAAAGTGTTCGCACATGCGGCGAATCTGGCGATTAAGCCCCTGCACCAGCGTGATGCGGAAGGTAAAAGGCGCTTCTCTTTTCACTTTGCACTTTTTGGTTACCGTACCGAGGATCGGCACACCTGCGCCCATCCCGCGAACAAACTCATCGGTAACCGGCTTGTTGACCGTGACCAGATACTCTTTTTCGTGGTCGTTTCCTGCGCGCAGGATTTTGTTGACCAGATCGCCGTGGTTGGTCAGGAAAATCAGCCCCTGCGAATCTTTATCGAGCCGGCCAATGGGGAAAATGCGGCTACTGTGGTTAACGAAATCGACGATATTGTCTTTTTCGCCCTCTTCGGTGGTACTGACGATGCCAACGGGTTTATTCAGCGCGATAAACACCAGATCTTCTTCACTTCGCGGTTCGATAAGTTGCCCGTTCACTTTCACCACGTCTCCGGCCACCACCTGGTCGCCAATGCCGGCGCGTTTGCCGTTGATAAAGACGTTGCCCTGTTCGATGTAACGGTCAGCCTCGCGGCGTGAGCAGATTCCGCTTTCGCTAATGTATTTGTTTAAACGTGTAGATTGGGTTGGCAGCATAAGTTCTCCTCTGAAAGCGGAATATAACGTTGTTAGGCAGAAGAGAAAAATGGATTTTTGCCCCAGCGGCGGAGAAATGTGCGCTAACTCGTTAAAATATATGCACTATGTGAAAGCAAGCAAAGTAGTCTGCGAGACGCTTTCCAGAAAGAGAATGGGGGGCTTTTTTCCGTATCAGTGGAAGAGTATTTTTGCTCAACAGTACAAAATACCTGGCAAAATGTGTTTAAACCATCAGGTGATTACCATGAATAAATTAACCCCTTATGATCCCGCAGCGGCACTGGTTAACGATGAGGCGATAGTGGTCTTTATGGCGGATGCACTGGAAACCGGCGATGCGGCTTATATCGCCCGAGCATTAGGAGTGATCGCTCGGGCTAAAGAGATGACCGACATCGCTGCAGAAACCGGTTTGTCACGCGAGCAGCTCTATCGCTCGTTCAGTGAAAAGGGAAACCCGACACTGAAGACGACACTCTCCGTAATGAAAGCGCTGGGTATTGAATTGACAGTCAAACGCTAAGCTGCCGTGCCCGCAGGCACGGCGTGGATTAATACTCTTCGCGGGTTTCGTCTTCGTCGGGCTGCTCCAGCACGCTGTAGGCCACCGAGCAGAAGAGCGAGTTGAGGCGCTTCATATCGCCGAGCAGGCCGAGGTGTAGCGAGCTGGTTTCAATACTCTGCACGTTTTGCTGATGCAGACGATCGACGTGCGCGTGGGAGTAACGGCGGTTCAGAATACGGAAGCGGTGCTTGCTGCGGCGCAACCGGCGTGCGCTGGTGACATCGCGGGAGAAAAAGACCGACATCGCCAGCTTCAGGTTGTTAAGCAGTTGCTCATGCAGAGCATCCAGCTCTTTCAGCCCTTCAAAGGAGAACGCGCGCCGCGCGGCGAGGGATTTATCGGCGATCTCACTGCCCATGCGCTCAATAATGTCAGAGGCCTGCTCAAGGTTGAGGGACATCTCAATCACTTCGCCCCAGCGCTTCGACTCCTCCTCCGCCAGCTCATCTTTCGGCATGCGCGCCAGGTAGAGTTTGATGGCGGTGTAGAGCACATTCACATCGTCGGCCTGCTTACGCAGCTCCTTCTCCTGACGCGGTTCGCCATGCATCACTTTGTGCAGCCCTTCCAGCATCTGCTCCATCGCATCGCCCATGCGCAGGGTTTCGCGTGCGGCATTGGCCAGCGCCAGCGTTGGTGTGTCAAGCGCGGAGCTGTCGAGGTGTTTCGGCTTGAGGCGTGCATCCAGCTCCGGCTCTTCGTGAATAATACGTTTACAGAAGCGCGCCATCGGGCTGGCAAACGGCACCATCGCCAGACAGCGGATGACGTTGTAGAAGACATGGAAATAGATCACCAGCTCCGACTCCGGCAGCGGCAGCTTCTGCATCCCGTCAGCAAGGAGGTGAACGAAAGGCAGGATAAGCAGGCTGCCCACCAGCTTGAAGAGCAGGCTGCCGAGCGCAACGCGGCGGGCGGCGGCATTGGCCCCGCTGTTATTCAGCATCGCCAGCAGCCCGGAGCCAAGGTTGGCACCAATCACCAGGCACAGCGCCACCGGGAAAGAGATGATACCGGCTGCGGTTAACGTCGCGGTCAGCAACACCGCGGCGAGGCTGGAGTAACTGATAATGGCAAACACCGCGCCAATCAGCGCGTCGAGCATGATATCCCCGGTCAGCGAGGCGAAAATCACCTGCACCCCATTCGCCTGAGTAATCGGCGTCACCGCCTGCACAATCAACTCCAGCGCCAGCAGGATCAGCCCAAGGCCGATGCTGACGCGGCCAAGCTGCCCTTCGCGCGTCTGTTTACGCCCAAGAAAGAAGATCACGCCGACAAAAATCAGCAACGGCGAAAGCCATGAGAGATCGAAGGTCAACACCCGCGCCATCAGCGCGGTACCCACATCCGCGCCGAGTACGATCACCAGCGCGGGGGTCAGCGCCACCAGATCCTGGGCGACAAAGGAGGCCACCAGCATGGTGGTGGCGTTGCTGCTCTGCACCAGCGCGGTTACGCCAATACCGGCGCAGAAGGCGAGCGGTTTTTTCTCTACGCTACGGCTAAGCACCGTGCGTAAACGCGCGCCGAACACGCGCATGACGCCGGTTCGTACAATGTGTGTGCCCCACACCAGCAGGGCGACGGCAGAAAGAAGATGTAGCAAAGTTAACACGGAATCAGCTTCTCCTTATCGTTATGCGCTGCCTGTTATCCACATGGATACGGCAACTTTATGAAGTAAGTATAAGGCGTTAAACCTGAGACGGGCGCAGGGCGCGCAATCCGCGCCCTGTGAGTTGTAAGAATAGATGACAGTTATGTGACAGAAGCGAGGCGTTGGCGGTTAACGCGTTAAAGCGGCATCCGCGCGTGGGGTGCCGTTACGTTTCGCCCAGACCACCGAGCCAATTTTTAACGCTTCCGACAACATAAACAACACAACCGCGCCCCATGCTGAGCTAAATCCACTCAGATGCATCATCATCGGGATCAGCGCAACAGAGCATTTTAATGAGAACACGCGGGCAATTTCCTGCACGACAAAGAAAATCATATTGATATTTTTCTTCGCCAGAAACGACCACGCGGAAAATATTAATGAAACAATTAATGCAATATTAATAAAGAACATCAACTGGACTAATCCGCCCGTCACACCACTGACGCCTAAGCGGCCATAGTTGGAATAAAACGCGCTGATGTCAGAATAAAAGGGCACGTTACCGCTCTGCATCGAAAAAAAGAGATATCCGAGCAGCGCCAGCACGTCCATCACGCCCCAAAAGATAAATATTTTATTTCTTAAATTCATAATCTTCATCCCTTACGCCTGGAATCCAGTGCCATGATTTACCTGACACCGCCCAGGCATCATCACCCTCAAGATATTTCTGGTAGATCGTCCGCTTTTCGCCATAGCGGCGGATCACCGAACGATTATAGAGGAACTCACGCGTATCGGATGCCAGGTCTGCCGGCAGCGGCGTCCACAGCTGAATTTTATCGCGCGAGGTGTTCATATAATCTTTGCCGTCGGAGCCGAAGACGCGCCCTTCGTCGCCCATACTGGTCGCACGGTTAAGCAGCATCACCGCCGCATTCTTCACACCGTGGAAGTCCGTTTCGCTGGTTTTCCAGTAGCCGGGGCCAAACTCATCCGTCACCGGCGCGAAATCGCTGCGGGTGGGTGCCGGACGCCCGTGCACCGCCACGCTATCTTTAAAGCCGTTAATAATCGTACGTACAAAGACGGCGTTGAACGACAGGCTCTGCACGCAGAACAGCTCAGCGTTTTCGGAAATAAAGAACGGATAGTAGAAGCGGTTGCGTGCGCTGACGTTCGGCCTGACCACCACCACAATACCTTTATCAATCAGGCTATCGATATAGTTCTCTTTTTGATGGCCCAGCGGATCGTGCGGTAAACCATATTTAAAACCGTGATGGGGTTTAATGGTGTAGCCATCAATACTGCCTAAAAGATTATTAGGGCTGCTTTCAATAAAGTACTCTTTTTTAATGATGTTCTTTGCAATATCCGGAGCGAGGATATTCTCATAATCCTTCGGCAGTAAATTTCTTTTCCTGATATCATAAATATCCATTTTATAATACTCACGTTTAATTGATGACAGCCAAAAGCAGCGCAAAAAAGAGAGCAACCTTACTTTTTAATCTGCCTCCATCATACGCATGAAGCGGAATGAGGGCCTAAGAAAATATCATACTTTAAGAATGTTCTTAGTTCAAATTTGTATTATGTCTGCTTCACGATAGTTTCGTGAAAATGAAATGAAAAAACGGGGCAATT
Source organism: Kosakonia sp. HypNH10 (assembly GCF_029850615.1). Lineage (NCBI taxonomy): Bacteria > Pseudomonadati > Pseudomonadota > Gammaproteobacteria > Enterobacterales > Enterobacteriaceae > Kosakonia > Kosakonia sp. HypNH10. Next base: position 30,770 of record NZ_JAOTIU010000012.1, read on the forward strand.
AACCTGCCCCGTATAATTTAATCCGCATCGTAACCTAAATGGGACGCCAGCCAGCGTTCAACTTCCGCCACGCTCATCCCTTTACGGCGCGCGTAATCTTCCACCTGGTCACGCTGAATTTGCGCCACGGCGAAATATTTACTCTCCGGATGGCTGAAGTACCAGCCGGAGACCGAGGCACCCGGCCACATGGCGAAGGACTCCGTCAGCTTCATGCCGGTATGTTTTTCCACATCCAACAGTTGCCAGATGGTCCCTTTTTCCGTGTGCTCCGGGCAGGCCGGATAACCCGGTGCCGGGCGGATCCCCTGGTAATTTTCGCGGATCAGCGCCTCGTTGCTGAGATTTTCATACGGCGCATAGCCCCAGTAGACTTTGCGTACCCGCTCATGGAGATACTCGGCGAAGGCTTCCGCCAGCCGATCGGCTATCGCTTTGACCATGATTTTGTTGTAGTCGTCGTGCGCGGCGTCATAGGCGTCTGCCAGCGCGTCCTCTTCCAGGCCGCCGGTCACGGCGAAAGCACCGATGTAATCCGCTTTACCGCTCTGTTTCGGCGCGACAAAATCGGCGAGGCAGTAGTTAGCAAAGCCGATTTTTTCCGTCTGTTGCCTCAGATGGCAACCCAGCGCCAGCAGTTCAGTGCGAGTTTCATCCCGGTAAATCTCGACGTCATCACCGACGCGGTTCGCCGGGAAAATGCCCACTACGCCGCGCGGGTTGAGCCGCTTTTCTGCGCCGAGCATATCAAGCATCTCGTTGGCATCGGCGAAGAGCCGTTTTGCCTCTTCACCCACCACTTCATCTTCGAGGATGCGCGGATATTTACCCGCCAGCGACCAGGTCATAAAGAAAGGCGTCCAGTCGATGTAGTTACGCAGCGTCTCAATACTGGCCGTGACCTCCTGCACACCTAAGCGGTGAGCGACCGGCGGCGTGTAGCTCGCCCAGTCAAAGGCGAGATCGTTTTCACGCGCGGCCTGTAGCGTCACGGGCGGCGTGCGCGGTTTTTTACGCGCGTGCTGAATGCGCACCGTTTCATACTCTTTGCGGGTGCGGGCAACAAAATCATCGTGCTGCGTGGCAGAGAGCAGCGCAGAGACCACGCCGACGGTACGCGAGGCGTTTTGCACATAGACCGTCGGCCCGCTGTAGTTCTGCTCAATTTTGACCGCCGTATGGGCTTTCGAGGTGGTCGCGCCGCCAATCAGCAGCGGAATGGTGAAGCCCTGACGCTCCATCTCTTTCGCCACGTTGACCATCTCATCAAGCGAGGGGGTGATAAGGCCGGAAAGACCAATCAGATCGGCATTCACTTCGCGGGCGGTTTTGAGGATTTTATCCGCTGGCACCATCACGCCGAGATCGATAATTTCGTAGTTGTTGCACTGCAGCACCACGCCAACGATGTTCTTGCCGATATCGTGCACATCGCCTTTTACCGTGGCGATCACCATCTTACCGTTGCTGCTGCCCTTCTCTTTGCTGGCTTCAATGTAGGGCTCCAGATAGGCCACCGCCTGCTTCATCACGCGGGCAGATTTCACCACCTGCGGCAGAAACATTTTGCCTTCGCCAAACAGATCGCCGACCACGTTCATGCCATCCATCAGCGGCCCTTCAATCACTTCGATCGGGCGCGCGGCCAGCTGTCGGGCCTCTTCGGTGTCCTGCTCAATAAACTCGGTGATGCCTTTAACCAGCGAATATTCAAGGCGCTTTTTCACATCCCAGCTGCGCCACTCCGCCTGCTGGGCAGCAGCACCCTCATCGGCACCTTTACTGCCGCGATACTTCTCCGCCAGATCCAGCATGCGCTCAGTGGCGTCGTCGCGGCGATTAAGGATCACATCTTCTACCCCATCGCGCAGCTCGGCGGGCAGATCGTCATAAATCGCTAGCTGACCGGCGTTGACGATGCCCATATCCATACCGTTACGAATGGCGTAATAGAGGAAGACAGCGTGGATCGCTTCACGCACCGGGTCGTTACCGCGAAACGAGAAGGAGACGTTCGACACGCCGCCAGAGATGAGGGCGTGGGGCAGTTCGCGTTTGATATCTTCGCAGGCGCCGATAAAGTCCTGCGCATAGTTGTTGTGCTCTTCGATCCCCGTCGCCACGGCGAAGATGTTGGGGTCGAAAATAATATCTTCCGGCGGGAAGCCTACTTCCTGGGTCAAAATCTGGTAAGCGCGGCGGCAAATTTCAATTTTGCGCGCGCGGGTATCCGCCTGGCCCACTTCATCAAAGGCCATCACCACCACCGCTGCGCCATAGCGGCGCACCAGCTTCGCGTGATGGATAAAGGCCTCAACGCCCTCTTTCATTGAGATGGAGTTAACAATGCCCTTGCCCTGGATGCACTTCAGCCCTTTTTCAATCACCTCCCATTTGGAGGAGTCAATCATGATGGGCACGCGGGCAATATCCGGCTCACCGGCAATCAGGTTGAGAAAACGCACCATCGCCGCTTCGGCGTCGAGCATCCCTTCATCCATATTGATATCGATGATCTGCGCGCCGCTCTCCACCTGCTGGCGGGCAACATCGAGCGCTTCGTTGTACTTCTCTTCTTTAATCAGGCGTTTGAATTTGGCTGAGCCGGTAACGTTCGTCCGTTCGCCGACGTTCACAAACAGGCTTTCATCGCCAATATTGAGCGGCTCAAGACCGGCGAGACGGCAGGCGACGGGCAGCTCCGGAAGTTTGCGCGGCGGCACACCAGCAACCGCGCGGCTCATCGCCGCAATATGTTCCGGCGTGGTGCCACAGCAACCGCCGACGATGTTGAGAAAACCGGCCTGCGCCCATTCACCGATTTGCGCCGCCATGGTGTCGGCATCGAGATCGTATTCACCAAACGCATTCGGTAAACCGGCGTTCGGGTGCGCGGTGACGTAACACTCGGCAATGCGCGACAGTTCCTGCACATACTGGCGCAGCTCGTCCGGCCCCAGCGCACAGTTGAGCCCGAAGGTGAGCGCATCGGCATGGCGCAAAGAGTTATAGAAGGCTTCGGTGGTCTGCCCGGAGAGCGTGCGCCCGGAAGCATCGGTAATGGTGCCGGAGATCATGATCGGCAGATCGATGCCCAGAGCGTCGAACTCCTCTTTTACCGCGAAGATCGCCGCTTTGGCGTTGAGGGTATCAAACACCGTTTCGATCATGATCAGATCGGCTCCCCCCTCCACCAGCGCGCGGGTTGATTCGCGATAGGCAGTAACCAGCTGATCGAAGGAGATATTACGAAACGCCGGGTCGTTAACGTCCGGCGAAATGGAGGCGGTGCGGTTGGTTGGGCCGAGCACGCCGGCTACATAGCGCGGTTTATCCGGCGTCTGCGCGGTCCACTTATCAGCGCTGGCACGCGCCAGCTTCGCGGCAGCCAGGTTGATCTCCGCCGACAGGGATTCCATCTGGTAATCCGCCATGGCGATGGTGGTGGAGTTAAAGGTGTTGGTTTCAATAATATCCGCGCCTGCTGCAAAGTAGGCGTCGTGGATATCAGCAATTACCTGCGGTTTGCTGAGCACCAGCAGGTCATTGTTACCTTTCAGATCGCAGGACCAGTCGGCGAAGCGCTCGCCGCGGAAATCCTGCTCGCTTAAACGATAGCTCTGGATCATGGTGCCCATGCCCCCATCCAGAACCAGAATGCGTTCACTTAACTGCTGTTTCAGTTGCTCAACGTTGCTGCTCACACTCACTCCCGACGGCGCCAGATCAGGCCAAAAGGCCAGCAGGACATACTGGCATAAAGTCACAGGGTGGAAAAGCGACGCGGGGGGAATATGAGAGAAGTTCACTTAACGCCTGTAAGCTCGATTGCCGCGCCAGTCACTAACCTTTCCGGGGAATTCCTTGTTCAAGTTTTGGGCGATGCTGCCGATGTATGCTAAATCTTTTGCCTCTTTACAAACGCACCTCGTCACGGAACAGATTATGTCGTTTTTACGCTCATTGTTTGGCAATAAAAAACCTCGTCTCAGCGACTTGAAACTTAATGTTGATAAGTGGCAACTGTATGAGACATTTGAAACCACTATGATGTGGTTTACACCAGAACGAAACGCAGTGCGCCTGCAACTGCTCCCACCGACGCAGTGGCCCTTCGCCTTAGATGATATTGCCGCGGCTACCCGCTACTGGCAGCAGGAAACGGCCAAAATCGATGGAGCATTGGTGGAGCTGATAGCGCTCGATATTCAGGGAATGGCAGCGTTGCAAGGCATATTTAAATATCGGGACCCTACACCTGGTTCGCTTGGTATGTATTACGTCGCGATTATCTGGCTCCCCTTAAGCCAGGGCACTTTCCAGATTAATGCTGAAGCAATCGAAAAAGGCGATACCGGTATACGCGAAGCGTTCGTCACGAACTTGCTTCTTCACCAGGGCTATGAAGCACCAGCCGAGGAGGAACCCGAATTTATCGAATCCGCCGACGCTCTTTTCGCCAGGTTGCGTGAAAGCAAGCTACGCTGTCTGCCGAGCGACGAGCGGCAATACGATGAGGTATTCCCTGAGCACCCTCTCAGCCAGGTAAGAGAGACCATTGCGTTTTGCGCTCAACATTGTCAGCTGGCAAAACACTTGCGGCAATAAACAAGCTGTGGAGCCGTTTTTCGATATGTCTGGGCGAACTCATCCGATCAGTCCACGAAGGAGTTACGTTATACTCTGGCAAAACGAAAACCATTTCCACGATACAGAAAAGGAGCTCCTATGGTCGCTTCCGTCCCCGCAAAACGTGGCAGAAAAGCCGCCGCTCCCGCCGCGCCCGCTGGTGGGCAGGTGCAATCCTTAACGCGCGGCCTGAAATTGCTCGAGTGGATCGCCGAATCACACAGTAGCGTCGCGCTGACCGAGCTGGCGCAGCAGGCCGGTTTACCCAACTCCACCACCCACCGTTTATTGACCACCATGCAGCAGCTGGGCTTTGTCCGCCAGGTAGGCGAGCTGGGGCACTGGGCGATTGGCGCGCACGCCTTTATCGTCGGCAGTAGCTTTCTGCAAAGCCGCAATCTGATGGCGATTGTGCACCCGATTCTGCGCAAGCTGATGGAGGAGTCCGGCGAGACGGTGAACCTGGCGGTGCTGGATAAGAGCGATCATCAGGCGATCATTATCGATCAGGTGCAGTGTACGCAGTTGATGCGCATGTCCGCGCCGATTGGCGGCAAGCTGCCAATGCATGCCTCCGGGGCGGGAAAAGCGTTTCTTTCCCGGCTGGATGATGAGCAGGTTGGTAATCTGCTGCACCGCCAGGGGCTGCACGCTTATACCCACGCCACGCTGGTGTCGCCGCTGCATCTGAAAGAGGATCTCGCCCAGACGCGTAAACGCGGCTACTCCTTTGATGATGAAGAGCATGCGCTCGGCCTGCGCTGCGTCGCCGCCTGCATCTTTGACGAGCACGGCGAGCCGTTCGCCGCCATCTCAATCTCCGGGCCAATTTCGCGCATTACTGACGATCGCGTCACGGAGCTGGGCGCAATGGTGATCCGCGCGGCAAAAGAGGTGACGCTGGCTTACGGTGGCATCCGCACCTAAAAGAAGAGTTCTCTCTATACGCGCGGGCACTCTCGCAGGCGATAGAAGGGATCTCTGATTGTTGTTCCCCCTCAGGCAGTGGCACTTTGGCGGCAATGCCCTTTCTGAGGTTCTGTTTGATGAAGTGTAATAGTCGTACGCTTGCCGCCCTTCTGCTGGCGCTGCCTGTTCCGGTGTGGGCGCATGTGAAATGGTTTGTGGATTATGACGTCAAAATCGCCCCGGCCTCGCTGACGGCGATTGCCGGTTCACTCAGCTTTTGGGCGCTGCTGGTTTTCGCCACGCTGGTGATTTTCGCCACGTCGCTGGCCGATCGCCGCCTCCCCTCATTACCTGAGATCCCGCGCTTTCGCCCGCAACTTCAGCGCGCCCATCACTGGGTTCCTGCCATTATGCGCGTGGGAACCGGCCTCTTTTTTCTCATCCTCGGCCTCTTCTACCCGCAAGTGATCCTCACCCCAGAGCTGATCGTGGCCAACCCGTGGCTGACCTTTATTCACCTCGCTATTGCCATCACCGCCTTGACGCGGAAAACCAGCTTTATCGCCGGGCTGCTGATGCTGTTTCTTTATAGCTATGCGGTGCAGCTTTACGGCGCGTTCCATATGCTCGATTACCTGCTGTTTGTCGCCCTCGGTATCTATCTCATCAGCCAGACCTTTCTGCCGGTAGAAAACGACGAGCGGGTGATGGCCTTTGTGCGGCTGATGCTCTGCTACTCCTTTTTATGGGGCGCCGTGGAGAAATTTATGCAGCCGAATCTCTATTTCCAGTTGCTGGGCGCGCACCCGTGGCTGGCGATGGGGCTGGACTGGGCTTTCTTTGTGCGCGGCTGCGGGTTTGTGGAGCTGTGCCTGATCTGGCATATCTACAGCGGCAAACTGGCAAGCTATACCTGCATCGTTCTCTTCGCGCTGATTGCGGTGCTGGCCTTTATTCCCTTTGGCATCACAGATGTGGTGGGTCATTTCGCCTTTATTGTGCCGCTGGTTGCGATCCTGCTTACGCCAAGGGAAACCGTGCTGTTTCGCAGCGCCATAGCTAACACCGCCGCCTTTCTGGTGATGCTGTTGACGCTGCTACTGTTTGGCTCCCTGAGCTACTCGGTGTTGCAGTACAACACCCATCTGCATTAACCCGCCTGCCGCAGCGCGCTTTGGGCGAAGCGAATGCAGAAGCGCTGGCGTTTGCGGTAGGCGTAGACATCCTCGACGTGCCCCTGGCGAATACGCTCCTGCAAACCACGCCAGTAGTCAGCACGAAGGAGATCGGCATGCATCTCTTCAAACAGCGGGCCGATCTCCGGGTCGGCGCAGAGCCAGTGGCGAAACTCTTCAGGAAAGACATCGCCCGGTGCGACGCTATACCACGGCTCGGCGCTCAGTTCATCTTCCGGGTAACGCGGGGCGGGGATATCGCGGAAATTCACTTCCGTCATGTAGCAGATTTCGTCGTAGTCATAAAACACCACCCGGCCGTGGCGCGTCACGCCGAAGTTTTTAAACAGCATATCGCCGGGGAAAATATTGGCGGCGGCAAGCTGACGGATGGCATTGCCATACTCTTCCACCGCATCGCGCAGCTGCTGGCCTTTCACCTGCTCGAACCAGAGATTGAGCGGCACCATTCGCCGTTCAATATAGAGATGGCTGATGGCAATCCGATCGCCGAGATCGGTGATTTTGCCCGGTGCCTGCTCCAGCAGCAGCGCCATCAGCGGCGGCGCAATCTGCCGCTTCTCCAGCACAAAATTTTCAAACTCCTGGGTGTCGGCCATGCGCCCGACGCGATCGTGCTCCTTTACCAGTTGATAGCAGGCGCGAACGTGGGCGGCGCTCATCTCTTTTTGCGGCGGGAACACATCTTTGATCACTTTGAAGACACGATCGAACCCCGGCAGGGTAAACACCAGCATCACCATACCGCGAATGCCCGGTGCTTCAATAAACTGCTCATCACTGTTAGTGACATAGTGGAGATATTCGCGGTAACTCTCTGTTTTCGCATGCTTCTGGCAGCCAATCGCCATATAGAGCTCGGCGGTGGTTTTGCCCGGCAGGATTTCGCGCAGCCACTCGACGGTGGCCGCCGGGAGCGGCGCATAGACCATAAAGTAGGAGCGGGCGAAGCCAAACACGATACTTGCTTCGGCGTGTGTGGTGAGGCAAGTGTCGATAAACAGCTCCCCCTCCTCGCTGCGATGGATCGGCAGCAGAAACGGCAGCGTTCCCGCCGGGGTGATGAGTTTGCCCACCAGCCAGGCGGCTTTATTGCGATAAAAAAGCTCGTTCGCTACCTGTAAATGCGCGTGGTTGAGCGCATCCATGCCAAAGGCTTCCAGCAGGTGAGCGCTGATATAACGCACGTCACGCGCTTTGTCCTGCCACGGCAGCCGCAGCGGCAGATCCGATAACACTTTTGTCAGCAGCGCTTCCCAGCCGCGCTCCGGCCAGAAGGCTTTCGCAAGCGGGCGCGGAATGGTGCGAAAACGGCGTTCAGGCTGCGAACTGAAGATGAAAAGCCGCTCGGGCGACAGAGAGCGATGATCAAACAAGCGGCAATAGACCGAGTTAAAGAAGCTTTCGGCAATTTCAAAGCGGGGATAGTCGGGCAGCAGCTGCGTGTAGTGCGCTTTCACCTCTTGCAAAAATTCCACGTCCGGATGCTGGCTGTCGGTGATACAGCGCAGCTGCTCCACCACCAGACCGACGTGGTGATCGTAGAGGTGGATACGCTGTTTCATCGCCTGCTGCACGGCGTGCCAGTCCGCCTGCTCAAAGCGCTGCTGCGCCCCGGCGGTCACTTCCAGAAAGCGCCCATACTGCGCGTCAAAACCCTGCAGGATGGTTTGTGCAATTAACAACGCCAGGCCACGCGACATGTGCACCTCCAGGTGACGGCCGGATTAGTGTGTAAGCCGGAGACGCGTCCGCGCCATCCGGCAGCCACAATGCAGTTGTGCGCGATTAGACGCCGAACTGCGCCTCTTCTGTCGATCCGGTTAACGCCGTGACTGACGAGGTTCCGCCCTGAATAATGGTGGTCACTTTGTCGAAGTAACCGGTGCCCACCTCCTGCTGGTGCGAGACGAAGGTATAGCCCTCTTTACCAGCGGCAAACTCCGGCTGCTGCACCTTCTCAACGTAGTGCTTCATCCCCTCGCCCTGCGCATAGGCGTGCGCAAGGTCGAACATGTTGAACCACATGCTGTGAATGCCCGCGAGGGTGATGAACTGGAATTTGTAGCCCATATCCGACAGCTCCTGCTGGAAGCGCGCGATGGTGTCGTCGTCGAGGTTCTTTTTCCAGTTAAAGGAGGGCGAGCAGTTGTAGGCCAGCAGCTTGCCGGGGAATTTCGCGTGAATGGCGTCGGCAAAGCGGCGCGCCAGTGCCAGGTCTGGCGTCGAGGTTTCACACCACACCAGGTCAGCGTAAGGAGCATAAGCGAGGCCACGGCTGATCGCCTGTTCAATGCCAGCATGGGTGCGGTAAAACCCTTCGCTGGTACGCTCCCCGGTAATAAAGGCGCTGTCATAAGGATCGCAGTCGGAGGTGATCAAGTCGGCGGCATCCGCATCGGTACGCGCGACCACTAATGTCGGCACGCCAAGCACGTCAGCGGCCAGTCGCGCGGCCACCAGTTTTTGCACCGCTTCCTGGGTCGGAACCAGCACTTTACCGCCCATATGGCCGCACTTTTTCACCGAGGCGAGCTGATCTTCGAAGTGAACCGCCGCTGCACCGGCTTCGATCATCGATTTCATCAGTTCAAAGGCGTTAAGCACGCCGCCAAACCCCGCTTCCGCATCGGCAACGATCGGCAGGAAATAGTCGACATAACGCGGGTCGCCAGGCTCAATGCCGCTCGACCACTGGATCTGATCCGCGCGGCGGAAGGTGTTATTGATGCGCTCAACCACCGCTGGCACCGAGTTAGCCGGGTAGAGGGACTGATCCGGGTACATGCTGGCGGCAAGGTTAGCGTCCGCCGCTACTTGCCAGCCGGAGAGATAGACCGCCTCAATGCCCGCTTTCGCCTGCTGCAACGCCTGCCCGCCGGTTAATGCGCCAAGGCTGTTCACGTAACCCTTTTTCGACTCACCGTTCAGCAGACGCCAGATTTTGGCTGCGCCAAGCTGCGCCAGCGTGCACTCCGGGTTGACCGAGCCGCGTAACTTCACCACCTCTTCCGCGCTGTACGGGCGGCGAATGCCTTCCCAGCGTGATTGTGTCCATTCCTGTTGCAGCGCTTCAATTTGTTGGGTACGGGTTTTCATATGCAGATGCTCCCTATTCTTCTCCTGGCGTACCAGGCGTTATTGATGAAGGCCGTTTGCTCAGGGCCAGCCCACCCACCGCAGCCTGTTTGTCATAAGCGGGGATGGTGAACGCTGCCCTGGCCAACGTGGCGAACAAATTAGCCCGGGTAGTTACGCCAGCAGGCGATAGCCCGGCAGGGTTAAGAAATCGATCAGCTCATCGGAAGTGGTGATTTGCTCCATCAGCCGTGCGGCATCGTCAAAACGTCCGCTGCTGTAACGGTGCTCACCCAGCTCTTCCTGAATGACCTGCATCTCTTCAGCCAGCATCTGGCGGAACAGCGCTTTGGTCACCGGTTTGCCGTTGCTCAGCGTCTTCTGGTGGTGGATCCACTGCCAGATAGAGGTTCGGGAGATTTCCGCGGTGGCGGCATCTTCCATCAGACCGTAAATGGGCACACAGCCGTTACCGGTGATCCACGCTTCGATGTACTGCACCGCCACGCGGATATTGGCGCGCATCCCCTCTTCGGTGCGCTCCCCTTCGCAGGGTGCCAGCAGCTCTTCTGCGCGGATCGGCGCATCCTCTTCACGGGTTACGAAAAGCTGGTTTTTATGCTCGCCCAGCGCCGCGTTGAAAATCTCCATCACGCTGTCGCCAAGGCCGGGGTGCGCAATCCATGTGCCATCGTGTCCGTTATCCGCTTCCAGCTGCTTGTCGGCTTTTACTTTGTTCAGCACCCAGTTATTGCGTTCGGCATCTTTGCTGGGGATGAACGCCGCCATGCCGCCCATGGCAAACGCGCCGCGACGATGACAGGTTTTGATCAGGAGGCGGGAGTAGGCGCTGAGGAAGGGTTTATCCATCGTCACCACCTGGCGATCCGGTAGCACACGGTCCGGGTAGTTTTTCAGGGTTTTGATGTAGCTGAAGATGTAATCCCAGCGCCCGCAGTTCAGCCCGACAATATGGTCACGCAGCGCGTGGAGGATCTCATCCATCTGGAAGACGGCCGGCAACGTTTCAATCAACAGCGTTGCTTTGATGGTGCCGCGCGGCAGGTTGAAGCGATCTTCCGTGAAGCTGAAGACTTCGCTCCACCAGGCGGCCTCTTGCCAGGCTTGTGTTTTCGGCAGGTAAAAGTAAGGGCCGCTGCCTTTGGCGAGTAGACTTTTATGGTTGTGGAAGAAGTAGAGCGCGAAGTCGAACAGGCTGCCTGGGATCGCCTCCCCGCGCCAGGTGACATGTTTTTCCGGCAGGTGTAAGCCGCGCACGCGGCAAACCAGTACCGCCGGATCGGGCTTCAACTGATAAATTTTTCCCGCTTCATTGGTGTAGCTGATGGTGCCATTGACCGCATCGCGCAGGTTAATCTGCCCGTCGATTACTTTTCCCCAGTTTGGCGCCAGCGAATCTTCAAAATCCGCCATAAATACTTTCACGTTTGCATTCAGCGCGTTGATGACCATTTTGCGCTCGACGGGCCCGGTGATCTCTACGCGACGGTCCAGCAGATCGTCAGGAATGCCGCGGATCGTCCAGTCGCCTTCACGGATGGAAGCAGTTTCCGAAATAAAGTCTGGAAGCTTGCCGTTATCAATCTCTTGCTGCTGGTGAATGCGCGCGGCCAGCAGTTGATTGCGTTTTGGCGTGAAGCGCGCGACCAGGTCGCTGAGGAATTCTACTGCTGCCGGCGTCAGGATCTGCTTCTCCTGCGCGCCAAATGGCTGGGTAAAGGCCAGTTCTTCAGTTGTGGTCGCCTGTTGTGTCATGGTGCGGTCTCCTCTTTTGGCAGCGAACTCATTTTCCAGGGCAAACGAAGATCGGTTGTGCAGTTTTCGTGCAGCAAGATCAATCCTGGACAATAAATTTTCCAAAATCAAAAACAATTTCCATTTTAATTATAAATACATGATAAGTGATTGATCAGAATGGAGATAAATTTTTACTGGGGAGTGAAGTGATTTTCGCAAACAAAAAAGGCACCCGAAGGTGCCTCTCGTCTGGAGCTGAAACGCTTAATCCAAGGTTGGATTCATATGACGAAGATCGTATGGCGTGATCTGGTAGACGTAGTAGTTGAGCCAGTTGATGAACAGCAAATTACCGTGGCTGCGCCATGAAGCACGCGGTTTGTTTTGCGGATCGTTTTGCGGGAAATAGTTGTGCGGCAGTTCAGGTTTCAGGCCCGCTTCCACGTCGCGGAAATATTCGCTCGCCAGCGTGTCAGGATCGTATTCCGGGTGACCGGTGACAAACGCGATGCGCTTATCTTTGCTGGCGAAGAGGTAGGCATCGCCATCTGCCGTTTCTGCCAGGATATCGAGATCGGTGTAATCACGGATCAGCGCGGCCGGGAAATCGGCATAGCGCGAGTGCGGCGCAAGAAAATAGTCATCAAAGCCGCGCGTCAGCAGGGCATGAGGCTGTAAGAGGTGATGCTCATATACGCCGGAAAGCTTATCGCTGCGGGTCTGTTTCGGAATGCCGTAAAGGATATTGAGCGCGGCCTGCACGGCCCAACAGACGAAAAGCGTTGAGGTAACGTGATCTTTTGCCCATGCCAGCACCTGCTCGATCTGCGGCCAGTAGGCAACATCGTTAAACTCGACCAGGCCTAACGGCGCGCCGGTGACGATCAGACCGTCGAAATTCTCGTCGCATACTTCATCGAAGTTACAGTAGAAAGTGTTGAGGTGCTCAGCGGGGGTGTTACGCGACTCGCGTGAATCGATTCGCAACAGGCGGACATCAACCTGCAGCGGGGAGTTGGAGAGCAGCCGCAGGAACTGGTTTTCCGTCTCGATCTTTTTCGGCATCAGGTTGAGGATAAGCACCTTCAGGGGACGAATTTCCTGCACTGTCGCGCGCGAAGTCGTCATTACAAAGACGTTTTCATCCCGGAGAAGATTGACGGCCGGCAGCTCGTCCTGCACCCGAATCGGCATAACTTATATCCTCACAACATACGTTTATACGTTTAGACATCCAGACAGCTGACAATACCCATAAATGGTCTGAATGTCGAGCATGCCGGTGGAAGGTGAGAAAGTTTCACATTACGGCTTACGCGGTGAGGGTTCAGCTGATGATGGTAGGGTTGTTATTGCCCGGTGGTTTTGGCCTTTTAACTTGCTGTAGCGCCTCCAGAATCTGAGGATCGCTAAGCGGGGCGGGATTGGCAATAACATAAGGCGCGCGACACCGACCATGTGCTGCGCCGAAGGTCATTTCCATGATGGCACGCTCTTCCACCGCCGATAACCCCCCTTCGTTCATCTCCAGCGCATGAGCGAGAATGGCCAGCTTACCGGCTCCGGGAAGGGCATGCCAGAAAGAGTGAGGGGCAACTTCCATGATCAAATCATGGAGCAGTTTTTCCGCAAGAAAGAAGTCAGCAATAATGATGCGCTGGTTGCTGAAGGGTTGATGGCCGGAAACCTGCTGCTGGGTGTTGAGATTGCGTACAACCATACGGTTTTTATACAGCTGAACGTAAAGCGTGACCATGGCTACTTCCTTTAGCGGTGAGGGGGGATTAAAACGCGTGG
>NZ_JAOTIU010000013.1:0-29702 GCF_029850615.1 Kosakonia sp. HypNH10
TCCGACTTAACGTCGCTGCAAGCTGTTGTTTGCTTAGCGCCGTGTCGATGGAGGCGCATTATAGGGAGTTCTCCGCACCCCGCAATAGAAAAATGACATAAAAATGACTGACTGCTGCATTCCACAGCAAAAGCCGCCCTTATACGCATTTACACACAGAGTTATCCACAAAGCGCCAAAAGTGGAAAAATTCCCGAGCGTTGCGCAAACGTTTTCGTTACAATGCCCGCGCAAAATTAATCCGCCCTGCCTGGGGTGTTAGCTGAATCTTCCCATAATAAAGAAGCGAAAATTCAGCTAACGCTCTCTGTTAAAGTCAAATCCAGGGGATTTACCATGCAACAACGTCGTCCAGTCCGCCGCGCCCTGCTCAGTGTTTCTGATAAGGCCGGTATCGTCGAATTCGCCCAGGCGCTCTCCCAGCGTGGCGTCGAACTGCTCTCTACCGGCGGAACCGCTCGCCTACTGGCAGATAAAGGCCTGCCGGTGACCGAAGTCTCCGACTACACCGGTTTCCCGGAAATGATGGATGGACGCGTAAAAACCCTGCACCCGAAAGTGCACGGCGGCATTCTCGGCCGTCGCGGCCAGGACGATGACATCATGGCGCAGCACGCCATCGCCCCAATCGACATGGTGGTGGTTAACCTCTACCCCTTCGCCCAGACCGTTGCCCGTGAAGGGTGCTCGCTGGAAGACGCCGTTGAGAATATCGATATCGGCGGCCCGACCATGGTGCGCTCCGCCGCGAAGAACCATAAAGATGTCGCCATCGTGGTTAAGAGCAGCGACTACACCACCATCGTTAATGAAATGGATGCCAACGACGGCTCGCTGACGCTGGAGACCCGTTTCGACCTCGCGATCAAAGCCTTTGAGCACACCGCCGCTTACGACAGCATGATCGCCAACTACTTCGGCAGCCTGGTGCCCGCTTATCATGGCGAGAGCAAAGAGCCAGCCGGTCGCTTCCCGCGCACGCTGAACCTCAACTTTATTAAGAAGCAGGACATGCGCTACGGTGAAAACAGCCACCAGCACGCTGCCTTCTATATAGAAGAAGAGATCAAAGAGGCTTCCGTTGCCACCGCGCAGCAGCTGCAGGGCAAAGCGCTCTCCTATAACAACATCGCCGACACCGACGCGGCGCTGGAGTGCGTGAAAGAGTTTGATGAACCCGCCTGCGTGATTGTGAAACACGCCAACCCGTGCGGTGTCGCCGTCGGCGGTTCAATTCTTGATGCGTACGATCGCGCTTATAAAACCGACCCGACCTCAGCGTTCGGCGGCATTATCGCTTTCAACCGCGAGCTGGATGCTGAAACGGCGCAGGCCATTATCTCCCGCCAGTTTGTGGAAGTGATTATCGCCCCGTCTGCCACTAAGGAAGCGCTGAGCATTACCGCCGCCAAACAGAATGTCCGCGTGCTGGTCTGCGGCCAGTGGGCAGCGCGCGTGCCGGGTCTCGATTTCAAACGCGTCAATGGTGGCCTGCTGGTTCAGGATCGCGATCTGGGCATGGTGACCACCAATGAGCTGCGCGTGGTCAGCAAGCGCCAGCCGACCGAGCAGGAGCTGCGCGATGCGCTGTTCTGCTGGAAAGTGGCGAAGTTCGTTAAGTCCAACGCCATCGTCTACGCCAAAGAGAACATGACCATCGGTATTGGCGCAGGCCAGATGAGCCGCGTCTACTCGGCGAAGATCGCCGGTATCAAAGCCGCAGACGAAGGGCTGGAAGTGAAAGGTTCGGCAATGGCCTCTGACGCCTTCTTCCCTTTCCGTGACGGTATTGATGCCGCCGCCGCTGTCGGTGTGAGCTGCGTTATCCAGCCGGGCGGATCTATCCGCGATGACGAAGTGATTGCCGCCGCCGACGAGCACGGCATCGCGATGATCTTCACCGACATGCGTCACTTCCGCCATTAATCCACGGAGCAGAGAATGAAAGTATTAGTGATTGGTAACGGCGGGCGTGAACACGCGCTGGCCTGGAAAGCGGCCCAGTCTGCGCGGGTTGAAACTGTCTTTGTCGCACCGGGTAACGCCGGCACGGCGCTGGAGCCGACGCTGCAAAACGTGGCGATTAGCGCAACGGATATCCCGGCGCTGGTCAATTTCGCCCAAAGCGAGAAGATCGATCTGACCATCGTTGGCCCGGAAGCGCCGCTGGTGATTGGCGTGGTTGATGCCTTTCGCGCACAGGGGCTGAAAATTTTTGGCCCGACCCAAGGCGCGGCACAGCTGGAGGGCTCCAAAGCCTTCACCAAAGATTTCCTCGCCCGCCACAACATTCCGACGGCGGAGTACCAGAACTTTACCGAGGTAGAGCCTGCGCTGGCTTATCTGCGCGAGAAAGGCGCGCCGATTGTCATCAAAGCGGACGGACTGGCAGCCGGTAAAGGGGTGATCGTCGCCATGACGCTGGAAGAGGCGGAAGCGGCGGTCCACGATATGCTGGCCGGTAACGCCTTTGGCGATGCGGGTCATCGCATTGTGATTGAGGAGTTTCTCGACGGTGAAGAGGCGAGCTTTATTGTCATGGTCGACGGCGAGCATGTGCTGCCGATGGCGACCAGCCAGGATCACAAACGCGTCGGCGACGGCGATACCGGCCCGAATACCGGCGGTATGGGCGCGTACTCCCCGGCTCCAGTGGTGACCGATGAAGTCCACCAGCGGGCAATGGACCAAGTTATCTGGCCAACCGTGCGCGGCATGGCGGCAGAAGGGAATACCTACACCGGTTTCCTCTATGCCGGGCTGATGATCGATAAGCAGGGCAACCCGAAGGTTATCGAGTTCAACTGCCGCTTTGGCGACCCCGAGACGCAGCCGATTATGTTGCGTTTGCAGTCGGACCTGGTGGAACTCTGCCTGGCAGCCTGTGACGGCAAGCTGGATGAGAAAGTCTCGAAATGGGATGCGCGCGCGTCGCTTGGTGTGGTGATGGCTGCCGGAGGCTATCCGGGCAACTATCGCAATGGGGATCAGATCCACGGCCTGCCGTTAGAAGAGGTTGCGGACGGGAAAGTGTTCCACGCCGGTACCACGCTTGCTGACGATGATAGGGTGCTGACCAACGGCGGACGCGTGCTGTGCGTGACTGCGCTTGGCGACACCGTTGCCGAAGCGCAGCAGCGCGCTTATGCGTTGATGACCGATATCCACTGGGATGGCAGCTTTAGCCGCAGCGATATTGGTTACCGCGCGATTGCCCGCGAACAGGGCAGCAAGTAATACGCGATCCACGGCCGGGTAGGATTTTGCTTACCCGGCGTTCAGAAGTCGAATTGCCGGATGGCGCTGCGCTTATCCGGCCTACAAAACCATGCCGTGGTCATTGCCGGATGGCGCTGCGCTTATCCGGCCTACAAAACCGTGCCGTGATCATTGCCGGGTGGCGCTTCGCTCACCCGGCCTGCGGAACACACCTCACTGTCGTGAAAGCGCTTTTCGTAGGCCCGATAAGGCATCGCCGCCATCGGGCAACGCACCGACGACGCTAACGCTAAAAGTTCTTCTCTGTCGGCTGCCAGTGACAGAAATCCTCATTCGCCACCAGCAACAGCTGCGCCCCTTCCGGCGCTTCCAGCCACGCCACGCTCACCGCCAGCGAAGAACGGCTCTGGCGCTGCGCAATATGGTTTAACGCCCACGTATCCAGCTCTGGCTTCACGGTTTGCCCTTCGCAGGTCTGCACCGTGTTATTTGCCTGCCAGCGCCCCTGACGCAGTACAACCCTTCCCTGACGCAGCGCATCGCTGGTCTGGCGGATCTGTTCGGCGCGGTAGCGGTAAAGCGCAACCTGGTCGCTGGAGAGCTGCTGCTTCTGGCCGTTCACTTCGCGCTGCATAAAGCTCAGCTCGCCGCGATCGTCAAAACGCACGCGAATATGCTCAGGCGGATTAGCGTAAATATTGAGTTCGATAAGGGTTAGCGCATCGCCTTGCCAGCGATACTCAGCTAAAGAGGTGTTCCCGCGATGCCACGGGCTAAATGCGGAGAGCAGGTGGGTCTCACCGCCTGAATCTTTACGCCAGATGCGTATTGCGCCCTGATCGCCGGCGAAACCGCTGGCGGTAAAGGGCGGCAATGACGAATCGTGGCTACAGGCGGCAAGCAGCAGTGCGCCAGCCAGCAAAAGCGGGCGACGCCAGTATGACAAAAGGGGCGTTACCGCCCCTTCGACAAAACTGTTCACTGCCATGCTGTCTTACTTAACAGCGTCTTTCAGTGCTTTACCAGAAACAAATGCCGGCACGTTAGCTGCGGCGATTTTGATTTCTTTACCGGTCTGCGGGTTGCGGCCAGTACGCTCAGCGCGGTGGTTCACCTTGAAAGTGCCGAAACCAACCAGTTGTACCGCATCGCCTTCTTTCAGAGACTCAGTAATGGCAGCCAGGGTGGATTCCAGTGCAGCTTTCGCTTGCGCTTTAGACAGATCAGCCTTGTCTGCAATTACATCAATCAGTTGAGTCTTGTTCATAAGTTATCCTTTCAATGTGTTTATCGCTTGCTAAGCATCGAGTGCGACGGAAATGCCTCAAAAGCACTCTCCTGCATACACGCACCGATAGCCACTTTTTTTCGCCCCCCAAATGTAGACCAGACGGGGGTCAGAAGGGAAGCCTTCAGGCGCGACAAAACAGGCCTTAAATCACGTTTTATTGTCTCATTGCTGCAAATTTATACCGATATTACTCTCGCCAGCCTCGCGCAGGTCCGCGCGCAAGCCTTTGATCAGGTCAATGTCGCGCTCTTCGCAGGCGGCCAAAAGGCGGAAAATTTCCCACTGAATATCCCACTCCTGCTCTACAGCGGGGTTGAGACCCAGCTCTTCATCGGTCATTTCGCGGCCCTGCTGCGTCATTTCCAGCATCGCCACGGTGGTGATCGAGGTCTTGCTGACCTCAATGGCGTGTTCCAGCGTTTCACCGCTCAGACGCGAATGAATCAACTCGCTCAGCGCTACACAGGCGTCAATCGCCGGGTAGACACCGTAGAGATCGTAATCCTCTGCGGCGGGGATCCCCTCTTCCAGCTTCTCAAGCTGGCTGTCGAAATTGACCTTCGCATCTTTGACGGTCTCTGTTTCCCACACCAGGTCAAGGATACGGCGATAGAGCTGCGCATCGCCAAAGCCGGTCTGGCGGCAGAACAGCGCATAGTTGGGGTACATGCGCTCGCACAGGCAGGCCATGAAAACAACGTGCTGCCAGCTTTCCTGCTTTTCCAGTCGCAGATGAATCGGGTTTTGTAACATGATCGCTTCTCAAAAACGGTAATGCGCCGCAGTTTACCCGATATCGCGCTGAATTGCCTGCCATCGCGCAAAGGCGGGGCGCCCCGACGCCACGGCGTCTGCCCAGCGCGTTGGCTCCGGCAAGCGGTAGCCCTTCATGCAGCGCTGAACCCACGCCAGCGCAGTATCCTGGCTGACGCGATGACCGGTAGCGACGAAGAGCGGATTACAGCGCGCTTTGCTGCGCCATACCCACGCCAGTTGTTCGCCTTTATCCATCAGCGGCGACAGCGCGCCGGGCTCATCGGCCAGCGGTTCGAACTTGCCGCACAGCCGTTTTTTCGCCACGCCGATGGTCGGCACATCCACCAGCAGGCCAAAGTGGCTGGCAACGCCAAGGCGACGCGGATGGGAGATCCCATGCCCGTCGACAAAGAGTAAATCGGGTTTTTGCGACAGCATCTCCCACGCCGCCAGCAGCGCGGGATACTCACGAAAAGAAAGGAAGCCGGGAATATAGGGCATGGTGGTGGCGATACGCGCCACCTGATACTCAACCAGTTCCAGCGAAGGCCAGGTGAGCAATACCATTGCCGCCCGCGTCACTTCGCCACCCTGCTCGAAACCGACATCCGCCCCGCCGATCAACGTCGGCGGATCTTTATCAAGACGATCCTCACGGATCACGGAAGAGGCCAGTTCAAGTTGTTGTGCGCGTAGCGACGCGAGATCCATATTTGCTCCTTATTGATGCCAGGGGGCCGACAGACGGTGAACCGCCTCGACAAATACTCCTGCATGTTCCGGCGGGACATCCTGGTGGATGCCGTGACCGAGGTTAAATACATGGCCTTCGCCTTTGCCAAAGCCAGAGAGAATTGTAGACACTTCTTCCTCAATGCGTGCGGGCGGCGCATAAAGCATAGAGGGATCCATGTTGCCCTGCAGCGCCACTTTGTCGCCAACGCGACGGCGCGCATCGCCAATATCGGTGGTCCAGTCGAGGCCGAGCGCGTCGCAGCCGGTCGCCGCCATCGCTTCCAGCCACTGGCCGCCACCTTTGGTAAACAGGGTCACCGGCACGCGACGCCCTTCGTTTTCACGCAGCAGGCCATCGACGATTTTATGCATGTAGTAGAGCGAGAACTGCTGGTAGTCGCGCCCGGTCAGCACGCCGCCCCAGGTGTCGAAAATCATCACCGACTGCGCGCCAGCGCGGATCTGCGCGTTGAGATAAGACGTCACGCTCTGCGCCAGCTTATCCAGCAGCGCATGCAGCACCAGCGGCTCGGCGTACATCATCTTTTTGATTTTAGTGAACGCCTTGCTGCTGCCGCCTTCAATCATGTAGGTCGCCAGCGTCCACGGGCTGCCAGAAAAACCAATCAGCGGCACTTCGCCTT
Source organism: Kosakonia sp. HypNH10 (assembly GCF_029850615.1). Classification (NCBI taxonomy): domain Bacteria; kingdom Pseudomonadati; phylum Pseudomonadota; class Gammaproteobacteria; order Enterobacterales; family Enterobacteriaceae; genus Kosakonia; species Kosakonia sp. HypNH10. The sequence continues at coordinate 6,646 of NZ_JAOTIU010000013.1, forward strand.
TCAGTTCACGGCGGATGGTGCGCACGGCGTTCATCACGTAACCCAGCTCATCTTCCGGGTCCGGCACTGGCAGCTTGTCCACATCCGCTTTACAGGTGATGGGGTGGCTAAAACGCGGCCCTTCACCGGCTTCGAAATAGAGCCCCAGCCCCATCGCGTCCGGCACTGTCAGGATATCGGAGAAGAGGATCGCCGCATCCAGCTTGTAGCGGCGCAGGGGTTGCATCGTTACTTCACAGGCCAGCTCTGCATTGCGGCACAGCGACATAAAATCGCCGGCCTGCGCACGGGTTGCCTTATATTCCGGCAAATAGCGGCCTGCCTGGCGCATCATCCATACCGGCGTCATATCTACTGGCTGGCGCTGAAGCGCGCGCAGGTAACGATCGTTTTTCAGTTCGGTCATTGTCAGTTCCTCAAGCGTCAGGCCGCCAGTATATACACCTTATTCGCTCTCTGCCCGACACATCGCCACGGTATCCTCGATCAGGCGGCGCGCGACGGTACCCGGCGGCGGAAGCAGCGGCAGGTCGTCATAGCGATACCAGCCGGCATCAATCAGCTCTTTGGTATCAATGACGATCTCACCGCTCTCATACTCGGCCATAAAGGCAGTCATTAATGATTGCGGGAAGGGCCACGGCTGGGAGGTGACATAACGCAGGTTCTTGATTTTAATCCCGCTCTCCTCCATCACCTCGCGCGCTACCGCCTGCTCCAGCGTCTCGCCGACTTCAACAAATCCGGCCAGCACGGTATACACACCATTACGATGACGCGTATGCTGGGCAAGTAGCAGGCTGTCATCGCGGCGAATAGCGACAATGATGCAGGGAGCAATTTGTGGATAGTAACGTTCCCGGCAGTGGTCGCAGAGCATCGCCCACTCGGTTTTGCTGGGGTGCATGGTGTGCCCACAGTAACCGCAAAACTTATGCGAGCGGTAAAACTCGGCCAGCTGCACGCCGCGCCCGGCTAACTGGAACAGCGCGGTATCCTGATCGATCAGTAAACGTACCGATCCCATCTCGCTGGAGCGCTGCTGGCGCACAAGCCAGACGCTCTCTCCCTGCCATTCGCCGATAATTTGCGCGGGTTGACCCGCAAGATCGAAATTTCCTGCCTCTCCATGTGGTAATTCTCCAGCGGGCAACCATAATTTTTGTTCATGGCTGACTATCCACCAGCCACGGTGATGAGCTTCAAGAGTTTGTACCATTGCGCGACCTTAGCTTCACTGGCATGTTATTAACATTATTATTACATCATTTTTAATCTTACATTTTGCGGAGTCATTTATGCTGAACCAGTTAGAAAGCCTGACAGAACGACTGGGGGGAAGTAACAAGCTTATCGATTTCTGGCTCAACGAACGTAAGCAGTTGCTTATCTCCTATTACAATCTGGTGGGAATCAAGCCGGGCAAAGGGTCGTACATGCAGCTTAACGAAAAAGCGCTGGATGATTTTTGCCATAACCTGGTTGAATACCTTTCCGCCGGTCATTTCACTATTTATGAACGCATCATCAATGAAATGGAAGGCGCCAGCCCACTTTTAGCGGCGACTCAGCTCTACCCGCAGCTTGAAGCCAATACCGTTGAAATCATGAAACATTATGATTCCAGCCTCGAACAGTCCATCGATGATGACAACTGCATGGAGTTCCAGCAGGCTCTCTCAGACATCGGTGAAGCGCTGGCGGCGCGTTTTACGCTGGAAGATCAGCTGATCACGCTGGCGTTCGATAACCACCTCAGCGAAAGCGCCAATGATGAAACCGGGATGGCGCGCCCGGCTTGAGTTCTTAAGCATTAACGCGTAGTTTAAAAACAGTCCCCCGCTTCGGGCGGGGGTTTTTCTTGTCGGAGTGCCACTCTTTTACACCCACGCTTTCTGAAAGCTGACGTGTAAAAAGGCTGAGACCGTTAATTCGGGATCCGCGGAACCTGATCAGGCTAATACCTGCGAAGGGAACAAGAGTAATCCATCCACCACACCACCCTTACGGGCGGTTTGCTGCCATTACTCCATCCGTCGTCTGACAAGCCATCTCCTTTGACACTGGAATGAGCTATGTCTACTACTCAATATTCACGCCGTGAACAACGCGCCCAGGCGCAACACTTTATCGATACGCTGGAAGGCACCGCTTTCCCCAACTCCCGCCGCATCTACCTCACCGGCTCACAGCCCGATATTCGCGTGCCAATGCGCGAAATTCAGCTTAGCCCGACGCTTGTCGGCGGCTCAAAAACTGACCCGCAGTATGAAGAGAACGAAGCGGTCCCGGTGTATGACACCTCCGGCCCGTATGGCGATCCGGCGATTGCCATTGATGTGCAGCAGGGTCTGGCTAAGCTGCGCGCGGCGTGGATTGCCGCCCGCGATGACAGCGAAGAGCTGGATCATCGCAGCTCGGCTTATACCAACCAACGCCTGGCGGATGACGGCCTTGATGCGCTGCGTTTTAACGGCCTGCTGACGCCGCGCCGCGCCAAAGCGGGTAAATGTGTGACGCAGCTGCACTACGCCCGGTTGGGCATCATCACCCCCGAAATGGAATTTATCGCCCTGCGCGAAAACATGGGGCGTGAGCGCATTCGCAGTGAAGTATTGCGTCGCCAGCATCCGGGCGAAGGGTTTGGCGCGCGGCTGCCGGAGAACATTACGCCGGAGTTTGTCCGCGCTGAAGTGGCGGCCGGCCGGGCCATTATTCCCGCCAACATCAATCACCCGGAGTCGGAGCCGATGATCATTGGCCGCAACTTTCTGGTGAAGGTAAACGCCAATATCGGTAACTCTGCCGTCACCTCATCAATTGAAGAAGAAGTAGAGAAGCTGGTGTGGTCTACCCGCTGGGGCGCGGATACGGTGATGGATCTCTCTACCGGTCGCTATATTCATGAAACCCGCGAGTGGATCCTGCGCAACAGCCCGGTGCCGATCGGCACTGTACCGATCTACCAGGCGCTGGAGAAGGTCAACGGGATCGCTGAAGATCTCAGCTGGTCGGTATTCCGCGACACCCTGCTGGAGCAGGCGGAACAGGGAGTCGACTACTTCACCATCCACGCCGGTGTGCTGCTGCGCTATGTGCCAATGACCGCGCAGCGCCTGACGGGCATTGTTTCGCGCGGCGGCTCGATCATGGCGAAGTGGTGTCTCTCCCATCACGAAGAGAACTTTCTCTACACCCACTTCCGCGAGATCTGCGAAATCTGCGCGGCTTACGATGTCTCTTTGTCACTCGGCGATGGCCTGCGCCCGGGATCGATTCAGGATGCTAATGACGAAGCGCAATTTGCCGAGCTGCATACGCTCGGGGAACTGACCAAAATCGCCTGGGAGTATGACGTGCAGGTGATGATTGAAGGCCCCGGTCACGTGCCGATGCAGATGATCCGCCGCAATATGACCGAGGAGCTTGAGAGCTGTCACGAAGCGCCCTTCTACACCCTTGGGCCGCTCACCACCGATATCGCGCCGGGCTATGACCACTTCACCTCCGGCATCGGCGCGGCAATGATTGGCTGGTTTGGCTGCGCGATGCTCTGCTATGTCACGCCGAAAGAGCACCTCGGCTTGCCGAACAAAGAGGATGTTAAACAGGGGCTGATTACCTACAAAATTGCCGCCCACGCCGCGGATCTGGCCAAAGGCCATCCTGGTGCGCAGATCCGCGATAATGCGATGTCGAAAGCGCGATTTGAGTTCCGCTGGGAAGATCAGTTTAACCTCGCCCTCGACCCCTTCACCGCCCGCGCCTATCACGATGAAACCCTGCCGCAGGAGTCCGGCAAAGTGGCGCACTTCTGCTCGATGTGCGGGCCGAAATTCTGCTCGATGAAGATTTCGCAGGAGGTGCGTGACTACGCCGCCGCGCAGACCATCGATGCGGGCATGGCGGATAAAGCCAGCGACTTCCGCGCCCGCGGCGGGGAGATCTACCTGAAACAGGAGGAGGCGTAATGTACCAGCCTGATTTCCCGCCGGTGCCATTTCGCCTCGGTCTCTACCCGGTGGTCGATAGCGTGGAGTGGATCGCCCGCCTGCTGGATGCAGGTGTGCGCACCCTGCAACTGCGCATCAAAGATAAGCGCGAAGAAGAGGTGGAAGCGGATGTGATAGCCGCCATTGCCCTGGCTCGCCGTTACAACGCGCGGCTATTTATCAATGATTACTGGCAGCTGGCGATCAAACACCAGGCCTACGGCGTGCATCTCGGTCAGGAAGATCTTGCTACTACCGACTTAGGCGCTATTCGCCAGGCTGGGCTGCGGCTCGGCCTCTCAACCCATGACGATATGGAGATTGACGTCGCGCTGGCGGCACGCCCCTCCTATATCGCCCTGGGTCACGTTTTCCCGACGCAAACCAAGCAGATGCCCTCCGCTCCGCAGGGGCTGGCAACGCTTACGCGCCACATTGCGCGGCTCGGAGATTACCCGACGGTAGCGATTGGCGGTATCAGCCTTGCGCGCGCGCCAGAGGTGCTGGCAACGGGCGTCGGCAGCATTGCCGTGGTCAGCGCCATTACCCAGGCGGATGAGTGGCAGCAGGCCACGCGGCAGCTGCTGGATCTCGTGGGGGTGGGCGATGAATGATCACGACTTTATGCGCTACAGCCGCCAGATCTTGCTGGAGGAGATCGCCATCGCCGGGCAGCAGAAGCTGCTCGACAGCCGGATATTGATTGTCGGCCTTGGCGGTCTTGGCGCGCCGGCCGCCGCCTACCTGGCGGGCGCGGGTGTCGGCATGCTGGTGCTGGCGGATGATGACGCCGTACACCTGAGCAACCTGCAACGGCAGATCCTCTTTACCTCGCGGGATATTAATCAGCCCAAAGCCACGGTGACGGCAGAGCGGCTGCATCAGCTCAACCCGGAGATTGAACTGGTCTCCCTCTCACAGCGGCTCAGCGGCGACGCGCTGCTTGAAGAGGTGTCACGCGCCGATGTGGTGCTCGATTGCAGCGATAACATGCAGACCCGTCAGGCGATTAACGCCGCCTGCGTGGCGCGTAATACGCCGCTGGTCTCCGCCAGTGCCGTCGGTTTTGGCGGTCAGCTGCTGGTGCTCACCCCGCCCTGGGAGCAGGGCTGCTACCGCTGCTTGTGGCCCGATGAGCGCGAACCGGAACGCAACTGCCGCACTGCGGGCATTGTCGGCCCGGTGGTCGGCATTATGGGGGCGATGCAGGCACTGGAAGCGATCAAGCTGTTAACCGGCATGCAGGCGGCGCAGGGAGAGCTGCGGCTGTTTGACGCCCGCACCAACCTGTGGCGCACCCTCGCATTGCAGCGCGCCAGTGCCTGCCCGGTCTGCGGAGGGCACCATGCAAATACGCGTTAATGACGAACCGATGACCTGCGCACAGGCGCTCAGCGTTGCCGATCTGCTTAAGGAGCTTGAGCAGTTAAAGCCGGGCGTCGCGCTGGCGCTAAACGAGGCGATTTTGCCGCGCGAGCGCTGGGAAGAACAACAGTTGCAGGATGGCGATCGCATCCTGCTGTTTCAGGTTATCGCAGGGGGTTGAGATGTTACGTATTGCAGATAAAACTTTTTCCTCACGCCTCTTTACTGGCACGGGGAAATTCGCCACGCCGCAGCTGATGGTGGAGTCGATTCAGGCGGCGGGCAGCGAGCTGGTGACGCTGGCAATGAAGCGGGTCGATTTACGCCAGCGCAATGACGCCATTTTGCAGCCGCTGATTGACGCAGGCGTCACACTATTGCCGAACACCTCCGGCGCGAAAAATGCCGAAGAGGCGATCTTTGCCGCCCAGCTGGCGCGGGAAGCGTTGGGCACACACTGGCTGAAGCTGGAGATCCACCCCGATGCGCGCTGGCTGCTGCCGGATCCTATCGAAACCCTGCGCGCGGCGGAGAAGCTGGTGCAGAGCGGGTTTGTGGTGCTGCCCTACTGCGGCGCAGATCCGGTGTTATGCAAACGGCTGGAAGAGGTGGGATGCGCCGCGGTGATGCCGCTCGGCGCGCCGATTGGCTCGAATCAGGGGCTGGAGACCCGCGCCATGCTGGAGATCATCATTGAGCAGGCCACTGTTCCGGTGGTGGTGGATGCCGGCATCGGCGCGCCAAGCCACGCCGCACTGGCGCTGGAGATGGGCGCGGACGCGGTGCTGGTCAATACCGCCATCGCCGTCGCGGACGATCCGGTCGCCATGGCGCGCGCGTTTCGCCTGGCGGTGGAAGCCGGGGCGCTGGCGCGCCGCGCCGTACCGGGCGCTCGCCAACATTACGCCGCGGCCACCAGCCCGCTGACCGGCTTTCTGGAGACGTTGCAATGAACACCTTTACCGACCGCTGGCGGCAACTGAACTGGGATGATATCCGCCTGCGTATTCACAGCAAGACCACCGCCGACGTCGAGCGCGCGCTTAACGCCCGGCAAGTGACCCGCGACGATATGATGGCCCTGCTCTCCCCGGCGGCTAGCGAGCTGCTGGAGCTTCTGGCGCAGAAAGCGCAGCGCCTGACCCGCCAGCGCTTTGGCAACACCGTCAGTTTTTATGTCCCGCTCTATCTGTCGAATCTCTGCGCCAATGACTGCACCTATTGCGGTTTCTCCATGAGCAACCATTTGAAGCGCAAAACGCTGGATGGGGAGGAGATCGCCCGCGAGTGTTCTGCCCTGCGTGAACTGGGGTTTGAGCATCTGCTATTGGTCACCGGCGAGCATCAGGGAAAAGTGGGTATGGACTATTTTCGCCGCCATTTCCCTGCTATTCGCCGCCAGTTCGCCTCATTGCAGATGGAAGTGCAGCCGCTCTCCGAAGAGGAGTATCGCGAGCTAAAAGGGCTCGGGCTGGATGGCGTGATGGTCTACCAGGAGACCTACCATGAGGCGCAATATGCCCGGCATCATCTGCGGGGCAAAAAGCAGGACTTTTTCTGGCGGCTGGAGACACCGGATCGTCTTGGCCGTGCGGGGATCGACAAGATCGGCCTTGGCGCGCTGATGGGGTTATCCGATAGCTGGCGCGTCGACTGCTATATGGTGGCGGAACATCTGCTCTGGTTACAGCAACACTACTGGCAGAGCCGCTACTCGGTGTCGTTTCCTCGCCTGCGCCCCTGCGCGGGCGGGATCGAACCGGCGTCAATCATGGACGAGAAACAACTGGTGCAGACCATTTGTGCATTTCGCCTGCTGGCACCGGATACCGAGCTGTCGTTGTCGACGCGGGAATCGCCGCACTTTCGCGATCATGTTATCCCGCTCGCTATCAACAATGTCAGTGCGTTTTCTAAAACGCAGCCCGGCGGCTATGCCGACGATCACCCGGAGCTGGAGCAGTTCTCGCCCCATGATGGACGTCGCCCGCAGGCGGTCGCCGATGCGCTGATCGCCCGCGGGCTGCAACCGGTGTGGAAAGACTGGGATAGCTGGCTGGGACGTGTGCCGCAAAAAAAGAGTAATACGCTGATAAACGGTTAATTTTCTTTCGGCCTGTTACGTAAAGTGAAATTCGGGCGCTGGCACGAAAGCGCCCGCTACGGCAACCTTGCTTCGTCAGCGTACACTGACCGGAGCGGGCGCCGTTCCCCTCTCCCGCTCCGCCCCCCTTCGGCACGTACGCTGCTTATCGCGCTGGAAAACAGCGTGGCCTGCGGTGCTGATGCAAGGAGTGAAACGAAGTAATGTCAGGTTGTAACCGGTTTCACATTCGCTGCCCTTTCTTTGTGATGCCAGACACACAATCACCGTAAAGCGGTTGTTGAAGTCAACGCCGACGGATAATTATCAATTATCCCATCAACACCGAGGCTGACTATGAAAAACATCGTTCTATGCTGTGCAGCAGGTATGTCCACCAGCATGTTGGTGCAACGAATGAAAGACGCGGCGCAAAAGAAAGGCGTCGAGGTCACTATCAAAGCGGTTCCTGTTGCGGACTTTAAAGATGAGATTGCAACGGCAGATATCGTGTTGCTGGGGCCGCAGGTGAAGTATGAGCAGGCAAAACTGCAGGCGCAGGCCGAGCCGCTGGGCAAGAAGGTGGCGGTGATCGATATGATGGATTACGGCATGATGAAAGGCGATGTCGTACTGGAAAAAGCCCTTAAGCTGCTGGAGTGAGCGCGTGGAAGAGTTAGAAACCATCATTATGGAACTGCTGGTCAACGCCGGTGCGGCGCGCAGCCAGGCACTGACCGCGCTGCAGATGGCGCGCAAAGGCGATTTCGACGACGCGGAAAAAGCGATGGAGGAGTCACGCGAATTTGTTAAAGCGGCGCATAAGATCCAGACCCAGCTAATCGGCCTGGACGAAGGCACCGGCAAACTGCCGGTCAACCTGATTACCGTTCATTCGCAGGACCACCTGATGAACGCGATGGTCATCCAGGATCTGGCCGACGACCTGATTGAGATCTACCGCAGGCTTCCGCCGCGCGGGTAATATTCGCTTCAGCACCTGTTTAGACGCCCGCTTTACCGGGCGTTTTTTATTGCTGCCAAAACGGTGAGGTGTTTTCCGCGCCGTTTTATGGCACAACATGGCATTCGCCAATCGTAATCACCGCCGCAGGTGCCTGATGCCCGCCATTCCCGTTCCGTTTTATACCCTCTCCCTGCTGCTGATGCTGCTGGCAAAGGTCTGGCTGCAACGCCCTTCCGGCTATCGCACCCTCGCCACCTTTATCACCGGCTGCGCGCTGCTGGTGCTGATGACGGCGCTGCGCTGGCAATTTGATGCGCTGATCTTCCGACAACTACAGTCGATGCTGGCAATTGCGCTGCCACCGCTGGCATGGCGCTGTTTTGCCCGCGCCACCGATCAAAGCCGTACCTCTGAACGCCTTGCCTCACTGCTGCCACCTGCCAGCGCGCTGGCGCTGAACCTGATTGCGCCAATCTCTACCGACTTTGTTCTGATGCTGCTCTACATCGGTTACGGCGGCGCACTAATTTGGACCGCTTATCGCGGCGCGGATGCCTTTATCCTGACGCGGTTAACGGATGCGCACAGCACCCCGGTAATGGCCTTTCTCGCCGGGGCGTTTCTCTGCTTTAGCGGCCTGACCGATCTGGCGATTATGCTCGACTTCGCCTGGTATGACGGCTTGCAGGCACCGCGCCTCGTCGCCCTCTCGCAGGCGATACTGCTGCCGTTTATCTGCCTCGCCATTCTCTACAGCGGCAAGAAAATCCCCGCCGCTGATGAAACACCGCTCATACCGCCAGCCGACGTACCAAGCGTGGAGGTGGACAGCGATCTGCTGACGCTCTGCGAAAAGCTGGAGGCGCGCCTTACTGAACAGCAGCTGTTTCTCAATAGCGACCTGACGCTCGATCTGCTGGCGAGAAAATGGGTGATCCCGGCTCGCCAGATTTCACGCGCCGTCAATGCGGTGCGCGGTTGCAACGTCTCACAGTGGATTAACGGCTTTCGCATTCACTACGCCCAACACCTGCTGCTCACCACCGACGCGCCCGTCACCAGCATCATGCTGGACGCTGGCTTTGCCACCAAATCCAACTTCAACCGCGAGTTTGTGCGTATCAGCGGCGTGAGCCCGACGGAGTTTCGCCGCGCGGTGGGTAATCCAGCGCCTGCTGCAGAAAAGCCGTGATCTTGTCGCTAAGCCGCTGATGAATGTCAGCCCGGCTTAGCGCACCGCCATCCTCACACACAATCCCTTCGCCCGGATCCTGCGCCTCAATCAATGCTTTCGCGCCAGGCTTGCAGAGCTGCATAAAGCTGAAGTGGGTTGCGCCCGTAACGCTTTGTGACTGCTGCTTTGCAGCCGGAATGTAGTGTTGCAGATAGCCGGACTCCAGCCGGGCAGGTAACTCATCGCTGTCGGCCTGCGCGGAGAGGATCAGCACCGGCACATTCAGTTGCGCGAGGCTCTCCGGCGTGAAACCGCGCGCCAGCCCCAAATCCAGCGAAACAACGGCTTTGATCAGCGGCTCGCGCTGGCTCTCCATCAACGGCGCGGATGCCTCAGGACGATTGATGCCGAAGGTCGGGATCAGCTTACAGCCCGCCAGCACGGGATGGCTTTTACAATCCGTCTGGAAACGTCCGGCATCGAAGCGCGCACCTGCCAGCTCCATTACCGTCCAGCCCCCCAGCGAGTGGCCGATCGCGGCGATGCGCCGGGTGTCTACCAGGCCAGCAATAGCAGGATCGCCAATCAGGTCATTCATTACGCGGCGCAAATCACGTGGCCGCTGCCAGAGCTGCCAGGCATCCTGCTGCGCTTTATTGCGGGTGGTGGTGCCCGGATGATCGGGCGCGGCGACGATATACCCCTGCGCCGCCATGCGTTGCGCCAGCCAGTTCAGGTTGCGCCAGTTGCCGCCGTACCCGTGTGAGAGCAGCAATAAGGGATGTTTGCCGGTTGCGGGCTGTGCGTTACGCAGTGCCGGTGTGCCGACAAAAACCGGGTTGTCACCCACCGTTTCCGGGGTGCCGGTTTGTGTAGTGGGATACCAGACGGCGACATCGAGCGGGCGGGCTTTATCCTCTTGCAGATGCAGCTGGCGGAAGGCGGTGTCGGCATGGGTTATGCCGCTCAGAAGGAGTGTAAAAGAGAGAATCACTGTGCGTAAGGACATCATGCGTTCCTGATGGGTTAACAGAACGCTGAGTGTGCCCGTCCCTTGTGCGGCGGGCGTCCTGAAACGCGATCGAGGACCGGTTTAGCGGATTTCGGGCATAAAAAAACCCGCCGAAGCGGGTTTTTAGGACGAGAAACGATTACTCGTTGTCGGAACCACCCAGACCTGCGTTCAGCAGTTCTGCAAGGCTCGCGGACGCGTCTTCCGCAGTTACCTGCGGTGCTGCCGGCAGTTCGCCAGCGGCGCGACGGCGCATACGATCCTGGTGGTACGCATAACCGGTACCGGCCGGGATCAGACGACCCACGATAACGTTCTCTTTCAGACCGCGCAGTTCGTCGCGTTTGCCTGCAACGGCTGCTTCGGTAAGCACACGAGTTGTCTCCTGGAACGATGCCGCGGAGATGAAGGACTCGGTCGCCAGAGACGCTTTGGTGATACCCAGCAGATCGCGTGCATAGGTTGCACTGATTTTGCCGTTCGATTCGAGATCGCGGTTAGCAATCTTGACGCGAGAGTATTCAACCTGCTCGCCTTCCAGGAACTCGGAGCTGCCCGCGTTCACGATGGTGGCTTTACGCAGCATCTGACGAACGATAACTTCGATGTGCTTATCGTTGATCTTAACGCCCTGCAGACGGTAAACGTCCTGTACTTCGTTGGTGATATAACGCGTTACCGCGTGTACGCCACGAAGACGCAGAATGTCGTGCGGTGCTTCCGGACCGTCGGAAACCACGTCACCACGTTCTACACGTTCACCTTCAAACACGTTGAGCTGACGCCATTTCGGGATCATCTCTTCGTACGGATCGCTACCGTCAACCGGCGTGATCACCAGACGGCGTTTCCCTTTGGTCTCTTTACCGAAGGAGATGATACCGCTGATTTCAGCCAGGATTGCCGGCTCTTTCGGACGACGTGCTTCGAACAGATCCGCAACGCGCGGCAGACCACCGGTAATATCCTTGGTACCGCCGGATTCCTGCGGAATACGTGCCAGGGTGTCACCGGAGCTGATCTGTACGCCATCTTCCAGCTGAACAATCGCTTTACCCGGCAGGAAGTACTGGGCAGGCATATCGGTGCCTGGGATCAGTACGTCGTTGCCATTGGCATCAACGATTTTCAGTGCCGGACGCAGGTCTTTACCGCCAGCGGTACGCTCTGCAGAGTCCAGAACCACCAGCGAAGAGAGACCGGTCAGTTCGTCGGTCTGGCGGGTAATCGTCTGACCATCGATCATGTCGGTGAAGCGGATGAAACCAGCCACTTCGGTGATTACCGGCATGGTGTGCGGATCCCAGTTTGCAACGGTTTCGCCGCCAGCAACCTGCTCGCCATCACCCTTCGCCATCACCGCACCGTAAGGCACTTTATAGCTCTCTTTGGTACGACCGAATTCGTCGATCAGTTTCAGCTCAGTGTTACGGGAGGTGACCACCAGCTTACCGCTGGAGTTAACAACCGACTTCGCATTGCTCAGACGGATGCTACCTTTGTTTTTCACCTGGATGCTGGATTCAGCAGCCGCACGCGATGCCGCACCACCGATGTGGAACGTACGCATCGTCAGCTGTGTACCCGGCTCACCGATGGACTGTGCTGCGATAACGCCGATTGCTTCACCTTTGTTGATGATGTGGCCACGCGCCAGGTCACGACCATAGCAGTGGGCGCACACACCAAAGTCGGTGTCGCAGGATACAACGGAACGCACTTTAACGGAGTCGACAGAGTTCGCTTCCAGCAGGTCACACCACTGTTCGTGCAGCAGCGTGTTGCGCGGAACCAGAATGTCTGCGGTGCCCGGCTTCAGAATGTCTTCAGCGGTCACACGACCCAGAACGCGATCGCGCAGCGGCTCTTTAACGTCGCCACCTTCGATAACCGGCGTCATGGTGATCCCTTCGAGGGTGCCACAATCGTCTTCGGTTACAACCAGATCCTGTGCCACGTCAACCAGACGACGGGTCAGGTAACCGGAGTTCGCGGTTTTCAGTGCGGTATCCGCCAGACCTTTACGCGCACCGTGCGTGGAGATGAAGTACTGGAGTACGTTCAGACCTTCACGGAAGTTCGCGGTGATCGGCGTTTCGATGATGGAGCCATCCGGCTTCGCCATCAGACCACGCATACCAGCAAGCTGACGAATCTGGGCTGCAGAACCACGCGCACCGGAGTCGGCCATCATGTAGATGCTGTTAAAGGAAACCTGCTGCTCTTCAACGCCGTCACGGTTAATAACGGTTTCAGTCTGCAGGTTATCCATCATCGCTTTGGATACGCGATCGTTCGCCGCGGCCCAAATATCGATAACTTTGTTATAGCGTTCGCCCGCGGTTACCAGACCAGACTGGAACTGCTCCTGGATCTCAGCAACTTCGGCTTCCGCTTCAGAGATGATCTCGTGTTTCTTCTCCGGGATGACCATGTCATCGATACCAACGGATGCACCTGAACGCGCTGCATAAGCAAAGCCGGTGTACATCGTCTGGTCAGCGAAGATAACGGTCGGCTTCAGACCCAGAATGCGGTAACAGGTGTTCAGCATTTTGGAGATCGCTTTCTTGCCCAGCGCCTGGTTGACGATGGAGAAAGGCAGACCTTTCGGTACGATCATCCACAAAATGGCACGGCCAACGGTCGTGTCTTTCAGGCTGGTGGTCGCAACGAACTCGCCGTTAGCATCTTTTTCATATTCGGTGATACGCACTTTAACGCGCGCATGCAGAGAGGCCAGGCCAGCGCGGTAAATACGCTCAGCTTCTTTCGGGCCAGTCAGCACCATGCCTTCGCCTTTGGCGTTAACACAGTCACGGGTCATGTAGTACAGACCCAGTACAACGTCCTGAGACGGAACGATGATTGGTTCGCCGTTCGCCGGAGACAGGATGTTGTTGGTAGACATCATCAGCGCACGCGCTTCCAGCTGGGCTTCCAGCGTCAGCGGTACGTGAACAGCCATCTGGTCACCATCGAAGTCGGCGTTGTATGCCGCACAAACCAGCGGGTGCAGCTGGATCGCTTTACCTTCGATCAGTACCGGTTCAAACGCCTGGATACCCAGACGGTGCAGTGTTGGTGCACGGTTCAGCAGTACCGGGTGTTCGCGGATAACTTCGTCCAGGATATCCCAAACGACAGCTTCTTCGCGCTCAACCATTTTCTTCGCGGCTTTGATGGTGGTGGCGAGGCCACGCAGTTCCAGCTTGCCGTAAATGAACGGTTTGAACAGCTCCAGCGCCATTTTCTTCGGCAGACCGCACTGATGCAGACGCAGGTATGGACCTACGGTGATTACAGAACGACCGGAGTAGTCAACACGCTTACCGAGCAGGTTCTGACGGAAACGACCCTGCTTACCTTTGATCATATCGGCCAAAGATTTCAGCGGACGCTTGTTGGAACCGGTGATCGCACGACCGCGACGGCCGTTATCCAGCAGGGCGTCGACCGCTTCCTGCAGCATACGTTTTTCGTTGCGTACGATGATGTCCGGCGCCGCCAGATCCAGCAGACGTTTCAGACGGTTGTTACGGTTGATCACGCGACGGTACAGATCGTTCAGATCCGACGTTGCGAAACGACCACCGTCCAGCGGAACCAGCGGACGCAGGTCCGGCGGCAGCACTGGCAGAACGGTCAGGATCATCCACTCCGGCTTGTTACCAGACTGTACGAACGCTTCCAGCAGCTTGATACGCTTGGTCAGCTTCTTACGTTTGGTTTCGGAGTTGGTTTCGTTCAGCTCTTCGCGCAGCTGTTCGCACTCTTGCTCCAGATCCATGCTTTTCAGCAGGGCCTGGATCGCTTCGGCGCCCATCTTCGCGTCAAATTCGTCACCGAACTCTTCCAGCGCGTCCAGATACTGCTCTTCAGTCAGAATCTGGTTACGTTCCAGGTTGGTCATCCCACCTTCGATAACCACATAGGATTCGAAGTAGAGAACGCGTTCGATATCACGCAGCGGCATATCCAGCAGCAGACCGATACGGGACGGCAGTGATTTCAGGAACCAGATGTGCGCGGTCGGGGAAGCCAGTTCGATGTGGCCCATGCGCTCACGACGCACTTTGGTCTGGGTCACTTCAACGCCGCACTTCTCACAGATCACACCGCGGTGTTTCAGGCGCTTGTACTTACCGCACAGGCACTCGTAATCTTTTACTGGCCCGAAAATACGCGCACAGAAAAGGCCGTCACGCTCAGGTTTGAACGTACGGTAGTTGATGGTTTCTGGCTTCTTAACTTCACCAAAAGACCATGAACGGATCATGTCTGGCGAAGCCAGAGCAATTTTGATCGCATCAAACTCTTCGGTTTTAGTTTGCGCTTTCAGAAACTTTAATAAGTCTTTCACGGATTTGCTCCCGTCGGAGTTAGCACAATCTGGTGCCGGGTGTTACCCCGGCACCAGTGACCTGTTTGAGCGAGAGTTACTCGTCTTCCAGCTCGATGTTGATACCCAGCGAACGAATCTCTTTCAACAGTACGTTGAAGGACTCTGGCATCCCCGGTTCCATCTGATGGTTGCCGTCCACGATGTTCTTATACATCTTGGTACGACCATTCACGTCATCAGACTTAACGGTGAGCATTTCCTGCAGGGTGTATGCCGCGCCATATGCTTCCAGCGCCCACACTTCCATCTCCCCGAAGCGCTGA
Source organism: Kosakonia sp. HypNH10 (assembly GCF_029850615.1). Classification (NCBI taxonomy): domain Bacteria; kingdom Pseudomonadati; phylum Pseudomonadota; class Gammaproteobacteria; order Enterobacterales; family Enterobacteriaceae; genus Kosakonia; species Kosakonia sp. HypNH10. The sequence continues at coordinate 21,907 of NZ_JAOTIU010000013.1, forward strand.
CCACCGAACTGCGCCTTACCACCCAGCGGCTGCTGAGTAACCAGGCTGTAGGAACCGGTGGAACGCGCATGCATTTTGTCATCAACCAGGTGGTTCAGTTTCAGCATGTACATGTAGCCAACGGTAACCTGGCGCTCGAACTGCTCACCGGTACGACCGTCGAACAGTGTGATCTGACCGGAAGTCGGCAGGCCACCCAGCTGTAACAGTTCCTTGATTTCAGACTCTTTCGCACCGTCGAAGACCGGCGTTGCGATCGGCATGCCTTTACGCAGGTTTTCAGCCAGACGCAGCACTTCGTCATCGCTGAAGGTGCTCAGGTCGACTTTCTGACGAACATCAGCGCCCAGATCGTATGCACGCTGGATGAACTCGCGCAGTTTCGCGACTTCCTGCTGCTGTTTCAGCATGGCGTTAATCTTGTCGCCAATACCTTTCGCAGCCATACCCAGGTGGGTTTCAAGGATCTGACCGATGTTCATACGAGACGGTACGCCCAGCGGGTTCAGTACGATGTCTACCGGCGTGCCGTTTTCATCGTATGGCATATCTTCGATCGGGTTGATCTTGGAGATAACACCCTTGTTACCGTGACGACCTGCCATCTTATCACCAGGCTGGATCTGACGTTTAACGGCCAGATAAACCTTAACAATCTTCAGCACGCCCGGTGCCAGATCGTCGCCCTGAGTGATCTTACGGCGTTTCGCTTCGAGTTTTTTCTCGAACTCGTGTTTCAGTTCGTCGTACTGCTCAGCCAGCTGTTCCAGCTGATTCTGTTTCGCTTCGTCGGTCAGGCCGAGTTCCAGCCAGCGGTCGCGCGGCAGTTTGTCGAGCTTCTCAGCTTCAACGCCACCGGATACCAGCACGGAGTGGATACGGCTGAACAGGCCAGCTTCGAGGATCTGCAGTTCTTCAGACAGGTCTTTCTTCGCCTGTTTGAGCTGCATCTCTTCGATTTCCAGCGCACGTTTGTCTTTTTCCACGCCATCGCGGGTGAAGACCTGAACGTCGATAACCGTACCGGAAACACCGTTTGGTACGCGCAGAGAAGAGTCTTTAACGTCAGACGCTTTCTCACCGAAGATCGCGCGCAGCAGTTTCTCTTCTGGCGTCAGCTGGGTTTCACCTTTCGGCGTTACCTTACCAACCAGAATGTCGCCGCCGGTCACTTCTGCACCGATGTAAACGATACCGGATTCATCCAGTTTGGAGAGCGCAGCTTCACCCACGTTCGGGATGTCAGCGGTGATCTCTTCCGGCCCCAGTTTGGTGTCACGGGACACACAAGCCAGTTCCTGGATGTGAATAGTGGTGAAACGATCTTCCTGAACCACACGCTCGGAGACGAGGATGGAGTCTTCGAAGTTGTAACCGTTCCACGGCATGAACGCTACGCGCATGTTCTGACCGAGCGCCAGTTCACCGAGGTCGGTGGACGGACCATCTGCCAGCACGTCGCCGCGCTCAATCGGCTCACCCAGGTAAACACACGGCATCTGGTTGATACAGGTGTTCTGGTTAGAACGGGTGTATTTGGTCAGGTTGTAGATGTCGATACCTGCTTCGCCCGGGTACATCTCGTCTTCGTTAACTTTGATAACGATACGGGAAGCATCCACGTACTGAACGGTACCGCCACGTTTCGCAACGGCAGTTACGCCGGAGTCAACGGCAACAGCACGTTCCATACCGGTACCAACCAGCGGCTTATCAGCGCGCAGAGTCGGAACCGCCTGACGTTGCATGTTCGCACCCATCAATGCACGGTTGGCGTCATCGTGTTCCAGGAACGGGATCAGGGATGCACCGACGGAAACCACCTGCTGGGTGGATACGTCCATGTAGTCAACCTGGTCTGCGCTGAAGAGGCTTGATTCGCCTTTGCTGCGGCACGTTACCAGATCTTCTGCAAAACGCCCTTCTTCCGTCAGGTTGGTGTTCGCCTGAGCGATAACGTAGTTACCCTCTTCAATTGCAGAGAGGTAATGGATCTCGTCAGTCACCACGCCGTCAGTCACTTTACGGTACGGCGTTTCGAGGAAGCCGTATTCGTTAGTCTGTGCATAGACGGACAGGGAGTTGATCAGACCGATGTTCGGACCTTCAGGCGTTTCGATTGGACATACGCGACCGTAGTGAGTCGGGTGTACGTCTCGAACTTCAAAGCCTGCGCGCTCACGGGTCAGACCGCCCGGGCCAAGTGCAGAGATACGACGTTTGTGCGTAATCTCAGACAGCGGGTTGTTCTGATCCATAAACTGGGAGAGCTGGCTGGAACCGAAGAACTCTTTCACCGCCGCCGAAATCGGCTTGGCGTTGATCATGTCCTGCGGCATCAGGGTATCCAGATCGCCCAGAGAGAGACGCTCTTTCACCGCACGCTCTACACGCACCAGGCCAACGCGGAATTGGTTTTCCGCCATTTCGCCTACGGAACGGATACGACGGTTGCCGAGGTGGTCGATATCATCCACTTCACCGATGCCGTTACGGATACCGATGAGCTTCTTCATCACTTCGATGATGTCGTCGTTGCTCAGGATACCGGAACCTTCAATGTTGTCGCGCAGCAGAGAACGGTTGAACTTCATGCGGCCTACCGCAGAAAGGTCATAGCGGTCTTCGGAGAAGAACAGGTTTTCGAAGAGGCTTTCAGCCGCTTCGCGAGTCGGCGGCTCACCCGGGCGCATCATGCGGTAGATTTCTACCAGCGCGCTCAGACGATCGTTAGTTGGGTCGACGCGTACGGTTTCAGAGATGTACGGGCCGTGATCCAGATCGTTGGTGAACAGCGTTTCGATACGTTTGTGACCGGCCTGGCTCAGTTTAGCCAGCAGATCGAGCGACAGCTCCATGTTAGCCGGGCAGATCAGCTCGCCAGTGGATTCGTCAACGTAGTCTCTCGCCGCAACTTTGCCTGCGATGTACTCAACCGGCACTTCAATATGTTGGATTTCGTCTTTTTCCAGCTGACGAATGTGGCGCGCGGTGATGCGGCGGCCTTTCTCAACATACATTTTGCCGTTGGCTTCGATATCGAAGGAGGCGGTTTCGCCACGCAGGCGTTCCGGTACCAGTTCCATCTGCAGCTTGTTGTCGCGGATCTCAAAGACCACTTTCTCAAAGAACAGGTCAAGGATCTGTTCAGTGGTGTAGTTCAGCGCGCGCAGAATGATGGTTGCCGGCAGCTTACGACGACGGTCGATACGAACGAACAGGTTGTCTTTCGGATCGAACTCAAAGTCCAGCCAGGACCCACGGTAAGGGATGATACGTGCGTTATAGAGCACTTTACCGGAAGAGTGGGTTTTACCCTTGTCGCTGTCAAAGAAGACGCCCGGGCTACGGTGCAGCTGAGAAACGATAACACGCTCAGTACCGTTGATAACAAAGGTACCGTTGTCGGTCATGAGCGGAATTTCGCCCATGTAGACTTCTTGTTCTTTAATGTCTTTTACGGTGCCTTCCGGCGCTTCGCGCTCGTAGATCACCAGACGCAGTTTTACGCGCAGCGGGGCGGAGTACGTCACACCACGGATTTGACACTCTTTAACGTCAAATACGGGTTCGCCAAGACGGTAGCTGACGTATTGCAGTTCCGAATTGCCGCTGTAGCTCTTGATCGGGAACACGGAGCGGAATGCCGCTTCGAGCCCGTACTGGCCTTCAGGATCTTGCTCGATGAACTTCTGGAACGAGTCAAGCTGGATAGAAAGGAGATAGGGAACATCCAGTACTTGTGGACGTTTACCAAAATCCTTACGAATACGTTTTTTCTCGGTATAGGAGTAAACCATAGGGTTCCTCAGCTCGCTGACAAGTCGACCCATCTGCCCAGGGAAAGGACAGTTTGTGCAACACTATTTTTTTGACCGGAAAGTGGAGCACTTTCCGCAATGCTTGTTGCTATCACGCTTAAATCATTTCATTGCGATTTACACAGCGCCGAGCGACTGTCGCAGTATATTAAGTCGTCGATAGAAACAAGCATTGAAAAGGCAACAGGTAGTCAAACAGTGTGAAACACTACCAGCGCCTTCTACAGCGCAAAAAGGCTGGTGACCAAAAAGTCACCAGCCATCAGCCTGATTTCTCAGGCTGCAACCGGAAGGGTTGGCTTATTTAACTTCAACTTCAGCGCCAGCTTCTTCCAGAGATTTTTTCAGAGCTTCAGCGTCATCTTTGCTCACGCCTTCTTTCAGAGCGGCCGGAGCAGATTCTACCAGGTCTTTAGCTTCTTTCAGACCCAGGCCAGTTGCGCCACGTACTGCTTTGATAACAGCAACTTTGTTAGCGCCAACAGCTTTCAGAATAACGTCGAATTCAGTTTTCTCTTCAGCAGCTTCAGCAGCCGGGCCAGCAGCAACAGCTACAGCGGCAGCAGCAGAAACACCGAATTTTTCTTCCATTGCAGAGATCAGTTCAACAACGTCCATTACGGACATAGCGGAAACTGCTTCAATGATTTGATCTTTAGTGATAGACATTTAAATTGTTCCTGAATATCAGAATAAGTTTATACGTAAGCGAATGCGTTATAGAGAAAACTGCGATTAAGCAGCTTCTTTCGCATCGCGTACAGCAGCCAGAGTACGAACCAGTTTGCCAGCAGAGGCTTCTTTCATGGTTGCCATCAGGCGTGCAATTGCTTCTTCGTAGGTCGGCAGGGTTGCCAGGCGATCGATCTGGGACGCCGGGATCAACTCACCTTCAAAGGCAGCGGCTTTGACCTCAAATTTTGCATTCGCTTTCGCGAAATCTTTGAACAGACGAGCAGCAGCGCCCGGGTGTTCCATAGAATATGCAATCAGGGTCGGACCAACGAACGCGTCTTTCAGGCACTCGAACTGAGTACCTTCAACAACACGGCGCAGCAGGGTGTTGCGAACAACACGCATGTAAACGCCGGCTTCGCGACCTGCTTTACGCAGTTCGGTCATTTTATCTACGGTAACGCCACGGGAATCCGCAACAACCGCAGACAGCGCGCCTTTGGCTACTTCGCTGACTTCAGCAACAATCGCTTGTTTGTCTTGAAGATTTAAAGCCATTAGCTTTGCTCCTGGATGTTTGCCAGGGCTCATGCCCTGGAACTCACTTCACTCTTTTCAACGAAAAGAGCGTCTTAATACGGTGAGCAGAAACAAGCCAAAGAGTACTTAAAAAATATTCTTCAGGTTCTGTCACCGTCTACGCAGGGAATTAAGTCTCTTGCGAAACACCTGCGGTCTTCGACGGAGGCCTGGATAGGCCAGGCTCCAACGAACAAATCTGTTTGTTTGCTAGCTTACGCGAGCAAAACGCGGGGGAAGATTGTAGACAAATCCGCCACCCACGTAAAGGCGAATATTAGTTCGCCGCTGCGTTCAGACCAGCCTGGTCTACCGCAACACCAGCACCCATGGTGGTGGAGATGCTAACTTTCTTGATGTACACGCCTTTCGCCTGAGACGGTTTTGCTTTTTTCAGCGCAACCAGCAGAGACTCCAGGTTTTCTTTCAGTTTGTCAGCGTCAAAGTCCACTTTACCGATGGTGGTGTGGATGATGCCGTTTTTGTCGTTACGGTAACGAACCTGACCCGCTTTAGCGTTTTTAACCGCTTCAGCAACGTTCGGCGTTACAGTACCAACTTTCGGGTTCGGCATCAGGCCGCGCGGGCCCAGAACCTGGCCCAGCTGGCCAACAACGCGCATTGCATCCGGGGAAGCAATAACAACGTCAAAGTTCATTTCACCTTTTTTGATCTGGTCAGCCAGATCTTCCATACCTACCAGCTCAGCGCCAGCTGCTTTAGCAGCTTCAGCGTTCGGGCCCTGGGCAAATACGGCTACGCGAACAGAACGGCCAGTACCGTGCGGCAGTACAGTTGCACCACGTACGTTCTGGTCAGATTTACGTGCGTCGATGCCGAGGTTAACGGCAACGTCTACGCTTTCTACGAATTTAGCAGTGGCCAGCTCTTTCAGCAGAGCAATGGCTTCGTTGATGTCGTACTGTTTGGTCGCATCAACTTTGTCACGGATCACGCGCATACGCTTGGTCAGTTTAGCCATTTCTTAATCCTCCACTACCAGGCCCATGGAACGCGCAGTACCTTCGATTGAGCGAGTCATCGCTTCAATGTCAGAACCGGTCATGTCCGCGGCTTTAGTCTGAGCGATTTCCTGCAGCTGAGCGCGGGAGATGGTGCCCACTTTGTCTTTGTTCGGCTTGCCGGAACCAGACTTGATACCAGCCGCTTTCTTCAGCAGAACTGCTGCCGGAGGCGTTTTGGTAATGAAAGTGAAGGAACGGTCAGCGTAAACGGTAATAACAACCGGAATCGGCAGACCTTTTTCCATGGATTCTGTTTTTGCGTTGAACGCTTTGCAGAATTCCATGATGTTAACACCCTGCTGACCCAGAGCCGGACCAACCGGTGGGCTCGGGTTTGCCATGCCAGCTGCAACCTGCAGCTTGACGTAGGCCTGGACTTTCTTAGCCATTGAAATTTCCTCGTTTGGGTATAGCGCCCCGAAAGGCTCCCCGTGGTTAAAACTGTTTTACCGGTTCAGAACCCGTAAAAACAAAAGGCGCGAAATTGTATGTCAATTTCGCGCCCTGTGCAACGTTTGATCGCCGATTATTTAGGCTTTTTCGACCTGGCTGAAGTCCAGCTCTACCGGGGTCGCACGACCGAAGATAGAGACGGAAACTTTCAGGCGGGACTTCTCGTAGTCCACCTCTTCAACCACACCGTTAAAGTCGGCAAACGGACCATCGCTAACGCGGACCATTTCACCCGGCTCGAACAGCGTTTTCGGACGCGGCTTATCACCAACCTGCTGCAGGCGGTTCATGATCGCATCCACTTCTTTGTCGCTAATCGGCGCCGGACGATCGGAGGTACCACCGATGAAGCCCATTACGCGCGGAACGCTGCGCACCAGGTGCCAGCTGGCGTCGTTCATTACCATCTGGACAAGTACGTAGCCCGGGAAGAATTTGCGTTCGCTTTTGCGACGCTGGCCGCCACGGATTTCGACCACTTCTTCGGTCGGCACCATAACTTCGCCAAACAACTCTTCCATGTTGTGTAATTTGATATGCTCGCGCAGCGAAGTTGCTACGCGGCCTTCAAAACCGGAAAACGCCTGAACGACGTACCAGCGCTTTTTAGGAGCTTCAGACATCTCAGAACCTCAGGCCAGTGATAAAGGAAACCAGGCGGACCAGAATACCATCCAGCCCCCACAGGATCAGTGACATAACTGCGGTGACCGCAGCCACAATCAACGTGGTGTGCAATGTTTCCTGACGAGTGGGCCAAATCACTTTACGTACTTCGGTTCTCGCTTCACGGGCAAAAGCAACGGTCGCTTTTCCCTTCGTCGTCAACAGCGCGACACCACCTGCTGCAGCAATCAGAATTACAACTGCCAGCGCGCGGAGCGGCAGCATCATGTCACGATAAAGATAGTTGCCAACGATAGCCACGAGCAGCAGTACTGCAACAACAACCCACTTCATCGCTTCCAGGCCGCGCCCGCTCCCTTGAGCTTCGGTATTCGCACTCATAAACCAACCTGTCACAAGAATTCAGACAAACATTTTTGCCCCGCATAAGCGAGGCAACCAAACCGAAATGCTCTGGCGAGTTTCGGACTCACGCCCTCTTCAGAGCCTGTCTCAGCAATGATTATGGACAAAAAAATCACTGATGAGCCAGGTTCTGGATCGAAAGCGTACAAAAAGGGCATCAAATGATGCCCTTTTCTTGCGCATTGCGTCAAATGTTATCAGCGATTAGCTG
>NZ_JAOTIU010000014.1:0-26044 GCF_029850615.1 Kosakonia sp. HypNH10
GCCGTTGAAGCGACTATCTGGTGAAGTGATTCACGTTGTCGTGTCAACGGAGGCGCATTATAGGGATCCCATTTTTTAGCACAAGTCTTTTTGCGATCTTTTTTTCCGACTGCTGTTTTTTCGCCCTTTTCGCTGAGATCTCATGCGATCTGCGCAGTTTATGCACCACAAAACAGTTGCAGAAGGCGGATCCGGCGATCAAAGTGATAGCTCTGGCCCGATTGAAGTGAGGTGTTATGTCTACTGTACTGCGTCCTTATAAGGATCTTTTCCCAACTATTGGTCAACGCGTCATGGTTGATCCCACCAGCGTCGTCGTTGGCGATGTAAGAATGGCAGAGGATGTTGGCATCTGGCCGCTGGTTGTCATTCGGGGTGACGTCAATTATGTAGAGATTGGCGCACGCACTAATATTCAGGACGGCAGCGTGCTGCACGTTACGCATAAGTCTTCTTACAACCCTGAAGGTAATCCACTGCTTATAGGAGAAGATGTAACTGTCGGCCATAAAGTGATGCTACATGGCTGCACCATCGGTCATCGCGTACTGGTCGGGATGGGATCTATTGTGCTGGATGGTGCCGTGATTGAAGATGAGGTCATGATTGGCGCGGGCAGCCTGGTTCCACAGAATAAGCGCCTGCAGAGCGGATACCTTTATCTGGGCAGCCCGGTAAAACAGATTCGCCCCCTGACGGAGGCTGAAATCGAAGGGTTAAGGTACTCGGCAAATAACTATGTGAAATGGAAGGATGAGTATCTTACTCAGGAGAGCCAAATTACGCCCTGATCGTCTTCCTCTTGTTGGCGGATGCACTGCTCCGCCTCCTCTTCCAGATCCCAGCGATGCTGGCGAAAAAGCGAAAGGTAATCTTCTGGCGTATTGCCACCGAAACGCTGCGCCAGCACTGAACCCTTTATTGCACACATCATCTGCATGCCGTTAACCAGCGCGGGAAAAACAATCGCCTGAGTGGAATCATGCCACTCTTCACGATCGGGAAACAGGATTGCCTGGTTCATTTCGCCAGCTCCTGTTTAAGCATTGCGATAACAGGTTCAACTTCTGGCAATACGCCATGCCACAAAAACAGAGCGTGCGCCGCTTGCCCCACCAGCATTCCGAGGCCGTCTGCGCGGTTCACGGAGCCAAGCTTTTCGCACCAGGCCAGGAACGGTGTGCTGCCTTTCTGATAAAACATGTCGTAGCAGTAAGTCTGCGGGCGAATAATTGCTTGCGGTAGCGCCGGAATATCGCCTCCCATCCCGCTTGAAGTCGCATTAATGATGAGATCAAATTCGCGCTCTGCAAGCGACTCCATCTCCGCCGCCTGTACGCTGCCGGTATGAGCAAAGAGTTCAGCTAAGGTTTGTGCGCGAGACCAGGTACGGTTAGTGATAGTTAAAGCACAATCGAGTGATAGCAGGGGCAAAATCACCCCGCGCGCCGCACCACCCGCGCCCACCAGCAGAACACGCGAACCGGGGCGGATAAATGCCAGGCGTTGCAGATCGCTTAAGAGCCCGATGCCATCGGTGTTATCGCCGAGCAAGCGCCCATCATCGAGTCGTTTAAGGGTGTTAACTGCCCCAGCCAGCGCAGCGCGTTCCGTCAGCTCATCCGCACGCGCAAAAGCCTCTTCTTTAAAAGGCACGGTGACATTCGCCCCCTTGCCTCCATTATCAAAAAAAGCATTTAGCGTATTAACAAAATCATCAACAGGCGCGAGTGCTTTCCCATAGGGGTGATCGATTTGCAGCTGGCTGGCGAACTGTTGATGGATGAGCGGCGACTTACTGTGCGCGACAGGATTACCAAAAACGACGTACGGTTCCATGCTATTACCCCTGTCGGAAGAGTTCACCGGTGAGTGCATCACGGATTTCGGAGGGATTCTGCCGGCCGCCAGTCGGCACATCGACGACCGGGAAATCTGGTCCGAATTGAGCGACAACTTCCTGGGCTGTTCTGCACGGCGGCAGACCGGATAAGTTGGCACTCGTTGATACCAGAGGTTTGCCATAAGCTTCGCACAGCTCAACCACCAGCGGATGGTCGGTGACGCGCACAGCAAGAGAATCAAAACGTCCAGTTAGCCATCGCGGCGTGGTTGGTTTTGCGGGAAACACAAATGTCACCGGACCTGGCCAGCAGGCAAAAATTGCCTGACGTTGGGTATCAGAAAGCATGCTGTCATCAATATAGGGTTTAAGTTGCGCAAAATTAGCGGCAATCAGTATCAACCCTTTTTCGACAGGCCGCTGCTTGAGTTTAAGCAGGCGATGTACGGCGATTTCACTGTCCGGATCGCAACCAACGCCGAAAACGGCTTCTGTGGGATAAGCGATGACTTCTTCTTTTTTCAGGATCGCCACCATGGTGGCGATGGGATCTTTTGGCAGGTTATTCTTCACGAGTTTATTCCGCTGGGAGCAGCTTTCCACATTGTTTATTGGCACAGAAACATTTAACGCCCTGCGCGGTTTTCTTCTCTGTCAGCAACGGGTAGTGACATTCCGGGCACTCACCCGCTACCGGTCTGGAATTGATGACGAACTGGCAATCAGGATAACGATCGCAGGAGTAGAAGGTTTTGCCGTAACGCGAACGACGCTGGACAAGATGCCCGCTCTGGCATTGCGGACAACTAATAGCCGTTTCATCAGGCTTATCGATCAGTTCGGTGTGTTCGCAGGCCGGATACTGACTGCATCCGATAAACATACCGAAGCGCCCTTGCCGTAGCACCAACTCGGCACCACAAAGCGGGCACAATTGACCATCCAGAACTTTAACGATATGGCCGTCTGCCTGACTTTTCAGGGGACGTACATAATCGCACTCCGGATAATGAGAGCATCCGAGAAACGGACCGTGTTTCCCGGAGCGAATGACAAGTTCAGCCCCGCATTGTGGGCAGGGCTCATTATTACGCACAGTAAATAGTGCTGATTTGGTCATAACAACTCTTGAAGCTGCAAAAACAGTTAATGCAGCATACCTTCATTCACTTCAAAGAGTAATTCTTCCATTTGCTGGTAGGCGTTTTCACACCCTGGAATATTGAAGAGCACCATCAGGATGACCCATTTAAGATCTTCCAGCTCGAACTCTGCGTTATCCAGCGCCAGCGCACGCTCAATCACCATTTCCCGTGTTTCGAGGTTTAGCACCTGAATCTGCTCTAGGAATAACAGGAATCCCCGGCAACTGGCATCCAGCCTTTCACTCTCTTCTGCGGTATAGATGCGTAAGGAGAGTGGATCAGAAGCAAGCTGCATCGGTTCGGCGAGGCCTTCCTGATAATCAGCCAGCTTTTCCAGCCACATAAGCGCGTTGTAGATATCCTCACGATCAAATCCGGCGTCGGTAAGATCCCGTTCCAGTTTGTCCTGATCCACACGCAATTCAGCTTCGTTATGGATGTAAGTCTCAAACAAGTACATTAGTACGTCGAACATGGCTTGCCCTCCTCAATCGGACATAGCCGCCGGGTACAGCTGCGATCCATCCTGCTAACTCCAGTTCAAGCAATTGAGCAGCTGCCACTGGCACAGGTTGGCCGGCACGTTCAGCGACGACGTCAACAGGTGTTACCTCATCTCCTACGTTAGCCAGGAGCTCAGGAAATGGCAATGCCGCCTTTTCGCCTTCTGGAGGATAAATTGCATTTTCGTGCGTTTCCGCCACCCAATTTAGCCCATATTGCAAATGTTCGAGGATCTCTTCAGCCGATGTAACGGGCGTCGCGCCCTGCTTTAATAGCCAATGCGGCCCCTCGCTGCCAGGGCTACCAACGGCCCCCGGTAATGCAAAAACGTCTCTCCCTTGCTCAAGCGCAAGCCGCGCCGTCACCAACGAACCGCTGCGTAATGCGGCCTCGATCACAAATACTGCCCGGCTAAGACCGCTAATAATCCGGTTACGACGGGGAAAATGACCCGGCTTCGGGGTCGCCGATAGTGGAAACTCGGAGACCAGCGCCCCACCCTGCTCCAGCAACTGGGAAGCAAGGGCAGTGTGTCTGCGCGGATAAAGGCTAAAAAGCCCATTACCCAGCACGCCAATGCTTTTCCCGCCGACGCTTATTGCGGCGCGATGGGCGACGCTATCAATTCCCAGCGCCATTCCGCTGGTAATGGTTAAGCCTGCACGCGCAAGCGATTCGCAAAAGAGACGCCCCCAACGTTCGCCATACCAGGAGTGCGCACGGCTACCCACGACGGCTAATTGCTGGGATTTCAAAACCGCAATATCACCTTTAACAAACAGCGCGCCCGGATAATCAGCAATGGCGCGCAGCGGTTCGGGATAAGCCGCATCGCTGGCCACGATCATGTGATGTTGAGGGTCCGCCAGCCAGTTTAGACAGCGATCGAGTTCCCGTGCTGAAAGGGAAAAAAAGCGGCGCGTCTGCGCAACCGTCAAGCCTAAAACCTGCAGCTCGGCAGCCGTCACAGCACCGCTTATCTCCAGTTGCTGCGCGATGCTCAGCCACTTGTCGCCAGAGAGGTCGCCAACCTGTATCAGACGTAGCCAAATTTCCGTGGATGTCATTCCCTCTCCCCTGCCATAAGCCGTATCGGCAATCCTTGCGATCGGTCACTGATGCTGTCAATCGCCAGGGGATTTGTCTAGAATAGAGGGCATATTCTTTACAACTACTGAACACAACTCTGGATATTTATGGCAGTTTTGCATGTGTTACATATTCCGGACGAGCGGCTTCGCAAAGTCGCCGATCCGGTAAAAGAAGTGAATGCGGATATTCAACGTATCGTTGATGATATGTTCGAAACGATGTACGCCGAAGAGGGCATCGGTCTCGCGGCGACGCAGGTTGATATTCATCAGCGAATTATCGTGATTGATGTGTCAGAAAATCGCGATGAGCAACTGGTGTTGATCAACCCGGAATTGCTGGAAAAGAGCGGCGAAACGGGTATTGAAGAGGGTTGCCTCTCTATTCCGGAACAACGCGCCCTTGTTCCACGAGCGGAAAAAGTGAAAATCCGCGCGCTGGATCGTAATGGCAATTCGTTTGAACTCGAAGCTGATGGTCTGCTGGCCATTTGTATTCAGCATGAAATGGATCATCTGGTCGGTAAACTGTTTATCGATTATCTGTCTCCGCTGAAACGCCAGCGTATTCGTCAGAAAGTCGAAAAACTGGATCGTATGAACGGCCGCGCTTAAGGCGGGCAGAAAAGGATAAACGTGTCAGATTCTCTACGTATTATTTTTGCCGGCACTCCTGATTTTGCAGCGCGTCATCTTGACGCGCTGCTCTCTTCTGAACACGAGATCGTAGGGGTCTTTACCCAACCCGATCGCCCTGCTGGCCGGGGTAAAAAACTGATGCCCAGCCCGGTGAAAGTGCTGGCGGAAGAGAAAGGCTTGCCCGTGTTTCAACCGGCCTCCTTACGGCAGCAGGAAAACCAACAGCTGGTCGCCGACTTGAACGCTGATGTGATGGTCGTCGTCGCCTATGGGCTGATTTTGCCTAAAGCAGTGCTCGATATGCCGCGTCTTGGCTGCATCAATGTGCATGGTTCCTTGCTACCGCGCTGGCGCGGTGCGGCACCGATTCAGCGAGCATTATGGGCCGGCGACACACAAACGGGCGTCACCATCATGCAGATGGATGTGGGTCTAGATACGGGCGACATGCTTTATAAACTGGCCTGCCCGATAACATCTGAAGATACCAGCGCCACGCTCTACGATAAGCTGGCGGCGCTGGGTCCGCAGGGTCTTATTGAGACGCTGCAGCAGCTGGCGCAAGGCACAGCCCAGCCGCAAGTCCAGGATGAAGAGCTGGTCACCTATGCAGAGAAGCTCAGCAAAGACGAGGCGCGTATGGACTGGTCGTTGAGCGCAGAGCAACTTGAGCGCTGCATTCGCGCATTCAATCCGTGGCCGATGAGCTGGTTTGTGATTGATGAGCAGCCAATCAAAGTATGGAAAGCCTCTGTGCTTCCCTCTTCTACGCAAGCTGAGCCCGGCACGATTGTTGAAGCATCGAAATCCGGGATTCAGGTCGCAACCGCAGAAGGCATACTTAATCTTGAATCGCTGCAGCCCGCAGGTAAAAAAGCGATGAGCGCGCAGGATCTGCTGAATTCGCGGCGGGAATGGTTTGTGCCAGGCAACCGTCTGGCCTGATCTCATATTTAAGCCCGGTTCTGCCGGGCATTTTTATTTTTGTGGTTATGAAAAAACAGATGAATTTACGCAGCATGGCTGCGCAGGCAGTTGAACAGGTTATTGAACAAGGGCAATCGCTCAGCAATATCCTGCCGCCGTTACAACAGAAAGTGACCGATAAAGATAAGGCGCTGCTGCAGGAGCTCTGCTTCGGCGTGCTACGCGTCATGCCGCAGCTTGACTGGCTTATTAATAAGCTGATGTCACGGCCAATGACAGGTAAGCAGCGGACGGTGCACTATCTCATTATGGTTGGGTTATACCAGCTGTTGCATACGCGCATTCCGGCCCACGCGGCGCTGGCAGAAACCGTTGAAGGCGCGGTGGTCATTAAACGCCCGCAGCTGAAAGGGTTGATTAACGGCGTGCTGCGTCAGTTTCAGCGCCAGCAGGAAGAGCTTCTGGCAGAGTTCGCCAACAGCGAAAATCGTTACCTTTTCCCGGCATGGCTGTTAAAGCGTGTGCAACAAGCCTATCCGCAGCAGTGGTCAGAGATCATTGAAGCCAGTAATCAACGCCCGCCGATGTGGCTACGCGTCAATTGCCAGCACCATACGCGTGATGGCTGGCTGGCACTGCTTGAAGAGAGCGGGCAGCAGGGTTTCACTCACACCGATTACCCGGACGCAGTGCGCCTGGCAAATGCAGCGCCGGTAATGTCTCTGCCGGGGTTCAGCGAAGGCTGGGTAACGGTTCAGGACGCAGCGGCACAGGGTTGCATTACCTTCCTTGCACCGCAGAATGGCGAGCGTATTCTCGATCTGTGCGCCGCGCCGGGCGGTAAAACCACCCACATTCTTGAGGCGGCACCACAGGCTAGTGTGTTAGCAGTTGATGTCGACGAACAACGTTTGTCACGGGTCTATGACAACCTGAAACGTCTCGGCATGAAAGCCGAGGTTAAACAGGGTGATGGGCGCTTCCCTGCGCAGTGGTGCGGCGATGAACAGTTTGACCGTATTTTGCTTGATGCGCCCTGTTCAGCCACGGGCGTTATTCGCCGCCATCCCGATATTAAATGGCTGCGTCGCGATCGTGATATCTCCGAGCTGGCACAGCTACAAGCAGAAATCCTTGATGCTATCTGGCCTCATTTGAAAAGTGGCGGTACGTTGGTTTACGCAACCTGCTCGATTTTACCGCAAGAGAATAGTTATCAGGTCGCAGCGTTCCTGAAGCGAACCCCGGATGCGCAGCTGAGCGAAACCGGAACACCGGAGGAGCCAGGCCTGCAGAAGCTGCCAGGTGCCGAAGAGGGCGACGGCTTCTTTTACGCTAAGCTAATCAAACAGTGAGAGAGACAACGGGTCACAGCAGATGAAGATAATTATTCTGGGTGCGGGACAGGTCGGCGGTACGCTGGCTGAAAACCTAGTCGGTGAAAATAACGACATCACCGTTGTCGATACCAATGGCGATCGCCTGCATAGCCTGCAGGACAAGTTCGACCTACGCGTTGTGCAGGGCCACGGTTCGCACCCGCGCGTGCTACGCGAAGCGGGCGCCGATGATGCAGATATGCTGGTTGCGGTCACAAGCTCCGATGAGACCAATATGGTTGCCTGCCAGGTGGCGTTTTCTCTGTTTAACACGCCAAATCGCATCGCACGTATCCGCTCCCCGGACTATGTTCGGGATGCGGATAAGTTATTTCATTCCGAAGCCGTGCCTATCGATCATCTGATTGCGCCAGAACAGCTGGTTATCGACAGCATCTATCGCCTGATTGAATACCCGGGCGCACTGCAGGTGGTCAATTTTGCTGAAGGCAAAGTAAGCCTCGCGGTCGTAAAAGCCTATTACGGCGGGCCGCTGGTTGGAAATGCACTTTCGACGATGCGCGAGCATATGCCGCACATTGATACGCGAGTGGCGGCGATTTTCCGTCACGACCGGCCAATTCGCCCGCAGGGCTCGACCATTGTTGAGGCTGGTGACGAAGTCTTCTTCATTGCCGCGTCACAGCATATTCGCGCGGTAATGAGCGAGCTGCAAAGGCTGGAGAAACCCTATAAACGGATCATGCTGGTCGGTGGCGGGAATATCGGTGCCGGACTGGCGCATCAGCTTGAAAAGGATTACAGCGTCAAACTGATCGAGCGCGATCAGCAGCGGGCTGCGGAACTTGCCGAGAAACTGCAAAATACGATCGTTTTTTACGGAGATGCATCGGATCAAGAACTGCTTGCTGAAGAGCACATTGATCAAGTGGATCTCTTTATCGCCGTCACGAACGATGATGAAGCCAACATTATGTCAGCGATGCTGGCCAAACGGATGGGCGCAAAAAAGGTGATGGTGCTGATCCAGCGTCGGGCCTATGTTGACCTGGTCCAGGGCAGCGTTATCGATATCGCCATCTCTCCTCAGCAAGCGACAATTTCTGCGCTGCTGAGCCATGTGCGAAAAGCGGATATCGTCGGCGTTTCTTCTCTGCGTCGCGGCGTCGCCGAAGCGATCGAAGCGGTGGCTCACGGCGATGAAACGACATCTCGGGTGGTGGGTCGTGTGATCGATGAGATCAAATTGCCGCCGGGTACGATCATCGGCGCGGTAGTTCGTGGAGATGATGTCATGATCGCCAATGATAATTTGCGCATTGAGCAAGGCGACCACGTGATTATGTTTTTGACCGACAAAAAATACATCACCGATGTCGAGCGACTCTTCCAGCCCAGTCCCTTCTTCCTGTAATCCTTCAGGGCGCTTGTTTAAGCGCCCTTCTTATTTCCACTTTATTGTAAGGGACTAACAGGGCTCGTTATTTTATTTACCTAAATGGAAATTGTTAGGTATGTTGTTAGACTTAGTGTGACGCAAAGCACATGGAGAAGATTATGAGTATGTTAAAAGAGTTTCGCGAATTCGCGATGCGTGGGAATGTTGTCGATTTGGCAGTCGGTGTGATTATCGGTGCGGCTTTCGGCAAAATCGTCTCTTCACTGGTGGCCGATATCATTATGCCACCGCTGGGATTGTTGATTGGCGGTATCGATTTTAAACAGTTCGCGCTTACCCTGCGTGAAGCACAGGGTGATGTGCCTGCCGTTGTGATGCATTACGGCGTATTTATTCAGAACGTGTTTGACTTCATCATTGTCGCTTTTGCGATCTTCCTGGCAATCAAAGTGATCAACAAGCTGAAACGCAAACAGGCTGAAGAGCCGAAAGCGCCGCCGGCTCCGAGCAAAGAAGAAGTGTTACTCAGTGAAATTCGCGACCTGCTGAAAGAACAAAACAGCCGCGTTTAAAAGTAAGAAGGCCAGTGGTAAATAAGCGATTCGCTTGCTTGCCACTGGCCTCCTGAAAGCCTCGTTTTGCATGTTTATTTTTCCGCAGATAACTTCCTTTCCCTTTTTTATTCTTTTCAACTCGCTGACGAAAAAGCGGGTCATGCAGAAGTGCCTCAATGGCGTTATCGTTTATCTGCCCTTTAGTGTGCTGATAGCGACTCATATATTTCTCCAGATTGTGTAGTAAAACGGCCGAAGTGTAGACCTCGCGATGAAGAAGATCAACTCCGGGTATTGGTTGTATTGTTAGCTGGTCCCTGCTCAAGTGCTTCAAGAATAGAACAATAGACACTACTGTGGGCAGTGCCGCAACAAGCGTCGTTTAATTTCTGTAGTGAACGCCGCATGGCCTGCATCTCTTCGATGCGCGCTTCAACTTCACTTAGCCGCGCCTGAACGATGCTCTTCGACTCCTGACAAGTATGATGCTCAGGATCGACGCGGATCGATAACAGTTCGCGGATCGACTCAAGCGTAAAACCGAGCTGACGAGCATGGCGGATAAACTTAAGGCGTTTGAGATCGTGATCGGTATAGAGGCGAAAACCACCTTCGGTGCGCCCTCCATGATCCATCATCTGCTGCTTTTCGTAATAACGAATAGTGTCCGGCGTAACGTCGGCCAACTTTGCAATTTCACCAATACGATACATGATCACTCCGGATTAACTTTATGCTGTAGTTTGGCCGCGTACTCACCATGAAGAAAATCGGTACTCACGCCAGCCTGGCGCAGCTTAAGTTCCAGTAAGGCGAGGCGACGGTTAAGTTCGTGCCGCTGATGGGGATCGTGTTCAACACTGCTAAGCAGATCGACAAGTTCGACCGCCTCTTTGCGCATTTCGAGTTCTGGCGGAAGATAACCGGCATTCTTTAATAATCGATAGCCTGCACGTAGATCCTGAGGAACATGAGAATCGTCATCAAGGGTGAGCGGCTCACCGCTACCCGCAAGATTATCGAATTCACCTTTTTGTTGGGCATCAATGATATGCCGTTCTGCCCACTGATCAAGTAACCACATGATGGCCTCCGGGGTTGAACTTAAGAACAGGCTTAGTTTAGAAGGGTGGGGGGAGAGTAGAAATAAAAAAACCCGCCGAGGCGGGTTTTTTTACGTTACTACAGATTACTCTGCAGCAGCTTCTGCTTTCGATTCAGCGCGATCAACCAGCTCGATGTAAGCCATCGGAGCGTTGTCACCTGCACGGAAGCCACACTTAAGAATACGAGTGTAACCACCGGCACGGCTCGCGAAACGCGGGCCCAGTTCGTTAAACAGTTTTGCCACGATCTCGTTATCACGAGTGCGGGCGAATGCCAGACGACGATTAGCAACGCTGTCAGTCTTAGCAAGTGTAATCAGCGGCTCAACTACGCGACGCAGCTCTTTCGCTTTCGGCAGGGTCGTCTTGATGATCTCATGACGAACCAGAGAGCCTGCCATGTTACGGAACATGGCCTGGCGATGGCTGCTGTTGCGGTTCAGTTGACGACCACTCTTACGATGGCGCATGACCTTATCCTTCTCAGTAAAACCTTAACCTGTGATCCGGTTACTCGTCAGCAATGCTTGCCGGCGGCCAGTTTTCCAGGCGCATGCCCAGAGACAGACCACGTGAGGCCAGCACGTCTTTAATCTCGGTAAGAGATTTTTTACCCAGGTTCGGCGTTTTCAGCAACTCAACCTCGGTACGCTGTACCAGATCACCGATATAGTGGATAGCTTCTGCCTTGAGGCAGTTAGCAGAGCGGACAGTCAATTCCAGATCGTCAACAGGGCGCAGCAGAATCGGATCGAACTCTGGTTTCTCTTCTTTAACTTCCGGCTGACGTACATCACGTAAATCAACGAAAGCTTCAAGTTGTTCTGCCAGAATGGTTGCCGCACGACGAATCGCCTCTTCAGGATCGATTGTGCCGTTGGTTTCCATTTCGATGACCAGCTTGTCCAGGTCGGTACGCTGTTCCACACGTGCTGCTTCAACATTGTAGGCAATTCGCTCTACAGGGCTGTAGCACGCATCAACCAGCAGACGGCCGATCGGGCGCTCATCTTCTTCCGAATGAATTCGGGCAGACGCCGGCACGTAACCACGACCGCGCTGAACTTTGATACGCATATTGATAGATGCGTTTTCATCGGTCAGGTGGCAGATCACATGCTGCGGCTTGACGATTTCGACATCACCGTCGTGGGTAATGTCGGCTGCGGTCACAGGGCCAATGCCAGATTTACTCAGAGTAAGAATAACTTCATCTTTACCCTGAACTCTCACCGCCAGCCCTTTCAGGTTGAGCAGGATTTCAAGGATATCTTCCTGAACGCCTTCTTTGGTGCTGTACTCATGAAGTACACCATCAATCTCAACCTCAGTCACCGCGCAACCCGGCATCGATGAGAGCAGAATACGGCGCAGTGCGTTACCCAGAGTATGGCCAAAGCCACGCTCTAAAGGCTCAAGGGTCACCTTGGCGTGCGTCGAACTCACTTGCTCGATATCTACCAGGCGCGGTTTTAGAAACTCTGTCACAGAACCCTGCATTGTGTCCTCTCTTTGGTACTAAGCTTTACTTGGAGTAAAGCTCGACGATCAGGTGTTCGTTAATGTCCGCAGACAGATCAGAACGCTCCGGCTTACGCTTGAACGTGCCTTCCATCTTGCCAGCATCAACTTCCAGCCAGGTTGGCTTTTCACGCTGCTCAGCCAGCTCCAGAGCGGCTTTCACGCGAGACTGCTTTTTCGCTTTCTCACGAATGCTAACAACGTCATTCGGACTAACCTGATAAGAAGCGATGTTAACAACACGACCGTTTACCATGATTGCTTTATGGCTAACCAGCTGACGTGCTTCTGCACGAGTGGCGCCGAAGCCCATACGGTATACAACGTTGTCCAGACGACCTTCCAGCAGAGCCAACAGGTTTTCACCGGTGTTGCCTTTCAGACGTGCTGCTTCTTTGTAATAGTTACGGAACTGACGCTCCAGCACACCGTAGATACGGCGAACTTTTTGCTTTTCACGCAACTGCACACCATAGTCAGACAGACGCGGTTTACGCGCACCGTGCTGGCCAGGAGCTTGTTCAATTTTACACTTGGTATCGATCGCGCGAACGCCAGACTTAAGGAACAGGTCTGTGCCCTCACGACGGCTCAGCTTGAGCTTAGGACCCAAATATCTTGCCATTTTCTTTCTCCAACAATCCTAGAAAACGAGCGTTATACGCGACGTTTTTTCGGCGGACGACAACCGTTGTGAGGGATCGGAGTCACATCAGTAATATTAGTGATGCGGAAACCAGCGGCGTTCAGAGCACGAATAGTAGATTCGCGACCCGGACCCGGTCCCTTAACCATAACTTCCAGATTCTTGATACCGTATTCTTTTACGGCTTCAGCGCAACGCTCTGCTGCAACCTGAGCTGCGAACGGAGTGGATTTGCGAGAACCACGGAAACCGGAACCACCGGCTGTTGCCCAACCCAGTGCGTTACCCTGACGATCAGTAATAGTAACGATGGTGTTGTTGAAAGAAGCATGGATATGAGCCACGCCGTCAGAGACTTGTTTTCTTACACGTTTACGTGCACGAATTGGTGCCTTTGCCATTATTCAATCACCCCGATTATTTCTTGATCGGTTTGCGCGGACCCTTACGGGTACGTGCGTTGGTCTTGGTACGCTGACCGCGAACCGGGAGACCACGACGATGACGCAAACCGCGGTAGCAACCAAGATCCATCAGGCGCTTGATGCTCATGCTAACTTCACGGCGCAGATCACCTTCAACGACAAATTTGGCAACTTCGTCACGCAGCGTGTCGATTTGTTCTTCAGACAGCTCACTGATCTTAACATTCTCAGCGATGCCCGCAGCAGCCAGGATGGCTTGAGAGCGGGTTTTGCCGACGCCATAGATCGAAGTTAATGCGATCACGGCATGTTTTTGATCAGGAATGTTAATGCCTGCTATACGGGCCACTATGCACTCCTATAATTTGATTTGCACGCCCCATGCTGAAAAGCCCGTTTTCAGGATACTCAAATGGAAACGTACAGACATACAAAAGATTGGCTGGCTAATCTAGCCAGCTCAACCCAACTTTGCAAGAAAAATATGCGAAATAATCAGCCTTGGCGCTGTTTATGCTTCGGCTCGGCACTGCAAATCACGCGGATGACGCCATCACGCTTAACGATTTTGCAGTTACGGCATAATTTCTTGACGGAAGCACGAACTTTCATTTTTACTCTCCGTAACTTCTCGAGCGACCTTTATCGACCGTAGCCTTTCAGGTTCGCCTTCTTCAATGCAGACTCATACTGACTGGACATCATCAGAGTTTGCACTTGAGCCATAAAGTCCATAATCACGACAACAACGATAAGCAGTGAGGTCCCACCGAAGTAGAACGGTACTTTCATCGCATCACGCATGAACTCCGGGATCAGGCAGATAAAAGTAATATAAAGCGCACCAACCAAAGTCAGGCGGGTCATTACTTTATCGATATACTTCGCCGTTTGTTCTCCCGGACGAATTCCTGGTACAAATGCACCGGACTTCTTCAGGTTATCCGCTGTTTCACGCGGGTTGAAAACCAACGCCGTGTAAAAGAAACAGAAGAAGATGATTGCAGACGCATAGAGTAACACATAAAGCGGTTGCCCAGGCTGCAAATACAGCGAAATTGTTGTCAGCCAGTTCCAACCAGTACCGCCCCCGAACCATGACGCGATGGTCGCCGGGAACAGAATAATACTGGAAGCGAAGATTGCCGGGATTACCCCCGCCATATTCACTTTCAGCGGTAAATGTGTGCTCTGAGCAGCATAGACACGACGACCTTGCTGACGCTTCGCGTAGTTCACCACAATGCGGCGTTGACCACGCTCAACGAAGACAACGAAGAACGTCACTGCGAATACTAATACTGCAACCAACAGCAACAGGAGGAAGTGCAGGTCGCCTTGACGCGCTTGCTCAATAGTATGGGCAATGGCTGGCGGTAAACCCGCCACGATGCCGGCGAAGATAATGATCGAGATACCGTTGCCGATACCACGTTCAGTAATCTGTTCGCCGAGCCACATCAGGAACATAGTCCCTGTGACCAGACTCACAACAGCGGTGAAGTAGAATGCAAAGCCTGGATTCATTACCAGGCCCTGCATACCAGGCATATTCGGTAAACCGGTAGCAATACCGATTGACTGAAATATTGCCAACACCAGAGTGCCGTAACGGGTGTACTGGCTAATCTTACGACGGCCAGACTCCCCTTCTTTCTTCAACTCTGCCAGGGCCGGATGAACGACCGTCAGCAGCTGGATAATAATAGATGCCGAAATATACGGCATGATACCCAGTGCAAAGATAGAAGCACGGCTGAGAGCACCACCAGAGAACATGTTAAACATTTCAATGATGGTGCCACGCTGTTGCTCAAGCAGTTTGGCAAGTACAGCGGCATCAATACCAGGGATCGGAATAAAAGAGCCAATACGGAACACAATCAACGCACCGATAACAAACAGCAGTCTGCGTTTCAGTTCGCCAATTCCACCTTTGGCACTTTGAAAATCTAATCCCGGTTGCTTAGCCATCTGCTACTTATTCCTCAATTTTACCGCCAGCAGCTTCGATAGCAGCACGAGCGCCTTTAGTCACACGCAGGCCACGAACAGTTACCGGGCGAGATACTTCACCAGACAGGATCACTTTCGCGAACTCGATCTGGATGCCGATAATGTTAGCCGCTTTCAGCGTGTTCAGGTCAACTACGTCGCCTTCTACTTTAGCCAGATCGGACAGACGAACTTCTGCCGTGATCATTGCTTTACGTGAAGTGAAACCGAATTTCGGCAGACGACGGTACAGAGGCATCTGACCACCCTCGAAACCGCGACGTACGCCACCGCCAGAACGAGAGTTCTGACCTTTGTGACCACGACCACCGGTTTTACCGAGGCCAGAACCGATACCACGACCCAGGCGTTTACCCGCCTTTTTGGAGCCTTCGGCCGGAGACAGAGTATTTAAACGCATCTCTTACTCCTCAACTTTAACCATGAAGGAAACCGCGTTGACCATACCGCGAACCGCAGGAGTATCCTCGCGTTCTACAGTGTGGCCAATACGACGCAGACCCAGGCCAAGCAGCGTTGCCTTGTGTTTCGGCAGACGACCGATTGCACTGCGGGTTTGAGTGATTTTAATAGTCTTTGCCATGGTCAATTACCCCAGAATTTCTTCAACGGATTTACCACGCTTGGCAGCGACCATTTCTGGAGACTTCATATTTTCCAGGCCATCAATAGTTGCACGAACCACGTTAATCGGGTTGGTGGAACCATATGCTTTAGCCAGAACGTTATGAACTCCAGCGACTTCCAGAACGGCGCGCATTGCACCACCGGCGATGATACCGGTACCTTCGGAAGCCGGCTGCATGAAGACACGAGAACCCGTGTGAGTACCCTTAACCGGGTGCTGCAGGGTGCCGTGGTTCAGCGCGACGTTAATCATATTGCGACGGGCTTTTTCCATCGCTTTCTGGATCGCTGCTGGAACTTCACGCGCTTTACCGTAACCAAAACCAACGCGACCGTTACCATCGCCAACAACAGTCAGAGCTGTGAAGGAGAAAATACGACCACCTTTAACGGTTTTAGATACGCGGTTAACCGCGATCAGCTTTTCCTGCAGTTCGCCAGCCTGTTTTTCGATGTGAGCCATCTTACACCTCTACCTTAGAACTGAAGGCCAGCTTCACGAGCAGCATCTGCCAGTGCCTGGACGCGACCATGATATTGGAACCCGGAACGGTCAAAGGACACATCTTTAATGCCTTTTTCCAGAGCGCGTTCAGCAACAGCTTTACCTACAGCTGCAGCGGCGTCTTTGTTACCGGTGTACTTCAGTTGTTCAGAGATAGCTTTTTCTACAGTAGAAGCAGCTACCAGAACTTCAGAACCATTCGATGCGATTACCTGGGCGTAAATATGACGCGGGGTACGATGTACCACCAGGCGGGTCGCACCAAGCTCTTTGAGCTTGCGGCGTGCGCGGGTCGCACGACGGATACGAGCAGATTTCTTATCCATAGTGTTACCTTACTTCTTCTTAGCCTCTTTGGTACGCACGACTTCGTCGGCGTAACGAACACCCTTGCCTTTATAAGGCTCAGGACGACGGTAGGCGCGCAGATCAGCTGCAACCTGACCGATCACCTGCTTATCAGCGCCTTTCAGCACGATTTCAGTTTGAGTCGGACATTCAGCAGTGATACCCGCCGGCAGCTGATGGTCAACAGGATGTGAGAAACCCAGAGACAGGTTTACAACACTACCTTTAACCGCTGCACGATAACCTACACCAACCAGCTGCAGCTTCTTAGTGAAGCCTTCGGTAACACCGATAACCATTGAGTTCAGCAGGGCACGCGCGGTACCAGCCTGAGCCCAACCATCCACGTAACCATCACGCGGACCGAAGGTCAGGGCATTGTCTGCCTGGTTAACTTCAACAGCATCGTTCAGGGTACGAGTCAGCTCGCCGTTTTTACCTTTGATCGTGATAACCTGACCGTTGATTTTTACATCAACGCCGGCAGGAATGACGACCGGTGCTTTAGCAACACGAGACATTCTTTCCTCCGATTAGGCTACGTAGCAGATAATTTCGCCACCAAGACCAGCCTGGCGCGCTGCACGATCAGTCATAACACCTTTAGAGGTAGAAACAACTGCGATACCAAGACCACCCATAACTTTCGGCAGCTCATCTTTTCTTTTATAGATGCGCAGACCTGGACGGCTGATACGCTGAATGCTTTCTACCACAGCTTTTCCCTGGAAGTACTTAAGAGTCACTTCCAGTTCCGGCTTGGTGTCGCCTTCAATTTTGAAATCTTCAATAAAACCTTCTTCCTTCAGCACGTTGGCAATTGCCACTTTCAGCCTGGAGGAAGGCATGGTGACCGCAGCTTTGTTCGCGGTCTGACCGTTACGGATACGGGTCAGCATATCCGCGATCGGATCTTGCATGCTCATCTGTCTTTACTCCCGTGATTCAATTGGTGACAATTACCAGCTAGCCTTTTTCAGACCCGGGATTTCACCGCGCATTGCGGATTCACGGACCTTAATACGGCTCAACCCGAACTTCCGCAGGAAACCATGCGGACGACCAGTTTGGCGGCAGCGGTTACGCTGACGAGACGGGCTGGAATCACGCGGCAGACTCTGCAGCTTGAGAACAGCGTTCCAACGATCTTCGTCGGAAGCGTTCACATCAGAAATGATCGCTTTCAGTTCAGCGCGTTTCGCGAAGTATTTTTCAGCTAAAGCTACGCGTTTAACTTCGCGTGCTTTCATTGATTGCTTAGCCATGAAGTAACCCTACCTTACTTGCGGAACGGGAAGTCAAAGGCAGCCAGCAGAGCACGGCCTTCTTCGTCAGATTTCGCAGTAGTGGTAATGGTAATATCCAAACCACGCACGCGGTCGACTTTGTCATAGTCGATTTCTGGGAAGATGATCTGCTCACGGACACCCATGCTGTAGTTACCACGACCGTCGAAAGACTTAGCGGACAGGCCGCGGAAGTCACGGATACGAGGTACAGCAATAGTGATCAGGCGCTCAAAGAACTCCCACATGCGTTCGCCACGCAGAGTCACTTTACAGCCGATCGGATAGCCCTGACGGATTTTGAAGCCCGCAACTGATTTGCGCGCTTTGGTGATCAACGGTTTTTGACCGGAGATTGCTGCCAGGTCAGCTGCTGCGTTATCCAGCAGTTTCTTGTCAGCGATCGCTTCACCAACACCCATGTTCAGGGTGATCTTCTCGACCCGAGGGACTTGCATGACAGAATTGTAGCTAAACTCAGTCATGAGTTTGTTAACTACTTCGTCTTTGTAGTAATCATGCAGTTTCGCCATCGTACTACTCCAAATTACTTGATAGTTTCGCTGTTAGATTTAAAGAAACGGACTTTTTTGCCGTCTTCGAATCTAAAGCCTACACGGTCAGCCTTGCCGGTTGCCGCATTGAAGAGTGCAACGTTAGAAACCTGAATTGCAGCTTCTTTTTCAACGATGCCACCTGGTTGGTTCAGGGCCGGAACCGGCTTCTGATGTTTCTTAACCAGGTTGATACCTTCAACAATGATCTTGCCGGAAGACAGAACATTTTTTACTTTACCGCGTTTACCTTTATCTTTACCGGTTAACACGATAACTTCGTCATCACGACGGATTTTCGCTGCCATGACTCGCTCCTTAAAGTACTTCTGGTGCCAGAGAGATAATTTTCATGAACTTCTCAGAACGAAGTTCACGAGTTACCGGCCCAAAAATACGCGTACCGATAGGTTGCTCGCTGTTATTGTTTAAAATAACGCATGCATTACCATCGAAGCGAATGACAGAACCGTCCGGGCGACGAACACCCTTCTTGGTGCGCACCACTACCGCCTTCAGCACATCACCTTTTTTGACCTTACCACGCGGAATTGCTTCCTTGATGGTGATCTTGATGATGTCGCCTACGCCTGCGTAGCGACGGTGCGAGCCACCCAGAACCTTGATACACATTACGCGACGTGCACCGGAGTTGTCGGCGACGTTCAGCATAGTCTGTTCTTGGATCATTTTAGTGCTCCGCTAATGTCAACTACTACTGAAGACCCCAAAATCAGGGTCGATAAAAAGCCCCATATCGAGGGCGCGGCATTATAACACCGCTTCTGTGATATGGGTAGAAAAAATAAACGGCTCATTTCTGAGCCGTTTATTCGTTAGAGAACGCGTACTCTATTACAGAATCGCTTTCTCTACAACGCGAACCAGCGTCCAGGACTTAGTCTTGGACAGCGGACGGCATTCGCGGATTTCAACCACGTCGCCGGTACCGCATTCGTTGTTCTCGTCGTGTACGTGCAGTTTGGTCGTACGTTTGATGAATTTACCGTAGATCGGGTGTTTCACAAAACGTTCGATAGCTACAACAATGGATTTCTCCATTTTGTCGCTAACAACACGACCTTGCAGAGTACGGATTTTATCGGTCATTACGCACCCGCCTTCTCAGTCAGTAAAGTCTTAACGCGTGCGACATCACGACGCACTTGCTTCAACAGGTGAGTCTGTTGCAGCTGGCCACTCGCAGCCTGCATACGCAGGTTGAACTGCTCGCGCAGCAGGTTAAGCAGCTCGGTGTTCAGCTCTTCAACGCTCTTTTCACGCAGCTCTTTTGCTTTCATTACATCACCGTCTTAGTTACAAAGGTGGTTTTAATCGGCAGTTTTGCTGCTGCCAGCTCGAAGGCTTCACGGGCCAGCTCTTCCGGAACACCGTCCATTTCGTACAGGACTTTACCCGGCTGAATCAAGGCAACCCAATACTCCACGTTACCTTTACCTTTACCCATACGAACTTCCAGCGGCTTCTCGGTGATCGGCTTGTCCGGGAATACACGGATCCAGATCTTACCCTGACGCTTAACAGCACGAGTCATAGCACGACGTGCTGCTTCGATTTGACGAGCGGTCAGACGACCACGGCCAACAGCTTTCAGACCGTAAGTGCCGAAGCTCACATCCGTGCCCTGCGCGAGACCACGGTTGCGGCCTTTGTGCACTTTACGGAATTTTGTACGCTTTGGTTGTAACATCAGCGACGCTCCTTATTTACGGCCTTTACGCTGCTGCTTTTTAGGTTGAGCAGCCGGTTTTTCCGGTTGTTCAACTGCAGCCATACCACCAAGGATCTCACCTTTGAAGATCCACACTTTAACGCCGATTACACCGTAAGTGGTGTGCGCTTCGGAGGTGTTGTAGTCAATGTCAGCGCGCAGTGTGTGCAGCGGAACGCGACCTTCACGGTACCATTCGGTACGTGCGATCTCAGCGCCACCCAGACGGCCACTAACTTCAACTTTGATACCTTTAGCGCCCAGACGCATGGCGTTCTGTACAGCACGCTTCATAGCACGACGGAACATAACACGACGTTCCAGCTGAGAAGTGATGCTGTCAGCAACCAGTTTTGCGTCCAGTTCAGGCTTACGAACTTCGGCGATATTGATCTGAGCAGGAACGCCAGCGATATCCGCTACGACCTTGCGCAGTTTCTCAACGTCTTCACCTTTCTTACCGATAACGATACCCGGGCGAGCAGTGTGAATAGTCACACGGATGCTTTTAGCCGGACGCTCGATAACGATACGAGATACAGACGCTTTAGCCAGTTCCTTAGTCAGGTACTGACGTACTTTAAAATCGCTGTCCAGGTTGTCAGCGAATTCTTTGGTGTTCGCAAACCAGGTAGAGTTCCATGGTTTTACAATACCCAGGCGAATACCATTAGGATGTACTTTCTGACCCATTGCTAGTCTCCAGAGTCTCAGCGATCGGACACAACCACAGTGATGTGGCTGGTGCGCTTCAGGATGCGATCTGCACGACCTTTTGCACGCGGCATAATGCGCTTCATGCTCGGGCCTTCGTCTACGAAAATTTTCGCAACTTTCAGATCGTCAATGTCAGCGCCATCGTTGTGTTCAGCGTTAGCAATGGCAGATTCCAGAACCTTCTTGACCAGTACAGCCGCTTTCTTGTTGGTGTAGGTCAGAATATCCAGAGCCTGCGACACTTTCTTACCGCGAATCAGGTCAGCAACAAGGCGAACCTTCTGAGCAGAAGAACGAGCATGGCGATGTTGAGCTAAAGTTTCCATCTCTTCCTCCTACCTTATTTCTTCTTCGCTTTTTTATCAGCAGCGTGGCCGCGATAAGTACGAGTCGGTGCGAATTCACCCAGTTTGTGACCGACCATTTCGTCGGAAACAAATACCGGAACGTGCTGACGACCATTATGGACAGCGATGGTCAAACCGATCATGTTAGGAAAGATCGTTGAACGACGGGACCAAGTGCGCAGGGGCTTCTTGTCTCCGCTTTCCACCGCTTTCTCTACCTTCTTCAGCAAGTGCAGGTCAATAAAAGGACCTTTCTTGAGAGAACGTGGCATGGCTTATCCTCTAAAATTATTTGCTACGGCGACGTACGATGAATTTATCAGTACGCTTGTTGCTGCGGGTCTTCTTACCTTTGGTCTGAACGCCCCACGGAGTTACCGGGTGCTTACCAAAGTTACGACCTTCACCACCACCGTGTGGGTGGTCGACCGGGTTCATCGCAGTACCGCGAACGGTAGGACGAACACCACGCCAGCGTGCAGCACCTGCTTTACCCAGAACGCGCAGCATATGCTCAGCATTGCCAACTTCGCCCAGAGTCGCGCGGCAGTCTGCTTCTACTTTACGCATTTCACCAGAGCGCAGACGCAGGGTGACATAAGCACCATCGCGAGCAACGATCTGAACGTAAGTACCAGCGGAACGTGCCAGCTGACCGCCTTTACCTGGTTTCATTTCTACGTTATGAACGGTAGAACCAACCGGGATATTGCGCATCGGCAGGGTGTTGCCTGCTTTGATTGCAGCATCAACGCCAGACTGAATCTGGTCGCCAGCTTTCAGGCCTTTCGGGGCCAGGATGTAACGGCGCTCACCGTCTTTGTACAGAACCAGCGCGATGTTCGCGGAACGGTTCGGATCGTACTCAAGACGTTCAACAACTGCCGGGATACCATCTTTGTTGCGTTTAAAGTCAACAATACGGTAAGCCTGCTTGTGGCCACCACCGATATGACGAGTGGTGATACGGCCATTGTTGTTACGACCACCGGATTTGCTGTTTTTTTCCAGCAACGGAGCAAAAGGTTTGCCCTTGTGCAGCTCAGGGTTAACCACTTTAACTACGTGGCGACGACCCGGAGATGTCGGTTTACATTTAACAACTGCCATTGTATTACTCCTCCGACTTACTCAGCGCCGCCAACGAAGTCCAGATTCTGGCCTTCTTTAAGGGTGACGTAAGCTTTTTTCCAGTCGCTACGACGACCGATACGCTGTCCGTGACGTTTAACTTTCCCTTTAACTACCAGGGTGTTAACGACTTCGACTTCGACTTCAAACAGTTTCTGCACAGCAGCTTTGATTTCTGCTTTGGTCGCGTCTTTTGCAACTTTGAGAACGATGGTGTTGGTTTTTTCCATCGCAGTAGACGCTTTTTCAGAAACGTGCGGTGCGCGCAGCACCTTCAGCAGACGTTCTTCACGAATCATGCCAGCATCTCCTCAACTTGCTTAACAGCATCAGCAGTCATTACGACTTTGTCGAAGGCGATCAGGCTAACCGGGTCGATACCAGTCGCATCGCGTACGTCAACCTTGTGCAGGTTACGTGCGGCCAGGAACAGGTTCTCGTCCAGCTCACCGGTGATGATCAGCACATCTTCCAGAGCCATGTCTTTCAGTTTCTGAGCAAGCAGCTTGGTTTTCGGCGCTTCCAGAGAGAACTGCTCGACAACGATCAGACGATCCTGACGTACCAGTTCGGACAGGATGCTTTTCAGCGCGCCGCGGTACATCTTTTTGTTAACTTTTTGACTGTGGTCCTGCGGACGTGCAGCGAAGGTCACGCCACCAGAACGCCAGATCGGGCTCTTAACAGAACCTGAACGCGCACGGCCGGTGCCTTTCTGGCGCCACGGTTTTTTACCGGAACCAGTTACTTCAGCACGGGTCTTCTGAGCACGAGTACCCTGACGAGCACCAGCTGCATAAGCAACAACAACCTGGTGTACCAGCGCTTCGTTGAAGTCACGACCGAAGGTAGTTTCGGAAACAGTCAGCGCGCTCTGCGCGTCTTTCAATACTAATTCCATTGCTATCTCCTCACGCCTTCACAGCTGGTTTAACGATCAGGTCGCTACCGGTTGCACCCGGGACAGCACCTTTAACCAGCAGCAGGTTGCGCTCAGCGTCAACACGTACTACGTCCAGGCTCTGAACGGTTACGCGCTCATTACCCAGCTGACCTGCCATTTTCTTGCCCTTGAACACTTTGCCCGGGGTCTGGTTCTGACCGATAGAACCCGGAACGCGGTGGGACAGGGAGTTACCGTGAGTAGCGTCCTGGGTACGGAAGTTCCAGCGCTTAACGGTACCTGCGAAACCTTTACCTTTAGAGGTGCCAGTTACGTCAACTTTTTTAACTTCAGCAAACAGCTCAACGCTAATGTCCTGACCTACGGAGAACTCTTCACCGTCAGCCAGACGGAATTCCCACAGACCACGACCAGCTTCTACGCCAGCTTTAGCGAAGTGACCCGCTTCCGGCTTGGTTACGCGGTTAGCTTTTTTAGCACCGGTGGTAACCTGGATAGCGCGGTAGCCGTCGTTAGCCAGATCTTTAACCTGAGTAACGCGGTTTGCTTCAACTTCGATTACGGTTACTGGGATAGAAACGCCATCTTCAGTGAAGATGCGGGTCATGCCCACTTTTTTACCGACTAAACCAATCATTGTTTCAACCTCTCAATCGCTCGATGACCTGATCAACCCAGGCTGATCTGCACGTCTACACCGGCAGCCAGATCCAGACGCATCAGAGCATCAACGGTTTTCTCGGTTGGCTCAACGATGTCAACCAGACGCTTATGAGTGCGGATTTCGTACTGATCGCGCGCATCTTTGTTGACGTGCGGAGAGATCAGAACGGTAAAGCGCTCTTTGCGGGTCGGCAGCGGGATCGGACCACGTACTTGCGCACCAGTGCGCTTCGCAGTTTCGACGATTTCGGCGGTTGATTGATCGATCAGACGATGATCAAACGCTTTCAAGCGGATACGGATTCTTTGGTTCTGCATGAGACCAGAGCTCCAATTATTTATAGACGAAAATAATTACTCCTCACACCCATTACGATTGATGGGGGAGTGTAATCGTTCTTACGTAGCCCCCCGATTGGGGGCATTGTTAGCGGCAAACTTCGTCGCTATGGCTCAGATCGAGCCAGCCGTCAATTACGACAAGCCCGCGCATTATACGTAAATCTGGCGCGGACGCAAGTGCAGTTTAGAAATTAAACAGCGATGCGTGCCGGCTCGCAAGGAGAGTGTCGCCCTTTTTATCACGCATAGAATCTTTGGAAATCAGCTCGCACTCTGCTCACCCTCCCCTTCCCTTGTTTATGAGTATGACGCACTCTTGGCAGCGGATTGCTAAAGCTTAAGGCAGGGACGCCATGTTTTTTCTCATTCTCTATATCGTATTAAATCTTCTGCTCGTCAGGTGTGACCTGCGCTCGGGGCTGCTGCCGGATCGCTATACCTGCCCTCTACTCTGGACGGGCTTACTCTGGCAATATCTGTCACATACTGAATTTCTGGCGGATGCCGTCTTAGGGGCAATGGCGGGTTATATCAGTTTTGCCGCTATTTACTGGGGATATCGATTATTACGGGGCCATGAAGGATTGGGCTATGGCGATGTGAAGTATCTTGCCGCGCTCGGCGCGTGGCACGGCTGGTCGGTTCTTCCTGCTCTTGTATTTTATGCCGCGCTTTTTGCCTGCTGCGCAGTGGCTTTCACTCTTTGCCGCTGCCGTAAATTACAGGTAATAAAAAACCCGCTGCCGTTTGGACCTTTCCTCGCGGCAGCGGGTTTCGTGGTGGGTTACCCCACGCTAATACGGTTTTAGCCTTCGACTTTAATCTGCGACTGAAGGTAATTCTGCATACCAAGTTTAGCGATCAGATCCAGCTCTGTTTCCAGCCAGTCAATGTGGTGCTCTTCGTCGGCAAGAATTTTGATCATCATATCGCGACTGACATAGTCATGGATGCTGTCAGCATAGGCGATTGCTTCACGCAGATCTCTCGCGCCTTCCAGCTCCAGACGCAGGTCTGATTGCAGCATCTCTTCAACGTCTTCGCCAATACCGAGTTTGCCCAGATCCTGCAAGTTCGGGATCCCTTCGAGAAACAGAATACGCTCGATATACAAATCGGCGTGTTTCATTTCATCGATGGATTCATGGTATTCAACGTCATTGAGGCGGGTCAGCCCCCAGTTCTTGAACATTCTCGCATGGAGAAAGTACTGATTGATTGCGACAAGCTCATTTCCCAATAATTTATTGAGATAATTTATGATTTTAACATCACCTTTCATTATGTAGTCCCTCCGCTTCCACTCATTGAAGCGTAGATGGGGCTACAGGGATGTCAAAAAAAAGATAGAGCCTCAGGCAATCTCTTTGTATTCCGGCATCTGGGTCAACTCATCCTGCATGATCTCACGAGCAGCACGAATGCATTTACCACACTGATTTCCTACCGGAACAAACTTGCGGAGCTGCTGAAATGATTGAGGGTGAAACTGGCGCACAGCCTGGCGAATTTTTTTATCACTTACACCGTTACACAAACAAACGTACATGGATCACTCCCGTTCACTTAATGCGCAAAGTGTAAATGAGAATGGTTATGATTACAACAGGACAACTATAAGGGAATTTGCAGAAAAGTGTGAACAGCTGTAATGGCAGGATGGCTAACTAGCAGGCAGCAAAAAGGGCACCGAAGCGCCCTTTTTTCAAATTCAAAGCTAACGAATTAGCTC
>NZ_JAOTIU010000015.1:0-4139 GCF_029850615.1 Kosakonia sp. HypNH10
CCAAGCCGAAAGCCTCATGCGAAAGCATGAGGCTTTTTGCGTTGTATCTTCCTGAAACACCGCAAGCGCTCCCCCTTCGGATACGGTAAACTAGCCCTGTTTTTGCATCAGGATAGCGTGAATGAATCTCTCCCTTAAGCCGTGGAACACCTTTGGTATCGAGCATAATGCCCGTCGCATTGTATGTGCCGAGAATACCCAACAACTGCTGGAAGCCTGGCAGAGTGCAGTAGAGCATCAGCAACCGGTGCTAATTCTTGGAGAGGGCAGTAATGTGCTTTTCCTGGAGGATTTTGCCGGAACCGTCATCATCAATCGCATCAAAGGCATCACTATTAGCGAAGAGGCTGATGCATGGCTTCTGCACGTTGGTGCCGGTGAGAACTGGCATCAGCTTGTGCAATTCACGCTTGAACGCGGAATGCCCGGTCTCGAAAACCTGGCGCTAATCCCGGGTTGTACGGGATCCTCACCTATCCAGAATATCGGCGCGTATGGCGTTGAGCTGCAACGTGTCTGCGATTACGTTGATTGCGTTGAACTAAGCAGTGGCAAGCAACAGCGTTTAACCGCAAAAGAGTGCCGCTTTGGCTATCGTGACAGCATATTCAAGCATGAGTATCAGGATCGCGTTGCGATCACTGCCGTAGGATTGCGTCTGGCTAAAGCGTGGCAACCCGTACTCACCTATGGGGACTTAACCCGGCTTGATCCTGCGACGGTAACGCCACGGCAGGTCTTCGATGCCGTCTGTCATATGCGTACGAGCAAGCTGCCAGATCCCAAAATTTACGGTAATGCGGGCAGCTTCTTCAAAAATCCGGTGATCACGGCTGAACAGTCGGTTGCGTTACTGGCTGCTCATCCTCAGGCCCCTCACTATCCACAGGCCGATGGCTCGGTAAAACTGGCCGCTGGTTGGCTTATCGATCAATGTCAGTTGAAGGGGACATCGACAGGTGGAGCTGCCGTTCATCACTTACAGGCTCTGGTGCTCATTAATGCGCATCGGGCGACAAGTGATGATGTCGTTCAGCTTGCCCATTTAGTGCGCCAGCGCGTCGGCGAAAAATTCAACGTCTGGCTGGAGCCTGAGGTGCGCTTTATTGGTCATGCCGGAGAGGTGAATGCTGTGGAGGTTATTGCGTGAAAGATAATACTATCCCATTGACGCTCATCTCGATTCTGGCTGACGGCGAGTTTCACTCCGGTGAACAGCTTGGTGAAAGCCTGGGTATGAGCCGTGCTGGAATCAATAAACATATACAGACGCTCCGGGACTGGGGTGTGGATGTGTTCACCGTACCGGGGAAAGGCTACAGCCTTCCTGAACCTATTCAACTGCTGGATGAGACTTTCATTCGTCGCGAAGTTGAGCAAGGGAGCGTGGCGGTATTGCCTGTCATTGACTCCACTAACCAATATTTGCTGGATCGTCTTGCCGGATTGCAGTCAGGCGATGCCTGTGTCGCCGAGTATCAGCAGGCAGGCCGTGGACGCCGTGGCCGGAAATGGATTTCGCCCTTTGGTGCCAATCTCTATATCTCCATGTACTGGCGTCTTGAACAAGGCCCCGCTGCCGCTATCGGCTTAAGCCTGGTTATTGGCATCGTCATGACTGAAGTATTACGCGACTTAGGTGCTGACCAAGTGCGCGTTAAATGGCCTAACGACCTCTATCTTCAGGATCGCAAACTGGCCGGCATCCTCGTAGAATTAACGGGAAAAACAGGCGATGCGGCGCAGATAGTGATCGGCGCCGGTGTGAATTTAGCCATGCGAAATGCGCAGGCAGGTGATATCAATCAGGGCTGGATCAACCTGCAGGAAGCAGGCGTGCGCATCGACCGCAACGTTCTTGCGGCACGGCTTATCACCGAGTTACGCAGCGCACTGCACTGTTTTGAACAAGAGGGGCTCGCGCCTTTTCTTCCCCGCTGGGAAGTGCTGGATAACTTTATTAACCGTCCGGTTAAATTGATTATTGGCGAGAAAGAGATTTTCGGTATCTCTCGCGGCATCGATTCGCAGGGGGCTTTATTGCTTGAGCAGGATGGCGTGGTTAAACCCTGGGTTGGTGGGGAAATATCGCTACGCAGCGCGGAATAACTGAAAGGGAGCAGAGATGCTCCCTTTTTTATTACTTACGCAGACGCACTTCTTCAACAGCATGATTAGCGCTTTTGGTCATAATCAGGCTCGCACGCTCGCGCGTTGGAAGGATATTCTCTTTAAGATTTAACCCGTTAATCTCTTTCCACAGCGATTGCGCAATCTCGACGGCTTCCTCTTTCGATAATTTCGCATAGTTATGGAAATAAGAATTTGGGTTAGTAAACGCCCCTTCACGGAATTTCAGGAAGCGGTTGATATACCAGTTCTGGAGCAACTCTTCAGGCGCATCGACATATATTGAAAAATCGACAAAGTCAGAGACAAATACATGGTGCGGGTCATGAGGATAATCCATACCGCTTTGCAGGACATTCAACCCTTCAAGAATCAGAATATCGGGCTGAGCAACCGTTTTGTCACCATCCGGAATGACATCATAAATCAGGTGCGAATAGACCGGCGCGGTAACATTGGTCACCCCGGATTTGATATCTGACACGAATTTCACAAGTCGATGCATATCATAGGATTGCGGAAAGCCTTTCTTCTTCATCAGACCGCGATCTTTTAGCACCTGGTTTGGATGTAAAAAACCATCGGTAGTAATGAGTTCAACGCGGCGATGTTCGGGCCAGCGGCTCAATAAGGCTTGCAGTACGCGTGCCGTGGTGCTTTTACCTACTGCCACGCTGCCGGCAATGCTAATGATATAAGGAATGCGCTGCCCGTTAGTGCCGAGAAATTGTTCGAGCACAGCCTGGCGGCGCAAGTTAGAGCTGATATAGAAATTGAGTAAACGGGAAAGAGGGAGATAAATTTCCGCCACTTCTTCTAAAGAAAGGTCTTCATTAATGCCTTTTAATCTTGCGATTTCGCCTTCGGTCAGCGTCATGGGAACCGAAGCACGAAGGGCAGCCCACTGGCTGCGATTAAACTGTAGGTAGGGCGTCATTAACGTTTGCTCTTTTTTACTCATACGCTTTTATCGGCCTGCCATGGCTCTCTGCGGTGCGCCTGGCGGCGCGCAACGAGAGCATCTCTTTAGATAATGCTATGGCTCGGCGTTATTAAATAAGTGGGAACAATGGGCAGGAGGTTAACACCAGATGACAGTGAATAATATGAAAAATCACACTCTGGAGAGGGTTTCCCACCCATCGGTTACACCCATTAAGGAGAATGCGCAGCCAGGCAATAAAATTAAAGGGGATGAAACAACCTTTTGGCGCACCAAATTCGCGAGCAGATATGATGGTTTTTTCCACGGTGTTGCATGAAATTACAGCATTTATTCGCGTTGTCGTGCAAAATGTGAGCGATAGAGCATTTTGTGCAATTTTTTTGTTGCATCCCTCCGCAGGTCTCCCTAGAATGCGCGCTACTTGATGCCGACTTAGCTCAGTAGGTAGAGCAACTGACTTGTAATCAGTAGGTCACCAGTTCGATTCCGGTAGTCGGCACCATCAAGTCCGGTGGGGTTCCCGAGCGGCCAAAGGGAGCAGACTGTAAATCTGCCGTCACAGACTTCGAAGGTTCGAATCCTTCCCCCACCACCATTTTCGGTTACGCTAAAACGTAACCTGAGTTGGTGTCAGTAGTGAATCAGCTCTCAGGGAGAGAATCTTCTCCCGGCAATACAGAAGCACTGGGTAGCCGAGTTTCAGGATGCGGGCATCGTATAATGGCTATTACCTCAGCCTTCCAAGCTGATGATGCGGGTTCGATTCCCGCTGCCCGCTCCAGACGTGCTGATATGGCTCAGTTGGTAGAGCGCACCCTTGGTAAGGGTGAGGTCCCCAGTTCGACTCTGGGTATCAGCACCACTTCACTTCTCCTTCCTGGTTTCTCTTCTGTTATTTAGCATTCAACGAGTCGGGCATGTTGCCTGGTTGATGTGGTGATATCACCGATTTATCCGTGTCTTAGAGGGACAATCGATGTCTAAAGAAAAGTTTGAACGTACAAAACCGCACGTTAACGTCGGTACTATCGGCCACGTTGACCATGGTAAAACAACGCTGACT
>NZ_JAOTIU010000016.1:0-4042 GCF_029850615.1 Kosakonia sp. HypNH10
GTCCAGCCTCCGTCAGACACGAATCAAGCTTACCAATAATCGTGGTACGCGTGTGCTGAGTGAAGCTGAGCTTAAAAAGTTTCTCCAGTGGCTGCCGGGTTCTGCTTTTTCACTGACAATCAAAAACGTGCTTTGTCTGACCTTGTGGACAGGTTGCCGCACCGGTGAGGTCTGTAACATGGCGTGGAAGGATGTTGATCTGGAGAAGGGGACGATACATCTGAGAGAGACTAAAACAGGCGTTGAACGTTACGTTCAGCTATCGACACAGGCTATAGATTTTCTAAAAGTGCTTTTCTGATTACTTTTTGGCTATTCCTGTCAGCTCTCCCATCAAAGATTTCAAACAGTAATGAATAATTTAATGCATCTTGTACGATTTTTTTTGAGTTTTCGGATAAATCATCACTGCTCAGGGATGCTGACACGCCGGTAGCAGCGCTTGAACACCAGTTCGCGGCGCATTCCGCAAGGAGGGTTAGTGAATTATTAGCTCGTCCTGGGGCCACGGACCGGCCTAGCCACAGTGCATATGACCTTGCTCATAAATAGAAATAAGATTCATAAAAAAAGTGACTTATTAAAAAAGGGGATATAAGTGTGCTCTAATAAATAATTTAATAAATCCCACTTTATATTACTAAATAAAGCCTTATGATTCCCTCCTGTAAGAGGGGTTTGTGGAACATAAGAGAAATTTAAACTCAGGGTTCCATAATAACGGCCATGAAACCAAGCTTATTTCCCGGCGGTTGTTAAAGACGTGATTGATAATTTATCTATACTAATGATTTAATTTTTCATATTCCACGCCCGATATGGACTCTTGAATCATTTTATCAACGAGTTTATCTTGATAAACAGTAACGTCTTCGAAACAATTTTTTAGCATGGCGGCTGGCGCACCATCCATTTTTTGCTCATCAATTACTACTTTTTCTATTCTTTCGATAAATGCATCGTTAGATTCATAAGGGGTATACACAGACCCCTCTTTATTAAGAAAATCTATGGCGCATAGTAAGTGAGCAAAAAAGAAGTCGCCTTTCGAATATGTTGCTGTGTCGGACGTAATAATTACATCAAAATATTCGTAATCAGCGCGTACGCTTTCAAGTATTTTCTTCATTTTCGAGGAAACTATTACAAAAGGTCCGATTTTAAAAAAATCGTTTGGCCTTAAATCAGAATCAAGCTCCAGTTGTAGTACAGGAAAGTTACTCCCCAGTTTTTCTGGGAGTGTTACATTGAAAGGCATAACATCGTTCATGTTTGTAACAGTTACATCAGTATACAAGTTATCATCATATGTTTCTTTTATACGGTAATACATATTCTATCCTTCTTAAAAATGTGGATTGGCATTTTGCAACTTAAACTGCCGGCCAAGTAAGGCTTCACGAATCTTATCTTCAACCTTACCAATTTCATCGAGCAGTTCGCTATCTTTAATAGCTTTCATTTCATATTTACTCTGCAGAATTCTCAGTTCTTTATTCGTAAACATGGTTGCTTCTTTGAGATTTCGGCCAGAATGTAAAGGCAAACCCGATGCCAGAGATTCTTCAACGATTGTAGGTAGAGAAATACCATTTCTTCCTCTATTAACATTGTATCCTAAAGAAGCTGCCTTATGCATAACGGGGTACTTTTTCGCTTCTGCAACACCAATTAAATGATGACCTGCGTAGCCCGGTTTTACTCCTCCTACAATATTAGAGTTGATATCTCCTCTCGCAAGAGTTCCCACGCATGAATTAGTTGATAACCCCAACGGGTCCACCCACACCAGCGGATCCACCCACACCAGCGGATCACCCACATAGCTATAGGTATTAATCCCGCCCGCTAGCCCTATCGGGTCCATCTGCGTGTAACGCCCGGTGACCGGGTCGTAGTAGCGGAACAGGTTGTAGTGCAGGCCACTTTCGCGGTCGAGATACTGGCCCTGGAAGCGCAGGTTCTGCGGCACCTGCCACTGCGGCACGCTGAGCTCGCGCTCCGTTTTACCCCAGGTGCTGAACTGCCCGTGCCACAAGGTCTGGCCGTCAGCGTCCGTTACCCGCTCCGGCAGGCCGTTGAGTTCGGTGTGGTACCAGTAAATTTCGCAGTTGTCGAAGCCGCTGTCGACGCGGGCCAGCGGCTCGTAGCTGCCCTCGGTGTAGACGTACTGAACGTAGTGGTCCGGTTTCCGGTCGCTCTGTTCGCCCGCCAACTGTAACCCCTGCCAGTCGAAGCGGATGGTTTCCGGGTCTTTATCACCGTAGCGCCACAGAATCTTGTGCGTCCTGCGCCCCAGCGGGTCGTACCGGTATTCCACTTTGCGGAACTCGCTGTTCCCCTCAAAGCGGATTTCCTTTACCCGCTGTTCATCGTCATACGTGAAATGCTGAATAACACCGGATTAATCCCGCCGCTGAACTAGCCGCCCGAACCCGTCGTAATCGAGCTTCAGCCCGCCGGGGCGCAGCAACAGGTTGTGCCTGCCAAGGTTCTGGCACTTCATATGCTCATTATCATTTAATTAGAAAAAAAGTTATTGATTCACTAATTAAAAATTTGCAGCAGTATTTATTATGGTTATTTATTAATGAAAATGGCGGGCTCTCCCGCCTTAAAGATAAGAATAACTCATGTATTTTAATATATATTATGAATCTTACGGCAACCTGTTGCTACCTCTTCTGGGACTAAATTTTTTCCAAGAAATTAAAACCCCATGCATCCCGAGCTCATTATTTATACTTTCCAATTGATTGTCCTGAACAATCCAAAACCATCTCTCATTTACACTGTTAATTTTTTTTAGTATACCCCAATCATTTTTTTGTATGGCCTCGCATAATGTTGATTCGCCAATCATAATATCTAAATGAGAGGAATTAATGACATTAACGGGGTATACTAACCGTAATTTTGTTGAATTAAACCTTGCCTGTCCCTGAAATCGACCATCAACTTCTTTATTAAAGGTCATTGCATTTTCCCATG
This sequence comes from Kosakonia sp. HypNH10, assembly GCF_029850615.1. Lineage (NCBI taxonomy): Bacteria > Pseudomonadati > Pseudomonadota > Gammaproteobacteria > Enterobacterales > Enterobacteriaceae > Kosakonia > Kosakonia sp. HypNH10. The sequence goes on from NZ_JAOTIU010000016.1 coordinate 2,992, forward strand.
AAAAAAGCTTGACCATGTTCTCTCCAATTGCATAATGATAGGCATCATATACATCGGCACATTTATAGCCTATTGCATAAGACGCAGCATTATTTTCAAAAAACCTTTCTAAAAATAAAAATAAAAATAAAAATAAATCTTCAAGACCATCACCATTGTATTGAAGATTTATATGGAAAAAGCCTCCGAATGTTTTTGTTGAATATCCGAAAGCCGCTTCCCAGGGGGTACCCTTAAGACCTTCATGATAAATCCGGAAATCTTTAGCTTCACCTTTTTCTAGCGCATATTTGAGCTCATCCAGACTTTTCTCTACAAAATCAATATCCTCTTGGCTTCGATCTCTTCGCAACGCATAGTAACCTTGTGCATTTATATCAGATTTTATAGTTTCAAAAAAACGAATACCTTCATTAAGCGCACTGGAAGGTGTAATCTCTTGTGTACCATAAATAGCGAAACCGAAAGCCATGCTAACTCCTATATACTTTCAATCAAATCATCTAATACAGACTTAATATGGTAAGCATCATAATGGTGTTTAAACAGAATTATTTCGCCCTGTTGTGAAGGCGGGAGGTTACTCATTGCCGCCTGGTTCCGAGTAGTTAATGTCGGCAAATTTTTGCCCATATCTGTTTTTGATGCAAGTTCTATCGAGTGTGTTTTTCCGTTTATATCAACGACCATAATGTCAGGTCTTCTTCCGGAAATACCAGGTCCATGCGCAAAGCTATAAGACCTGTTCAAATAAATCTCGTTAAACTTACCACTCATAGCAAGTTTATTTGCAATAACTTCTGAGAATTGATCATGGCCAGGCGTTTTATCGACTTGCCCTTTGCCATATATTTTAGCTCCATTGACTTCTCTAACTGGACATGGCGCAAGTCCAAAAGGATCTATCCCCGTAAGCGGATCACCCACATAGCTGTAGGTATTCAGCCCGCCCGCTAACCCAATCGGGTCCATCTGGGTGTAACGACCGGCGACCGGGTCGTAGTAGCGGAACAGGTTGTAGTGCAGCCCGCTCTCGCGGTCGAGATATTGC
>NZ_JAOTIU010000017.1:0-3049 GCF_029850615.1 Kosakonia sp. HypNH10
CGCCAAAACATCTTCGGCGTTGTAAGGTTAAGCCTCACGGTTCATTAGTACCGGTTAGCTCAACGCATCGCTGCGCTTACACACCCGGCCTATCAACGTCGTCGTCTTCAACGTTCCTTCAGGAGACTTAAAGTCTCAGGGAGAACTCATCTCGGGGCAAGTTTCGTGCTTAGATGCTTTCAGCACTTATCTCTTCCGCATTTAGCTACCGGGCAGTGCCATTGGCATGACAACCCGAACACCAGTGATGCGTCCACTCCGGTCCTCTCGTACTAGGAGCAGCCCCCCTCAATTCTCCAGCGCCCACGGCAGATAGGGACCGAACTGTCTCACGACGTTCTAAACCCAGCTCGCGTACCACTTTAAATGGCGAACAGCCATACCCTTGGGACCTACTTCAGCCCCAGGATGTGATGAGCCGACATCGAGGTGCCAAACACCGCCGTCGATATGAACTCTTGGGCGGTATCAGCCTGTTATCCCCGGAGTACCTTTTATCCGTTGAGCGATGGCCCTTCCATTCAGAACCACCGGATCACTATGACCTGCTTTCGCACCTGCTCGCGCCGTCACGCTCGCAGTCAAGCCAGCTTATGCCATTGCACTAACCTCCTGATGTCCGACCAGGATTAGCTGACCTTCGTGCTCCTCCGTTACGCTTTAGGAGGAGACCGCCCCAGTCAAACTACCCACCAGACACTGTCCGCAACCCGGATCACGGGTCCACGTTAGAACATCAAACATTAAAGGGTGGTATTTCAAGGTTGGCTCCACGCAGACTGGCGTCCACGCTTCAAAGCCTCCCACCTATCCTACACATCAAGGCTCAATGTTCAGTGTCAAGCTATAGTAAAGGTTCACGGGGTCTTTCCGTCTTGCCGCGGGTACACTGCATCTTCACAGCGAGTTCAATTTCACTGAGTCTCGGGTGGAGACAGCCTGGCCATCATTACGCCATTCGTGCAGGTCGGAACTTACCCGACAAGGAATTTCGCTACCTTAGGACCGTTATAGTTACGGCCGCCGTTTACCGGGGCTTCGATCAAGAGCTTCACCTTGCGGTTGACCCCATCAATTAACCTTCCGGCACCGGGCAGGCGTCACACCGTATACGTCCACTTTCGTGTTTGCACAGTGCTGTGTTTTTAATAAACAGTTGCAGCCAGCTGGTATCTTCGACTGGTTTCAGCTCCGTGAGCAAGTCACTTCACCTACGCACCAGCGTGCCTTCTCCCGAAGTTACGGCACCATTTTGCCTAGTTCCTTCACCCGAGTTCTCTCAAGCGCCTTGGTATTCTCTACCTGACCACCTGTGTCGGTTTGGGGTACGATTTCGTGTTACCTGATGCTTAGAGGCTTTTCCTGGAAGCAGGGCATTTGTCACTTCAGCACCGTGGTGCCTCGTCATCACGCCTCAGTGTTAAAGTGAACCGGATTTACCTGGAACACACACCTACACGCTTAAACCGGGACAACCGTCGCCCGGCCGACATAGCCTTCTCCGTCCCCCCTTCGCAGTAACACCAAGTACAGGAATATTAACCTGTTTCCCATCGACTACGCCTTTCGGCCTCGCCTTAGGGGTCGACTCACCCTGCCCCGATTAACGTTGGACAGGAACCCTTGGTCTTCCGGCGAGCGGGCTTTTCACCCGCTTTATCGTTACTTATGTCAGCATTCGCACTTCTGATACCTCCAGCAGCCCTCACAGGCCACCTTCGACGGCTTACAGAACGCTCCCCTACCCAACAACACATAGTGTCGCTGCCGCAGCTTCGGTGCATGGTTTAGCCCCGTTACATCTTCCGCGCAGGCCGACTCGACCAGTGAGCTATTACGCTTTCTTTAAATGATGGCTGCTTCTAAGCCAACATCCTGGCTGTCTGGGCCTTCCCACATCGTTTCCCACTTAACCATGACTTTGGGACCTTAGCTGGCGGTCTGGGTTGTTTCCCTCTTCACGACGGACGTTAGCACCCGCCGTGTGTCTCCCGTGATAACATTCTCCGGTATTCGTAGTTTGCATCGGGTTGGTAAGCCGGGATGGCCCCCTAGCCGAAACAGTGCTCTACCCCCGGAGATGAATTCACGAGGCGCTACCTAAATAGCTTTCGGGGAGAACCAGCTATCTCCCGGTTTGATTGGCCTTTCACCCCCAGCCACAGGTCATCCGCTAATTTTTCAACATTAGTCGGTTCGGTCCTCCAGTTAGTGTTACCCAACCTTCAACCTGCCCATGGCTAGATCACCGGGTTTCGGGTCTATACCCTGCAACTTAACGCCCAGTTAAGACTCGGTTTCCCTGCGGCTCCCCTATACGGTTAACCTTGCTACAGAATATAAGTCGCTGACCCATTATACAAAAGGTACGCAGTCACCCCATAAAGAGGCTCCCACTGCTTGTACGTACACGGTTTCAGGTTCTGTTTCACTCCCCTCGCCGGGGTTCTTTTCGCCTTTCCCTCACGGTACTGGTTCACTATCGGTCAGTCAGGAGTATTTAGCCTTGGAGGATGGTCCCCCCATATTCAGACAGGATACCACGTGTCCCGCCCTACTCATCGAGCTCACAGCAAGAGTGCTTTTGTGTACGGGGCTGTCACCCTGTATCGCGCGACTTTCCAGACGCTTCCACTAACACTCAGGCTGATTCAGGCTCTGGGCTGTTCCCCGTTCGCTCGCCGCTACTGGGGGAATCTCGGTTGATTTCTTTTCCTCGGGGTACTTAGATGTTTCAGTTCCCCCGGTTCGCCTCACAGCACTATGTATTCATGCTGTGATAGTGCAACGGATTGCACTGGGTTTCCCCATTCGGACATCGCCGGCTATAACGGTTCATATCACCTTACCGGCGCTTTTCGCAGATTAGCACGTCCTTCATCGCCTCTGACTGCCAGGGCATCCACCGTGTACGCTTAGTCGCTTAACCTCACAACCCGAAGATGTTTCGTAAAACATCATCAGTTGCGAAAATTTGAGAGACTCACGGAACAATTCGCATTGTTCTGTGTTTCAATTTTCAGCTTGATCCAGATTTTTAAAGAGCAAA
>NZ_JAOTIU010000018.1:0-2995 GCF_029850615.1 Kosakonia sp. HypNH10
AGCCACCCGGACGCAGCGGTGCAGTATATCTACACCGAAAACAGCTATGAACCGCTGGCGCGCGTCGACAGCCACGGTGAGCATGCGGACATCTTCTGGTACCACACGGAACTGAACGGCCTGCCGGACAGCGTGACCGACAGCAGCGGCGACACCGTCTGGCGCGGCGCTTCCACTGCCTGGGGCCGCAGCCTGCGTGAGAGCACACCGGTAACCCGGGACACCCCGCAGAACCTGCGCTTTCAGGGCCAGTACCTGGACCGTGAAACCGGCCTGCATTACAACACCTTCCGCTACTACGACCCGGCGGGCGCGTGTTACACGCAGATGGACCCGATAGGGCTACTGGGCGGGCTGAATACGTATACATATGTGGTTGATCCGCTGGGTTGGGTGGATCCGTTGGGCCTTAGTAGCTGCGTGTTGGGTCGTAACATGGGGGCACGTAGCGGTGATGGCATGGCTAACCATCATCTTATCCCGGAAGAGTTGATAAAGGATAAAAACTTTAAACCCATTTTTGAAAGGCTTCGAAAAATTGGCTGGAATGGTGATGGAGCTTCAAATGGGATTTTCTTACCAGGCTCAAGAGAGCTGGCAGATAATGTAGGCCTTCCGGGGCACTGGTCTAATCATAATCAATATACGGCTGCCGTCAGGAGCAGGTTAACCCAAGTAGCAAGTCAGGCAAATAGAATGAGTGATACTCAACTGGCTTTAAGTATAGAAAATATTCAGGCTTGGGCAAGCAAAGGCCTTGAGTCCGATATATTTAAAATTGATCCAAATACGGGGAGATTGCTATGAATAAAACAACTGAACATTTTTATGTTATGGAGTATTTGCCTGATAATGCTGGAAATCCTTTTTTTATGGATAAAGTATGGGATCCGGAATTACCGGATTATGATATCTTTATGTCCCCCCCAAATGCCTCTGACTTCTCTTCGTTATATCGTTTGAGAGCAAGCACGAACCAACTCGATGGTGATTATTTAATCAATGATAATTTGGTGTCATCTGATTTCATGAAAGTTTGTGAAGAATGTTTTGCTAACAATCTCCATATTCCAGTTGACATATCTCTTCTTAAGAACAAAAAGCCTGAGAAAAAATATTATTTATTTTTTCTGATGGACTATATTGAAGCACTTGAACAAAGCAACTCTCGATATTCTATCTCTCGAGATGTCGATTCGGGTCTTTTAAATAACAAGGAAGAACGAGGCCTTGATAAAACTTACTACGACGAGATAGATCTTTTCATTGTAAAAAAAGAAATAAAAAGTAACCTTTTCTTTTGTCAAGAGTTATCCAAGCCAGTGTGCTCTAAACTTTTTAAAGAAAGATTTGAAATTTATAAGTTGAAATGTATTGAATTCAAAGCCATAGATGAAAGTTTTAAATATGATGCTTGGGCTGGTTGGTGAATATTAGAAATTATAATTAAAAGAATTTTTTAATTATAAGCAGTGTTATTTACTTTTTTAATATGGCTGGTTAACAAAAAAACCTTACTTAAGGATGTAGCGAAGTTCACAAAAGCAGAATACCGCTACGACGCGCTGGGCCGCCGCACCGAGAAACAGGTGTGTCGACGCCATGCCCGTAAACCTGAGCGCACGCAGTACGCCTGGTCCGGCCTGCAGATGGTGGGCGAAACCAGCGACAGCCACCCGGACGCGGCGGTGCAGTATATCCACACCGAAAACAGCTATGAACCGCTGGCGCGTGTCGACAGCCACGGTGAGCACGCGGACATCTTCTGGTACCCCACGGAACTGAACAGCCTGCCGGACAGCGTGACCGACAGCAACGGCGACACCGTCTGGCGTGGAGCCTCTACGGCCTGGGGGAGAGCACACCTGTCGAGTGGGACACCCCGCAGAACCTGCGCTTCCAGGGCCAGTACCTGGACCGTGAAACGGGCCTTCACTACAATACCTTCCCATATGTGGTTGATCCGCTGGGGTGGGTGGATCCGCTGGGATTGGCAGCATGTTCCGGCATGTACAATTGGTATAAATACAATCGCTCCCAAGGCATGACTGCAACACAAGCCTACCGACGTATCAATAATGCTTCCCCAAAAGATGCATTTGATTACGCTTTACATCGTCAAGGCATGTCAGGCAGTAATTATCCGATTAACTTTAAAGAAAATTCTCAGTAGGGAATTATAAATATGAAATAAGAGCTCACGATGTTAATACCAACGCGCCAGCAGGAAGCAATTCCGCTAATGGCCCTATATATAGGGTGGGAAGAAGCCAGATGGGAGTGAACCCCGTGACTAATCAAGGCTATGGTTGGGAATATGGTGCCCCTGATGGTAATTGGTATCATACGTCAGAGCTCAAACCAAATAGCCCCGCTTATAATCCTCAAGCTGCCAATGACACGCATATCCCTTTGCCTTCAGGAGTAATCCCATGAATGAAAAAGACATGATAAATCTTATAAAAAATCATAACTGGAAAGAAAAATGGTTAGATTTTGCAGTGTATTCTTTTGAGAGGAACAAATTAATAATAACAGCAAGTGATGATTTTTCTTATTACCATACCTTAGAAATTATCTTAGATAATCCTAGTTATATTAGCGGTGTTGTGGAGTGGTCAAGCGATCTTGATGAGGGGTTTATAAAACTATTAACTCAAGTTGATATTTCCTCCGGTACATTTGTTTTGGAGTTTTATTCGGATTCTGAATTGAAATTCAAAGTGGTTGCTGAAAAGATGATGGTCGATTTCGATACTGTTTTTTATTATAAAAGAGAAGATTTAAAATATGGTGAGAGACTAGCTAGTTGGGTGAAATAATAATGTGAATTTCAGCAAGAGCGGTGGATCTCATTTTATTGCTGAAATAATCATACTGTTATAAATAAAGATTGTTGTTATTAGATTCATTTACTAAACATAAATACTGAAAATGACTGCATAATTAATTTTTTTGATTTTTTCTAAAAAATTGACGGCGACGCGGAGTTCAA
>NZ_JAOTIU010000019.1:0-1823 GCF_029850615.1 Kosakonia sp. HypNH10
ACGACCATACGCCGTCAGCGTGTGCGTCTCCCCACCGTGACGCAGCTGCATCTCCAGCAGGTGCCCGGTGCCGTAGCGAAGGCTGGCCAGCTCGCGCCCGTCCGGGAACCGCGTGCTGCTGAGGTTGCCCAGCGCGTCGTACTCGTACTCAAACTTCCCGCCGTGGTTTTCCTCGCTCACCAGCTCGCCGGCCGCGTTGCGGGTGAATATGAGCACCGCGTCCCACTCAGGCTCCCGCTCTTCCAGCAGCGCTTTGCGCCACTCGGCGCGGGTGGCCCGGCGGATTTCCAGCGACAGCGTGTCGTGGCGGTATTCGGTGCGGTGGTCAGCGGTTTCCCGCACGGTCAGGCGCCCCAGCACGTCATACTCAAACGCGGTGACCAGCGGCGCTTCCTGGCTGCCCGGCTGCGGATGGCGAATCACCTCCGTCACATGGCCCAGCGCGTCGTGACGGTACTCCGTCAGACGGCCCGCGTAGTCCCGCTGGCCCGTCAGCCGGCCCGTGGCGTCATACTCAAACCGCCAGCTCTCGCGGTTCGGGTTAATCAGCGTCGTCAGGTGGCCCAGGCGGTCATAATGCAGGTGCGTCAGGTGGCCCGCCGGGTCGGCGACGCTCACCACCTGTCCGCGCGCGTTGCGCGTGACTTTACGCTCGCGCAGCCCGTCGTCGTCCTGTCCGCACAGCAGCCCGGCGCTGTCATATTCGTAGTGCGTCTCGCGGCCGTCCGCCCGCCGCCAGGTGCGCAGACGCCCCGCCGCGGTGAGCGTCCAGCGGTCGGTGTTGCCTTCGGCATCCCCGGCGCTCAGCGGTCGTCCCGCCGCGTCGTACAGCCGGTGGCTCTGGTTGCCGGAGTAGTCCTCGTCGCGCACCAGCTGCCCGCGCTCGTTCCACCAGAAACGGTGCGTGTTCTCCAGCGCGTCCGTCTGCTTCACCAGGTCGCCCTGCTCGTTCCACTCAAAGCGCGTCACGCCGCCTTTCGGGTCAGTGAGCGAAACCACGTCGCCGCGCGCGTTGTACTCATACTGCCAGGTGGCACCGTCCGGCAGCACTTCCTTCAGCGGGAACGCGAAAGCCGGATGCCAGGTGGTGAACGTGCTGTTGCCGAGCGGGTCGCGCACTTCCGTCAGGTTGCCGTGCTCGTCGTAGCCGTACACCCAGCGGCTGCCGTCCGGCGTGATGGCCGCCTTCAGCAGTTCGGCGTAGCCCGCCCACTCGTAGCGCCACACGCCGCCGTTGCGGTCGGTGAACTCGGTGATGCGGTAGAGGAAATCCCAGCAATGGCGCGTTGAGAAGCCCGCGTCGCAACTCACTGTCGCGCAGCGTTTCGCCTCGTCGGCATCGATGCGTCAGCGCTCCAGCACGTTAACGGCGAAAATCTTGGTTTACATCCCTCCTGTGGTACAGCCGGAGTTAAGTCTTTTTTTACCGCTACACGAGCCCTGTGACTGGAAAACTTGCTCAGATCAAAATTGGCAACTTTCCGCAGACTTCTCTCGCCGCTGCACGACTTAAACTCAACGAGTTAAAACTTCTCCGTCAGGAAGGCCGGCGTCCTGCATCAGGACTCAAGCAGGAAAAGCAACTTCGTGCAATCAAAGCTGAACAGGCCAAAATACCTGAATTAACTGTGCAGGGATTAGTTGAGCTCTACCTGACTGAGCGCATTGAGGACCGCAAAACTAAGGATGGCAAAATCATTCCGGGGGCACGGAAGAAGAAAGGCCAGGATGAAGTGCGCAGAACACTGTATGCCGATGCGGTAGATAAGCTGAGCGATCGTAATGCCGCTGAAATCACACGCAATGACGTGATTACGCTTATT
>NZ_JAOTIU010000002.1:0-682635 GCF_029850615.1 Kosakonia sp. HypNH10
TCGCCATCGCCTGGCTTGCTGGAAAAGATCTTTTAACCCTGATACTTATCATCCAGGCCGCCGTGACGTATCACTACGAACGCACCCGCCAGGTCATAATCTTAATTACTAACCTACCTAAGTCGAAATGGGATCTTCGTCACCTTTTAACCATAACAAAGATGTAACATCTCACTCTTTTGTCCACATTGAGCAGGGACGTTCGCTCTAAAAATAATACCTATCGTAAGCAGGAGTTACATTCGAATGGCTGAGAACAGCATGAAAAATAGTGAATCGCTCACCAGCAGCGATACGCGTCGCCGCGTATGGGCCATCGTCGGGGCCTCATCGGGTAACCTGGTGGAGTGGTTCGATTTTTACGTCTACTCATTTTGCTCCCTCTATTTCGCGCACATCTTTTTTCCGCAAGGTAACCCTACCACCCAACTTCTTCAGACCGCCGGTGTTTTTGCCGCAGGTTTCCTGATGCGCCCCATCGGGGGGTGGTTATTTGGTCGTATTGCCGATCGTCATGGGCGTAAAAGATCGATGCTGATCTCAGTTTGTATGATGTGTTTTGGCTCGCTGGTGATCGCCTGTTTACCGGGGTATGAAACCATAGGTACGTGGGCTCCGGCATTACTGCTATTGGCACGTCTTTTCCAGGGGCTGTCGGTCGGCGGCGAATACGGCACAAGCGCGACCTATATGAGCGAAGTGGCAGTAGAGGGGCGCAAAGGTTTTTATGCCTCATTTCAGTATGTCACCCTGATTGGCGGACAACTGCTGGCATTACTGGTTGTGGTGATCCTGCAGCAAGTGATGGAAGACTCAGAACTCAGGGCCTGGGGATGGCGTATACCTTTCGCTCTTGGCGCTGCGCTGGCGATTGTCGCGCTCTGGTTACGTCGCCAGCTGGATGAAACCTCCCAGCAGGAAGTGCGTTCCCTGAAAGAAGCTGGCTCTATGAAAGGATTGTGGCGCAACCGTAAAGCGTTCCTGATGGTGCTTGGCTTTACGGCCGGCGGCTCGCTCACCTTCTACACCTTTACCACCTATATGCAGAAATACCTGGTCAATACTGCCGGTATGCATGCCAATGTCGCCAGTGTCATCATGACCGTGGCACTGTTCCTCTTTATGCTGATCCAGCCGATTATCGGTGCGTTATCCGACCGCATCGGGCGGCGTACTTCCATGCTGCTGTTTGGCGGGCTGGCGACCGTTTGTACGGTGCCTATTCTCACGGCACTGCACAGCGTAACTTCACCCTATGCCGCTTTCGCGCTCGTCATGTTGGCGCTGGTGATCGCCAGTTTCTACACCTCAATCAGCGGGATATTAAAAGCAGAGATGTTCCCGGCGCAGGTGCGTGCCCTGGGCGTTGGCTTATCTTACGCCGTGGCAAATGCGGTGTTTGGCGGATCGGCTGAATATGTGGCGCTGTCGTTAAAATCAGTCGGTTTCGAAACGGTTTTCTTCTGGTACGTCACCGCAATGGGCGCAGTGGCATTTCTGGTATCGCTGACGCTGCACCGTAAAGGGAAGGGCATACGCCTTTAATGGTCAGCCAGCTGCCACACGGCGTAGCCCGTTGTGGCACCGGCGACATCCCAGGCGAAGTCTTTCCAGCTCCAGCCGCTCCCCGCCGGGCGGCTGTCCCACAGCTCTTTCGACGCACCAAGGCTTACTGAAAACATTACTCCGACAAGGGCGCTGCGATCGCGGCTGATACCCTGATGCTGCGCATACTCATTGCCTGCGGCAGAAAGCATTGCCGAGGCCAGAAAGTGCTGCGCTTTATCCTGGCCGCTCCAGCTATCGTTCGCCATGTGGCTACAGCCGGTTAATAAGAGGGTGCTTAACAGAAAGGTTTTGTTCATACGCAGAGACCTGAAAAAAAGCCCCGTCATAAGACAGGGCTTCAATATTAGAGGATCCGGCTGATCAGTTTATCGATACGGATACGGCGCAAGCGACGAATAAGCTTACGCACTTTCACCGGGTACTCGGCGATGCTTTGCAAATCGCGATAGTGGTTCACCACTGTCGTATGGGTGCGGATAAGTTCCAGCTCTTTATCGCGCTGGGCCGCCAGCTGCTGTTTCGGATCGTGAATCAATACTGCGTTTTCCAGATCCAGACGCCAGGCGCGCGGGTTAAGGTTATTACCCGTCAGCAGCATCCACTCATCGTCGACCCACATCCCTTTCAGGTGGTAACTGTTATCGCCATCTTTCCACAGGCGAACCACAAGCTGATCGGTATTAACGTAATACTGCAGGCGGCTCAGGAAGCGGCGCAGGTTAATCTCATAGAGATAGGGCAGCGCGCCGATAATTTTGAAGGGCTCATCTTCCGGAATAAAAAAGTCATTCGCCGTTTTATCGCCAACGATAATCTCAACCTTTTTCCCGTCGCGCAGCAGCTGAATAATGTTGCGAACGAGCACTGCCGGCAGGTTGAAGTACGGAGTACAGATAGTCAGTTTCTGTTCCGCACAGGGCATAAGGTGGAAGATGGTTTTATTCAGCAGGCTCGATTTTCCGAGGCCAACCAGCGGCGTAACCGCCAGTTCATCGTTGCTGGCATTGCCCTCAAAATGGAACGAGGCATCGCGCAACGCCTGGCGGAACTGACGAATATCGTTTTTAATTTCCGGGCTTTTTGGCCGCTCTGGATCGTCAAGACGATTAACACCGCGCCCGTGAATCAGGTTTGACTCCAGCCAGCCGCGCATCACTTCCGCCATCTGCGGATTGCGGATCAGCTGATAGCGGTCATAGCGGTATTTATCATGCTGATGGAGATAAACATCATTGAGGCTCGCGCCGCTGTAGAGCACCGCGTCATCAATAATAAAGCCTTTGAAATGGAGAACGCCGAGAGCTTCGCGCGTATTGACCGGCACGCCATAAACAGGAACATCAACGCCGGGATTCTCCTGCGCTAAGCGGCAGTACCAGTCAGCGTTGGTGTTCGACGCCGCCGCACCAATGCGGCCACGCTGGGCGCGATGCCAGTCAACCAGTACGCGCACGTCCAGCTCCGGACGCTGACGTTTTGCTTCATACAGCGCGTTCATCACGCCTTTCCCGCCATCGTCCTGTTCCAGATACAGAGCGATGATATAGATTTGGCGCGTCGCGCTCGCTATCCGGGCAAGCAACGTCTCCCTGAAATCGGCCGGTGAGTAGAAGAACTCTACCTCATCAACTGACTGAGAAAGCTTGGGGAGTTGGGCAAGGTGTTGTTGATGTTTATTACGCTTAAATTTTGACAACATCACAGTGCGTTTCTTCTCTGTTTATTGAAGGGTCTTCTGTACCATGCAGACGACATAAGCGGGCAATAATAACACCGTGTCCACTAAAGTGGTCAACATTTCCAGTACCTTACTCAGGATTGCGCCGTCTGTGCCAGAGGAAGTGAAAGCCCTACAATCCCGTCTTCCATCTGGATATCGACATCAAATCCCAGTTTACGCGCCAGCGTCACCATACCGCGATTGTTGGGCATAGTAATACCATTCAAACGCTTAAGTCCGTGATCCCTGGTATAGGCAATAAGTTTTTCCAGCAGACGCCGCCCAAGCCCGAGACCTTTTAAATCAGAACGCACCAACACGGAAAATTCGGCATCAACATTATCCGGATCGGATATCGCTCGGGTTACGCCGAGGATCTCTTCACCCTGCTCCGTGCGGCGTACTGCGACAAATGCCATTTCCCGATCGTAGTCGATTTGCGTCATATTCGCTAAATCATCATGGGTAAATTCGTTGATCTCGCTAAAGTAGCGGTAATAGAGATCCTCTTTTGTTACCTGCGAGATAAATTGCTGCAACAGAGGCTCATCTTCCGGCAGGATCGGGCGGAACAGGCAGTGCTCGCCGTTTTTCATCGTCACCTGCTCTTCGAGATATTGCGGATAGGGGCGGATCGCCAGCCGCGCTTCGCCATTTTCACTGGCCGCCGCTAACGTCATCGAGACATCCAGCGCCGTGAATTCGCTGCCGGATGCCAGCAGAGGGTGAATATCGAGCCGCGCGATCTCCGGGCAATCAATAATCAGATTGGAGACCTGCACCAGAAACTGGCTCAGCCCGGCAATATCCAGCGAGCGTAAGGCGCTGCGCCCACGGATCTTTTTACGCTTAATTGCCTGAATCACCAGATAGCGGGCGAGGTTCATATTGAGCGGCGGTAACGCCACCGCGGCCTGATCCTCCGCGCGCCACTCGACGCCGCCTTCGCCCAGCATAATCAGCGGGCCGAACACCGGATCGTGCTCCACTACCACCCGCAACTCCTGCGCGCCTGCGCGGTTCGCCATGCTCTGCACCTGCAAACCCTGGATGCGCGCCTGCGGCCAGTTGAGCTTAACGCGCTCAACAATGGCATCCGCCGCCTGCTGCACCTCTTTGGCGGTACGCAGATAGAGCATTACCCCCTGTACCTCAGATTTATGCGGAATATCAGGCGAGCGCAGCTTCAGCGCGACGGGGTAGCCAATCTGCTCGGCAATATGCACCGCTTCGGCGCTGTCGCCCGCAATCCAGGTGGGCAGCGTTTGCAGCCCCCAGGCACGCAAAATCGGCTGAACTTCATGGGTGTCGAGCGTCGTTGCGCCCTCGGCCAGCGCCTGTTGCAGCAGTTTTCGCGCATCGGCGGTATCTGCCGTCAGGCGCAGGGAGAGCGCCGGGGTTTCACGTAGCTGTTTCTGGTTACGGCGATACTCCACCATATGCATAAAGGCGGTAATGGTTCCTTCCGGCGTCCGGTAAGTCGGCAGGCCCGCTTCGCTAAAGAGCCGACGCGCCTCCTGCGACGAGAACTCGCCGCACCAGTTAGTCAGCACGGTGACATATTTGCCGCGCGGGTGTTTTTTCAATACGTCGATCAACGCCAGCGCGCTTTCGCTGCCCGGTGCCGCGGCGCTCGGCGCGTGGATCACCATCAATGCATCGTAATCGTGGCTGTCGAGCAGGATGTTGAGCGCTGCGGCGTAGCGTTCGCTACTGGCATCATCGCGCAGATCGAGCGGGTTTCCGGCGGCGACAGACTCCGGCAGCGCAGTGGAGAGTTGCGCCAGCGTCTCTTCGCTCAGCGTCGCCAGCTTGCCATTGCGTGACCAGAGCTGATCCAGCGCCAGCGCTGCGGGTGCCGCACCGTTGCTGATAATCATTAGCCGCTCGCCGCGCAGTGGGCGCATATGGCTCAGCGTCTCAACGGCAGAGAAGAGTTCGTGGGTATCCTGTACGCGCAGCAGACCGGCGCGCTGGATTGCTGCGTCCCATGCGGGATCAAGCCCGGCGTGGACATGCAGCAAGCGCTGCGCTTCGGGGCTGCGGCCACTTTTGATCACCAGAATCGGTTTATTGCGCGACGCGCTGCGGGCGGCGGAGACAAAACGGCGCGCATCGCTGAGGTGCTCAAGATAGAGCAGGATAGCGCTGGTCTTGCTGTCGCGGGCCAGGAAATCAAGCAGCTCATCAACGTCGATATCGAGGCTATCGCCGAGCGCAATAAAGTAGGAGAAACCCATCTCGCGCTGCTGCGCCCAGTCAAGAATGGTATTAGAGACGGCAGCAGACTGGGAAATAAACGCCAGCTTGCCGCGCGTGATCGGCACCGGCGAGAAACTGGCGTTCAGACCCTGCCACGGCGCGAGCAGGCCTAAGCTGTTTGGCCCGAGCAGGCGCATCTGATAGCGGCCCGCGCAGGCAAGGAGATCGGCGTGCTGTTCCGGCGGGGCCGAGAGAATAATGCAGGTTTTACACCCCTTTTCGCCAAGCGCCTCCAGCAGCGCCAGGTTGCGTTTCGCATGGGTGCAGAGCACCGCGAGATCGGGAGTAAAGGGGAGGCTGGCGACATCCGGCCAGGCAAGCACGCCCTGCACGGCTTTATAGGCGGGCGTGACCGGCAGCACCGGCCCGGCAAAGCCGCCGGCGAGAAGATTGCGCATCATCAGAAAACCGGCGCGATCCGGTTTCATGGATGCGCCGATAACCGCAATCGAACGGGGACGTAATAACGCTTCCAACCCTCGCTGGCTCATACCGGTCTCCACAAATAAGTGACCCGATGATTTTAAACGCTTTCTTCCGCTTTTGCTGTGACGGTGGACGAATGATGCGGTTTCCCGGCCAGATAGCGCTCACGAAACAGCGTGAAATGATCGCCTAATGCTTGCGCTGCGGCGTTATCAGCGGCCAGATCGAGCAGGGCGATGGCCACTTCTGCCGTGCAGTATTGATCCTCGGCGTGTGCTTCCCGCAGGCGATAAGCCGAAACCCGCGACAGATCGACGGAGATAATCGGCAGGGCATCAAGATAGGGGCTTTTGCGGAACATCTTGCGCGCTTCGGTCCAGGTACCGTCGAGCATAATAAACAGCGGCGGTTTTCCTGCGGGCGGCGCGCTCAGCACTTGTCGCTCACTGCCAGCATAAGAAGCGGGAAACACCACCATCGGTTGATACGCGTCGCTGCTACATAAATCAATGAGCTCCTGCGGCGGTTCGGTGCGCGACCACTGAAACGCCAGCGTATCGGGCAGCACATCGGCAATTAAACGCCCGGTATTGCTCGGCTTCATCGGCTCGGTATCGAACATCACCAGGCAGAAGCGGCTTTCGGCAGCGGTTGGCTTTAAGGTATCGCACAGGCAGTTACGCAGCGGCAGCAAACAGCGCTGACAGCGGCGGATACGGTTACCGCGCGCAAGAAAAGGGCGGGTCGAGCGGGCAAGGCGCTCAGCGCGGAGTTTGAGAACGGCGTTATCAGTCATGGCGGTCGCACAGGAAAAACGCCATTGTCGCAGAGGTAAAAACGGGGCACAAGATGCGCCCCGACAGGATCAAAGAGATTCGTTCAGCCAGCTGTCGAACGGCGCTTTCGGTACCGCGCCGCTCAGCATGTCCACCACTTCGCCATTTTTGAACAGCATGATGGTCGGAATGCTGCGAATGCGAAAACGCGCGCTCAGTTCGCGTTCTGCTTCGGTGTTCACTTTTACAAAGCGTACCTGGCCACTGCGCTCTTCCGCGACATCTTCAAATATCGGCGCAAAGTTACGGCACGGGCCGCACCACGGTGCCCAGAAATCGACGACCACCGGCAGATCGTCTTTCAGGAGTTTATCGAGCGTTTCGCCGGTGGCGTTGATCACGTCGCCGTCGAACAGCTCATGCCCGCAACGCCCACATTTCGCTGCATCTTGCATGCGTTCTTGCGGGATACGGTTCAACGCCTGGCAGCTTGCACATACGGTATTCATAACTAACCTCAGGGAAGCGGTGGTACACAGCGGCATGATGCCGTTATGTTTCTACAATGTTACGTATTATTGATGTACAGGTTTTAAACAACAACGTGGTTTATTCAATGAGTACAATAGTCGCTGGCTTTTGAATGAATTAATGGCGAAGCGTCGGCACATCAGGTAATCTGCGCGCTTCGCGCAGCGCTGGTGGAGAAAAGCATGAACGATGAGTTAAAGAATAAGAGCGGCAAGGTCAAAGTGATGTATGTCCGCAGTGATGATGATTCCGATAAACGAGGTCACAACCCGCGTACCGGGAAAGGGCCTGCACGTACCGGAAACGCTTCCCGCAATGACAGAAGTCGCCCGGGCCGTGACGACAAAGGTCGTTCTGCACGTGATGACAGAGGTGGTCGTCCGCAACGCGATGAGAGAAGTCGCGCACCGCGTGATGATTACAGCGCACGGGGTGATTCACCGTGGCGCACCGTGTCACGCGCACCTGGCGATGAAACGCCGGAGAAGCCGGACCACGGCGGTATTAGCGGTAAAAGCTATATCGATCCTGAAGTATTGCGCCGTCAGCGTGCAGAAGAGACGCGCGTGTATGGCGAAAATGCCTGCCAGGCGCTGTTCAGCAGCCGCCCGGATTGTATCGTGCGCGCCTGGTTTGTGCAGAGCGTCACGCCGCGCTTTAAAGAAGCGCTGCGCTGGATGGCGGCTAACCGCAAAGCGTACCACGTAGTCGATGAGCAGGAGCTGGCAAAAGCGTCCGGCACCGAGCACCACGGCGGCGTCTGCTTCCTGATCAAAAAACGCAACGGTTTGAGCGTTGAGAAGTGGGTGGCGAGCGCAGGTGAAGAAGATTGTGTACTGGCGCTGGAAGATGTCGGTAACCCGCACAACCTTGGCGCGATTATGCGTAGCTGCGCGCATTTTGGCGTGAAAGGCGTGGTATTGCAGGATGCCGGCGTGATCGAATCCGGTGCTGCGGTACGTACGGCAGAGGGTGGGGCGGAACACGTGCAGGCGATCACCGGCGAAAGCTTTGTTGGTGCGCTGGAAGCATTCCGTCAGGCAGGTTACGCGCTGGTGACAACATCCAGCCATAACGGCACGCCGCTGTTCAAAGCTGAGCTGCCGAAGAAGATGGTGCTGGTGTTAGGCCAGGAGCGTGATGGTATTTCCGATGAAACGCTGTCGCGCGCCGATCTGAGCGTCTCTATCGAAGGCACTGGCAATGTTGAAAGCCTCAACGTTTCGGTCGCAACCGGCGTGTTGCTCGCCGAGTGGTGGCGTCAGAACAAGGCGTAAAGTATCAAGGTCGGGTGGCGCGAGCGTCTACCCGACCTTACCTGCAGCACTTCTGTAGGCCGGATAAGGCAACGCCGCCATCCGGCACATCTTCCGCATATCCTGTTCGCGTTCCGCTGGCTGTTTCGTAGGCCGGATAAGGCAACGCCGCCATCCGGCACATCCCCGCATACCCTATTCGCTTTCCGCTGGCAGTTCCGGCATCCAGTTAATCGGCTTTTCGCCATGCTGCTCCAGCCACTCATTCGCCAGCGCAAAATGGTTACAACCAAAAAAGCCGCGATGTGCCGAAAGCGGCGACGGATGCGGCGCGGTCAGCACATGATGGCGTTTCCTGTCGATAATCGCCCCCTTCTTCTGCGCATGCGACCCCCACAGCAAAAAGACCACGCCTTCACGGTGCTCATTAATCAGACTGATAACTTTATCAGTAAAGGTTTCCCAACCGAGGCTGGCGTGGGAATGCGCCTGCCCGGCGCGTACGGTAAGCACCGTATTAAGCAGCAGCACGCCCTGGCGCGCCCAGCTCTCCAGATAACCGTGATCAGGGCGGGTAAAGCCCGGCACGGTTTTCTCTAACTCTTTGTACATATTCAATAAAGAAGGGGGAACGGCGACGCCGGGCCGCACGGAAAAGGCCAGCCCGTGCGCCTGACCGGGGCCATGATAGGGATCCTGGCCGAGGATCACGACTTTCACATCGCCAAGCTCGGTAAAACGAAAGGCGTTAAAGACATCTTTCTGCGGCGGATAGATCGTCGCGCCGGACTGGCGCTCAGCGGCCACGGTATTAAGGGTGTTCACAAAGTAGGGCTGCTGTTTCTCTTCTGCCAGTACGTCATGCCATGTCAATGAAGTCGTCATCCCGATCTCCTGCAAAGTTGGTTTGCCGTAGCTTAACTGCTTCTTTCTCCATAACAAAATTAGCCGCACCCGGGAGCGCATCCACACTAAAAAATAGTTGAAAATTTACGTAAATTTTTAGTGCGTCCGCGCGGCATAAATTGATATAAAACAAGAACAAACCCTAATAGCCATTTTTGCCGTATGGTTTTTATTGACTAAAATCAAAGAATGGCCCGGTGCGGGCTGGTATATAAACAGCCAGACAACAATGGTTTTACCAATTGGCCGACTTGCGTTCGGTCAATCACCTAATCTGCCTAGGGAGGCTATACATGATTACAGGTATCCAGATTACAAAAGCGGCTAATGACGATCTGTTGAACTCATTTTGGCTGCTTGATAGCGAAAAAGGCGAAGCACGCTGCGTCTGCGCTAAAGCGGGTTTTGCTGAAGATGATGTTGTTGCGGTAAGTAAACTCGGCGATATCGAATACCGCGAAATTCCGATGGAAGTGCAGCCGGAAGTCCGCGTTGAAGGTGGTCAGCATCTGAACGTTAACGTGCTGCGTCGTGAAACGCTGATGGACGCCGTTGAGCATCCGGAAAAATACCCGCAGCTGACGATTCGTGTTTCCGGTTACGCTGTGCGTTTCAACTCGCTGACACCGGAACAGCAGCGCGACGTTATCGCTCGTACCTTTACTGAAAGCCTGTAATCGCAGGCAGCAATAAAAAACGCCGGGTCTCCCCGGCGTTTTTTTACTCTTCGCTCTTCTGCTGTTCGCTGCCCGCCGTACTTGGCTTGCGGCGCTTACCAATATTCTTGGTATCGCGATGGCGCTGCTTAACGCGCGGCTTATCTTTATCTTTCTCTTTTTTCTTCTCTTCACGCTTCGCTAAGGCTTTTTTCGACGGCTTACCGTTCAGCTTTTCACTTGGCGGACGGCTTGTCGGGCGCAGCTCATCAATGACGCGCGCTTTCAGCGGCTCTTCAACGTAACGGCCCACTTTGCCCAGCAGCAGGTGGTCGTGCGCTTCAACCAGTGAAATGGCGATGCCTTTGCGCCCGGCGCGGCCGGTACGGCCGATACGGTGCAGGTAAGTATCACCGCTGCGCGGCATATCGAAGTTAATCACGTGGCTGACATCGGGAATATCAATCCCGCGCGCGGCAACGTCGGTTGCGACCAGAACATTGACACGGCCTTCGGTCAGGCGCTTGATCGCTTCGTTACGCTTGATCTGTACCATCTCGCCTTCGAGATAGCAGTTGTTAATGCCCGCTTCGCGCAGCCAGGTCGCCAGTTCATGCACGCGCTCACGCTTGCGTACAAAGACGATGGTGCGGGTGGCGTCCGGCTGTTTCAGCAGGTGCACCAGTAGCGCGGTTTTGTGCTGCACATCATCGGCACGGTAGTACCACTGATGAATTTTTTTACGCTCGCGGGTCGATGGTGTGGCAGAGACCTCAACCGGCTCTTCCAGCAGGCGCTCGGCAAAATCTTTGATCGCATCGCCTTCCAGCGTGGCGGAGAAGAGCATCGTCTGCTTGCGCCAGCGCGTTTCAGCCGCAATGGTCTCGATATCCTGCGCGAAGCCCATATCCAGCATGCGGTCCGCTTCGTCAAGGATCAGCGTCTCGACCGCGCGGCAGTCGAAGTTCTCTTCTTTTATATACTGCAACAGGCGGCCGGTGGTGGCGACCACGATATCCTGGTTTTCGCTGAACACTTCGGCGTGGTTCATATACGCCACACCGCCGGTAATGGTGGCGATATCCAGATGAGTGTTAGCCGCCAGTTCACGCGCGTGGTCGGCAACCTGCATCGCCAGCTCACGGGTTGGCGTCAGGATCAGGATACGCGGCGGGCCGGATTTCTTACGCGGAAAGTCCAGAAGGTGTTGCAACGCCGGCAGCAAAAAGGCTGCGGTTTTACCTGTCCCGGTGGGCGCAGAACCGAGGACATCACGCCCTTCAAGCGCAGGCGGAATAACAGCGGCCTGGATAGCGGTTGGGCGTGTAAAGCCTTTATTCTGGAGCGCGTCCAGAAGGCTGTCGTCAAGTTCAAGTTCGGAAAAAGTCGTTACAGTCATGTTCTACCTCTGTGTGGGGCGCTGATTATAGACGTTACGGCTGCAATCTTCATCTGTTGTCTGCTTATCGCTTTTCTGACGCTACGCTTTCCCCTATGCTACAGCGGTTTTCCGTTTTGAGGTTGTAAAGATGTCTCAGCCAAAGGCTCAGCTTCGCCGCGATGGCTTCACGTTTAAATCTTTTTTCGTCGCGCATGACCGCTGTGCCATGAAAGTCGGTACCGATGGTGTGATGTTAGGCGCCTGGGCACCGGTCTCCCGCGCCCGTCATATTCTTGATATTGGTAGTGGCAGCGGTTTACTGGCGCTGATGCTGGCGCAGCGTACCGCAGATGATGTAACTGTCGATGCGGTTGAGCTTGATGAGCAGGCGGCAGGGCAGGCGCAGGAGAACGTGCAGGCTTCTATGTGGGCCGATCGCATTCGCGTCCATTGCGCCGATATTCTCGCCTGGAGCCAGCAGAACACCGCGCGTTTTGATCTTATCGTCAGCAATCCGCCCTATTTTGAAGAGGGTGTTAAGTGCGCCACGCCTGAGCGCGACCGCGCGCGTTACACCACCACCCTCGATCACCAGACGCTGCTGGAGATCGCCGCGACGCTTATCACCGAAGAGGGTTTTTTCTGCGTGGTGCTGCCGGTGGAGACCTGTGAAGGCTTTAGCGAGAAAGCGCGACAGCTCGGCTGGCATTTGCGTCTGCGCACCGATGTCGCGGAAACGGAAGGGCGCTTACCGCACCGCGTGCTGCTGGCCTTCTCGCCGCGACAGGGCGAACTCTTTGCCGACAGGCTGGTGATCCGCGGCGCGGATCAGCGCTATTCAGAAAGCTTTAGCGCGCTGACCCAGACCTTCTATCTCTTTATGTAACTTTGCGGCGAGAGCACCGTTGGCCCGGATTCCGGCAGCTGATGCGGGTAATCCAGCGTGTAGTGCAGGCCTCGGCTCTCTTTGCGCATCATTGCGCAGCGCACAATCAGCTCCGCCACCTGCACCAGGTTGCGCACTTCAAGCAGGTTATTTGACACGCGGAAGTGCGCGTAATACTCGTCAATTTCCTGCTGCAACAAGTTAATGCGGCGCAACGCCCGCTCAAGGCGCTTCGTGGTCCGCACAATCCCGACGTAATCCCACATAAACAGCCGCAGCTCATGCCAGTTATGTTGCAGGATCACCCGCTCATCGGCATCGTCGACGCGGCTTTCATCCCACGCCGGTAACGCAGGCACGTTTTCGATGTCCGGCATACGGTGCGCAATATCTTCAGCGGCCGACCAGCCATAGACCAGACACTCCAGCAGTGAATTAGAGGCCATGCGATTAGCGCCATGCAAGCCGCTGTAGCTCACTTCGCCGACCGCATAGAGACCATCAACATCGGTACGGCCGGCATCGTCAATCATCACCCCGCCACAGGTGTAGTGTGCCGCGGGCACAATCGGCACCGGCTCTTTGGTCAGATCGATGCCAAGGCCGAGCAGCTTCTCATAGATCATCGGGAAGTGATGGCGCACAAACTCAGGCGGTTTGTGGCTGATATCCAGGTACATGCACTCGACGCCGAGGCGTTTCATTTCATGGTCGATGGCGCGCGCCACCACATCGCGCGGAGCAAGCTCGCCGCGCGGGTCAAAGTCGGGCATAAAGCGTGTGCCGTCCGGGCGTTTCAGGTGTGCGCCTTCACCGCGCAGCGCTTCCGTCAGCAAGAAATTGCGCGCCTGCGGGTGAAACAGCGCGGTGGGGTGAAATTGATTAAACTCCAGATTCGCTACCCGGCAACCCGCGCGCCAGGCCATGGCGATACCATCGCCGGAAGCGATATCGGGATTGGTGGTGTACTGATAGACCTTCGATGCGCCGCCGGTGGCCAGCACCACCGCTTTTGCGCGACAGGTTTCAACCTGCTCTTTATTGCGATTCCACACCCATGCACCCACCACCCGGCGCGCACCGTGCAGGCCAATTTTGTCAGAGATAATCAGGTCAACCGCATTGGTGCGCTCAAGCAGGCGAATATTCGGGTGGCTCATCGCCTGGCTCACCAGCGTGTTCTCCACCGCTTTGCCGGTGGCATCAGCAGCATGAAGAATCCGGCGATGGCTGTGCCCACCTTCGCGGGTGAGGTGATAGCTGGCATCGCCGCTTTCACTCAACTCCGTATCAAACATCACGCCCTGGTCGATAAGCCACTGCACGCAGTGACGCGCATGGCTGGCGACAAACTCCGCCGCGTGGCGATCGACAATGCCGGCACCGGCAATCAGGGTATCTTCGACATGGGAGGCGATGCTGTCAGTTTTATCAAACACCGCCGCAATACCGCCCTGCGCGTAGAGTGTTGACCCTTCGCTGACCGACCCTTTGCTTAAAACGATAACGGAGTGCTGAGCCGCCAGACGTAACGCAACGGAAAGGCCCGCCGCACCGCTACCAATAACCAGCACATCACAGGAGAGTTCAAGAGTTGTTTGCATAGTGTGTTTAATTTACTAAACAAGAGTTGCTCGAGAATAGCACCACCCGCGCAGCAAATGCACATTTTTTTGTTTTGTGTATTAAGCACTAAACATGACGGGCGCTGGTGGCTGAAGAGAGAGGATAAAAACTAAGAAAAGGCTGTTTGTTTACTAAGGTGTATTAAGGATGAAAAAAAAGCATTAGTGCGGTAATCTCTGGCGATCTTAAGGTCTTTTCTTTGAGAATAGGGTGCATGTGGTCGGCAGACTTATAATGAGTGATAACGAAAGTTCTGCGTAACTCTGCACAAAAACAAAGGCGTGACGGAACTTTCTTACTGGTCTGCTCTCTAATTGGCTGCTTGCTCATAATGCAGTTTTGGAGTGGCGTTCTGGCTACGCGTGGAAATGGGTTTTGGGGAGACTTTACCTCGGATGAGCGAGCAGTTAACGGATCAGATTCTTGTTGAAAGGGTCCAGAAGGGAGATCAGAAAGCCTTTAACTTACTGGTGGTGCGCTACCAGCATAAAGTGGCTAGCCTGGTCTCTCGTTATGTCCCTTCAGGCGATGTGCCTGACGTAACACAAGAGTCCTTTATTAAAGCCTATCGCGCGCTTGATTCTTTCAGGGGTGATAGCGCTTTTTATACCTGGCTCTACCGTATTGCTGTGAATACAGCGAAAAATTACCTGGTTGCTCAGGGGCGCAGGCCGCCATCCAGCGATGTGGATGCGAATGAAGCGGAAAACTTCGAAAGCGGCGGCGCGCTGAAAGAAATTTCGAACCCTGAGAACTTAATGTTGTCAGAAGAACTGCGACAAATCGTTTTCCGCACTATTGAGTCTCTCCCGGAAGATTTACGTATGGCAATTACGTTACGGGAGCTGGATGGCCTAAGCTATGAAGAGATAGCGGTCATCATGGATTGCCCGGTGGGTACAGTTCGTTCTCGTATCTTCCGTGCGCGGGAAGCCATTGATAATAAAGTTCAACCGCTTATCAGGCGTTGACGATAGCGGGATACTGGAAAAGGTATTAGGCATGCAGAAAGAAAAACTTTCCGCTTTAATGGATGGTGAGACCCTGGATAACGAACTGCTCAGTGAGCTGTCCCGTGATCCAGAAATGCAGCGAACCTGGGCGAGTTACCACCTCATCCGTGATTCAATGCGTGGTGATACTGCCGACCTGCTGCATTTCGATATCTCCGATCGGGTGATGGCCGCGATTGAGAGTGACGCCGTGCAGCCTGCGACGCCGCTTATCCCTGAAGCGCAGCCGGCACCGCAGCAATGGCAGAAGATGCCGTTCTGGCACAAAGTGCGTCCGTGGGCGAGTCAGCTCACCCAGATGGGCGTTGCGGCATGCGTATCGTTAGCTGTCATTGTTGGCGTTCAGCACTATAATGGCCAGGCTGAATCCACCCAGCAGCCCGAAGCGCCAGTGTTTAACACACTGCCGATGATGGGCAAAGCCAGCCCGGTGAGCCTGGGTGTTCCGGCTGATGCGACGGCAAGTGCCGGTCAGCAGCAGCAGGTTCAGGAACAGCGTCGTCGCATCAACGCGATGCTGCAGGATTACGAACTGCAACGCCGTCTGCACGCTGAGCAGCTTCAGTTTGAACAGGCGCAAACTCAGCAGGCCGCTGTCCAGGTGCCAGGAAATCAAACCTTAGGAACGCAATCGCAGTAATGAAGCAACTTTGGTGTGCCCTCTCTTTTGTGGCTGCTGGTCTACTTTGCTCAACTAACGCCTCGGCTGATGTTTCATCCGGGGCGTTGTTACAGCAGATGAATGTAGCGAGCCAGTCCCTCAATTACGAACTCTCCTTTATCAGCATCAACAAACAGGGTGTTGAATCGCTGCGCTATCGTCATGCGCGCCTCGACAACCAGGCGCTTGCGCAGCTGCTGCAAATGGATGGCCCGCGCCGCGAAGTGGTGCAGCGCGGCAATGAGATCAGCTACTTCGAACCTGGACTTGAGCCCTTCACGCTCAACGGTAACTACATCGTCGATTCGCTGCCGTCGCTGGTCTATACCGATTTTAAACGTCTCTCGCCGTACTACGACTTTATCTCCGTCGGGCGCACGCGCATTGCCGACAGGCTGTGTGAAGTGATCCGCGTCGTGGCGCGTGACGGTACGCGCTACAGCTATATTGTGTGGATGGATGAAGAGAGCCGGCTGCCGATGCGCGTCGATCTGCTCGATCGCGATGGCGAAACCCTTGAGCAGTTCCGCGTGATTGCGTTCAACGTCAATGGTCAGGTGAGCGACAGCATGCAAACGCTGGCGAAAGCGAGCCTGCCGCCGCTGCTCTCGGTGCCGACGGGCGACAAAGTGAACTTTAACTGGGTGCCATCATGGCTGCCGCAGGGCTTCACCGAAGTGGCCAGCAGCCGCCGACAGCTGCCGACCGTCGATGTACCCGTCGAATCACGCCTCTACTCCGATGGATTGTTCAGCTTCTCGGTTAACATCAACCGTGCAAACCAGAACAGCAGCGACCAGATGCTACGCACCGGTCGACGCACCGTCAGCACTACCGTGCGCGACAACGCCGAAATTACCATCGTGGGCGAGCTGCCACCGCAAACGGCAAAACGCATTGCGGATAACGTCAAATTCAGGGCTGCACAATGATTAAAGAGTGGGCAACCGTCGTCTCCTGGCAGCATGGCCAGGCGCTGGTCGAATGTGACGTGAAAGCCTCCTGCAGCAGCTGTGCCTCGCGTGCCGGCTGCGGCAGCCGCGTACTCAACAAGCTTGGCCCGCAAACTACGCACACCATCGCCGTACCCTGCGCTGAGCCGCTGGAGCCGGGGCAGAAAGTTGAGTTGGGCATTGCGGAGAGCAGCCTGCTTGGCTCCGCGGTGCTGGTCTATATGACACCGCTGCTTGGCCTGTTTGTGATGGGCGCACTGTTCCAGACGCTGTTCGGTAACGATATGGCGGCGTTTAGCGGCGCTGTGCTGGGCGGTATCGGCGGTTTTCTGCTGGCGCGCGGTCTCTCGCCGAAGCTTGCCACCCGTAGCGAATGGCAGCCAATAATCCTTAGCGTCGGCCTGCCGCCGAACCTTATTCGCGTCGACGACGCATCCGCCGAAAGCCGTCCCTGATCCTGCCTGTTACCGCTTACAAAGTGTGGGCGGTTTGAGCATTTCCCCGCGTTGTGGTTGTAGTGTAGAATGCGGCGTTTTAGTACATTGACGTCAGGCGCGAACAGGCCTCTTAGTTACTCGTAAGGCATAAAATCTCACTCTATGAAGAATATTCGTAACTTTTCGATCATCGCTCACATCGACCACGGTAAATCGACGCTGTCTGACCGTATTATTCAGATTTGCGGTGGTCTCTCCGATCGCGAAATGGCAGCCCAGGTGCTGGACTCCATGGATCTCGAGCGCGAACGCGGCATTACTATCAAAGCACAGAGCGTGACGCTGGATTACAAAGCCACCGACGGCGAAACCTATCAGCTGAACTTTATCGACACCCCGGGCCACGTTGACTTCTCCTACGAAGTTTCCCGCTCGCTGGCCGCCTGTGAAGGTGCGCTGCTGGTGGTTGATGCAGGCCAGGGCGTGGAAGCACAGACGCTGGCGAACTGCTACACCGCGATGGAGATGGATCTGGAAGTGGTGCCGGTCTTGAACAAAATCGACCTGCCGGCGGCCGATCCTGAGCGCGTAGCGGAAGAGATTGAAGATATCGTCGGCATTGACGCCACCGATGCGGTGCGCTGCTCGGCGAAAACTGGCGTTGGCGTACCGGATGTTCTTGAGCGCCTGGTGCGCGACATTCCGCCGCCGGAAGGCGATCCTGATGCCCCGCTACAGGCGCTGATCATCGACTCCTGGTTCGATAACTACCTCGGCGTTGTCTCGCTGGTGCGTATCAAAAACGGCACCATGCGCAAAGGCGACAAAATCAAAGTGATGAGCACCGGCCAGGTCTATAACGCTGACCGTCTCGGGATCTTCACGCCGAAGCAGATCGACCGCACCGAACTGAAGTGCGGCGAAGTGGGCTGGTTAGTCTGCGCCATCAAAGACATTCTCGGCGCGCCGGTAGGGGATACCCTGACCGCTGCCCGTAACCCGGCAGACAAAGCGCTACCCGGCTTTAAAAAGGTGAAACCGCAGGTTTACGCCGGTCTCTTCCCGGTCAGCTCCGACGACTACGAGAACTTCCGTGACGCCCTCGGCAAGCTGAGCCTTAACGATGCCTCCCTGTTCTACGAACCGGAAAGCTCCACCGCGCTCGGCTTCGGTTTCCGCTGCGGCTTCCTCGGCCTGCTGCATATGGAGATCATCCAGGAGCGTCTGGAGCGTGAATACGATCTTGACCTCATCACCACGGCACCAACCGTAGTGTATGAAGTGCAGACCACCAACAAAGAGGTGATCTACGTCGACAGCCCTTCCAAGCTGCCGCCGCTGAACAACATCGAAGAGCTGCGCGAGCCGATCGCCGAGTGTCATATGCTGCTACCGCAGGAGTTCCTCGGTAACGTCATCACCCTCTGCATCGAGAAACGCGGTGTGCAGACCAACATGGTTTACCACGGTAAACAGGTGGCGCTGACCTACGAAATCCCGATGGCAGAAGTGGTGCTCGACTTCTTCGACCGCCTGAAGTCCACCTCGCGCGGCTACGCCTCGCTGGATTACAACTTCAAACGCTTCCAGGCCTCCAACATGGTGCGCGTTGACGTGCTGATCAACGGCGATCGCGTCGATGCGCTGGCGCTGATCACCCACAACGATAACGCGCCGTATCGCGGTCGCGAGCTGGTCGAGAAGATGAAAGAGCTGATCCCGCGCCAGCAGTTTGATATCGCGATTCAGGCGGCGATTGGCAACCACATCATTGCCCGCTCAACCGTGAAACAGCTGCGTAAAAACGTTCTGGCGAAGTGCTACGGCGGCGACGTCAGCCGTAAGAAAAAGCTGTTGCAGAAACAGAAAGACGGTAAGAAACGCATGAAGCAGGTTGGTAACGTTGAGCTGCCGCAGGAAGCGTTCCTCGCCATTCTCCATGTTGGCAAAGAGAGCAAATAACCTAAAGGAGTTGGCATGGCGAACATGTTTGCCCTGATCCTGGTGATCGCGACGCTGGTGACGGGTTTTTTATGGTGCCTGGATAAATTTATTTTTGCACCGAAACGCCGGGAGCGTCAGGCCGCTGCGCAGGCAGCGACGGGCGATGCGCTTGATGCGAAGACGCTGAAAAAAGTTGGCCCGAAACCGGGCTGGCTGGAGACGGGCGCCTCGGTTTTCCCGGTGCTGGCGATTGTGCTGGTGGTGCGTTCATTTATCTATGAACCCTTCCAGATCCCGTCAGGCTCGATGATGCCAACGCTTCTGATCGGCGATTTTATTCTGGTGGAGAAGTTTGCCTACGGCATTAAAGATCCTATCTACCAGAAAACGCTGATCGAAACCGGTCATCCGAAACGTGGCGACATCGCGGTGTTTAAGTATCCGGACGATCCGCGCCTCGATTACATCAAGCGCGTGGTCGGCCTGCCGGGCGATAAAGTGAGCTACGATCCGGTGACGAAACAGGTTACCGTGCAGCCCAATTGCAGTTCCGGTCAGGCGTGCGGTAACGCGCTGCCTGTCACCTACAGCAATGTGGAAGAGAGCGATTTTGTGCAGACCTTTGGCCGTCGTAACGGCGGCGAAGCGAGCAGCGGCTTCTTCCAGATGGCGAAAGGGCAGAGCATGGCAGACGGCGTGCGTCTCACCGAGCGTAAAGAGACGCTGGGCGACGTCACGCACCGTATTCTCAACGTGCCTATCGCGCAGGATCAGCTCGGTATTTACTACCGTCAGCAGAACCAGCCGCTGGCTACCTGGATTGTGCCGCCGGGTCACTACTTTATGATGGGTGACAACCGCGATAACAGCGCGGACAGCCGCTACTGGGGCTTTGTGCCGGAAGCGAATCTGGTTGGACGTGCGACGGCAATCTGGATGAGTTTCGAAAAACAGGAAGGTGAATGGCCGACAGGCGTGCGCCTGAATCGTATCGGCGGAATTCATTGATTCAGCGGGGCGTAATTATTCTTGTTGCGCCCCGAATTATTTCCAGGATTATTCCCTTCTTACTAACGACATCCCTCCTCGTTGCGTATAGAATATTCCCCCGAAGTTTAAGGCTGGCCCTTCGGGTGCCACAGCACACGAAACCGCGTTGGTTCTTCAGGTCGGTTTCGTGTGCTGCATTGTTGACGCATTTATTTATTGGTAACGCATGAACCCCATCGTAATTAATCGGCTTCAGCGGAAGCTGGGCTACACTTTTCAACATCACGATCTGTTGCAGCAGGCTTTAACTCACCGCAGCGCCAGTAGCAAACATAACGAGCGTCTCGAATTTCTCGGCGACTCGATTTTAAGTTTTGTGATCGCCAATGCCCTCTATCACCGTTTTCCACGCGTGGATGAAGGGGATATGAGCCGCATGCGCGCCACGCTGGTACGCGGCAATACGCTGGCAGAAATCGCCCGCGAATTTGAGTTGGGCGAGTGCCTGCGCCTTGGCCCGGGTGAGTTGAAAAGCGGCGGCTTTCGCCGTGAATCGATTTTAGCGGATACCGTAGAGGCATTGATCGGCGGGGTATTCCTGGATAGCGACATCCAGACCGTTGAGCGATTGATCCTCAGCTGGTATCAGACGCGCCTCGACGAAATCAGTCCTGGCGATAAACAAAAAGATCCGAAAACGCGCCTGCAGGAGTTCTTGCAGGGTCGCCATCTGCCGCTGCCCTCCTATCTGGTGGTGCAGGTGCGGGGCGAAGCGCACGATCAGGAATTTACTATCCACTGCCAGGTCAGCGGCCTGAGCGAACCGGTGGTTGGCACGGGTTCCAGCCGTCGTAAGGCGGAGCAGGCTGCCGCCGAACAGGCGCTGAAAAAACTGGAGTTGGAATGAGCACTGAAACTGAAAACACCTATTGCGGATTTATCGCCATCGTTGGACGTCCCAACGTCGGCAAATCCACACTGCTGAACAAGCTGCTCGGGCAGAAGATCTCGATCACCTCCCGTAAAGCACAAACTACGCGCCACCGTATCGTCGGCATCCATACCGAAGGGGCTTATCAGGCGGTCTACGTCGATACCCCGGGTCTGCATATGGAAGAGAAGCGCGCGATCAACCGCCTGATGAACAAAGCGGCCAGCAGCTCTATCGGCGACGTTGAGCTGGTGATCTTCGTCGTTGAAGGCACCCGCTGGACGGCGGATGACGAAATGGTGCTGAACAAGCTGCGTGACGCTCGTGCACCGGTGATCCTTGCGGTGAACAAAGTGGACAACGTGCAGGAGAAAGCCGATCTGCTGCCGCACCTGCAGTTCCTCGCAAGCCAGATGAACTTCCTCGACATCGTGCCGCTCTCTGCGGAAACCGGCATGAACGTTGATACCATCGCCAGCGTCGTGCGCAAACATCTGCCGGAAGCGATTCACCACTTCCCGGAAGATTACGTCACCGACCGCTCACAGCGTTTTATGGCTTCTGAAATCATCCGTGAAAAGCTGATGCGTTTCCTTGGCGCAGAGCTGCCATACTCCGTCACCGTAGAGATTGAGCGCTTTGTTACCAACGAGCGCGGCGGGTATGACATCAACGGCCTCATCCTCGTTGAGCGCGAAGGGCAGAAGAAGATGGTGATTGGCAACAAAGGCGCCAAAATCAAAACCATCGGCACCGAAGCCCGTAAAGATATGGAAGAGATGTTCGAAGCCAAAGTTCACCTTGAACTGTGGGTCAAAGTGAAATCGGGCTGGGCCGATGACGAGCGCGCGCTGCGCAGTCTCGGTTATGTCGACGATCTCTGAGTAACACCGGATGGAGGGATGGCAGCGTGCCTTCGTTCTTCATAGCCGTCCCTGGAGCGAAACCAGCTTAATGCTGGACGTCTTCACGGAAGAGTCCGGTCGTGTGCGCCTGGTTGCCAAAGGCGCACGCTCCAAACGTTCCAACCTCAAAGGCGCTTTGCAGCCCTTTACCCCTCTGCTGGTGCGCTTTGGCGGGCGCGGCGAAGTCAAAACCCTGCGCAGTGCTGAAGCGGTCTCGCTGGCGCTACCGCTAAGCGGCATTACCCTTTACAGCGGTCTCTACGTCAATGAACTCATCTCCCGTGTGCTGGAGCATGAGACGCGTTTCTCCGAACTCTTTTTTGATTATCTGCACTGTATCCAGGCGCTGGCCGGCGTTAGTGGCTCACCAGAGCCGGTGCTGCGCCGTTTTGAGCTGGCGCTGCTCGGCCATCTCGGTTACGGCGTCGATTTTCTGCACTGTGCGGGCAGCGGCGAGGCGGTGGAAGATGGCATGACCTATCGCTACCGCGAAGAGAAGGGCTTTATCGCCAGCGTCGTGGTCGACAACACCACCTTCACCGGGCGACACTTACGCGCGCTCTCCGAGCGGGAGTTTCCGGACAGCGACACGCTGCGCGCCGCAAAGCGCTTTACCCGCATCGCCCTGAAGCCGTATCTTGGAGGCAAGCCGCTCAAAAGCCGGGAGTTATTCCGGCAGTTTGTGCCTAAGCGCTAGCGGCAGGATCACAGACCAGGCGGGGCGAAGACCGCGCCGGAAATTTTGCGAAACTGAGGATTGTCATGGCTGAATTACTGTTGGGCGTAAACATCGATCACATTGCCACTCTGCGCAACGCGCGCGGCACCGCTTACCCGGATCCGGTGCAGGCGGCGTTTATTGCCGAGCAGGCGGGTGCCGATGGGATTACCGTCCATCTGCGTGAAGATCGTCGCCATATTACCGACAGAGACGTGCGTATCCTGCGCCAGACGCTGCACACGCGCATGAACCTTGAAATGGCTGTTACCGACGAGATGCTGGCGATTGCCTGCGAAACGAAGCCGCACTTCTGCTGCCTGGTGCCGGAAAAGCGCCAGGAAGTGACCACCGAAGGCGGGCTGGACGTGGCCGGTCAGCGCGACAAAATGCGCGATGCCTGCCAGCGCCTGGCACAAGCGGGTATTCTGGTGTCGCTGTTTATCGATGCCGATAACGCGCAGATCCAGGCCGCGGCGGAAGTGGGCGCGCCTTATATCGAAATCCACACCGGCTGTTACGCCGATGCTGAAAACGAGGCCGCGCAGGCGAAAGAGCTGGAGCGCATCGCCAACGCCGCGACCTATGCCGCCAGCCTCGGGCTGAAAGTGAACGCCGGTCACGGTCTGACTTACCACAACGTTAAAGCGATCGCCGCGCTGCCAGAGATGCATGAGCTGAATATTGGACACGCAATTATTGGCCGTGCGGTAATGAGCGGCCTGAAAGAGGCGGTGGCAGAGATGAAACGTTTGATGCTGGAAGCGCGCGCATAATGGCTATCTTAGGACTGGGCACCGATATCGTTGAGATCGCACGCATTGAAGCGGTGGTCGCCCGCAGCGGCGATCGGCTGGCGAAGCGCGTGCTCAGCCCTAATGAATGGGCGCTCTACGAGGCGCACCAGCAGCCGGTGCGCTTTCTCGCCAAACGCTTTGCAGTGAAAGAGGCGGCGGCAAAAGCGCTCGGCACCGGCATTCGCAACGGGCTGGCGTTCAATCAGTTCGAAGTGTTTAACGATGAGCTTGGGAAACCGAGCCTGCGCCTGTGGGGTGAAGCTGAGCGGCTGGCAGAGCGGATGGGCGTGCGGTCAATGCACGTCACGCTGGCAGATGAGCGCCACTACGCTTGTGCAACGGTGATTATCGAGAGTTAAATTTTGTCAGAGTGATGCAGCAGCACAAATTTATCCCACAGCTGCTCTTCACTCTCTTGATGTGCCGGATCTTTCAGGATGGTATTGGGGATCGGGCACACTTTCTGGCAGGTCGGCGTTTCGTAATGGCCCACGCACTCGGTGCAGCGGTCGCTGTTAATCTCATAAATGCTCTCGCCGAGCGAAATCGCCTCATTCGGGCACTCCGGCTCGCACATATCGCAGTTGATGCATTTTTTGGTAATTAACAGCGCCATCAGGAAAATCTCAGAAACAACACAAACAGGGCGGGCATTATACGATGATTGCCTGCTCAAACCAGTTTTTTTACCAGCTCCTCGCTGTGGCGAATACGCTCCGGGGCATGCTCCAGATCCTGCTGAACCAGCGCCATAAAGAGCAGATCCGTCAGCATCATCTGGGCGCTGGTGGAGGAGATCGCCGCGCTGCGCGTTGCCTGCTCTTCCGCAATGGTGTAAAGCGAGTGGGTAGCGCGCTGTTGCAGCGCATTGGGAGTAAAACCGGTGATCGCGAGGATCTTTGCGCCGACGCGTAACGCTTCGTCAGCCGCCAGATTGATCTCACGCCGTTCGCCAGAGTAGGAGACCGGCAGCAGCAGATCGCCCGGCTCCAGCGCCTGCACCGCCGCCAGCAGCGCGTGCATATCCTGCTCAACAATGGCGTTAAGGCCAATCTTCATCAGCTTCCAGCCAAAATTGCGCGCCACCAGGCCTGATGCGCCAATACCGGTCAGCACGATGCGCCGCGATTCGCGCAGCAGGCGCACGCTCTCCAGCAGCTTCTCTTCGCTGTTTACATCCAGCGAGGCGTGCATCGCGCTCTGATACTCTTTAATCAGCTTCTCGCCGACCACGCGCAGGGCGTCATCGCCGCGAATTTTATTATGCACCGGTACGGAGTAGGGGTTGGGGTTGCTGGCCAGCGCTTCGCTGATCGCCAGCTTCATTGCCGGGAAGCCTTTGAACTCCATCTTCTGCGCGAATTTCACCACGCTCGACTGGCTGACACCCGCTTCCGCCGCCAGCTGCTGCGAGCTTAAATGGCGAGCGCGGTCAGGGTTTTCGAGCAGAAATTCCGCCAGCTTTTTATCACTCTGCGCAAGGCCGGGATAGCGCTGGCGAATGCGGATCAAACAGTTCATACGATCTCCGGGGTGTTCACGTAATTCACTGCCTGGTGCATTACGCGGATGAATTAACTATTCCATCCATGGGCGGTGATTATGAATTAAAAATTCTGGCAGCACAAAGTTTCTCCGCGTGGCGTTTGATAGCGATCAACTGGAGAGGCCAGAGCCACTCGCTTTCACCTGTGGCGCGCTCTCGAGACGGCGGATTGCGGGTACCAGACCCGCGCCGATACAGGCGAGGATCACCACCAGCGCCGAGGTGGTTAACACCGTTTCGCTGCCAAAATGCATCGCCAGCGGCCCGGCTGCCAGTTCGCCTACCGGAATGGCAATAAACGATCCCATCGCATCCCAGGCGTAGACCCGCGCCAGCTTCTCCGCCGGAATGTGCGTTTGCAGCGACTGCGCCCACGCCACGCCGAAAAGGCCGAAGACGATGCCGGCGCAAAAGAATGCCGCCATCAGCCAGTGTGCCGGTGCCGCCTGGCCGAGCAGCCAGGTGGGCACGGCGCAAAACGCCATCAGCACCACGCCAATAAAGAGATCGCGCTTAGGCCGCCAGCGCAGCGCAAGGAACGAGCCGACAATCAGACCCACGCTCTGCGCGGCGATAATCAGCCCCCACTGGGTTCGCCCAAAAGCGCTGTCGGCAATTACCGGGCCGAGCACCATTACGATCCCACTGAAGGCGGCATTAATCAGGGTGAACTGCACCACCACCGACCAGACCCAGGGACGGCTGGCGAACTCTTTCCAGCCGTCGCGCAGATCCTGCAGGATATTGCTGGTCGCCTCTGCGGCTTTGATAGTACCGACGCGAATGGCGTAATAGAGCGGTGCCGAAGCGGCAAAGCCGAGCGCATCAATGGCCAGCCCCCAGCCGGGGCCAACTGCGCTGGTCAGGATACCGCCGAGCGAGGCACCGATGACCGTCCCGCTGTAAATTCCAAGTTGCAGTAGCGCATTCGCTTCGCGGCGCAGGTAAACAGGCACCGTTTGCGGCACCAGCGCCGAGGAGGCGGGAAGGGCAATGCCCGCCGCCGCGCCATTAAGCGTGCCAAGCAGGGCAAGCAACATGACGCTGGCCGAGCCGTCGAGCACCAGCCAGGCGACCGCACCCTGTGAAAGAGCGGCGACAAGAGAAGAGAGCACCATCACGCGGCTGCGGGAGTAGCGATCCGCCAGCACGCCGCCAATCAACAAAAAAGCAACGTTAAACAGCGAGCGTGCCGCCACCACCAGGCCAAGATCGGCCGCCGAACCACCAATATCGAGCACCGCGAAAGCCAGCGCGATCGGCGCGATGCCGTTGCCCAGCACGGTAAGAAGTCGGGCAGAAAAGAGGTAGCGAAAGGCAGAGATCTGCAAGGCGCGTCGCGGCGTTGTGCGGGGGGCTGGAGTCATTGTCACCTGTATTAAGTAGGGGAGAAAACGCGTGGCGCGTATTATTGCAGGTATTGATAACAGGCTGTTACC
Source organism: Kosakonia sp. HypNH10 (assembly GCF_029850615.1). Classification (NCBI taxonomy): domain Bacteria; kingdom Pseudomonadati; phylum Pseudomonadota; class Gammaproteobacteria; order Enterobacterales; family Enterobacteriaceae; genus Kosakonia; species Kosakonia sp. HypNH10. The sequence continues at coordinate 26,330 of NZ_JAOTIU010000002.1, forward strand.
GGAAAAGTGAGGATCTATCTGTTAGGCTAGTTGTAGTGTAATCGCCAAACGGAGCGTCCCGGCGATGGAGCGTTAACCCACAGAGGAATATCTTTTGGCTACCAGTGAACGCCGCGTTGTATTTTTTGACCTTGATGGAACATTACATCAGCAGGATATGTTCGGCACTTTTTTGCGTTATTTGCTGCGACATCATCCGCTCAATGCGCTGCTTGTGCTGCCGCTGTTACCGGTGATTGGTGCCGGGCTGCTGATAAAGGGCCGTGCCGCACGCTGGCCGATGAGCCTGCTGTTATGGGGCTGCACCTTTGGTCACAGCGAACGCCATCTCAACGCCCTGCAGCAGAAATTCGCCGACTGGTTCCGCGGGCACGTCACGGCCTTCCCGGTGGTGCAGACGCGGTTAACCAACTATCTGGCCGCCTCGGATGCGGATATCTGGCTGATCACCGGGTCGCCGCAGTCGTTGGTTGAACAGGTCTATTTCGACACGCCCTGGCTGCCGCGCGTCAATGTTATCGCCAGCCAGATGACCCGAGGCTACGGCGGTTGGGTGCTGACCCTGCGCTGCCTGGGGCATGAGAAAGTCGCGCAATTGGAGCGCAAAATCGGTACGCCGCTGCGTCTCTACAGCGGCTACAGCGACAGTAAACAGGACAACCCGCTGCTCTACTTCTGCCAGCACCGCTGGCGCGTTACGCGTCGTGGCGAACTGCAACAGCTTGAGTAGTGTCGAACGTATTAGGGGTGTGTATAATGCGCCCCGCCTGAATTACTGGAGTTTATACCTTTGTCCAATCCCGAACTGACTCACGAACACTGGATGCGTTATGCGCTGACGCTGGCGAAGCGCGCCTGGGAAGAGGGCGAAGTGCCCGTGGGCGCGGTGCTGGTGCATAACAACCAGGTGATTGGCGAAGGGTGGAACCGCCCGATTGGCCGTCACGATCCCACCGCGCACGCGGAGATTATGGCGCTGCGCCAGGGCGGGCTGGTGCTGCAAAACTACCGGCTGATCGACACCACGCTCTATGTCACGCTGGAGCCCTGCGTGATGTGCGCGGGTGCCATGGTGCACAGCCGCATCGGGCAACTGGTGTTTGGCGCGCGGGATGCGAAAACCGGCGCGGCAGGATCGTTGATGGATGTGCTCCATCACCCGGGAATGAATCATCGGGTCGAGTTTACCGAAGGCGTGCTGCGCGATGAGTGCGCCGCGATGTTAAGCGATTTCTTCCGCCAGCGTCGGCTGGAGAAAAAAGCGCTGAAAACCGGCAACGCCTGATGGCGGCTCCGCCTTATCAGGCATGGGGTGGGGTTGATTGCCTTTGTAGGCCGGATAAGCGCAGCGCCATCCGGCAAACAATGCCTGATGGCGGCTCCGCCTTATCAGGCCTACGGGAGCGGTTACAGTTGGTCGGGCTTTGTAGGCCGGATAAGCGCAGCGCCATCCGGCAACTTAATCAGCGGTTCACTTTCAGTTGCAGCGTATCCTGCGGTAAAACCGAGTGGTGACCAAACGCCTCGTCGACGGTCAGCGCGCTGAAGGGCAAGACGCCATAGGTTGGCTGGTCAAGCTCGGCACTCGACACCGCCGGGTAGCTCTGCGCCAGCTTGAGCGTTGCGGCGAGCGCCTTCTCTTTCTCCAGCAGGTAACCCACCAGGCTAATCTCATATTTGCGGATATTCTCCACGTAGGCATACGCCTGATACCCGCGGGCATAGCCGTAGCGTAATTTGCTGTAGTAGGCCTTCTGGCTTAACAGCGGCAGGCGCTGTTTCACATCGGCCCAGCTATCCGGATTGCCTTTGGTCTTCACCGTCAGCGCACGGGCATCAAGCATATGCGCATAACCCATGTTGTAGGCCGCCAGCGCATACCAGATCTTCTCATCCTGCGGCACGCTGTCCGGCACTTTGCTCATCATATCCTGCAAGTAGCGCGCGCCGCCGCTGATGCTCTGCTCGGCATCGGTTCTGTCGCTCAGCCCGAGGCTCTGCGCCGTATTGCGGGTCAACATCATTAGCCCGCGTACGCCCGTCGGGGAGGTGGCCTGCGTGTCCCAGTGGGACTCCTGATAGGAAATTGCCGCTAACAGCTTCCAGTCGATCTGCTGCGCATACTTCTCAAACAGCGGCTGCAACTCTGGCAGCACGCTATCAACGGCGCGTAAAAAGGCGCGGGTATCAACATAATCAAAGCCATCGCCATGCCCGAGATACTTCTCTTCGAGCCTCGCGAGGATCCCCTCGCCATTAATGGTGTTGAAGAAGTCGAGCATCGCCGCCGAGAGCGTATTGTCGTCGTCGCGCTTGCTAAACCAGGTGACGGGCTGTTCATCAGAGATATCGAGCGCCACCGCCAGCTCCGGGTGAACGCGCTGGAAGAGGCTGATCGCCACCGAATCGGCGACGGTATAGCTCAGTTTGCCGTCGACCACTTGCTGGAGCAGGGAGGTAGTGCCGAGTTTTTCATCCACCTTCCAACTGAGATTGGGGTACTTCTTCTCTTTTATCTCGCGCAGATCGTCCAGCGCGACATGCCCGGGCGCAATGGTCAACTGGCTCTCATTCACTTCCGCCAGCGTACGTGGGCGATAGCTGCCGACGCGATAGACAAGTTGTTGAGAAACGGAGTAGTAGACCGGCCCGGTCTGGTAGCTTTTGACGCGCTCATTGTTATAGACCAGCCCGGCGGCGAGCATATCGGCGTTGTCGTGATCGAGGTCGTCAAACAGCTGGCTGATGTTCTGGCGCACGGTGATTTTAAGCTTCACGCCGAGGTAGTCGGCAAACTGTTGCGCCAGCTCGTAATCGAGGCCGTAATTTTTGCCGTTGATAGAGGTGTAAGTAAGCGGCGTCGAAATGGTACTGACGCGCAGCTCCCCGCGCGCCTGGATAGCCGCGATGCGGTTATCGGCTTTGCCAAACCAGGGGACTGATGGCCACAGCGCCGCTGCCAGCAGCAGGGTGACAATGCCGATGAGCAGATAATTAATCTGAAATCTTTTCAAGGAGTTAATTCTCTGCGCCGTACTTTGCCTCAAAAGGTTTTCGCAATCACAGCAAGGGGATTGCTGCTGATTTAGCGGCATTCTGCGTAACTAAACGGCAGTTGGCAACAAATTACAGCATTCGGCCACAGCTATTGCTAAAAATCGCCGCCGTTTTTTATTTCCACGCAAACGGTTTCGTCGGGCGTCAGGATTCTCTATAATGACGCCCGTTTTCCCTGGTGCACACTTTAAGCGTCCCCGACGCTTCGTAATCGAAGACGAGAGACTTATGATGGAAATTCTGCGTGGTTCGCCTGCCCTGTCCGCATTCCGTATTAACAAACTGCTGGCGCGGTTTCAGGCCACCAACCTGCCGGTGAGCAATATTTATGCCGAATATACTCACTTTGCCGACCTTAACGCGGCGCTCACCGAAGAAGAGTACGCCCGGCTCCAGCGCCTGCTGAAATATGGCCCAAGCCTTAGCAGCCACACCCCAACCGGAAAATTACTGCTCGTCACTCCTCGTCCCGGCACCATCTCTCCCTGGGCATCCAAAGCTACCGACATCGCCCACAACTGCGGTCTGGAAAAGATCAACCGCCTTGAGCGCGGCGTGGCGTACTACGTTGAAGCCGCCAGCCTGACCGACGCCCAGTGGCAAGAGGTGGCTGCGCAGCTGCATGACCGCATGATGGAGAGCGTATTTAACGCTGAAGCGGACGCCGCGCGCCTGTTTGAACACCACCAGCCCGCGCCGGTACAGAGCGTGGATCTGCTGGATGAAGGCCGCCAGGCGTTGATTGACGCCAACCTGCGTCTCGGCCTCGCGCTGGCGGAAGATGAGATCGATTACCTGCACGACGCCTTTACGCGCCTGGGGCGCAACCCGAACGATATCGAACTCTATATGTTCGCCCAGGCGAACTCGGAGCACTGCCGTCACAAAATCTTCAACGCCGACTGGGTGATTGATGGGCAGCCGCAGCCGAAGTCGCTGTTCAAAATGATTAAAAACACCTTCGAAAAGACGCCGGACTTTGTGCTCTCAGCCTACAAAGATAACGCGGCGGTGATGGAAGGTTCCGCGGTTGGTCGTTTCTACGCCGATCGCGCTGAAGGTCGCTACGATTTCCACCAGGAGCCGACCCATATTTTGATGAAGGTGGAGACGCACAACCACCCGACCGCCATTTCACCGTGGCCGGGCGCGGCAACCGGCTCCGGCGGCGAGATCCGCGATGAGGGCGCGACCGGGCGCGGCGCGAAGCCGAAAGCGGGCCTGGTTGGTTTCTCCGTTTCTAACCTGCGTATTCCCGGCTTCGAGCAGCCGTGGGAAGAGGATTTCGGCAAGCCGGAGCGCATCGTTACCGCGCTCGATATCATGACCGACGGCCCGCTGGGCGGCGCGGCATTCAACAACGAATTTGGCCGTCCGGCGCTGAATGGCTACTTCCGTACCTATGAAGAGAAGGTCAACAGCCACAACGGCGAAGAGCTGCGCGGTTACCACAAGCCGATCATGCTGGCAGGCGGGATCGGCAACATCCGTGAAGATCATGTGCAGAAGGGCGAGATCGTGGTTGGCGCTAAGCTGATCGTTCTCGGCGGCCCGGCGATGAATATCGGTCTCGGCGGCGGCGCGGCCTCGTCAATGGCGTCCGGTCAGTCCGATGCCGATCTCGACTTCGCCTCGGTTCAACGCGACAACCCGGAGATGGAGCGTCGTTGCCAGGAGGTGATTGACCGCTGCTGGCAGCTGGGTGAAGCCAACCCGATCCTCTTTATTCACGATGTCGGCGCGGGCGGTCTCTCTAACGCCATGCCGGAGCTGGTGAGCGACGGCGGTCGCGGCGGCCGTTTCGAGCTGCGCGATATTCTCAGCGACGAACCGGGCATGAGCCCGCTGGAGATTTGGTGTAACGAATCCCAGGAGCGCTACGTGCTGGCGGTAGCGGCGGATCAACTGCCGCTGTTCGACGAACTCTGCCGCCGCGAGCGAGCGCCTTATGCGGTGATTGGCGACGCGACCGAAGAGCAGCACTTAACGCTGAACGACAGCCACTTCGACAACCAGCCAATCGATATGCCGCTGGATGTGCTGCTTGGCAAAACGCCGAAGATGACGCGCGATGTCGCGACGCGCCAGGCGACCGGCGACAGCTTCAACACTCACGGTATTACCGTGGCTGACGCGGTAAACCGCGTGCTGCACCTGCCGACCGTAGCGGAGAAAACTTTTCTTGTCACCATCGGCGACCGTACGGTCACCGGCATGGTGGCGCGCGATCAGATGGTCGGCCCGTGGCAGATCCCGGTTGCCAACTGCGCGGTGACCACCGCCAGCCTGGACAGCTACTACGGTGAAGCGATGGCGCTTGGCGAACGCGCTCCGGTGGCGCTGCTGGACTTTGCCGCCTCGGCGCGGCTGGCAGTCGGCGAAGCGTTGACCAACATCGCGGCGACGCACATCGGCGATATCAAACGCATCAAACTCTCCGCCAACTGGATGGCCGCTGCTGGTCACCCGGGTGAAGACGCCGGTCTCTACGCGGCGGTGAAAGCGGTGGGCGAAGAGCTGTGTCCGGCGCTCGGTCTGACCATTCCGGTGGGTAAAGACTCGATGTCGATGAAGACCCGCTGGCAGGAGGGGAGCGAGCAGCGCGAAATGACCTCGCCGCTGTCGCTGGTGATCACCGCCTTTGCCCGCGTTGAAGATGTGCGCCATACCGTGACGCCGCAGCTCTCCACCGACGACAACGCCCTGCTGTTAATCGACCTCGGCAAGGGCAGTAACGCGCTCGGCGCAACGGCGCTGGCGCAGGTTTACCGCCAGCTGGGTGACAAACCGGCGGACGTGCGTAACGTTGAGCAGCTGAAAGGCTTCTATGACGCGATTCAGGCGCTGGTGGCAGAGAGAAAACTGCTGGCCTACCACGACCGCTCCGACGGCGGCCTGCTGGTGACGCTGGCAGAGATGGCCTTTACCGGCCACTGCGGCGTGAATGTCGATATCGCCGCGCTGGGCAACGATCGTCTGGCGGCGCTGTTTAATGAAGAGCTGGGCGCGGTGATTCAGGTGCGCGCAGCCGACCGCGAGGCGGTTGAGAGCGTGCTGGCGGCCTACGGTTTAAGCGATGTTGTGCACTATCTTGGCCGTGCGGTCGAAGGCGATCGCTTTGTGATTGAAGCGGACGGGCAGCCGGTGTTCAGTGAAAGCCGCACCACGCTGCGTATGTGGTGGGCGGAAACCACCTGGCAGATGCAGCGCCTGCGCGATAACCCGGAGTGCGCGGATCAGGAGCACGAGGCGAAAGCCAACGACAGCGATCCGGGCCTCAACGTCAAACTGACGTTTGATATCAATGAGGATATCGCGGCACCGTTTATTGCCACCGGCGCGCGACCGAAAGTCGCTGTGCTGCGTGAGCAGGGCGTCAACTCCCACGTTGAGATGGCAGCGGCATTCCATCGCGCCGGTTTTGACGCGGTTGATGTCCACATGAGCGATCTGCTGGCCGGGCGCAGCGGGCTGGAGAACTTCCACGCGCTGGTCGCCTGCGGCGGCTTCTCTTATGGCGACGTGCTGGGCGCGGGCGAAGGCTGGGCAAAATCGATCCTCTTTAATGAGCGTGTGCGCGACGAGTTCGAAACCTTCTTCCACCGTCCGCAAACCCTGGCGCTGGGTGTCTGTAACGGCTGCCAGATGATGTCGAACCTGCGTGAGTTGATTCCGGGCAGCGAACTGTGGCCGCGCTTTGTGCGTAACCACTCCGATCGCTTCGAGGCGCGTTTCAGCCTGGTGGAAGTAACGCAAAGCCCGTCACTGCTGCTCAATGGCATGGTCGGGTCGCATATGCCTATCGCCGTCTCGCACGGGGAAGGGCGTGTCGAAGTGCGTGATGCCGCCCATCTGGCACAGCTCGAAAGCAAAGGGCTGGTGGCGCTGCGCTATGTCGATAACAACGGCAGCGTGACCGAGCGCTACCCGGCGAACCCGAACGGCTCGCCGAACGGTATTACCGCCGTGACCAGCGAAAGCGGGCGCGTCACTATCATGATGCCGCACCCGGAGCGTGTTTTCCGTACCGTTGCCAACTCCTGGCACCCGGAAAACTGGGGCGAAGACAGCCCGTGGATGCGTATCTTCCGCAATGCGCGTAAGCAGCTCGGCTAATCCAGTACGGCAGTAAAACAGGCCCTCTTCCTTAACCGGGAAGAGGGCTTTTTTGATCAGGCGTTAAAAGTGTCGGCTTTTCCCGACATCAGAGGATTATCACTGTCTCTAAAAGGAGACATTTATATCATTGATTTTAATAGCGATAATTTATGAGCCGAGGGAGTGTTGCTAAATAGCGACAGGGCGATGAAATGTTGCACACTTCACAAAAACCGAAAATAATAATAAATATCATGATAATCAACAGGTTAAAATATTGTGTGGCAACCTGGCATAATACGTGCATAATTATAGCCAGTGGCTCATTCACCCTCTTATGTCAGCCCCTTCGGGACGCGCTACATAAACTTTCGAATGACGCACTTAAAGGTGCCTGCCGTCCACCTGCTGATCATTGCGTAGCTTTATCAGACATCGGGCGAAACGTCGAGTTAGGCACCGCCTAATTACATAACAAAGCCGGGCTTTTGCCCGGCTTTGTTGTTCTTTACCCCGTCACTCAGCTAGCATCTCTGTACCTTATCCTGCGAGAGTACCGCCTTGAAACGCTGGCCCGCTTTTCCCCGCTCCTTACGCCAACTGGTTATGATGGCGTTCCTGCTTATTTTACTGCCGCTGCTGGTGTTAGCCTGGCAAGCCTGGCAGAGCCTCAATGCGCTCAGCGCCCAGGCCCTGTTAACTAACCGCACGACGCTGATTGACGCCCGCCGCAGTGAAGCGATGACCAACGCCGCGCTGGAGATGGAGCGCAGCTACCGCCAGTACTGCGTGCTGGATGACGCCACCCTTGAGCGGGTCTACCAGAATCAGCGCAAGCGCTATAGCGAGATGCTGGAGGCCCATGCCGGTGTTTTACCCGATGACAGACTCTACCAGGCGCTGCGCCAGGATCTGAACGATCTCGCCCAGTTGCAGTGCGCCAACAGCGGCCCATCACCTGCCGCCTCTGCGCAGCTGGAGGCGTTTGCGGCGGCGAATACGGAGATGGTGCAGTCGACCCGCGCCGTGGTCTTCTCGCGCGGGCAGCAGCTCCAGCTGGAGATCGCCGAGCGCGGTCAGTTCTTCGGCTGGCAGGCGCTGGTGCTCTTTTTAGTCAGCCTGGCGCTGATGCTGCTCTTTACCCGCATGATTATCGGCCCGGTGAAGGGCATTGAGCGGATGATTAACCGGCTGGGGGAGGGGCGTCCACTGGCGCAAAGCGTGGTGTTTAGCGGCCCGCGCGAGCTGCGCTATGTTGGCGAACGTATTATCTGGCTGAGCGAACGGCTGGCGTGGCTTGAGTCGCAGCGCCACCAGTTTTTACGCCATATCTCCCATGAGCTGAAAACGCCGCTCGCCAGTATGCGCGAAGGCACCGAGCTGCTTGCCGACCAGGTGGTCGGGCCGCTTTCGCCGGAGCAGAAAGAGGTGGTTGAGATCCTCGATGCCAGCAGCCGCAACCTGCAAAAATTGATTGAGCAGCTGCTGGATTACAACCGCAAGCTGGCTGGTGGATCGGTCGAGCTGGAGGCAGTGGAGCTGGCACCGCTGGTGGAGATGGTGCTCTCCGCGCACAGCCTGCCAGCGCGAGCTAAAATGATGCATACCGAAATCGCGCTCGATGCGACAACCTGCCAGGCCGAGCCGATGCTGCTGATGAGCGTGCTGGATAATCTTTACTCCAACGCGGTGCACTATGGGGCTGAATCCGGTACCATTCGTCTCCACAGTTATAGTACCGGCGCACGGTTGCGCATTGACGTAGCGAATACCGGCACCCCGATCCCCGAGGCGGAGCGCGAGATGATTTTTGAGCCCTTCTTTCAGGGAAGCCACCAACGCAAAGGCGCGGTTAAAGGCAGCGGGCTGGGGTTGAGCATCGCCAGAGACTGTATCCGCAGAATGCAGGGTGAACTGCATCTGGTAACGGACAGCAAGGACGATGTCTGTTTCCGTATTGAGCTACCGCTTGTCGCGCCGGAAAAATCAACGCAATGAATATAAATCTGGTGAGTATGTCGCATCTCTTTTCCCGCGTGGTCAACGCGATGACACAGCAATCGGGCTGGCTGCGCGCGCTTCCTTGCCTGCTACTGGCAGGCTGCGTGACGCAAACGCCGCAAAGCGCTATTCATGACAATAAAAAACCGCAGCTTCCCGATCGCCAACTGGCCGACTTTTTATTAACGGATTGCAATGATATCTGGACCTTGTCGGGGCAGAGTGTCGACAGCAACCCGCTGTTCTGGCTGCGCGGCATGGATTGCGCCCAGCGTTTATCGCCCGCGGCTGCGCGCGCGGAAGCGCGTGCATGGTCAGACGCGACCTGGCAGGCGACATTCCGCCGCGGCATTTTGCTCTCGAATGCCAAAATCTCGCCCCTTGAGCGCCGTGACTATACCGATCGTCTCGATGCCTTAAGCCCGTCGATCCCGGCGCAGGTGCGCCCGCTGTTTGAACTCTGGCGCGATGGTGAAAAAGCACAGCTACAGTTAGCCGAAGAGCGTAGCCGCTACACGAAATTGCAGCAATCCGCCGACAGCGAGCTCGACAAACTGCGCGCCCAGCAGCAATTCCTGCACGAGCAGCTTGATACCACCACCCGCAAGCTGGAAAACCTCACCGACATTGAACGGCGTCTCTCGATTCGCAAACCGGCGCCTGCCGATATGCCGGACAGCGCGCATCCGGCGAAAGGCGACGCCGATCAGCAGGAGGCGAAACCATGACCAATCGCAAACCGGCGCATCTGCTGCTGGTGGATGACGATCCCGGCCTGCTGAAGCTCCTCGGGCTGCGCCTGACCAGCGAAGGCTACAGCATTGTCACCGCCGAAAGCGGGCAGGAGGGGTTACGCATTCTCGCGCGTGAGAAGGTCGATCTGGTAATAAGCGACCTGCGCATGGATGAGATGGACGGTATGCAGCTTTTTGCCGAGATCCAGCGCATGCAGCCGGGCATGCCGGTGATTATTCTCACCGCGCACGGCTCAATCCCCGATGCCGTTGCCGCCACGCAGCAGGGGGTTTTCAGCTTTCTTACCAAGCCGGTGGATAAAGACGCGCTCTATAAGGCCATCGACGATGCGCTGGAGCACAGCGGCTCCGCCAGCGACGATCAGTGGCGTGAAACCATTGTCACCCGCAGCCCACTGATGTTGCGCCTGCTTGAACAGGCGCGGATGGTGGCGCAGTCCGATGTCAGCGTGCTGATTAACGGCCAGAGCGGCACCGGTAAAGAGGTGCTGGCGCAGGCGATCCACAATGCCAGCCCGCGCAGTAAAAACGCCTTTATCGCCATCAACTGCGGCGCGCTGCCGGAGCAGCTGCTGGAGTCTGAACTCTTTGGTCACGCGCGCGGAGCTTTTACCGGCGCGGTGAGCAGCCGGGAAGGGCTGTTCCAGGCGGCAGAGGGCGGGACGCTGTTTCTTGATGAGATTGGCGATATGCCGATCCCGTTACAGGTCAAACTGCTGCGTGTATTACAGGAGCGCAAGGTGCGCCCGCTCGGCAGCAACCGCGATATCGATATCAATGTGCGCATTATTTCAGCGACGCACCGCGATCTGCCAAAAGCGATGGCGCGCGGCGAGTTTCGTGAAGATCTCTACTATCGCCTCAACGTAGTCAGCCTGAAGATACCGGCGCTGGCGGAGCGCGCGGAGGATATTCCGCTGCTTGCTAACCACCTGCTGCGCCAGTCGGCGGACCGCCATAAGCCGTTTGTGCGCGCCTTTTCCACCGACGCGATGAAGCGGCTGATGACCGCCAGTTGGCCCGGTAACGTGCGCCAACTGGTGAACGTGATTGAGCAGTGCGTGGCGCTCACCTCGTCGCCGGTGATCAGCGATGCGCTGGTCGAGCAGGCGCTGGAAGGGGAGAACACCGCGCTGCCGACCTTTGTCGAAGCGCGTAACCAGTTCGAACTCAACTACCTGCGCAAGCTGCTGCAAATCACCAAAGGCAACGTGACGCACGCGGCACGGATGGCGGGGCGCAACCGCACCGAATTTTACAAACTCCTCTCCCGCCATGAACTGGATGCCAATGACTTTAAAGAGTAAAGGCGAAATGATTATGGTACTGTGAGCAACCGATTACGATGCAGCAGACTGGCAAGAGCGTGTAAGGAACGACCATGAAAAAGATTGATGCGATTATTAAACCTTTCAAACTGGATGATGTGCGTGAAGCGCTGGCTGAAGTCGGCATCACCGGGATGACGGTAACGGAAGTGAAGGGTTTTGGTCGTCAGAAAGGCCACACCGAACTCTACCGTGGCGCAGAGTATATGGTGGATTTTCTGCCGAAGGTGAAGATTGAGATCGTGGTGGGCGACGACATTGTCGACACCTGCGTCGATACCATTATCCGTACCGCGCAGACCGGTAAAATCGGCGACGGCAAAATCTTCGTCTTTGACGTCGCGCGCGTGGTGCGTATTCGTACCGGCGAAGAAGACGACGCCGCCATCTGATTTTTCGCCCTCACCGCGCACGGTGAGGGCATCTTGCTTACAGCACCTTGTGCGGGCCGAAGCACTCATAGTGAATGCGATCGCTGCCCACACCAAGCGTCACCAACTGCTCAGCCGCAAACTGCATAAACGCCACCGGCCCGCAGAGATAAAACTGCATCTCCCCGTCACTCAGCCGATCTTTCATCTCCGTAAGCGCCATCAGCCCGGTGCTGTTAAACAGCTCGGCCTGCTCATCCGCCGCGTTTGGCTGGCGATACCAGACATGCTGATAAAAGTGCGGCAGGTTGGCACCCAGCTCGCTTACCTCATCGGTAAAGGCATGCACATCGCCGTTTTCCGCTGCATGGAACCAGTTAACCTGCGCGCGGTGATGTCTGTACGCGAGATGGTGCAGCATCGCCAGCATCGGCGTCTGACCCACGCCTGCGGAGATGAGCGAGACCGGTGTCCGCGGCTTCACATCCAGGAAGAAATCACCGGCCGGCGCAGCAAGATAAACAACATCGCCAGGCTTCGCTTCATCATGCAGCCAGTTTGAGACCTGACCGCCATCTTCGCGTTTCACCGCAATACGGTAGCTTTTGCCGTTTGGCTCGCGGGTGAGAGAGTACTGGCGGATCTCCTGATGCGGAAAGCCTTCCGGCTTCAGCCATACGGCAAGGTACTGACCCGGACGGTAATCGGCGACCGGCTGGCCGTCGACCGGCTCGAACTCAAAACTGGTGATCAGCGCGCTGCGCTGCACTCGCTCCACCAGGCGGAACGCGCGCGTCCCTTCCCAGCCGCCTTTTTTATCGGCGTGCTCGCGGTAAATCTCCGCTTCACGATTGATAAACACGCCCGCCAGCACGCCATAAGCTTTGCCCCACGCATCCAGCACCTCTTGCCCTGGCTGGAACATCTCATCAATGGTCGCCAGCAGATGTTCGCCGACGATGTCATATTGCTGCGGCTGGATCTGGAAGCTGGTGTGCTTCTGGGCAATTTTTTCAACGGCGGGGAGCAGGGCGGCGAGATTATCAATATTCGCAGCGTAAGCGGCAATGGCGTTAAACAGCGCTTCACGCTGATCGCCGTTGCGCTGATTGCTCATATTGAAAATCTCTTTCAACTCGGGGTTGTGTTGAAACATCCGATCGTAGAAGTGAGCGGTCAGTTTCGGCCCGGTTGCGGCGAGTAGCGGGAGGGTGGATTTAACGGTGGCGATGGTCTGAGCGTCGAGCATAATGGCATCCTTCTGAACATACATATTTAAAGTTGTATTTTAAATGCATCTTAAAGCCACGAGCATTAGCTTGTAAAGGGCGTAATGAATGAGGGGTTATCGAACGTGAAGAAGTTGCATCACAAAGCTGAAAAGAAATCCCTTTCCCGACCGAAGCCCGTTATTGCTCAAAGCCTTGTGCGACGGGTAGCCAATCGTTTGCGCAAAAACCTTTGTCAAGACCTGTTCTCAGAATATTAATCAGTTATACTGTCAGCCGTCCCCGAAATCGGGCCCTCATTGAGAGTTGTTTTTGTTAGCTGAGTCAGGAGATGCGGATGTTAAAGCGTGAAATGAACATTGCCGATTATGATGCCGAATTGTGGCAGGCTATGGAGCAGGAGAAAGTACGTCAGGAAGAGCACATTGAACTGATCGCCTCCGAAAACTACACCAGCCCGCGCGTTATGCAGGCGCAGGGATCTCAGCTGACGAACAAATATGCCGAAGGTTACCCGGGCAAGCGTTACTACGGCGGCTGTGAATATGTCGATATCGTTGAACAGCTGGCGATCGACCGCGCGAAAGAGCTGTTTGGCGCAGATTACGCCAACGTTCAGCCGCACTCTGGCTCACAGGCTAACTTCGCCGTCTACACCACGCTGCTGGAGCCGGGCGATACCGTGCTCGGTATGAACCTGGCGCACGGCGGCCACCTGACTCACGGCTCTCCGGTTAACTTCTCCGGCAAACTCTACAACATCGTCCCTTACGGCATCGATGAAACGGGCCACATTGATTACAACGAACTCAATGAGCAGGCGCAAAAACATAAGCCGAAAATGATCATCGGCGGCTTCTCTGCTTACTCCGGCGTGGTTGACTGGGCCAAAATGCGTGAAATCGCTGACAGCATCGGCGCCTATCTGTTTGTCGATATGGCACACGTTGCCGGTCTGATTGCCGCAGGCGTCTACCCGAACCCGGTTCCGCATGCGCACGTTGTTACCACCACTACCCACAAAACCCTGGCGGGTCCGCGCGGCGGCCTGATCCTGGCGAAGGGCGGTAGCGAAGAGCTGTACAAAAAACTGAACTCTGCCGTCTTCCCTGGCGGCCAGGGCGGCCCGCTGATGCACGTTATCGCTGGTAAAGCGGTGGCGCTGAAAGAGGCGATGGAGCCGGAGTTCAAAACCTACCAGCAGCAGGTTGCGAAAAACGCCAAAGCGATGGTGGAAGTGTTCCTTGCGCGCGGCTACAACGTGGTTTCAGGCGGTACCGATAACCACCTCTTCCTGCTGGATCTGGTTGATAAAAATCTGACCGGTAAAGAAGCGGACGCTGCGCTGGGCCGTGCCAACATCACGGTTAACAAAAACAGCGTGCCGAACGATCCGAAGAGCCCGTTTGTCACCTCCGGTATCCGCGTCGGTACGCCGGCTGTGACCCGTCGCGGCTTCAAAGAAGCGGAAGTTAAAGAGCTGGCAGGCTGGATGTGTGACGTGCTGGACAGCATCAACGACGAAGCTGTGATTGAGCGCACAAAACAAAAAGTGCTGGATATCTGCGCCCGTTTCCCGGTTTACGCATAAGTTTCCGACATCAAACAAGCCCGCTTCCTGTGAAGCGGGCTTTTTTTTGCCTGCTCGCCAGCGATGCATTCTGCCCGGCGCGTTTTAATGTTGCAAAACCTGCGCTTAGGCAAATTTGTTACCTGATTGTTGCTTGCCAGGCCAGGCGTTTGCCGCCAGACTAACGCTTCGATTCAGGAGGAAATCATGGTTCTGCAGTCAACGCGCTGGCTGGCGCTCGCTTATTTCACCTACTTTTTCAGTTACGGCATCTTCTTACCCTTCTGGGGCGTCTGGCTCAAAGGCGTCGGGTTAACCCCGGAAATCATCGGTATGCTGCTTGGCGCCGGTCTCGTTGCCCGTTTTCTCGGTAGCCTGTTGATTGCCCCGCGCGTAAGCGACCCCTCCCGATTAATTACCGCCCTGCGCGTGCTGGCGCTGGCTACGCTTATCTTTGCGATGGCCTTCTACGCCGGAAGCCATGTCGCCTGGCTGGCGGTGATTATCGTTGGCTTTAACCTCTTCTTCTCGCCGCTGGTGCCGCTGACGGATGCGCTGGCGGGCACGTGGCAAAAACAGTTTCCAATGGATTATGGCCGCGTCAGGGTGTGGGGATCGATCGCCTTCGTGATTGGCTCGGCGCTGACCGGCAAACTGGTCAGCCTTTATGACTACCGGGCGATTCTGGTGATGCTGTCGCTCGGTACTGCCTCAATGCTGCTTGGTATGCTGTTACGCCCGACGATTATGCCACAGGGTGAAAACCGCCAGCAGGATGGGGCAGGCTGGCCCGCCTGGCGCGCGTTGATTATGCAGAACTGGCGCTTTCTCGCCTGCGTTTCGTTGTTACAGGGCGCGCACGCGGCCTATTACGGTTTCAGCGCCATCTACTGGCAGTCGGTGGGCTACTCCGCCTCAACGGTGGGCTATTTGTGGTCACTGGGCGTGGTGGCAGAAGTGGTGATTTTTACGCTCAGCAATCGTCTTTTCCGCCGCTTCAGCGCGCGCGATCTGCTGCTGCTCTCGGCGGTGTGCGGTCTGGTTCGCTGGAGTCTGATGGGCTGGACCATTGC
Source organism: Kosakonia sp. HypNH10 (assembly GCF_029850615.1). NCBI lineage: Bacteria > Pseudomonadati > Pseudomonadota > Gammaproteobacteria > Enterobacterales > Enterobacteriaceae > Kosakonia > Kosakonia sp. HypNH10. Next base: position 41,812 of record NZ_JAOTIU010000002.1, read on the forward strand.
GCTGCCGTGGCTGGTTGTCGCGCAGATCCTGCACTGCGGTACCTTCACGGTGTGTCACCTGGCGGCCATGCGTTATATCTCCGCCCGGCAGGGCAGTGAGGTGATCCGGTTACAGGCGGTCTACTCCGCCGTGGCGATGGGCGGAAGTATTGCCCTGATGACGATGATCGCCGGTTTCCTCTTCGAACACCTGCATCAGGGGCTGTTTTTCATTATGGCACTGCTGGCACTGCCAGCGCTGGTCCTGCGTCCAACGGTCGCCGCGCAGAAGGGGAGCCCTCAAGCATAATGCGAATATGCTCCTGCTGCTGGTCGCTCAGCAGCCCGTCGGTGTGGATCAGCGGCGCAGAGAAGAGCGGCAGCGGCGTGGTGTAAGGGGTAATGATAAGCGTCACATCTTTTGGCGCACCCTCTTCGCGGAAGCTCTCCAGCGGCAAGTAACGAATGGTGAGCGGCAGCAGCGTTAACTCGCGCAGCTGCTGCTCAATCTCCTGCTCTCTGGCGCTATCGTCGCCAGTAATCAGCACCAGCTGCTTCTCATGCAGATCGCTCTCCTGCATCAGCCAGGCCCCGAAAATCACCGCTACCAGTCCCGCTTCCTCATCGCTAAAGCGCAGCCCATACTCCGTTTCCAGCCCCTCTAACGCCGTGCGTGTGGTGCGCATCAGGCGCGGGTAGAGCTGATTAATCTCTGCCGGCAATGCGTTATCGATGCCGATGCCAAACAAACTGCGATCCAGCGCCTGGGCGAGGTGGATATAGAGCTGATTGGTCAGCCCCTGCTCGTCGCTAAAATGCATGCCGGAGAGCTGGTGGAAGTGGGCAATCATCTGCCTGATGGCCAGGCGCAGGCGGTGATCCTGTTGATGATCGTCGTTGCCCGGATCGGGCGTGCGCACCAGCATAAACAGCAGGGCTAAAAAGAGGTGCTCATTCTCATGGGCGGTGGCGGCAACGCGGCGCTGCCAGTGGCGGACAATATCTTGCGCTACCAGATACTCGGCGCGCATCTGCGCCCATGCTTGCTGAACAGGGTTAAACTCCGGGGAATGGCCGCTATGATGCTGCAACAGGCAGTACTGCAAATAGAGACCCAAAAACTGGCGATCGCGACACTCAAACGAGCGTTTAAGGCGGCGCGAACAGAGGTTGATCAACGCATGCAGATTAATATCGTCATAGAGTGTGCGCGCAATGCCCTGTTGTTTAAGCGCCGTTTTTAAAGCGGGCGTAAAGTGTTCAGTAATAAATTCCGGGCAGAGGCGCAGGGCGCGGCGCAGCCAGTGCAGCAGGCACAGGCGCTGATCGAGCGGCGTGCCTTCGATGCGGTAACCGCCATCACCGTAGGGAACGATGGAAAGCCGGTGGTAAAGTTGGATCTCGCTTTGCGTCTCCGCGATATCCTGCAGGGCTACGGTATCATCTACGCCATTAATGGCGCTGATGTTTTTCATGGTGATACCTTGTCCCGGCAGGGCAAGCAGCAGTAGCACCTGGCAGCGACGCTGCGGGCTGGAGAGCACAGATGGTGGGGTCAGCGTCATGGTCATCTGTCAGGGTCCAGTTAGGGTTGGGAAAAAGGGCTATTTGATAAGCGTAGTTAAAGGTATCTTGAGCGACAGCGCAGCCGCCGCATTTTCGACCAGGAATGCCGGGGAGCATCACAGAATTTTTCACGTGAGGAAGAGATGCAATCAGTTAAACAGTGGGTATTGGGGCTTTTTCTCGCGCTTTTATCGTTTTCTCTTATGGCGCACCCGCACAGCTTTATCGTGATGAAGACGCAACTGGTTGGCGAAAACGGCCAGTTTACCGGCCTGAAAATGCGCTGGACGATGGATGAGATCACCTCCGCTGACCTGCTGTATGACGCCGGTAACGCAAAGCCCGGCGAGGAGATCTGGAAAAAGCTGGCGGCGGAAGTGATGGCAAACGTGCTCGGCCAGCACTACTTCACCGAAGTGTGGCATAACGGGCAGAAGGTGAAGTTCCTTAATCGTCCGAGCGAGTATGGCCTCGCGCGTGAGGCGCACCAGGCGGTGCTGACCTTTGTGCTGCCGCTGGCGGAGCCGCAGCCGCTGAAGGGGCAGAAATACACCTTCTCGACCTTCGATCCCACCTATTACGTGGATATGCGCTACGACAAAGAGAGCGATGTCACGCTGCCCGCGGCGCTGCAATCGAGCTGTAAAACCACGCTACATACACCGAAACCCGGCGAAGAGGTGCTGAGTTACGCGCAGTCGCTGGATAAGACCGACGCCCCGGAGGAGGATATGGAACTGGGTAAACAGTTTGCTCAAACGGTGACGCTGCTATGTCAGTAATCAGCCAACAGATGGCGCGCAAACGGCGCGTATTGCAGTGGTGGCCGCTGCTGCTGTTTATGGTGATGGCCGTGCTCGGCGCGCTCTGGCTCTGGCAGGCGTGGCCGCAGGTGGTGATGAGAAGCGCGCTCTGGCAGCGCGAAGTGAATATACAGATGAGCACGCTGCTGAAAGCGGTGGCCGAAAACCCGACCAAAGCGGGCGGCACGCTGCTGCTGTTCAGCTTCGTCTATGGCGTGCTGCATGCGCTGGGGCCAGGTCATGGCAAAGTGGTGATCACCACCTGGCTTGCGACCCATCCCTCAAAATTAAAACCCGCTATCGGCCTGACGCTGGCATCCTCTCTGCTACAGGGGCTGGTGGCGATTTTACTGGTGGTTGTGGTGCTGAGCCTGCTGGCGCTGCCCGCCCGGCAGTTGCACCTGAGCGGCTACTGGCTGGAGAAGGGGAGTTATCTGCTGGTCGGCGTGCTGGGGCTGCTGCTCTGCTGGCGCGCGCTTAAGCGCCTGCGTCAGTTGCTGATCGTGCCAAAGTTTCGCGCCTTTACGCCGCACCATGTTCACCACGACAACTGCGGATGCGGTCATCAACATTTGCCGACGCAGACGCAGCTGCAAAACGGCGGTGACTGGCGCGCGCGGCTGATGATTGTTCTGTCGATGGGGATGCGGCCCTGTTCCGGCGCCATTATGGTGCTGCTGTTCAGTAAAGTGATTGGCGTTTTCGCCTGGGGAGTGGCCTCTGCGCTGGCGATGGCCGCCGGAACCTCGCTGACCATCAGCGGGCTGGCGTTGCTGGTACACGGCTTTCGCCAGCTGGCGGTGAAAATAAGCGGTAAGCGCGCGCCGGTGCTGTGGCGGCAAATCGGCTGGACGACGCTGGCATTAGCGGGTGGCGTGGTGCTGGTGAGTGCGGCAGTGGTGATGTGGATGAGCGCATTACCGCCGGGCGGCGGATTACGCCCCTTTTAATCCAGGCTAAGGTGCTGCTTTTTGTTGCCGGATGGCGGCGCAAGGCCTTATCCGGCCTACGTGTTGCGGGGTGCGGCTTTTGTTGCCGGATGGCGGCGCAAGGCCTTATCCGGCCTACATGTTGCGGGGTGCGGCTTTTGTTGCCGGATGGCGGCGTAAACGCCTTATCCGGCCTACGTGTTGCGGGGTGTTGCTTTTTATTGCCGGATGGCGGCGCAAGGCCTTATCCGGCCTGCGTGTTGCGGGGTGTTGCTTTTTATTGCCGGATGGCGGCGCAAGGCCTTATCCGGCCTACATGTTGCGGGGTGCTGCTTTTGTTGCCGGATGGCGGCGCAACGCCTTATCCGGCCTACTGGGCCTGCTTTTGTAGGCCTGATAAGCGTAGCGCCATCAGGCAATTCACAAAACCCTGCCTGCGAGAGGATTAACGCTTCAGCGCGTCGCTCAGCTCTTCACGCATATTTGCCAGCATCGCTTTCACCACGCGCGGGTTACCGGCGACGAGGTTGCCGGTCATCATATAGTTATGACCGCCGGTGAAATCGCACACCAGACCGCCCGCTTCGCGAACCAGCAGTTCACCTGCGGCGAAATCCCACGGCTTCAGGCCAATCTCAAAGAAACCATCAACGCGACCGGCGGCAACATAGGCCAGATCCAGCGCGGCAGAACCGGTGCGGCGGAAGTCCGCGCATTCGGTAAACAGTTTGCCAATGATGTTGATATAGGTAGTTGCGTGCTGCTTCGCCTTGAACGGGAAGCCGGTCGCCAGAATGGTGCCGTCCAGATCGCGAGCGGTGCTGCCGCGCAGGCGGTAACCGTTGAGCTGTGCGCCCTGGCCACGAGTCGCAGTGAAGAGTTCGTTACGCATCGGATCGTAAACGACCGCAACTTCTGTGCGACCTTTAATACGAACGGCGATAGATACCGCGAAGTGCGGCAGGCGTTTGATGAAGTTAGTAGTGCCATCCAGAGGATCGATAACCCATTGTACATCCGGGTCGGTGCCTTCGTGCTCGCCACTCTCTTCGGTGATGATGGTGTGTTGCGGGTAAGATTTGCGGATGGTGTCGATAATTACCGCTTCAGCAGCTTTATCAACGTTGGTCACGAAATCATTGCTGCCTTTCTGGCTGGTCTCTACGGTGTCAGGTGTTTCGTAGTTTTTGGCAATTAAATTACCCGCCTTGCGCGCAGCACGCACGGCGATATTCAGCATCGGATGCATCGATATCTCTCACTGGATGTTAAAGAACGGAAAACGGCGCGTATCATACCAGCGAATTCGAATTATGTCTCAGCTTTATGATAGTATCCGGCAATATTCTTTAGCCGTAGAAAACCTATGCTGCAAAATATTCGTATTGTCTTAGTTGAAACCTCCCATACCGGCAACATGGGCTCCGTTGCCCGAGCCATGAAAACCATGGGCTTAACCAATCTCTGGCTGGTTAACCCGCTGGTCAAACCCGATTCACAAGCTATTGCGCTGGCCGCAGGTGCCAGCGATGTGATCGGCAATGCGCAGATCGTCGATACCTTAGATGAAGCCTTAGCCGGTTGTAGCCTGGTGGTGGGCACCAGCGCACGTTCACGCACGCTGCCGTGGCCGATGCTCGACCCGCGCGAATGCGGTCTGAAGAGCATCGGTGAAGCGGAACACGCACCGGTAGCGTTAGTGTTTGGCCGCGAGCGCGTTGGGCTTACCAATGAAGAGTTGCAGAAGTGCCACTATCACGTGGCGATTGCTGCCAACCCGGAGTACAGCTCGCTGAACCTGGCGATGGCGGTACAGGTAATCGCTTATGAAGTGCGCATGGCGTGGCTGGCAAAGCAGGAGAGCGATGCGCCGACCGCAGAGCAGGAAGAGACGCCTTACCCGCTGGTCGACGATCTCGAGCGCTTCTACGGTCACCTGGAGCAGACGCTGCTCTCCACCGGTTTTATCCGTGAAAGCCACCCCGGCCAGGTGATGAATAAACTGCGCCGCCTCTTCACTCGCGCCCGTCCGGAGAGCCAGGAATTGAACATCCTGCGCGGCATTCTGGCGTCAATTGAGCAGAAGCAAAAAGGGTAATTCAGGCAACAAACCCTGTCCTGGCGGGCGATTAAGCGAAGCGGCGAATACTTGACTAAAACAGTCAACTAAATAGTTGACCATTTTAGTCAGGAATGTCAGACTTGCGTCTGCTATGCAACGTTAACATTTTAATAATAAACCCCGGGCAGGGGCGAGTTTGAGGCTTGTAAGACATGAGACTGACATCTAAAGGGCGTTATGCCGTGACCGCAATGCTGGACGTTGCGCTCAACTCCGAATCGGGCCCGGTGCCGTTGGCTGATATTTCCGAGCGTCAGGGAATTTCCCTCTCCTACCTGGAGCAGCTTTTTTCCCGCCTGCGTAAAAACGGCCTGGTTTCCAGCGTACGTGGTCCCGGCGGTGGTTATCTGCTGGGCAAAGATGCGAACAGCATCGCCGTCGGCGAAGTGATTAGCGCCGTTGACGAATCTGTCGATGCGACCCGTTGCCAGGGTAAAGGTGGCTGCCAGGGCGGCGATAAGTGCCTGACCCACGCGCTGTGGCGCGATCTGAGCGATCGCCTGACCGGTTTCCTGAACAACATCACCCTCGGTGAGCTGGTGAATAATCAGGAAATCCTCGACGTCTCTGACCGTCAGCACAGCAACGAATCCCATCGTAACACCCGTGGCCAGGACGCGATCGACGTTAAGCTGCGCGCATAATAATTAAACTGAATTCAGAATCGGGCCAGGGCATCGACTGATGCCCTGTTAACACGGTCGTACATCCAGCCGGTTGCCTGATTCCTTGCATTAGAGCGATGTACGGAGTTTAAAGAGCAATGAAATTACCGATCTATCTCGATTACTCCGCAACCACGCCGGTGGATCCGCGTGTTGCCGAGAAAATGATGCAGTTTCTCACCCTGGACGGGACCTTTGGTAACCCTGCTTCCCGTTCGCACCGTTTCGGCTGGCAGGCTGAAGAGGCGGTAGATATCGCCCGCAACCAGATTGCTGAACTGGTCGGCGCTGACCCGCGCGAAATCGTCTTCACCTCCGGTGCAACCGAATCCGACAACCTGGCGATTAAAGGCGCTGCCAATTTCTACCAGAAAAAAGGCAAGCACATCATCACCAGCAAAACCGAACACAAAGCCGTGCTGGACACCTGTCGCCAGCTCGAGCGCGAAGGGTTTGAAGTGACTTACCTCGCCCCGCAGCGCAACGGCATTATCGATCTGAAAGAACTCGAAGCGGCGATGCGTGACGACACCATCATCGTTTCTATCATGCACGTGAATAACGAAATCGGCGTGGTGCAGGATATCGCGGCTATCGGCGAAATGTGCCGTGCGCGCGGTATTATCTACCACGTTGACGCCACCCAGAGCGTCGGCAAACTGCCGATCGATCTGAGCCAGCTGAAAGTCGATCTGATGTCCTTCTCCGGCCATAAAATCTACGGCCCGAAAGGTATCGGCGCACTCTACGTACAGCGTAAACCGCGTATCCGTATCGAAGCGCAGATGCACGGCGGCGGTCACGAGCGCGGCATGCGTTCCGGTACCCTGCCTGTTCACCAGATCGTTGGCATGGGCGAAGCTTACCGTATCGCGAAAGAAGAGATGGAGAGCGAAATGGCGCGTCTGCGCGTGCTGCGCAACCGTCTGTGGAACGGCATCAACGATATCGAAGAAGTCTATCTGAACGGCGATCTCGAACACGGCGCGCCGAACATCCTCAACGTCAGCTTTAACTACGTTGAAGGCGAGTCGCTGATCATGGCGCTGAAAGATCTGGCTGTCTCTTCTGGTTCAGCCTGTACCTCTGCAAGCCTGGAACCGTCCTACGTGCTGCGCGCGTTGGGCATGAATGATGAACTGGCGCACAGCTCCATCCGTTTCTCTTTAGGGCGTTTCACCACTGAAGAAGAGATTGACTACACCATCGAGCTGGTCCGCAAATCCATCGGCCGTCTGCGCGATCTCTCTCCGCTGTGGGAGATGTTCAAGCAGGGCGTGGATCTCGAATCCATCGAATGGGCTCATCATTAATTTTAGGTTGCGCAAACAGGAGAATAAAAAATGGCTTATAGCGAAAAAGTAATCGATCACTACGAAAACCCGCGCAACGTTGGCTCGTTCGACAACGGCGATAACAGCATCGGTAGCGGCATGGTTGGCGCACCGGCGTGTGGCGACGTGATGAAACTGCAGATCAAAGTTAACGATAAAGGCATTATCGAAGACGCGCGTTTCAAAACTTACGGCTGTGGCTCTGCCATCGCCTCCAGCTCGCTGGTCACCGAATGGGTGAAGGGCAAGTCTCTGGACGAAGCGCAGGCGATCAAGAACACCGATATCGCCGAAGAGCTGGAACTGCCGCCGGTTAAAATCCACTGCTCTATCCTGGCAGAAGATGCGATTAAAGCCGCGATTGCGGATTACAAAAGTAAACAAGACGCGAAATAAGGCAGGAGGTTGTTGTCATGTCCATTAGCCTCAGCGACAGTGCCGCCGCGCGAGTAAATGCCTTCCTGGCCAACCGTGGTAAAGGGTTTGGCCTGCGCCTGGGGGTGAGAACCTCCGGTTGTTCTGGTATGGCTTACGTGCTGGAATTTGTCGACGCACCGAACGATGAAGATACGGTGTTCGAAGACAAAGGCGTGAAGGTAGTGGTTGACGGCAAAAGCCTGCAGTTCCTCGACGGCACTCAGCTGGACTTCGTAAAAGAAGGCCTCAACGAAGGGTTTAAGTTCACCAACCCGAACGTGAAAGATGAGTGCGGTTGCGGCGAAAGCTTCCACGTCTAATCGCCTCTGACGATGACCCCACCGCAGTCGCCTGCGCGTGGGGTTTGTTACGATTGCATACCCGGAATTGTTATGGATTACTTCACCCTCTTTGGGTTGCCGGCCCAGTACCCACTCGACACCCAGGCGCTGGCCACGCGTTTCCAGGATCTGCAACGGCAGTTCCACCCCGATCGCTTCGCCAGCCAGCCGCAGTCAGAGCAACTGGCCGCCGTACAGCACTCCGCGACCATCAACCAGGCATGGCAAACCCTGCGCCATCCGCTGCTGCGCGCAGAGTATCTGCTCTCGCTGCACGGCTTCGATCTGGCCTCTGAACAGCACACCGTGCGCGACACCGCTTTCCTGATGGAACAGCTGGAACTGCGCGAAGAGCTGGATGAGATTGGCCAGGCTGAAGATGCCTCCCGTCTGGAAGCGTTTCAGGCGCGCATCAAAGGCATGTATGACGCCCGTCACCAGCAGATGGTTGAGCAACTTGATGCACAAGCGTGGGAGACGGCGGCGGATACCGTGCGTAAACTACGTTTTCTCGATAAACTGCGCAGCTCAACAGAACAACTCGAAGAAAAACTGCTCGGTTTTTAAATTTCTGGAAGCACATCATGGCCTTATTACAAATCAGTGAACCGGGTCTGAGCGCCGCACCGCACCAGCGTCGGCTGGCGGCAGGCATCGACCTCGGGACCACCAACTCGCTGGTGGCGACGGTACGTAGCGGCCAGGCGGAAACGCTGGCCGACAGCGCCGGGCGCCATCTGCTCCCCTCTGTCGTCCACTATCAGGCCGAAAGCCACGTGGTTGGCTTTGATGCGCGCAACAACGCTGCGCTCGATTCGGTCAACACCATCAGCTCGGTAAAACGCCTGATGGGCCGCAGCCTTGCCGATATCCAGGCGCGTTATCCGCACCTGCCGTGGCAGTTCCAGGCGAGCGAAAACGGCCTGCCGATGATTGTCACCCGCGCCGGTCTGGTTAACCCGATCCGCGTCTCTGCCGATATCCTCAAAGCCCTGGCTGCCCGCGCGCAAGAATCGCTGGCTGGCGAGCTGGATGGCGTAGTGATCACCGTGCCTGCCTATTTCGATGACGCTCAGCGTCAGGGCACCAAAGACGCCGCACGTCTGGCGGGCCTGCACGTGCTGCGCCTGCTGAACGAACCGACGGCGGCGGCGATTGCCTACGGTCTCGACTCCGGTAAAGAGGGCGTTATTGCCGTCTACGATCTCGGCGGCGGCACCTTTGATATCTCGATCCTGCGCCTGAGCCGCGGCGTGTTTGAAGTGCTGGCTACCGGCGGCGATTCCGCTCTCGGCGGCGACGATTTCGATCACCTGCTGGCGGACTTTATCTGCCAGCAGGCGGGCATCTCCGAACGCAGCGACGCTCGTCAGCAACGCGAACTGCTGGATGCGGCGATTGCTGCCAAAATCGCCCTGAGCGATGCCGACCGCGTGGCGGTCAACGTCGCGGGCTGGCAGGGTGAAATCACCCGCGAGCAGTTCGACGCGTTAATCGCGCCGCTGGTAAAACGCACGCTGCTCTCCTGCCGCCGCGCCCTGAAAGATGCGGGCGTTGAAGCTGATGAGGTGCTGGAAGTGGTGATGGTCGGCGGTTCGACCCGCGTGCCGCTGGTGCGCGAACGCGTGGGCGAGTTTTTTGGCCGCACGCCGCTGACCTCCATCGACCCGGATAAAGTGGTCGCCATTGGCGCGGCTATCCAGGCTGATATTCTGGTCGGCAACAAGCCGGACAGCGAAATGCTGCTGCTGGATGTCATCCCGCTGTCGTTAGGGCTGGAGACCATGGGTGGCCTGGTTGAGAAGGTGATCCCGCGTAACACCACCATTCCGGTGGCGCGTGCGCAGGAGTTCACCACCTTCAAAGATGGGCAAACCGCGATGTCGATCCACGTGATGCAGGGCGAGCGTGAACTGGTGAGCGACTGCCGCTCGCTGGCGCGTTTCTCACTGCGCGGCATCCCGGCAATGCCAGCGGGCGGGGCGCATATTCGCGTTACCTTCCAGGTGGATGCCGATGGCCTGCTGAGCGTCACGGCGATGGAAAAATCGACCGGCGTGGAAGCCTCCATCCAGGTGAAACCCTCTTACGGGCTGACCGACGGTGAAATCGCCGACATGATCAAAGACTCCATGAGTTTCGCCGAGCAGGACGTGAAAGCGCGCATGCTGGCGGAGCAGAAAGTGGAAGCCGCGCGCGTGCTGGAGAGTGTCACCAGCGCGATCGCCGCGGATGCCGCGCTGCTAAGCGCCGCAGAGCGGGCGGAAATCGACGAGGCGGTCGCGCAGCTGCGCGCGGTTGCCGAAACCGATGATACCGACGCCATCGAACACGCCATTAAAAATGTAGATAAACAAACCCAGGAATTCGCCGCGCGTCGTATGGACCAGTCCGTACGCAGCGCATTAAAAGGCCATTCCGTCGACGAGGTTTAATATGCCTAAAATTGTTTTTCTGCCTCATCAGGACCTCTGTCCGGATGGCGCAGTTCTGGAAGCTAAGAGCGGTGAAACGATTCTGGATGTCGCCCTGCGCGGCGGCATTGAGATTGAACACGCCTGTGAGAAATCCTGCGCCTGCACCACCTGCCACTGTGTGGTGCGTGAAGGGTTTGACTCGCTGCCGGAAAGCAGCGAAGACGAAGATGACATGCTGGATAAAGCCTGGGGTCTGGAGCCGGAGAGCCGTTTAGGCTGCCAGGCACGCATCACCGATGAAGATCTGGTGGTCGAGATCCCGCGTTACACCATCAACCACGCGCGGGAGCACTAAGATGGGGCTGAAGTGGACCGACAGCCGTGAAATCGGCGAAGCGCTGTATGACAGCCGCCCGGACGTTGACCCGACCACCGTACGTTTCACCGATATGCATCAGTGGATCTGCGAGCTGGAAGAGTTTGATGACGATCCGGCTGCATCGAATGAAAAAATTCTTGAAGCGATTCTGCTAGTCTGGTTAGACGAAGCAGCATAATCATCAAACGGGCTGCCTTCGGGTGGCCCGTTTTTATGGACACAACCGTTGGCCGGAGCAGGCATTTGCCATCCGGCGATTGTGAAAAGGATAAAAAGAATGACAGAAGCTATGAAAGTCACCCTCACCACGCAGCCCGCCGACGCGCGCTGGGGTGAAAAAGCAGCCTACAGCATCAACAACGACGGCATCGCACTGCACTTAACCGGCAAAGACGATCTTGGCCTTATTCAGCGCGCGGCGCGCAAAATCGACGGCCTCGGCATCAAACACGTCGCCCTGAGCGGCGAAGGGTGGGACGCGGATCGCAGCTGGGCGTTCTGGTCCGGCTATAAAGGCCCGAAAGGGACGCGTAAAGTCGAATGGGCGCAGCTTGATGAAGCAGAGCAGAAAGAGCTGGATAGCCGCCTGAAAGTGATCGACTGGGTGCGCGACACCATCAATGCCTCGGCGGAAGAGCTAGGGCCGGAGCAGCTGGCGCAGCGCGCGGTCGATCTGCTCTTCAGCGTTGGCGGCGACAAGGTTTCTTACCGCATTACCAAAGGCGAAGATCTGCGCGAGCAAAATTACATGGGGCTGCATACCGTAGGGCGCGGCTCCGAGCGCCCACCGGTGCTGCTGGCGCTTGATTACAACCCGACCGGTAACCCGGATGCGCCGGTCTATGCCGCGCTGGTGGGTAAAGGCATCACCTTTGATACCGGTGGCTACAGCCTGAAGCAGAGCGCATTTATGGATTCGATGAAATCCGATATGGGCGGTGCGGCGCTGGTTACCGGTGCGCTGGCGTTTGCCATCAACCGTGGCCTGAACAAGCGCGTTAAGCTATGGCTCTGCTGCGCTGACAATATGGTCAGCGGCAATGCGTTTAAGCTGGGCGATATTATTCACTACCGCAACGGTAAAAAAGTTGAGGTGATGAACACCGACGCGGAAGGGCGTCTGGTGCTGGCAGATGGGCTGATTGACGCTTCTGCGCAAAAACCGCAGCTGATTATCGATGCCGCGACGCTGACCGGTGCGGCGAAAACCGCGCTGGGCAATGATTACCATGCGCTGTTCAGTTTCGATGACGCGCTGGCGGGCCGCCTGCTTAGCAGCGCAGCGGCGGAAAACGAGCCGTTCTGGCGTCTGCCGCTGGCGGAGTTCCACCGTCACCAGTTGCCGTCCAACTTTGCCGAGCTGAATAACACCGCCAGTGCGGCCTTCCCGGCAGGGGCGAGCACCGCCGCCGGTTTCCTTTCGCACTTTGTGGAAAACTATCAGCAGGGCTGGCTGCATATCGACTGCTCGGCGACCTATCGTAAATCCGCCGTTGAGCAGTGGGCTGCCGGTGCGACAGGGCTGGGTGTACGCACCGTTGCCAATCTGTTGACCGCAGAGTAAGCGGTGTGCCTGATGGCGCTACGCTTATCAGGCCTACAAAAGCAACCGTAGGCCGGATAAGGCGTTTACGCCGCCATCCGGCAATAAGGCGGCACCCGAGCCACGGGTTGCGCCCGAAACGTAGGCCGGATAAGGCAACGCCGCCATCCGGCAATAAAGCGGCCCCGTAGCCACAGTTTGCGCTCGAAACGTAGGCCGGATAAGGCGTTTCGCCGCCATCCGGCAATAAAGCGGCACCCGAGCCACGGGTTGCGCTCGTAAACGTAGGCCGGATAAGGCAACGCCGCCATCCGGCAATGCGCAAAACCCGGGCGCGATGACGCACCAAAACGAACCAGAGATCCTATGTCTGAAACGAAAAACGAATTAGAAACCCTGCTTGAGCAGGCGGCGACCGAACCCGCTTACCGTCCGGCCTTTTTCCGCACACTGCTCGACTCTACCGTCTGGGTGCCAGGCAATGCCGCAGAAGGCGAAGCGGTGGTGGAAGAGAGCGCGCTCGATATCCAGCACTGGGAAAAAGATGACGGCACCTCGGTGATCCCCTTTTTCACCTCCCTTGCAGCGCTGCAACAGGCGGTCGACGACGAGCAGGCCTTTGTGGTGATGCCCGCGCGCACGCTGTTTGAAATGACGCTCGGCGAAACCCTGTTCCTTAACGCTAAACTCCCGACCGGAAAAGAGTTCACCCCACGTGAAATCAGCCATCTGGTTGGCGAAGAGGGCAGCCCGCTCAGCCAGCAAGAGGTACTTGAAGGCGGTACCGCGCTGCTGCTCTCGGAAGTTGCCGAGCCGCCCGCGCAGATGGTCGACTCCCTGACCACGCTGTTCAAAAGCATCAAAACCGTTAAACGCGCCTTTATCTGCTCCATCAAAGAGCAGGCCGACGCGCAGGCGAACCTGTTAATCGGCATTGAAGCCGAAGGCGATATTGAAGAGATCATTCATGCCGCGGGCAGCGTGGCGACCGATACGCTGCCGGGCGATGAGCCAGTTGATATCTGCCAGGTCACCGAAGGCGAGAAGGGCATCAGCCACTTTATGCTGGCGCACATTACGCCCTTCTACGAGCGCCGCTGGGGCAGCTTCCTGCGCGATTTCAAAACCAACCGCATTATCTAAAGTCTCAGGCGGTACGCCCCGTACCGCTTACCCCCCTAAATTCGTGGGGAATGTTTTCAGTCCAACCCTGTGGTAGGGTGCGCTTTTACGTTTCTTTACGGTTAAGGTTATGGACAGAAAAACTCTGCTCTACTGCTTCGGCGTGCCCCTCTTATTGCTTGTTTATGCCTGCTGGCAAAACATTCGCATCGATGATGGCTATGTCTACCAGGTCACGCGATATGGCACCGTCGGGCACAGCGCAGCGGCCGATCTGCTGCGCCACTTTCTGTCGAAAGCCGGTATCTTTCTCTCTCTGTTGGCGCTGCTTGCCAGCACCAGCGCGGTAGCGCTCTGTTTCTACAGCGTGCGCAGGGCGCGCATCTCCGCCGATCATCTGATTGTCGCCTTCAACCTCTGTCGCAAACTGCTGCCTTTTATCATGGTTACCGTGATGTCCTGCATCGGTTTTGCGCTGATCGCGGTCTTCTTGTATGAAATCTGCTGGCTCTACACCCTGGGGCCTGCGAGCGCGTTAAACATCAAACTGGTGCTGTTCATCCTGCTGGTGATTGGCTCCCTGCTGATTATGGTGTTGAAGAGCCTCTTCCTGCTGAAAAAATGTTTCACCCTGTTTGAGCCGCAGGATATGGAGGTGCACGGCACCGCCGTGCGCGAAAACGATGCGCCCGAACTCTGGCGCTGGGTCAGGGAGCTTGCACAGCGCGGGCAGGCAATAGTCCCGGATAATATTGTGGTGGGCCTGTTCGAAGGCTTCTACGTCACCGCAAGCCCGGTGCAAATCGAGAAGGGCGAACGGCTTACCGGCAACACCCTCTATTTCCCGCTCAGCTATGCGGCGTTTATGAATAAAGAGGAGGTGGCAGCGGTCATCGGTCACGAGCTGGGGCACTTCTCCGGTAATGACACCCTCTATACGCTGCACTTTGCCGGGCTTTATGCCGGGATGGAGAACAGCCTCAACTACTTCTATCGTGATGTTGGCGGCAGCGGCTGGCTGGAGCGCCTGGCGCTCAACCCGACCATCCATCTTGGTACGTGGTTTTTCCGCCAGTTCCACGAAACGGTGAGTGGCTGGAGCCGCGTGCGTGAACTGGCGGCCGATGCCGCCGGCGCGCGCACCAGTTCATCGATGGCGCTTGCCGCGTCGCTGCTGCGTTTCTCCGCCCTCAATGAGCGTTTTCAGGGGCCGATGGAGCAGTTCTTCCAGCGCAAGCTGGCAACCGACGATCTGGTGCATAGCCTCTTTAGCGAACTGCGCAGCGGCGATCGGTTCGATCTCTCTGCCTCACTTGAAGAGGCGCTGGCGCACCCGACCGACAGCCATCCGCCGACCCGTGCGCGCATTGAACAGTTGAAAGTTCCGCTGGATGAGGCGTTGATGGCGCAAGCTTCACGCCCGGTCGAGGAAGCGGATTATCTCTGGATGCGCAGCCTGTTTCGCGATGCATCTGCGCTCTCGAAGGCGCTAACCAGCGGCATGGCCAGCGAAGTTGACGCCCATTACGAGGCTTATCAGTCTGAGCTTAAGGATCTCGCTTCCCGCGCCACCGATACGCTGGTGGTCTCACTGCGCAAGAAAAATTTGTGGATCTTCGTTGGGCTGACGGTGCTCTGCGCCGCGGCCGCGGTGATGGTGTTTAGTCTAAGCATTACGTGGAATTCATCCGCCAATAGCCCGATGGATATGATCACCTTCGGTCTCGTGGCCGGTGCGCTGCTCTTTGCGCTGGCAAGCTGGACAATGTACACCCGCGTGCGCCAGCCGCTCTTTACGTTGACGGCGCAGGGGATTGAGAGCTACCAGCTCAGCGCGCCGTTTATGCTCGACGCGATCGAGAATATTGGCATTCGCAGCATTAACGATTGGGTGTTTATCGATCTTTTCTGGCGCGAAGGTTATCAGCCGCCGAAGCTGGTTGTCAGCCGACTGGTGCGCAACTTCATCTTCGAGCCGAAAAACCGCAAAGTGGTGCTGAGCCTGCCCGGCGGCCTGTTGAAAGGCGAGAAGCGCGAGAAGTTGTCCATCGAGGAGTTTTACGTCGCGCTTAATGAATACGCGGAAAGCGCATGGGCACGCCGGGAGTTGTCGAAACATTCGGCGTGAGATTGCCGATGGCGATTCACGGTTTCGGTGCTGCGTTAATGCCGGATGGCGGCATAAATGCCTTATCCGGCCTACGGTTTCGGTGCCGTGTGAATGCCGGATGGCGGCATAAATGCCTTATCCGGCCTACGGTTTTGCGAGTTTGCAAAGTACCGCTTTTGTAGGCCTGATAAGCGTAGCGCCATCAGGCATTTTTCCGCACAGCTACCCGGCCTGCGTCGCTTCCAGCAATAGCAGGTCCATCAGCAGCACCAGGTTGGACTCAAACGAGGTGATCCCCGCCGCTTCGGCGGCGAAATGCACCGCCTCGTCGTAAAGGGCGAAATGCACATCTGCCAGCGCCGCCAGCGAATTGGCCGAGGCGCGGGTAAAGGCCACCACCGTCATCCCCACCGTGCGCGCAATCCGCGCCTTATCCAGCACCTGCTCGGTCTCGCCGCTGCGCGAAACGGCAATAAACACCTGATAACGCGCGGCGTTGCTGAGAAAGATATTGCGGCTGTCGCCGGGGCCGGAGATAAACGCCGTCTTGCCCAAAACCTGTAACTTTTTGGTCAGGTACTCGGCAAACAGATAAGAAAACCCCGCGCCGTAGAGAAAAAAGCTCTCCCGCTCGCGCAGCAGGCTGGCAAACTGCCGCCGCTTCTCCTCGGTCACCCACTGAAAGGTGTGCTGATAATTGACCATAAACTGCTGGAACAGAGCGGGCAGCTCGGCGACGCCGTCATGGTGCTGCTCCGCCAGGTGCGGCGTATCCGCCAGCAGTTGCTTGCAGTGCCAGATAAACTCGCTAAAACCGCTAAACCCCAGCTTCTGACAGAGACGAATAATCGTCGCTGTCGAAACATAGGTCGCCTGCGCCAGCGCGCGAACAGTAATGTTGCCCACCAGCAGCGGATGCTCCGTAAGGTGAGCCAGCACGCGATATTCAGCGCGGGAGAGCGACTCCCCGCGCGTCAGCAGAGGCGCAAGTCGGTTATCCATCTACGCGCTTTCGACAGGCAGATCGTCGCGCGCGCCCCATTCACTCCACGAGCCGTCATAGAGCGTTGCCGTATTGACGCCGAGGGTCTCCAGCGCCAGCAGCACCACTGCGGCGGTCACGCCGGAGCCACAGCTGGCGATAATCGGCTTATGCAGATCAACACCCTGGTGCTGGAAAATACGCAGCAGTTCATCGGTAGTTTTCAGTTCACCGTCCGCCACCAGATCGACCCACGGCACATTGAGCGCGCCGGAAATATGGCCGCGCTTGAGGCCTGGGCGCGGCTCGTCCACCTCGCCGCTAAAACGCGGTGCCGGACGGGCATCGACCAGCTGCGCTGTGCCTTCGTGGCTCGCCAGCAGCACATCGGTTACTTTTTTCACCACGGAAGGATCGAAATTGGCGGTGAAATCAGACTCCGGCAGCGCAACATCGCCCTGCTGTAACGGCAGGGCATCACGCTGCCAGCCCGCCAGCCCACCGGCGAGAATGGAGACCTTCTCAACGCCGACCTTGCGCAGCATCCACCAGGCACGCGGCGCGGAGAAGAGGTTACCTTCGTCATACACCACCAGGTGTTTATCCTGGCAGACGCCTAACTCGCGCATGGCGACGGCAAACGTCTCCGGACGAGAGAGCATATGGGGCAGGGGAGAGGTGTGATCGGAGAGGGCTTCAATATCAAAAAAGACCGCACCGGGCAGGTGTCCGGCGCGGTACTCCGCTTTCATATCGCGATGCTCCTGGCCAACCGGCGCCATTCTGGCGTCAATTAGCTGGATTTCAGGGTCATCGCTGTGCTCTATCAGCCAGTCGGCCGCGACAAAAAAAGAGGTGGACATGGTGCCTCCGGGTCATCAACAGTTATCTGAATTGTTAACGTTTTTTCACTACCCGACAAGCTACCATCTCTCGCGTCGCGAGCCACCTCGGAAAATTACACCGCTTTGCCGTTTTCCCAGGCTTTTTGCAGCGCTGGCCAGTAATCCTGGTTGGCGGTAATCATCTCATCGAGGATCGCCTTCGCATGCTGCATGGTTGGCACGGTGCGGTTAAGGGTAAAGGCCTGCAATGCCTTCTCGTAACTCCCCTCCATCGTCGCTTCCACCAGCAACTGCTCTGAGGCCAACTGCTGCATCAACAGCGTCTGATGGAACAGCGGCACTGCGCCCATGCGTACCGGCTCCGGCCCGTTACTGGTGATGTAAGCCGGCACTTCCACCATTGCGTCGTAGGGCAGATTAGCAATCGCGCCCTTGTTTTCAACAATCACCAGGTGACGCTGGCGCAGGTTGAAGGCCAGCGAGCAGGCGACATCGACAATAAACGCGCCGTGAACGCCGACGTGGAACGCATCAGGCAGAATGCCGGTCTGCTTATACTCAGCCGCCGCGGCGAACAGTTTTTTCTCGCGCCCGTCCATCACCTCATTGGCACGGGTGTAGTTGGGATCCTGATGATCAACTATCTCGTTCGGCATCAGGTAGTACTGCAAATAGGGGTTCGGCAGATACTCCGGGAAGTGATCCATAATCGGCTTGATATTGCGCCAGGTTTTCACCCACGAGGGATCGGCATGCTGCGGATCGGTCTGTGCGGCGTCTTCCGTCAGCAGGCCAAAGCGCGCGACGTGCTCGCGCAGGGCAGGGAGGCGATCTTCGCCATCGACGCGCACCTGGGTAAACCAGCCGAAGTGGTTGAGGCCAAAGTAGTCGACCTCAAGCTGGTGACGATCGACGCCGAGGATCGCGCCCATATTGCGCATCGCCGCCACCGGCATATCGCAAATATTGAGCACCCGCGCGTTCGGGCGCAGACGGCGCACCCCTTCCGCGACAATTGCTGCCGGGTTGGAGTAGTTAACGATCCAGGCTTTTTTATCCGCGTAGCGCTCAACCAGATCGATCAGCTCGACCATCGGCAAAATGGTGCGCAGGCCGTAGGCCAGCCCGCCTGGCCCGCAGGTCTCCTGGCCAACCACGCCGTGGCGCAGCGGGATTTTTTCATCCTGCTCGCGCATCTTGTACTGGCCGACGCGCATCTGCGCGAAGACAAAGTGCGCACCGTGAAAGGCAGTTTCGGCATCATTGGTGACGGTAAATTTGATGCTATCGCTGTGATCGCGAATCACCTTCTCAACCACCGGCGCAATGGTGTTCTGCCGCTCGGCATCAATGTCATAGAGGCGAATTTCCGCCAGCGGGAAATCCTCCAGCCGCACCATCAGGCTTTTAACGATGCCCGGCGTATACGTGCTGCCACCACCGGCAATGGATAAGATAAACGGGGGTTTAACCATTTCTGGACTCCTTCAGAGAAACATCTCAACAGCTTCTCGCATTTTTTTGACATGCAGCCCGTAGACCACCTGAACGTTATTACCTTGTTTAATCACGCCTTTCGCGCCGGTAGCTTTCAGCTGTGGCTCATTGATAGCCGCCACATCTTTCACCGTCACGCGCAGGCGGGTGTAGCAGTTGTCCACCACCTCGATGTTTTCGCGCCCGCCGAGGCCACTAATAATCGCTTCGCCCACCGCGTCGTTATTCCCCTTCGCCTGGTATTCCTGCTTGCTGTAGAGGCGTGTCTCTTCGCTCTCCTCCTCGCGTCCCGGCGTTTTCATGTTGAAGCGCAAAATAAGGAAGCGGAAGGTGACGAAGTAGAGGGCGAACATAATCAGCCCGACCAGCAGATACATCGGCCAGTTGGACTTTTCGGTGCCGAGCGGCAGGTTGTAGAGAATGAAGTCGATAATGCCGTTCGCGCCGATGGCATGAACGCCGAAGAGCGAGAAGAGCATCATGCCGATGCCGGTCAGCACCGCATGCACCACGAACAGCAGCGGGGCGATAAAGAGGAAAGAGAACTCAATCGGCTCGGTGACGCCAACCAGCAGCGAGGTGAGCGCGGCGGGGATCAAAATCGCTTTTGCCGCGGCTTTGCGCTCCGGTTTCGCCGTCACATACATCGCCAGCGCCGCTGCGGGCAGGCCAAACATCTTGCTGATGCCGCGCGCATCCCACACCACGGTGCTGCTCAGTTTGGTCACACCTGGGCAGGCCATTTCGGCAAAGTAGATATTGCGCGCGCCCTGATAGGAGCTGCCGCACACTTCAGCCGTGCCGCCGAGTTCGGTATACAAAAACGGCGTATAGACCAGATGATGCAGCCCGGTCGGCACCAGAATGCGCTCCAGGAAACCGTACACCGCCACGCCAAATGGGCCTGCGCCTTTAATCGCCAGCGCCAGCGCGCTGATGCCGTGCTGGGCGAAGGGCCACAGTTCGCTCATCACCACGCCGAGCACCATTGAGACCGGCAACATAATGATGGCGACAAAGCAGTGCCCGGAGTAGATCGCCATCGCGCCGGAAAACTGCACGCGGGAGTAGCGGTCGTAGAGATAGCCCGACAGCGCACCGGTGAGGATCCCGGCGAAAACGCCCATCTCCAGCACCTGCACGCCCAGCACCATCCCCTGGCCTGCGGCTTTCATCTGATCGGCCGGTGCCAGCGCGCCCTGCAATTGCAGCGTGACGTTCATGGCATTAATGAAAACGATAAAGGTCACCAGACCAATCAGCGCGGCATAGCCTTTATCACGCGAAGCCAGCCCAACCGGGATGCCGACGGCAAACACCAGCGCGAGGTTGGCGAGCACCGAAACGGCAGATTTGGCAATCAATTGACCAATGTGCTGAATAAGAGGGTGACCAAGAAAGGGAAGGTATTCGGCGAGGTTGCCATTGCCGAAGATATTACCGAAGGCAATAAACAGGCCAACGATCGGCAAAATGAGCACCGGGCCAAAAAGGGACTTACCAAAATTTTGTAGGGCATTCACGGCTCTGGACATAGTGTTCTCGCTTATTAGCACCGCGTAGTAAGGGACACAGACCGCATAACGTTAGCAGCCGGTCGGGTGTTGTCGCTATCTATCTTATTGTTTTAAAAACAAATGACGCGCAACGTAACATGTTACGTCACGGGGTGTGATCGGCCTAACATCACGGGCGTCGCGCAAAAAATGCGCTTTGCGAGATGCTTTCCAGAATCCATCAGATATTTTGTATTTCTTACCGTTGCGAATGATAATGACGACGCCTCTCACAACGGGTCAATCACTCAGGGATAAAGAATGAAACCGCTACGTTACGCGGCGCTGACTTTCGCGCTCCTCACCGCCTTCACGCTTGCAGGCTGTGACAATAACGATAAACCTAAGAGCGCCAGCGCGCCTGAACCCGCGTCCGCCTCATCCGCCGCGCAAACGCCCGCGGCAGCAGCCATGCCGGATAAAGCCAAACGCGATGAACTTGCCGCGCGTAGCGAAGGCAAACCGTTAAACTTGCTGGATGCGTCGGAAGTGCAGCTCGACGGCAGCGCCACGCTGGTGCTGACCTTCTCGGTGCCGCTCGATCCGGATCAGAACTTCGCCCAGGTGGTGCATCTGGTCGATAAGAAGAGCGGCAAAGTCGACGGTGCCTGGGAGCTGGCTCCGAACCTGAAAGAGCTGCGCCTGCGCCACCTTGAGCCGAACCGCGAACTGCTGGTGTCGGTGGATAGCGGGCTGGTTGCGCTTAATAAAGCCACCTTCGGCAAGAGCTTCGAGAAGTCGATCACCACCCAGGATATTCAGCCCAGCGTTGGCTTTGCCAGCCGCGGCTCGCTGCTGCCGGGTAAAGTGGTTGAAGGGCTGCCGGTGATGGCGCTCAACGTCGAAAATGTCGACATCAACTTTTACCGCGTGAAGCCGGAATCGCTGGCCTCATTCATTAGCCAGTGGGAGTACCGCAGTTCGCTCTCCAACTGGGAGTCCGATACGCTGCTGAAGATGGCGGATCTGGTCTATACCGGGCGTTTTGATCTTAACCCGGCGCGCAACACCCGCGAAAAACTGATGCTGCCGCTGAGCAGCATCAAACCGCTGCAACAGGCGGGCGTCTATATCGCCGTGATGAACCAGGCGGGGCACTACAACTACAGCAATGCCGCAACGCTCTTTACGCTCAGCAACATTGGCCTCTCTGCGCACCGTTACCATAACCGCCTGGATATCTTCACCCAGGGGCTGGAAAGTGGCGCGGCACTCGGCGGTATCGACGTGATGCTGCTCAATGAAAAAGGCCAGAGCCTGGCGCAGGCAAAGACCGACAGCGATGGTCACGCCACCTTAAGCACCGATAAAGAGGGCGCGGTGCTGCTGGCGCGTAAAGAGGGCGAGACCACACTGCTCGACCTTAACCTCCCGGCGCTGGATCTCGCCGAGTTCGCCATTACCGGCGAGCCAGGCTACAGCAAACAGTTCTTTATGTTTGGCCCGCGCGATCTCTATCGCCCAGGCGAAACAGTGATCCTCAACGGCCTGCTGCGCGACAGCGACGGCAAGCCGATTGCCGCACAGCCGGTGAAGCTGGAAGTGGTAAAACCGGACGGGCAGGTGGTTCGCTCGGTGGTGAGCCAGCCGCAGAACGGCCTCTATCACTTCACTTATGCGCTGGATGCCAGCGCACAGACCGGCATGTGGCATGTTCGCGCCAATACCGGCGACAACCTGTCGCGCGAGTGGAGCTTCCACGTCGAAGACTTTATGCCGGAGCGCATGGCGCTGAACGTTACGCCGCAGCCGACGCCGCTGGCACCCGCCGCAGACGTGGTGTTTAGCATTGAAGGCCACTATCTCTACGGCGCGCCAGCCAGCGGCAACGCCCTGCAGGGTCAGCTGTTCCTGCGCCCGCTGCGTGAAGCAGTTGCCGCACTGCCGGGCTTCCAGTTTGGCGATATTGCGGAAGAGAACCTGAGCCGCAGCCTGGATGAAACCCATCTGACTCTTAATGATGAAGGCAAAGGCGAAGTGACCACGCCGAGCCAGTGGCAGGACTCCCATTCGCCGCTGGAAGTGATTCTGCAGGCCAGCCTGCTGGAGTCGGGCGGCCGTCCGGTGACCCGCCGCGCGGAGCAGGCAATCTGGCCTGCGCCCGCTCTGCCGGGTATTCGCCCGCAGTTCGCCTCAAAAGCGGTCTATGACTACCGCACCGACACCACCGTCAATCAGCCGATTGTTGATGAGGGCGGTAACGCCGCGTTCGATATTGTCTATGCCGACGCGCAGGGCAACAAAAAAGCAGTCAGCGACCTGCAGGTGCGCCTGATCCGCGAGCGCCGCGACTACTTCTGGAACTGGTCGGAAAACGACGGCTGGCAGTCGCAGTTCAACCAGAAAGATCTGGTGGAAGGCGAGCAGAGCCTGACGCTGAAAGCCGATGAGACCGGCAAAGTGACCTTCCCGGTGGACTGGGGCTCCTATCGTCTGGAGGTCAAAGGCCCGGATGAGACCGTCAGCAGCGTGCGTTTCTGGGCTGGCTACAGCTGGCAGGATAACAGCGACGGCGCAGGTGCGGCACGCCCGGATCGCGTCACCATGAAGCTCGATAAACCCTCTTACAAAGCGGGCGACACCGTTAAGCTGCACATCACCGCACCGGCCGCCGGTAAAGGCTATGCGATGATCGAATCCAGCGAAGGTCCGCTCTGGTGGCAGGAGATTGACGTTCCGGCGGACGGGCTGGATCTCTCGATCCCGGTCGATCAGAAGTGGCAGCGCCACGATCTCTATATCAGCACGCTGGTGGTGCGCCCTGGCGATAAGTCGAAATCCGCCACGCCAAAACGCGCGGTCGGCCTGCTGCATCTGCCGATGGGCGATGAGAACCGCCGCCTGGAGATTGCCCTCGACGCTCCGCAAAAAATGCGTCCTAACCAGCCGCTGAAGGTCAAAGTCAAAGCCTCGATGAAAGATGGCGCGACGCCGAAACAGGTTAACGTGCTGCTCTCTGCTGTCGACAGCGGGGTGCTGAACATCACTGATTATGTGACGCCGGATCCGTGGCAGGCCTTCTTCGGCCAGAAGCGCTATGGCGCAGATATCTATGATATCTACGGCCAGGTAATTGAAGGCCAGGGGCGTCTTGCGGCGCTGCGCTTCGGCGGCGACGGCGATGAGCTGAACCGCGGCGGCAAACCGCCGGTTAACCACGTCACCATTATTGCCCAGCAGGCGCAGCCGGTGACGCTGGATGAAAACGGCGAAGGCACCGTAACGATGCCGATTGGCGACTTCAACGGGGAACTGCGAGTCATGGCGCAGGCCTGGACGGCAGACGATTTTGGCAGCAGCGAAAGCAAAGTGGTAGTCGCCGCCCCGGTGATTGCCGAGCTGAACACGCCGCGCTTCCTTGGCAGCGGTGACACCTCTCGCCTGACGCTGGATCTCAGCAACCTGACGGACAAGCCGCAAACCCTGAATGTCGATCTGACGGCAAGCGGTCTGCTCTCACTTGAGGGGGCAGCCACCCAGAGCGTGACGCTTGGGGCCGGTAAACGCACCACGCTCTTTATTCCGGTGCGCGCGCTGGATGGCTTCGGTGACGGCGAGATTGCCGCGCAAATCAGCGGCCTTGCGCTGCCGGGTGAAACCTTCGCGCCGCAGCAGAAGCAGTGGAAGATTGGCGTACGCCCGCCTTTCGCCGCGCAGACCATCAACACCGGTGCGATGCTCAATCCGGGCGAAAGCTGGCAGGTACCGGGCCAGCATCTGGCGGGCATCTCACCTGCCACGCTGCAGGGTCGCTTGCTGCTGAGCGGCAAACCGCCGCTCAATATCGCCCGTTACATTCAGGAGCTGCGCGCTTACCCGTACGGCTGCCTGGAGCAGACCGCCAGCGGGCTCTTCCCGTCGCTCTACACCAACGCCGCACAGCTTAAAGCGCTGGGCATCAAAGGCGAGAGCGATGAGCAGCGCCGCGCGGCGGTGGATATCGGCATCTCCCGCCTGTTGCAGATGCAGCGTGACGACGGCGGCTTCTCCCTGTGGGATAAGAGCGGCTCGGAAGAGTACTGGCTGACCGCCTACGTGACCGATTTCCTCGTCAGCGCCTCGGCGCAGGGCTACAGCGTTCCGGCTGAAGCGCTGAACAACGCTAACAACCGCCTGCTGCGCTATTTGCAGGATCCAGCGGCGATGTCGGTGCGTTACAGCGACGACTTGCCAGCGACGAAATTTGCCGTGCAGAGCTACGCCGGTCTGGTGCTGGCTCGTCAGCAAAAAGCGCCGCTGGGCGCGCTGCGTGAAATCTGGCAGCGCCACGAGCAGGCGAAAGCGGGGCTGCCGTTAATGCAGCTTGGCGTTGCGCTGAAGCTGATGGGCGATGCCCAGCGCGGCGATCAGGCTATCGCGCTGGCGCTGAAAACCGATCGCATTGCGGAAAACCGCTGGCTGGCGGATTACGGCAGCAGCCTGCGTGATAACGCGCTGATGCTGGCGCTGCTGGAAGACAACAAGCTGCTGCCGGATGCGCAGGCGCACCTGCTGGCTACGCTCTCCGAGCAGGCCTACAGCCAGCGCTGGCTCTCAACCCAGGAGAGCAACGCGCTGTTTATGGCTGGCCGCAACCTGCAAAACAGCACCGGTAACTGGCAGGCGCAAACCTCGCTTGATACCGCGATGCTGGCCGGTAACACCGCGCAGAGCCGTAACCTTGAGGCGGACCAGTTGAGTGCGTTGCAGGTGACCAACAGCGGCACCACACCGCTGTGGCTGCGCCTGGATACTACAGGCTACCCAGAGCAGGCTCCGGCGCCTTCGGGCAAAGTTCTGCATATCGAGCGCAACGTGCTCGGCACCGACGGGCGCAGCAAGCCGCTCTCTTCCCTGAAGAGCGGTGAGCTGGTGCTGGTGTGGCTGGAAGTGACGGCCAGCCAGAACGTTCCGGACGCGCTGGTGGTCGATCTGCTGCCTGCGGGTCTGGAGCTGGAGAACCAGAACCTGGCCAGCAGCAGTGCCAGCCTGCAGGAGAGCGGTAGCGAAGTGCAGGAGCTGCTCAACCGCATGCAGCAGGCCGATATTCAGCATATGGAGTTCCGTGACGATCGCTTTGTCGCCGCCGTACCGGTGAGCGAAGGGCAGCCGGTCACGCTGGTCTATCTGGCGCGTGCGGTGACGCCTGGCACCTACCAGGTTCCGGCTCCGCAGGTGGAATCAATGTATGTTCCGCAGTGGCGGGCAACCGGCGCGGCCAGCGGCCCGTTGATCATCACGCCATAACGTGAAGATCGTCTCTCTGATACGCACCCGCTGGCGCTGGCTGGCGGGTGTGCCTCTTCTCTTCGTGCTGCTGGTTATCGCCGCCGATAAAATATGGCCACTGCCCCTGAACGAGGTTTCGCCCGCGCGGGTGGTGGTGGCTGAAGATGGCACGCCGCTGTGGCGTTTTGCTGATGCCGACGGTATCTGGCGCTATCCTGTCACTATCGAAGAGGTTTCGCCGCGCTACTTGCAGGCGCTTATCCAGTATGAAGATCGCTGGTTCTGGGATCACCCCGGCGTTAATCCCTTTTCTATTGCGCGCGCGGCCTGGCAGGATCTGCGCTATGGGCGCGTGGTTTCCGGCGGCAGTACGCTCACCATGCAGGTGGCACGTCTGCTTGATCCGCATCCGCGCACCTTTGGCGGCAAAGTTCGCCAGTTGTGGCGGGCAATGCAGCTGGAGTGGCATCTCTCCAAGCGCGACATTTTGACCATCTACCTCAACCGCGCGCCGTTTGGCGGTACGTTGCAGGGAGTCGGTGCGGCGAGCTGGGCCTATCTCGGCAAACCGCCCTCAAAACTGAGCTATGCGGAAGCGGCGCTGCTTGCCGTGCTGCCGCAGGCGCCGAGCCGTTTACGGCCGGACCGCTGGCCGCAGCGGGCGCAGGCGGCGCGCGATAAAGTGCTGGATCGCATGGTGACGCAGCAGGTGTGGCCGGTGGCGCAGGTGAAAGAGTCGCGCGAAGAGCCGGTGTGGTTAGCGCCGCGGCAGATGCCGCAGCTGGCCCCGCTCTTTGCCCGCCGCATGCTGGGCGCGAACAAAAAGCTGAAGGTGACCACCACGCTGGACGCCAGCCTGCAAAGGCAACTGGAGGAACTGGCGCTGAGCGTTAAATCCCGGCTGCCGATGCGCAGTTCGCTGGCGATCATCGTGGTCGATCATACGGATATGAAAGTGCGCGGCTGGGTGGGGTCGGTGGATATTAACGACGACAGCCGTTTCAGCCATGTCGATATGGTCAGCGCTGTGCGCTCACCGGGATCGGTGCTGAAACCCTTTATCTACGGCCTGGCGCTGGACGAAGGGCTGATCCACCCCGCATCGCTTCTGCAGGATGTGCCGCGGCGCGTCGGGGATTATCGCCCCGGTAACTTTGACAGCGGTTTTCATGGCCCGGTGAGCATGAACGAGGCGCTGGTACGCTCGCTGAACCTGCCTGCGGTACAAGTGCTGGAGGCCTACGGGCCGAAGAAATTTGCCGCTAATCTGCGCAATATCGGGCTGCCGCTGATGCTGCCCGCTGGCGCAGAGCCAAACCTGTCGCTGATCCTCGGCGGCGCGGGTGCGCGGCTGGAGGATATCGCTGCCGCCTACAGCGCTTTTGCCCGCGAGGGTAAAGCGGGCAAATTAAGACTAACTCCAGATGAACCGCTGGCTGAACGCCGCCTGATGTCGCCGGGCGCGGCGTGGATTATCCGCCGGATCCTGGCGAATGAAGCGCAGCCGGTGCCGGACAGCGCACTGCCGCAGGTGGTGCCGCTGGCGTGGAAAACCGGCACCAGCTATGGCTACCGGGATGCCTGGGCCATCGGCCTCAACTCCCGGTATGTGATCGGTATCTGGACCGGCCGTCCGGACGGCACGCCGGTTGCCGGGCAGTTTGGTTTTGCCAGCGCCGTGCCGCTGCTCAACCAGGTGAACAATCTGCTGCAACCGCGCTCCGCGCTGGATCAGGCGCGTTTACCGCGCGACCCGCGTCCGGCGTCGGTGAGCAGCGGGGTGATCTGCTGGCCGGGCGGGCAGAGCCTGCCTGCCGGAGACAGCAACTGCCGCCGCCGCCTTGCCACCTGGTTACTTGATGGCAGCCAGCCGCCGACGCTGTTAATGCCGGAGCAGGAAGGGCTGCACGGCATCAGTTTTCCGCTGTGGCTGAACCATCAGGGGCGGCGCGTGGCGGCGGATTGCCCGGATGCGCAGCAGAAAAACTGGATCGTCTGGCCGCTGCCGCTTGAGCCGTGGCTGCCGCCCGGCGAGCGTCGCGCCGCGCGCTTACCGCCTGCGGACCGCATTTGCCCGCCGCGGGATGAGAACGCCCCGCCGCCGCTGTTGTTAAATGGCGTGCGCGAAGGGGCGGTGATTAAGCGCGTACCCGGCCAGGATTTTGCGATTCTTCCTCTGCAAAGCAGCGGCGGGGAAGGGGGACGCTGGTGGTTTTTGAACGGTGAACCGTTGACGGCGCGCGGCACGCTATTGAGCCTGAAGCTCGATAAAGCCGGCGACTATCAACTGGTGGTAATGGATGAGGCGGGGCAGGTCGCCGCCGTGCAGTTTACGGTGCAATAGGGCGAGAAAGGGCGCATTCAGGTGTTGGTGTTGCTCAAACTCGTCTTATTTTAAAAAAATGTTACCTTAATCCATAGGCAAGACCGGTGTTGCTCTTTATAATCCGCGCCACACCTATTCAGGGCAACAGAACAACTTACTGAGGTAATCATGGCTATTGAACGTACTTTTTCCATCATCAAGCCGAACGCGGTGGCAAAAAACGTTATTGGTAACATCTTCTCTCGCTTTGAAGCGGCAGGTTTTAAAATCGTTGGCACCAAAATGCTGCACCTGACCGTTGAGCAGGCGCGCGGCTTCTACGCTGAGCACGAAGGTCGCCCGTTCTTTGATGGCCTGGTTGAGTTCATGACCTCCGGCCCGATCGTGGTTTCCGTACTGGAAGGCGAAAACGCCGTTCAGCGTCACCGCGACCTGCTGGGCGCAACCAACCCGGACAACGCACTGGCCGGTACCCTGCGCGCAGATTACGCAGACAGCTTCACCGAGAACGGCACCCACGGTTCCGACTCCGTTGAATCTGCCGCTCGTGAAATCGCTTACTTCTTCGCTGAAGGCGAAGTTTGCCCGCGCACCCGTTAATTTCCGGTTAACTGTGTAAAGAGATTTACACTTTAATTGGTAAATGCCGCGCCCAGGCGTGGTAACTGTGCGACAGAATTTGTACAATGTTGCGCCCCAGGATGAGCTGAAGCTTGCCTGGGGCGCTTCTTTTTAACCCTCCACGGGCCACAACGTGTAATAACGAGGCCGGAATAAAATATGTCTGAACAAATTGCCATGTCTGAGAGCGACGCTCTCACGGTTCCAAACAAAGATGCAAAAATTAACCTGCTGGATCTCAACCGTCAGCAGATGCGTGAGTTTTTCAAAAACTTAGGCGAAAAACCCTTCCGCGCCGACCAGGTGATGAAGTGGATGTATCACTACTGCTGCGACGACTTTGATGAGATGACTGACATCAACAAAGTGCTGCGCGGCAAGTTAAAAGAGGTCGCGGAGATCCGCGCCCCTGAAGTCGTCGAGGAGCAACGCTCTTCTGATGGCACCATCAAATGGGCTATCGCCGTCGGCGATCAGCGCGTTGAAACCGTCTATATCCCGGAAGAAGATCGCGCGACGCTCTGCGTCTCCTCCCAGGTGGGTTGTGCGCTGGAGTGCAAGTTCTGCTCCACGGCGCAGCAGGGCTTTAACCGCAACCTGCGCGTATCGGAAATCATCGGCCAGGTGTGGCGCGCGGCGAAAATCATCGGCGCTGCCCGTGTGACCGGCAACCGCCCGATCACCAACGTGGTAATGATGGGCATGGGCGAACCGCTGCTGAACCTCACCAACGTGGTGCCAGCGATGGAGATCATGCTGGATGATTTCGGCTTTGGTCTCTCCAAACGCCGCGTGACGCTCTCGACCTCCGGCGTTGTTCCGGCGCTCGACAAGCTCGGCGATATGATTGATGTTGCGCTGGCGATCTCGCTGCATGCGCCGAATGACGCCATTCGCGACGAAATTGTGCCGATCAACAAAAAGTACAATATCGAAACCTTCCTCGGGTCGGTGCGCCGCTACCTGGAGAAATCCAACGCCAACCAGGGCCGCGTGACCATTGAGTATGTGATGCTGGATCACGTCAATGACGGCACCGAACACGCCCATGAACTGGCCGAATTGCTGAAAGATACGCCGTGCAAGATCAACCTGATCCCGTGGAACCCCTTCCCGGGCGCGCCGTATGGCCGCAGCTCCAACAGCCGTATTGACCGTTTCTGCAAAGTGCTGATGAGCTACGGTTTCACCACCATTGTGCGTAAAACCCGCGGCGACGATATCGATGCCGCCTGCGGTCAGCTGGCGGGCGAGGTCATTGACCGCACCAAGCGCACGATGCGTAAACGCCTGCAGGGCGAGCCGATCGCAGTTAAGGCCGTGTAAGCGTGACTGCGGCGCGAAGTTGGCGCCGCAGGTTTGGAATATGTTGAATATTTGGCCTGCTTATATAGAGGCCGTTAATAATTACGGTGCGTTTCCTCTGACTTTGAGGCAGTATGTAATGCTGGAACAACGGCTTAGCAAATAGTGCTGAAAGCCGTCCTGTTATCACGAACCTGACAGTCTTATACTGTGGGTCTACGTTTAACTGACCCGGATTTTTCGCGGCGCGTGTAGGTTATGCGGTTACGCGCGCCTGTGTGTTTACTTTTCACGTACCAGTAGTTGTAGCGAATGAATACTGAAGCCACTCAAGACCAAAACGAAGCACAATCCACGGGCGTTCGTCTGCGCAATGCTCGTGAGCAACTTGGACTCAGCCAGCAAGCGGTTGCCGAACGCTTGTGCCTGAAGGTCTCCACGGTACGCGATATCGAAGAGGACAGGTCGCCTGCCGATCTGGCATCCACCTTTGTGCGCGGTTATATCCGCTCCTATGCTCGCCTGGTACACATTCCAGAAGAAGAGCTGCTGCCGATTCTTGAGAAACAAGCGCCGATCCGCGCGGCAAAAGTCGCACCGATGCAGGGCTTTGCGCTGGGTAAACCGCGCAAAAAACGCGACGGCTGGCTGATGAGCGTCACCTGGCTGGTGCTGTTTGTGGTAGTAGGCCTGACGGGTGCCTGGTGGTGGCAAAACCACAAAGCGCAGCAGGAAGAGATCAGCACCATGGCCGATCAATCCTCCGCCGAGCTTAATGCCAGCAACGGCCAGAGCGTGCCGCTGGATAACCAGGCTGCCTCTACCCCGGTGGATAACGGTTCCACCCCGGTTGAAACCCCGGCCCCGACCAACAGTACGCAGGCACCTGCAACCACTTCACCTGCCGCCACAGCCAATCAGAACAGCGTGGTTCCGCCTTCGCAGGCGAACGTCGAACCCTCTGCCCAGCAGCCTGCTGCTACCGCCAATAACGCCTCTCAGCTGCCAACCGATCAGGCTGGCGTAGCGGGCGCATCTGCCGACGCGAACGCGCTGGTGATGAACTTTAATGCCGACTGCTGGCTGGAAGTGAGCGATGCGACCGGTAAGAAACTCTTTAGCGGTATGCAGCGTAAAGATGCCACGCTGAATCTCACCGGCCAGGCACCCTATAAACTGAAAATTGGCGCGCCGTCGGCTGTCCAGATCCAGTTCCAGGGGAAACCTGTCGATCTGAGTCGTTTTATCAGAACTAACCAG
Organism: Kosakonia sp. HypNH10; assembly: GCF_029850615.1. Lineage (NCBI taxonomy): Bacteria > Pseudomonadati > Pseudomonadota > Gammaproteobacteria > Enterobacterales > Enterobacteriaceae > Kosakonia > Kosakonia sp. HypNH10. Next base: position 73,139 of record NZ_JAOTIU010000002.1, read on the forward strand.
GTTGCGCGTCTGACCCTCAATGCCGAACAATCAGCAGCACAGTAACAGACGGGCAACGCGGGAGATCATTCATGCATAACCAGTCGCCGATCCAACGGCGGAAATCAAAACGGATTTATGTTGGTAATGTGCCGATCGGCGATGGGGCTCCCATCGCCGTGCAGTCTATGACAAACACCCGCACCACGGATGTTGAAGCAACGGTCAACCAAATCAAAGCATTAGAGCGCGTCGGCGCAGACATCGTGCGTGTCTCGGTGCCGACGATGGACGCGGCAGAAGCGTTCAGGCTTATCAAACAGCAGGTGAGTGTCCCGCTGGTGGCGGACATCCACTTTGACTATCGCATCGCGCTGAAAGTCGCCGAGTACGGCGTCGATTGCCTGCGCATCAACCCTGGCAATATCGGTAACGAAGAGCGCATCCGCAGCGTTGTCGACTGCGCGCGCGATAAAAACATCCCGATCCGCATCGGTGTTAACGCCGGTTCGCTGGAAAAAGATCTGCAGGAAAAGTATGGCGAGCCGACGCCGCAGGCGCTGCTCGAATCGGCCATGCGCCATGTGGATCATCTCGATCGTCTCAACTTCGACCAGTTCAAAGTGAGCGTGAAAGCCTCTGACGTCTTCCTTGCCGTTGAGTCCTATCGTCTGCTGGCGAAGCAGATCGATCAGCCGCTGCATCTGGGGATCACCGAAGCGGGCGGCGCGCGCGCGGGCTCGGTGAAATCGGCGATTGGCTTAGGCCTGCTGCTCTCGGAAGGGATCGGCGATACGCTGCGCATCTCGCTGGCGGCGGATCCGGTTGAAGAGATCAAAGTCGGTTTCGATATCCTCAAATCCCTGCGCATCCGCGCGCGTGGCATTAACTTTATCGCCTGCCCGACCTGCTCCCGTCAGGAGTTTGACGTGATTGGTACGGTCAACGCGCTGGAGCAGCGGCTGGAAGATATCATCACGCCGATGGATGTTTCGATTATCGGCTGCGTGGTGAACGGGCCGGGCGAAGCGCTGGTCTCGACCCTGGGCGTTACCGGCGGGAATAAGAAAAGCGGCCTGTATGAAGATGGCGTGCGTAAAGATCGCCTCGATAACGGCGATATGATCAGCCAGCTTGAGGCGCGTATTCGTGCGAAAGCCGCGATGCTGGATGAAACGCGCCGTATCGACGTCATGCAGGTAGAAAAATAAGGGTGCCGCCAAGGCTGGCATCCCGTGTATCATGAGCCCGCCCGGCGCGACCGCTTTTGTCGCCGCCCTGAGGGTTCATTTTTTGTATTAATAAAGAGAATAAACGTGGCAAAAAATATTCAAGCCATTCGCGGCATGAACGATTATCTGCCTGGCGAGACCGCCATCTGGCAGCGCATTGAAAGCAGCCTGAAGAACGTGCTCGGCAGCTACGGTTACAGTGAAATCCGTTTGCCGATTGTAGAGCAGACCCCGTTATTCAAACGCGCGATCGGCGAAGTGACCGACGTGGTTGAAAAAGAGATGTATACCTTCGACGACCGCAACGGCGACAGCCTGACGCTGCGTCCGGAAGGTACCGCGGGCTGCGTACGCGCCGGCATCGAACATGGTCTTCTGTACAATCAGGAACAGCGCTTGTGGTACGTCGGGCCGATGTTCCGCTACGAGCGTCCGCAGAAAGGGCGCTACCGTCAGTTCCATCAGCTGGGTGTGGAAGTGTTTGGCCTGCAGGGGCCGGATATCGACGCCGAGCTGATTATGCTCACCGCGCGCTGGTGGCGCGAGCTGGGTATCGCTTCTCACGTTGCGCTTGAGCTTAACTCCATCGGCTCGCTGGAAGCCCGCGCGACCTATCGCGACGCGCTGGTGGCGTTCCTGGAGCAGCATAAAGATAAGCTCGACGAAGATTGCCTGCGCCGCATGTACAGCAACCCGCTGCGCGTGCTGGACACCAAAAACCCGGATATTCAGGCGCTGCTGAACGATGCGCCGAAGCTGGGCGATTATCTTGACGATGAGTCACGCGAGCACTTTGCCGGCCTCTGCGCTTTTCTTGACGCGGCGGGCATCGCCTACACCGTTAACCAGCGCCTGGTGCGCGGTCTCGATTACTACAACCGCACCGTGTTTGAGTGGGTGACCAGCAGCCTCGGCGCGCAGGGCACCGTCTGCGCCGGTGGCCGTTACGATGGCCTGGTTGAGCAACTGGGCGGTCGCGCGACGCCAGCGGTTGGCTTCGCGATGGGTCTTGAGCGACTTGTTTTGCTGGTTCAGGCAGTTAATCCGGAATTTAAAGCCGAATCCGTTGTCGATATTTACCTGGTGGCGTCTGGCGCTAACACGCAATCCGCAGCAATGCTGCTGGGTGAGCAGGTGCGCGATGCGCTGCCTGGCGTGCGGCTGATGATGAACCACGGCGGCGGCAACTTTAAGAAGCAGTTTGCCCGGGCAGATAAGTGGGGCGCTCGCGTCGCGCTGGTGCTCGGCGAGTCTGAAATTGCCGACGGAAATGTTGTGGTGAAGGATTTACGCTCTGGTGAGCAGAGTACGGTAACGCAGGATAGCGTTGCGGCGCATTTGCGCACACTACTGGGCTAATCTCCCCGGTGATTTATCGTTAAGGAGAAGGACTGCGTGGAAATTTACGAAAACGAAAACGACCAGGTAGACGCGATTAAGCGCTTCTTTGCCGAGAATGGCAAAGCGCTGGCCGTTGGGGTTGTACTGGGTATCGGCGCGCTGGTGGGCTGGCGTTTCTGGAACAGCCATCAGGCGGACAATGCGCGCGAGACCTCGCAGGCGTATGAGAGCGCGGTAAGCGCGCTGCAGGCCGGCAAACAGGACTCCTATGCCGCGGCGGAAAAATTCGCTGCTGATAACAAAAACAGCTACGGTGCGCTGGCTTCGCTTGAGCTGGCTCAGCGTTACGTTGAGAAGAACGATCTGCAAAAAGCTGCTGCACAGCTGCAACAGGGTCTGGCTGCGACCGACGATGAGAATCTGAAGTCGATGATCAATGTCCGTCTGGCGCGCATTCAGGTACAACTGAAGCAGCAGGACGCGGCGCTGAAAACGCTTGATGCCGTGAAAGGTGAAAGCTGGTCGGCCATCGTTGCGGATCTGCGCGGCGAAGCGTTGCTGAGCAAAGGCGATAAAAAAGGTGCGCGCACCGCATGGGAAAACGGCATTAAAAACAATGCTTCTCCTGCGCTGAGTGAAATGATGCAGATGAAAATTAATAATTTGTCCATCTAAGAGGGACCCGATGCAATTGCGTAAATTACTACTGCCAGGGCTGCTTTCCGTCACGTTATTGAGCGGCTGTTCCCTCTTCAACGGCGAAGAAGATGTTGTCAAAATGTCGCCGCTGCCGGTGGTTGAAAACCAGTTCACGCCGTCTACGTCGTGGAGCACCTCCGTTGGTAACGGTATCGGCAAGTACTACTCCACTCTGCACCCGGCCTTTGCCGATGGCGTGGTCTACGCCGCCGATCGTCATGGCGTGGTGAAAGCGCTCAGCATTGATGATGGCCGCGAAATCTGGTCGGTAAACCTCGCTGAGAAAGATGGTTGGTTCTCCACCCGCGCCGCGCTGCTCTCCGGCGGCGTGACCGTTTCCGGCGGTAAAGTCTACATCGGTACCGAGCAGGCGCAGGTGTATGCGCTGAATGCCAGCGATGGTTCCGTTGCCTGGAAAACCAGCGTGGTGGGTGAAGCCCTCTCTCGCCCGGTAGTCAGCGATGGTCTGGTGCTGATTCACACCAGCAACGGTCAGTTGCAGGCGCTGAACGAAGCGGATGGCGCGGTGAAATGGACCGTTAACCTCGATATGCCGTCGCTCTCTCTGCGCGGTGAGTCTGCGCCGACTACCGCGTTTGGTGCTGCGATTGTTGGCGGTGATAACGGACGCGTCAGCGCCGTGCTGATGCAGCAGGGCCAGTTGATCTGGCAGCAGCGCATCTCCCAGGCAAATGGCCCGACCGAAATCGACCGTCTGAGCGACGTCGATACTACGCCGGTGGTGGTCAATGGTGTGGTTTACGCGCTGGCGTATAACGGTAATATGACGGCGCTGGATCTGCGCAGCGGCCAGATCATGTGGAAACGCGATCTCGGCTCGGTAAGCGATTTTGTGATTGATGGCAACCGTATCTACATCATCGATCAGAACGATCGCGTGCTTGCCCTGAGCACCGACGGCGGCGTGACGCTGTGGACGCAGAGCGATCTGCTGCACCGCAACCTGACCTCTCCGGCGCTCTATAATGGTTATATTGTGACCGGCGATAGCGAAGGCTATCTCCACTGGATTAACGTCGAAGATGGTCGTTTTGTTGCCCAGCAGAAAGTCGATAGTTCCGGCTTCCTGACCGAGCCGGTTGTGGCTGGCGGCAAACTGCTTATCCAGGCGAAAGACGGCACGCTGTACGCCCTCACGCGCTAAGCGCGCTGAGAGTGTCGTATCTGAAAGACGGCTCCTGTTGCAGGAGCCGTTTTCCTGTTTTTAAAACGCCGCGTAAATCGTGACGTTTTGCTAATGAATTTTCTGCAATGAGGCTTTAAACATGGTACCTGTGGTCGCGCTTGTCGGGCGCCCTAACGTTGGGAAATCCACGCTATTTAACCGTCTTACTCGCACCCGTGATGCGCTTGTAGCGGATTTTCCGGGTCTGACTCGTGACCGTAAGTACGGTCGTGCTGAAGTAGAAGGCCGCGAATTTATCTGTATCGATACCGGCGGTATCGATGGCACCGAAGATGGCGTTGAAACGCGTATGGCGGAGCAGTCGCTGCTGGCGATTGAAGAAGCTGACGTCGTGCTGTTTATGGTCGATGCCCGCGCCGGGCTGATGCCGGCCGATATCGCTATCGCCAAGCATCTGCGCTCGCGCGAGAAGGCCACCTTCCTCGTCGCCAACAAAACTGATGGCCTCGACCCGGATCAGGCGGTTTCTGACTTCTACTCCCTCGGTCTTGGCGAAATACACGCCATTGCCGCTTCACACGGACGCGGCGTCACCAGCCTGCTTGAGCATGTGCTGATGCCGTGGATGGACGAACTGAACCCGCCGGAAGAGGTGGATGAAGAGGCTGAGTACTGGGCGAAGTTTGAAGCTGCTGCGAACGGTGAAGCCGAAGAGCCGGAAGACGATTTCAACCCGCAGGATCTGCCGATTAAGCTGGCGATTGTCGGGCGTCCGAACGTGGGTAAGTCAACGCTCACTAACCGCATTCTCGGTGAAGACCGCGTCGTGGTGTATGACATGCCGGGCACCACCCGCGACAGCATCTACATTCCGATGCAGCGCGATGAGCGCGAATATGTCCTGATCGACACCGCTGGCGTGCGTAAGCGCGGCAAGATCACCGACGTGGTCGAGAAGTTCTCGGTTATCAAAACCCTGCAGGCGATTGAAGACGCCAACGTAGTGATGCTGGTGATTGATGCCCGCGAAGGTATCTCTGACCAGGATCTCTCCCTGCTGGGCTTTATCCTCAACAGCGGCCGCTCGCTGGTGATTGTCGTCAACAAGTGGGACGGCCTGAGCCAGGAAGTGAGAGAGCAGGTGAAAGAGACGCTCGATTACCGCCTCGGCTTTATCGACTTTGCGCGCGTGCACTTTATCTCTGCCCTGCACGGCAGCGGCGTCGGTAACCTGTTCGAATCCGTACGTGAAGCCTATGACAGCTCCACCCGTCGCGTCAGCACCGCGCTGCTGACCCGCATCATGAACATGGCGGCAGAAGATCACCAGCCGCCGCTGGTGCGTGGCCGTCGCGTGAAGCTGAAATACGCCCACGCCGGTGGTTATAACCCGCCGATTGTGGTGATCCACGGCAACCAGGTGAAAGACCTGCCGGACTCCTACAAGCGCTACCTGATGAACTACTTCCGCAAATCGCTGGAAGTGATGGGTACTCCGATTCGTATCCAGTTCAAAGAGGGCGAGAACCCGTTTGCCGATAAGCGCAACACCCTGACGCCGAACCAGTTACGTAAGCGTAAGCGCCTGATCAAGCATCTTAAGAAAGGTAAGTAACCGTTCACTTCACCCGCCGCTGGCGGGTGTTTTGTTTTTGAGGGTGTATCATTAGGTCAATCTTAAGCGATTGTGAGGAGTGCGTGATGCAACTGAACTGCCCGACTTGCCACGGCGAGCTGGAACTCGCCGGAACCATGGCGCACTGCGCCATGTGCAACAAAGATATGGAGGTGAACGCTGCCTGCCCGGAGTGTCACCAGCCGCTTGAGGTGTTAAAAGCCTGTGGCGCGGTGGACTACTTCTGCCAGCACGGCCACGGGCTGATTTCCAAAAAACGTGTCGAATTCACCCTGCGCTAAGGCTTGCAGATGCAGCCTTCGCCTTCGCGCCACAGCTCAACGAACGACGGCGGCGCTTTGCTCTCCGGGATCAGCAGCAGCATATCGCTCTGCCGCGTGGTCCAGGTGATCTGCAAACGGTAAAAGCGCTGGTCGCCGCGCCCCGGTGAGTCAGCCTGACCGGGAGGCTGCGCCAGCGGTAATGCCTGGTGCAGGATCTCAATCAGCCGCTGACGCTGCTCGTCCGTCAACTGGGCGATAACAATCCGCCTTCGCCCGGCGAGCATCGGGATATAGGCCACGCCACCCTCACGGGCCAGCTCGACAACCGCATCGTCGGTCAGTTCGGGTTCGTTCATTATAAGACTCCGACATCTTTCCACGCCTGTTCGATGGCCGCCGCCACCGCTTTACCGGAACGTTTTTCGCCATGATGAATCGTCAGTTTAGCGAAGGCAGCGAAATCGGCGTTTTGCGCCAGCTGGCGATCGCACACCGTATCGTACCAGGCGTAGCCCGCTTTTTCCCACGCATAACCGCCAATCTCCGTGGCCGCGAGATAAAATGCGCTGTTCGGGATACCGGAGTTAAGGTGCACGCCGCCGTTATCTTCGCGGGTTTTAATAAAGTCCTTCATGTGCGCGGGCTGCGGATCTTTGCCGAGCAGCGGATCGTTATAGGCGGTGCCCGGCTCGGACATTGAGCGCAGCCCTTTGCCGTTGATGCCTTCGGCTAACAGCCCTTCGCCGATAATCCAGTCTGCCTGCTCTGCGGTTTGCTTGAGGTGGTATTGCTTAACCAGCGAGCCGAAGACATCCGACAGGGATTCGTTCAGCGCGCCCGATTGTTCAAAGTAGATCAGCGCCGCTTCCGACTCTGTCACGCCGTGGCTTAACTCGTGAGCCACCACATCAATGGCGATAGTGAAACGGTTAAAGATTTCACCGTCGCCATCGCCAAACACCATCTGCTGACCGTTCCAGAAGGCGTTCTGATACTCCTGGCCGTAATGCACCGTGCCGCTCAGCACCAGGCCCTTGTTATCCAGCGAGTTGCGTTTCCACTCTTTCCAGAAAAAGTCGTGGGTGACGCCAAGATAGTCGTAGGCCTCATCAACGGCGACATCGCCATTCGAAGGCTGGCCCTCATAACGCACCTGCTTGCCCGGCAGGCTCTCTTTGTTATGCGCATCGTAAATATCGCGCACCAGTTCGCCCGGCGAGTTTGTCTGCGGAGCGCTCGGTTTACCGTGGCTGTGGGCCATCAGCGTCTGGACATGCATCAGGGTTTGTTTCGCGCAGCGCTTCTGTACTTCAGAGCCCTGGTCAATGATGCGACGGAGAATGTAGGGGGGAATAACGGTGTGCGGGAAGCGAGTGGTCATGTTGATCTCCTTGATAAAATCAAAAGAACAACAAAAGTATAGGTCGCCTCACCGCATTAAGAGTTTTAACTACGGGGTTTTTCGTTTTCTCGGTTGTTTCACCGGTGTGACAATGCGCACTTCGCTCTCGACCCAGCCATCATTCAGGCGGGTGGTGAGCGTATCGCCCGCTTTTACCTGTTTGGTCTGTTTCAGCACTTTCCCGTCGGTGGCGGTCGTAACGCTGTAACCGCGCGCAAGCGTCGCCAGCGGGCTGACGGCTTCCAGATGGGTGAGGGCGGTGCCGAAGCGTTCGCGCGTGCTGCCAAGGCGATCGCGAATCGACTGGCTCAGACGATACTCAAGCTGCTGCACTCGCGTTTGCGCACGGTGAATGCGCGGCTGCGGGTTGTGATGATTGAGCCGTTGCAGCACGCGCTGCTGACGCGTGTTCGCGCGTTTAAGCTGCGTATCCAGCGCGTTGTGCATGCGCTGCTGCAAACGGTCGAGCACCGTCTGCTGACGCGCGAGGCGCAACTGCGGGTGCTGCTGTTGCAGGCGGTGATGAAGCTGGGCAAAGCGGCGGTTGCGGCCTGCCAGATAGTAATCCATCCCCATCTCCAGACGCTGCTGCATCGCCTGCACCTGGCGCAGCAGTTCAAGCTGGTTACGGCTGACAATTTCTGCCGCCGCCGAAGGGGTTGGCGCGCGCAGGTCGGCGACGAAATCGGCGATGGTGACATCCGTTTCATGGCCGACGGCGCTGACGATCGGAATCCGGCTGGCAAAAATGGCGCGCGCGACGCGTTCGTCGTTAAAGCTCCAGAGATCTTCCAGCGAGCCGCCGCCGCGCCCGACAATCAGCACGTCACACTCGTTGCGGCTGTTGGCAAGGGCAATCGCGCGCACGATTTGCGCCGGTGCATCTTCGCCCTGTACGGCGGTCGGGTAGATCACCACGGGGAGCGACGGATCGCGGCGTTTCAGCACATGCAAAATATCGTGCAGCGCGGCGCCGGTTTTTGAGGTGATCACCCCGACGCAGTGCGCCGGTGAGGGCAGGGGATGTTTAAACTGCTGCTCGAACAGCCCTTCCGCTGCCAGTTTCGCTTTCAGCTGCTCATACTTCTGCTGTAACAGCCCTTCACCCGCCGGTTGCATGCTCTCGACGATGATTTGGTATTCACCGCGCGGCTCATACATCGTGATGTTGGCGCGCACCAGCACCTGCTGCCCATGCTGCGGGCGGAAGGTGACGCGGCGGTTGCTGTTGCGGAACATCGCACAGCGCACCTGGGCGGTGTCATCTTTTAAGGTGAAGTACCAGTGACCGGAAGCGGGCTGGGTAAAGTTGGAGATTTCGCCGCTGATCCACACCTGGCCCAGCTCGCGTTCCAGTAGCGATCGCACCGTCTGGTTAAGGCGGCTGACAGTATAAATGGAGGGAGTTTGCAATGAGGACATGTGAGCCAGATCAAATTCTAAATCAGCAAGTTATTCGGTCGATAGTAGCCTGATGCCACCCGATTACAAGTATTTTTCCAAAAAAGTGTAGATGCAATCGGTTACGCTCTGTATAATGCCACGGCAATATTTAACCACCCAGGTCAGAGATATTGCCCATGCTACGTATCGCTAAAGAAGCTTTGACGTTTGACGACGTCCTCCTCGTTCCCGCCCACTCCACTGTTCTGCCGAATACCGCCGATTTAAGCACTCAGCTGACGAAGACCATTCGCCTGAACATTCCTATGCTCTCTGCGGCAATGGACACCGTAACGGAAGCGCGTCTGGCGATCGCCCTCGCACAGGAAGGCGGCATTGGCTTTATTCACAAAAACATGTCTATCGAGCGCCAGGCGGATGAAGTACGCCGCGTGAAGAAACATGAGTCTGGCGTGGTAAAAGAGCCGCAGACCGTGCTGCCGACTACGACTCTTCGCGAAGTGAAAGAGCTGACCGAGCGCAACGGCTTCGCTGGCTACCCGGTAGTGAACGAAGAGAACGAACTGGTTGGCATCATCACCGGTCGTGACGTGCGTTTTGTTACCGACCTCAACCAGCCGGTCAGCGTCTATATGACGCCGAAAGAACGCCTGGTAACGGTACGTGAAGGTGAAGCGCGCGAAGTCGTGTTTGCCAAAATGCATGAAAAGCGCGTCGAAAAAGCGCTGGTAGTGGACGACAGCTTCCACCTGCTCGGCATGATCACCGTGAAAGATTTCCAGAAAGCAGAACGTAAACCGAACGCCTGTAAAGATGAGCAGGGTCGTCTGCGCGTTGGCGCAGCGGTCGGCGCGGGCGCGGGCAACGAAGAGCGCGTTGATGCGCTGGTTGCCGCCGGTGTTGACGTACTGCTGATTGACTCCTCCCATGGCCACTCTGAAGGCGTGTTGCAGCGTATCCGCGAAACGCGCGCCAAATACCCGGATCTGCAAATCATCGGCGGCAACGTTGCGACCGGCGCAGGCGCTCGCGCGCTGGCTGAAGCTGGCGTCAGCGCGGTGAAAGTGGGTATCGGTCCTGGCTCTATTTGTACGACCCGTATTGTGACCGGTGTTGGTGTTCCGCAGATCACTGCCGTTTCCGACGCGGTTGAAGCGCTGGAAGGGATGGATATCCCGGTAATCGCCGATGGCGGCATCCGCTTCTCTGGCGATATCGCTAAAGCGATCGCCGCTGGCGCAAGCGCGGTAATGGTCGGCTCCATGCTGGCGGGCACCGAAGAGTCCCCGGGCGAAATCGAACTCTACCAGGGCCGCTCTTACAAATCCTACCGCGGGATGGGCTCGCTGGGCGCAATGTCCAAAGGCTCCTCTGATCGCTACTTCCAGACCGATAACGCCGCAGACAAACTGGTGCCGGAAGGTATCGAAGGCCGCGTGGCGTACAAAGGCCGTCTGAAAGAGATCATTCACCAGCAGATGGGCGGCCTGCGTTCCTGTATGGGTCTGACCGGCTGTGGTACCATCGATGCCCTGCGTACCAAAGCGGAGTTCGTGCGCATCAGCGGCGCGGGCATCCAGGAGAGCCACGTTCACGACGTGACCATCACCAAGGAATCCCCGAACTACCGCATGGGTTCTTAATGCAATTCGCGCCCGGTTTTTGCCGGGCGTTGACTTTTCTATCTCGCTCTTTGCCTCGGAACTAACGTCAATGACGGACAATATTCATAAACATCGCATTCTTATCCTCGACTTTGGCTCGCAATACACTCAGTTAGTCGCACGCCGCGTGCGTGAACTCGGCGTCTACTGCGAACTGTGGGCGTGGGATGTCACTGAAGCGCAGATCCGCGACTTCAACCCAAGCGGCATCATCCTCTCCGGCGGCCCGGAAAGCACTACCGAAGAGAACAGCCCGCGCGCGCCGCAGTACGTTTTCGACGCCGGTGTGCCGGTGCTCGGCGTCTGCTATGGCATGCAGACCATGGCGATGCAGCTTGGCGGCCACGTTGAAGGCTCTAACGAGCGTGAATTTGGTTATGCGCAGGTTGAAGTGCAGACCGAAAGCGCGCTGATCCGTGGGATTGAAGATGCCCTGACCGCAGACGGCAAAGCGCTGCTGGATGTGTGGATGAGCCACGGCGATAAAGTAACGGCGATCCCGTCCGGCTTTGTTACCGTTGCCAGCACTGAAACCTGCCCGTTCGCCATTATGGCTAACGAAGAGAAGCGTTTCTACGGCGTGCAGTTCCACCCGGAAGTGACGCACACCCGCCAGGGGCTGCGTATGCTGGAGCGCTTTGTGCGCGATATCTGCGAGTGCGAAGCACTGTGGACACCGGCAAAAATCATTGATGACGCCGTTGAGCGCATCCGCCAACAGGTTGGCAACGATAAAGTGATACTCGGCCTCTCCGGCGGCGTGGACTCCTCCGTCACCGCGATGCTGCTGCACCGCGCGATTGGCAAAAACCTGACCTGCGTCTTCGTCGATAACGGCCTGCTGCGCCTGAACGAAGCAGAGCAGGTGCTGGATATGTTCGGTGACCACTTTGGTCTGAACATTGTTCACGTTCCGGCAGAAGAGCGCTTCCTCGGCGCGCTGGCGGGCGAGAACGATCCGGAAGCGAAACGTAAAATCATCGGCCGCGTGTTTGTGGAAGTGTTCGATGAAGAAGCGCTGAAGCTGGAAGATGTGAAGTGGCTGGCACAGGGCACCATCTACCCGGACGTTATTGAATCCGCAGCCTCTGCGACCGGTAAAGCGCACGTTATTAAGTCTCACCATAACGTTGGCGGCCTGCCGAAAGAGATGAAGATGGGTCTGGTTGAGCCGCTGAAAGAGCTGTTCAAAGATGAAGTGCGTAAAATCGGCCTCGAACTTGGCCTGCCGTACGACATGCTGTACCGCCATCCGTTCCCGGGCCCGGGCCTCGGCGTTCGCGTACTCGGCGAAGTGAAGAAAGAGTACTGCGACCTGCTGCGCCGCGCGGACCATATCTTTATCGAAGAGCTGCGCAAAGCCGATCTCTACAACAAAGTGAGCCAGGCGTTCACCGTCTTCCTGCCCGTGCGTTCCGTCGGCGTGATGGGCGATGGCCGTAAGTATGACTGGGTTGTCTCCCTGCGCGCGGTCGAAACCATCGACTTTATGACCGCCCACTGGGCGCACCTGCCGTATGACTTCCTGGGCCGCGTCTCCAACCGCATTATCAACGAAGTGAACGGTATTTCCCGTGTCGTATATGACATCAGCGGGAAGCCGCCGGCGACGATTGAGTGGGAATGATCGGATAGCTTTTTCTGAGTTTTTCAGAGATCTAAATTAAATTTAACCCACTGTTGCTCCAGTGGGTTTTTTTATATGTGACGCTATAAGATTTAGATTAGTGGAGCACTTCATATTCAAAATTTGCGAATTTAGAGAAACTTGTAATAGCAGGCTTACTCTATTTTGACTTTTTTAGGAGCGATTGCGGATAGCGAAATCATAAATCCTGTTAATGCGGCAATGATTAACGGGAAAATAAAGGCGTCGGATGTTCTGAGCGGGTTTTTAATATCAAACAGGATAACAATAAAAAAGGCGCTGGTTGCAAAGGTTGAGGAGGAGTAGACCTCATTCATTTTGAACTGGAGTTTATCAAGCGAGAAGGGCGGAGTCTCTTTGCATAAGGCATCCCAGGTGAGATGCACTGCAAGATAACCTATACACAGGATGAAATAAAAGCGGGTTAACTCCTGTGTATTCTGTGGTGCAAGCCAGTCAAGAAAGTGCATTTTAGTGAGCAGACTTCCTTGCAGCATAGAGCGCTGGCATAACGACAGCACCTGCTAAAGCAAAGCTGTATGCGATACCTGCCGTAACGGTGAAAGCTGGAATCAGAAATGACAAGCCACCGGGAAGGGCAAATCCTAAACCTGCACCACCGATGATCGCTTTCATCAGCGTAATCACCTTGATTTCCATACTTCCTCCTATACCCAAAAAAGGCTGCATTATCTGTGCGGGAATTCTAAGGAGCTGCCTGTAATCTGTACAGAATTATTTCCAGCTAATCCGAGGCCGCTTCCATTAATACATCCACTTCTCCACCACCTCATCCCCGAGCCGTTCGCGCAGCAGTTCCTCATTTTCTTCCTCGCCGTGGGCTTCGAGCAGACATTTGAACATCAGCGCGTCGAGATACTGCCCGGCATCGCGGAATATCTGCGTCAGCATCGGTGACGTGTCGTGGTCGAAATACCACACTTCGCCGGTTTCGCGGTGAAAGCACCACAAATTACCGTTGCCGAGATAGTCACCAAAAGCGATCAGGTTATTAACCAGCTTCCACTGCGGGTCATCCTGCGGCACATCCTCAAGGATATCGCTAATTCCGGGGTAGGCCGCCAGCAGTGGTTCAATGGCGGCGTATTTCGCAGGCGTCACGCTGCACAGTGTTTCGGCGAGGTTCAGTTCGCCAATCTGCTGATGATAGGTGCGCAGCACCGGCGGCAGCGGGCAGCCGATGCGCTGCTCAAGGTCAGCAATCTCTGCATCGCTGGCGGGCGTTGCGGGCGCAGGGTTATCCCACTGGTCGCGCCAGGCGTGCACACAGTCGCGCCACCAGGCAAGGCGGGCGTGCTCATCGGTAAACTCCGGCCAGACCAGCGGCGGAAGCGGGCGGTTATCGCTCTCATTACTCATTGTTGGGCGCTCTCAATTAATAGCTCTGGCTGTCGACGCTAAAAAGATAGTTGATATCAAGGTCGGCTGCGGGCTTCGCATCGTCGTTTTTCTCCAGCACAAACTCAAATGCTGGCTGATAGTCATCCTCGCGGAACACTTCACCCGCGAGGATCTCCACCGAGTAAGTGCCGTTTTCAAGAGCGATATGCGGGCGGTTCGGCGCTTCATAGCGCTGCAATAACGCGTTGATACTTTCATCGTTGAAGTTGTCGAGAATGCGCCAGGTAAAGAGCTGCACCTGACCATGCTCGACGCGCAGCGTGTAACCTGGGCGGCGGTGCTGGAGATTGTTTTCCGCTTTCAGCAGTTCCGGCGTTTCGGGCGGCAGGGTGAAAATAATGGTGTAGGGATAATTTTCAACGCCCGTCATCGGGATCAGCATGCCTTCGAGCACCGCCTTATCGCCGCTCTCATTGCGGGTAAACTCCGTTGCCAGGTCGTCAGCGAGATCGTTGTCATCCTTGAACTTTTTCAGCAGGCGGATATCGGCAAGCAGAAAGTAGTTCACCAGATCGTTCAGCACTTCATTGCATTCATAGCGCACGCGTTACCCTTAGATTTATCTCGTTGTAGAGGGATTGTTACTGCTCTGAAAGGTACGATCACCTACTTGATCAGGGGGGCAACTCTGTGCGGCAGAGGCATAATCAGCTATAAACAGGCGTAAGGTCGGCGTTTTGCGCATCCGGCGAACATCAGGAATTCAATACAAGGAATATGAGTATGCAGCGATGGTTAGCAAAACTCCTCGGTAAACAAGAGGCAGCAGAGCAGGGCGCACCTTTCCCGCTTCCCTGGCCGGGCGACAGGCAGAGCATCTACCACTTTATCTCCCCTTATGCAGACGGCAACGCGCCGTTGCCGGAGCAGGCGCAGACCCTGCCGGATGAAGATACCCTTGAAGGCGAGCTGCGCTGGGTGGCGGGCGGCATGGACGGCGCGTTTGGCCATCACGGCAGCGGGGCAGACGCAGAAGAGGCGGCAGATGAGATTATCAGCGCATTAAGCGCCGTGCTGCGCAAACCCTCCCCGGCCAATATGAACACCTTCTATGCGCTGCTGAAAGCGCGCCCGCCGCTCGATTACATCGATATCCTGACCGACAAACTGCCGGAAGCACCTTCGCTTTCGCCGCAGCAGGTTCACGACCTGATGGTCTGGCTGGCGACCAACAGCCCGGATCGCAACCCGGTCAAATGCGCCATCGCGCTGCTGGCCTTCTTCCCCTCGGACGAGAACCGGGCGCTGGTGACCACGCTTGGGCTGCATGAGGAGTTTACGCTTTTTACCGCCGTCGCCCTGCGCAATATGCTGCCGGAAGAGGCATTTGATGCAACGCTGACGGCGCTGGCGAAACGGGTCACCGGCTGGGGCCGCATTCAGCTTATTGAGCGCCTGCCGGATGAGGTCTCGCCCGCCACCCGTGAATGGCTGCTGCGCGAGGGCTACGCCAATTCGGTGATGGAGGAGTACACCGCCTGGGACTGCGCCACCAAAGGGCGCTTGCTGGCGGCGCTTTCGGTTGACGCGGTGGATGATGGCGTGCTGACCGGCGCAGGCGATATTCTCGCGGCGCTGATTGCCGGCGGCCCGGCGCGCGATATCCATGACTACCCGGAGGGCGCACAGGCCTGTCACCGCTACCTCACGCTGCTGCGCCACAGTAAAAACGATGATCTGCGCAACTTGCTCAACACCAGCGCCATCGGCGCGTTTGCCGGTGATGAAGATAACAACTGGGAGACGCTGCAAGCGGAAGGCTGGAGCGATGAGATCCGCCAGCAGATTGCGGATGATGTCGAGGCGATTGTCGCGCAGGAGAAGTGGCTGACGCGCGTGCAGCAGGATTTAACCGCCTGCGATAACGGCGATTTTTACCTCGCCCTGCGCGCAGCGAAGCTGTTAGGCATCGATACCTGGGAGCAGGTTTTTGCCCGCCAGCAGACGGTGCCCAATGAAGCGAACTGGTACGAACTGATGCAGACCGAAAGCCCGCAGCGTATGGAGCGCATTCTGCAACTCGCTGAGCAGCAGCTTGATCTTGCGGCGATTGCCAGTGGGCCAGATACGCTGATGGGTCTCGGCGCGGAGTATCGCCAGCACGGCGCGCTCGATTTTATCCTCCAGGATCTCAACCGTTTTCCCGGTATGGGCTGGTCGCTGATCAAAACCGGCCTGCGCAGCCCGGTGGTGCGTAACCGACTTATGGCGCTCAACGCGCTGGAGGGCTGGCCGGAAGAGCAGCTCCCGGCCGAGCTGCACGGCATGCTGGAAACCGCCTTCCACGCGGAGCTGGATGATAATGTGCGTGCGCGGTTAGAGAAGATGCTGGCGGAAGAGTAATCCATACGTGATGCACGAAAAAGCTCGCCTTCCGGCGGGCTTTTTTATTTGCCTTCGTTGGCAGGCTCTTACCGACAAATCGACCCGTGAATTCTGTGTAGGCTAAAGGCAATTAACCCAATGACAGGAGCGCGGAATGTTTACTCATATGAGAATTGCCAGGCCGGTGACCAACCTTGAGCAGGCTTATCAGCAGTACAGCAAAGGATTAGAGCTGAAGCGTATTGCGGACTTCAGCGATCATGAAGGTTTCAGCGGCGTGATGCTGGGGCGGGAAGGATTAGGCTGGCATATGGAATTAACCCTCTGCCACCATCATCCGGTGCAGCCTTCGCAGACGGACGAAGATTTGCTGGTGCTCTACTACCCCGACAAAGCGGAGTGGGAAAAGGTCTGTGCAACGATGCTGGATGCCGGTTTTGTTGGGGTGGCCTCGTTTAACCCCTACTGGGATCGTAACGGGCGCACCTTTGCCGATGCCGACGGCTACCGGGTGGTAATACAGAACCAGGCGTGGGTTAACGCTGAGTAAAAGGCGGCAGGTTAGCTCTGCCCGGGTCGATCGGTTGTCAGGTCACCACCTGTAACGACGGTGGGGATCTCATCCGACTCTTTGCTGACGGCGCGCGTTAATTCCACCTGCTCATGAAATTTCACCAGCAGCAGCTCGGCGTCGGATTGCAGCGCGGCGTCGGGCGTCTCCAGCACGGAGTTAATCGACTTATTAATGCTTGCCACCATTTCATCCAGACCGCCGCCTTTGCCGACGGTCAGCGTCAGGGCGGCAACGACCAGCGACTGCGCCTCGATCTGGGCGGTCAGCTCTTTCATCTGCGCGTCCATCCTGGACATTTTTATTAGCATACTCAGTATGACGTTTTTCATGGACTACCCATTTGAAGACATTATTTCAGACGAATATTACTCCGGGATGCAATGAATTCAATCACACTATTTGTGAATACGCGATCTTGTATACATTAAATGTATATATGTATTACGAAGCGGCGGCGACATAATACTAACTGTTTGATAATTATATTTTCTTTGGCGTTCCGTCGCCTGGCGAAGATATGGGTGAGCAAACGGCAAATTGTTGCTATATCAGGTACGGATCTTCCACTCCAGCCAGCTGCTCATCTCCTGGGCCGGAAGCGGGCGGGCATAGAGATAACCCTGCGCCTGGTCGCAGCCATACTTTTGCAGGGTTGCACCGGTCTGCGCATTCTCCACCCCTTCCGCCAGCACGACATAATCGAGCTCTTTCAGCATGCCGATAATACTGCGGGCGATAATGCGCGAGGCGGTATCTTCCGACAGTTTAAAGATCAGGCTCTGATCCAGTTTGATGATGTCGATCGGCATACGGCGCAGGTAGCTGATGTTGCTGTAGCCGGTGCCGAAATCATCGAGCGAAATGGGGAAGCCGCGCAGTTTCAGCATCTCAAGGCCTTTCAACGCCGCCGCGCTCTCAATGATGCGTTCGGTTTCCAGACACTCAATGCCGAGCAGGCTGGTGGGGAGGCGGGCGCGGATCATGCGCGCTTCGAGGCTGTCGGCAAAGCCGGGCGCGGAGATATCCTGAATACTCACGTTAACGGAGACCGGCAGCGCAAGCCCGAGCGCATGCCAGGCTGCCAGTTGGGTAATCACATTGGCGATAACCCAGCCTGTCAGATCCTGTAGCAGACCGGCCTGCTCCGCAAAGGGAATAAACATCCCCGGCGACAGTTCGCCTTTTTGCGGATGCCGCCAGCGGATCAGCGCTTCAATGCCAACCGGCGCGTCAGTTTGCAGACACATTTTCGGCTGGTAAACGAGATAGAGCCCCGGCAGTTTGCCGTCGATGGCTTGCGCCAGCTCCTCCATCAGCACCGGCATGGCCGCTGCATCCTCATCAATAATGGTTTCCGGCAGCTGGAAGGTGTTCTGGCGGATGCGCTCATGCAGGGCATGCACTGCTTTATTGAGCACCTCTCTGGCGGAGAGATCGCCGGGGATAAAGTTTTTGCCCGCGGTGTGGACGCGGAACTCGACGGTAATGCCAGGCTCCAGTTCGGCGCTGACGCCCTGCAAGCGGCTGGCGATGGCGCAGGCCGAAATATTGTCCGACGCCCGCGTCAGCAGGGCAAAGCGGCCCGTCGCTACCATATAGAGTTTGCCGCACTTCAGCGGACGCAGGCGCAGAGGCAGCATAATCGCCATATCGCGCAGCAGATTTTCAACCGGTGCCATCCCGCGGGTGCGTGCCAGTTCGAAAGCACGCGGCATGTCGATACAGTCGATCAGGATCAGGTTGCGCTCGGCGGTATCATTCGTCGCGTTCAGCAACTGGATATCGCGCAGCAGGTGCAGCTTGTTCGGCAGCCCGGTAATGGCATCCGTCAGGCCGGCGTAGTGCCAGGCTTCCAGAAACGACATTGCCAGTTCGCCCAGCAGCCGCAGCGTATCAATCTGCTCTTTGGTTACGGTATGAGGATTGGTATCCACCACGCAGAGCGTGCCGAGCGTAATGCCATCGCGGGTGGTCAGCGGCACCCCCGCATAGAAGCGGATAAAGGGGCTGGCAACGGTCAGCGGATGCGTGACAAAGCGGGCGTCTTGTAGAGTGTCCGGCACAATAAACGGATTCCCGCTGTCGACGGCATAGCGGCAAAAGGAGTTCACCCGTGAGGAGGTCTCCAGCTGGAAGTTGATGGCTGCCCGCACATACTGATTCTCATCATCAAGCACGGAAATAAAGCTGCCGGGTATTTTTAACATTCTGGCGGCGAGCTGGGTAATTTTACGCAGCACATCATCGCGGCTGTCATCCGGGTTCAGCAGGGCCTGTAACGCCAGAAAATGGCGCTCTTTGTCGCCGCCGATATTGAGTAACATTGTTGCCTCCCAACCGGCTGTGGACGGTGGGTAAGAAAAGATAAAGGGTGCTGAAAACGCTTTTTAGTTGTTACAGCGGGATGGAAGCATACCGGCAGGCAACGTCAGCCCAATGCAAATATGATTTGTATTGATATTAGCAGTAACGGAGCGCAACTGATGCCTGTAAAAGGTGCGGTCTCACATTTATTTCACAATTTAATTTACGCCATCAGCGCCCGCCAGCCGGGGAGGGAGAGCATAAAGTGGAAGGGGATGGTTAGATTTCATAACAACACCATTAATAAATAAGAAGAATATTTCAGTTGCCTAAAAAGAGAGAAAAAAAACGGGCAGCCGCGACACCGGCACTGCCCGTTATAAATAAGACGAAGAGGATAAAAGACGTCTGCTTTTTTATTACTACGCCCGGCAACTTCTCCGGTGCGTAGCCTCGTCCCGTATAACACGTTGCTTCAGGAAGCTCAGCTCACCGTGAGCGGCAGCGTAAAGTGCTGGACCACGCCGCGCAGGGTTTCCGTTCTGCCATTAAGGTTGCTGGCTGACGCCGTAATCTGGTGCACCAGCGCCGCGTTCTGCTGAGTGACGCGATCCAGCTCGGCAACTGCGTGAGTCACCTGCGAGATGCCTTTACTCTGCTCATCGGAAGCGAGTGCGATTTCGCCGATCAGCGCATTGACGCTGGCGACATTGCCTTTCACTTCGCTCATCGCCTCACCGGCATCTTCCGCCACATCTTTACCCTCATGAACCGAGGTGATGGCGGATTTGATCAGCGACTCAATTTCACGCGCCGCCGCCGCACTGCGCTGGGCGAGGGAGCGCACTTCTGTTGCTACCACGGCGAAACCGCGACCCTGCTCGCCGGCACGCGCTGCTTCAACGGCGGCATTCAGCGCGAGGATATTGGTCTGGAAAGCGATGCTGTTGATGGTGGAGGTGAACTGGCGGATCTGCTCAGAACCATCGGCAATGCGGTTCATGGTGCTGGCCAGGGTCTCCACCAGGTTGCTTGCTTTTTCGGTGGTGTGTGCGGTCATCACCGACAGATCGCGAACCTGACGCGCATTGTCGGCGTTGTGGCTGACCGTTGAGGTCAGCTCCTCCATGCTGGATGCCGCCTGTTCAAGGGCTGCCGCCTGCTGCGTTGTACGGTTTGCCAGATCGCTGTTACCGGCGGCAATCTCACGTGCTTCACGGTGCAGCGCGTCGCTGTTCTCGCTGATCGCGCTTACGGTCGTCAGCAAGCTGTTCTGCATCTCACGCACCAGCGGGATCATTTGGCCTACGCAGTTACGGCCAATATCCTGCGGCTGATAGGTTAAATCACCCTGCGCAATCAGGCGGAAATGGGCGCGGATATCGCCAACCGGCTTCACCAGATGGATAACCAGGTAGCAGTCGCAAAACAGCACCAGCCCGGCGGCGGCCAGCAGGGCAACAATCAGCACGATATCGAGCTGGGTGCGATCGGCGGCAATCTGCGAGCTATTGTCATGAGACTTACGGGTTAACGCCGCCAGATGTTCGCTGGCCTGCGTTTTCCAGGCACTGGCCGGGCCGGATAAGGCCTCAGTGGCCCACTCTGCGCCCGGCGGGATTTCATTTATCAGGGCCGCTTTTTCAGCCTCGTTTCCCTGTTGCAATACCAGTGTCGCATGGGAGATGAAGATCGCCTGCTGGGTCAGGGCTGTGCTCTGATCCGCCTGCTTGTTCATGTCGCGCACGGCAAAGGCCGCATAACCGCCGGTGGCGGTAATCAGCGCCAGCGCCGTCAGGAGGATCCATAACACGACGCGGCGGATAGTGTAGTTTTTTAATGTTTTCATAGTCGCGCCCTGTTTGGTAGCGGTGGCAAAGTGTGTTGTCGTTACGTTATATAAATAGCGCATTAACTAATTACGCGCGATTTTATTGAGTGAATTGTGGCAGGATTTTTACGGAAAGATAGGGGGAGAGAAGTAAATAATTTCATAATGAAACTGTTGGCCTGAAACGAGGCGGCCAGATTTATAATTAAGTTATTGTTTAACAGGATTAAATTATTTCGATCGCAGGCTTCAATTGATTGTTCCTTGCGTATCAATAGGCGTGCACAGCGGTTAAAAAGGAGAAAAGAGGGGAGAGGGGAGCTAAGCGCAGCGCTCTGCGTGCTCGACCCTCTCCTGGTCTGGACGGGAAATTTAGGTTATGGCGTGGCGCATTTCTGTTTGTTGAAGTCAGTCAGCTTTGACTGAAAGGGCGACATCTTTAACCGCGGCCTCAACACCAGCCGCATTCTTCTGGATGCTGGCGATCACCTCGCCCGCTTCACGCATCAGTGTCACCCCCTGGCGGGTGCTCATCAGGTTGTTTTCAATGCCGTTCAGCACCTCTTTGGCGAGCTGATTATTGCTGGCTACAACCCGCTCGATCTCTTCCGTCGCGCTGCTGACGCTCGCCGCAAGCGTACGCACTTCTGAGGCAACCACGGCAAAACTGCGTCCGGACGCGCCCGCCCTTGCAGCTTCAATCGCGGCATTCAGTGCAATCAGTCTTGTCTGCATGGCAAAGCTGCGAATGGTTTCAACCATACCGTCAATACTGTCAGACTGATCGTTGAGCCGCGAGACATCGCTGGAAACTGCCCCCATTCCCTGCGCAATGGTATCGATCATGCGGATGCTGTTTTCGATAACGGTAGCACCGTTCTGCGCGCTGCCACGGGTTTGCACCGCCATATCCCAGGCGTGGACCGCCGCCTCCTGCTCACGCTGGTTGCGCAGCACATCTGCCGTGACATCGGTGGCGAATTTCACAATCTTATAAAGCTGCCCGTCACTGTTAAACACAGGATTATAGGTTGCACTCAGCCATAAAGGCTCGCCCCGGCGGTTCAGGCGTGGAAACTGACCGGAGAAAAATTCGCCCTGGTTCAGCCTCTCCCAGAACTGGCGGTATTCGTCACTTTTATACAGCGTTTCCGAGCAGAAGAGACGGTGATGTTTACCGATAACCTCTTCTCGTTTATAGCCAGTGGTGTTCAGGAAGTTGTCATTCGCTTCTAGCACAATCCCTTCCGGGCTGAAGGCGATAATCGCCATTGAGCGACCAATGGCATTAACGATCGCCTCCTTCTCAAGCGCAACATGGATGCGTTCGGAAATGTCGGCAGCAATTTTTATTACTCGGGTCACCACGCCGTGACGGTTGGTGACGGGAATATAACTGGCCTCAAGCCACACAGGGCGATTGCCCTTAGCGAGGCGCAGATATTTGCCACTAAAGCTCTCGCCACGAGTAAGGCGCTGCCAGAACTGCGCGTACTCCGCTGAGTTGACCAGCGACGGCGGGCAGAAGATACGATGGTGCTGGCCGATGATTTCATCCGCGCGATAGCCCATCGCAGAGAGAAACTGCGGGCTGGCGTTATGGATGATCCCTTCCGGACTGAATTCAATGACAGGTTTATTCTGGCAAAGCGCGTTGTAAGACGCGGATGAACGCAGGCGGCTCAGGGAAAAAAGGTGTTTAAGGAAAGGCATACGCATCAGATTTACCGGATCGAGTAGGAATTGATCTGGTTATCGGCAATCTCGTCAGCAGCATTATGTATTGGTGCGATAGCTGCAGGGTATTATTTAACCACTGGTTAACCGTGAGCGAAGCGGGATGGATGACCTGAAGGGCCGCGCCACGGCCTATGTCAGCGGCGCGGCCCTTATCTGCAACACATCGAACCTGTGTCATTTTACTCGCAGGCTCGTGTACTTTTTTACGCTTTGTTACTTACTTGCAGACATCTGCTCGGCAGACTTCAGATGCTGCTCAACCACAGGCGTATGCGCATCGGCCAGCGTTTTCACGTCCGGATCTTTAATGTTTTTAGCATCGCTCTGCAGTTTATCGAGCACCATTTTGTGATCTTTGGTGCCGGCATTTTCCATATAGAGCTTGTCAAACTTGTCGCCGCTCTCTTTTTCAAGCTTGGCAGCCATAGTCTTGTGTTTGGCGTCCGGCTCGGTCGGCAGTTCAACGCCTTTTTGCTTGGCGACGTCCTGAACTTTGGTCAACGCTGCGCCATGGTCATCGACCATCTTCTGGGCATAGGCTTTCACTTCGCTGCTTTTAGCTTTTTCCAGCGCGATTTTCGCGGCGGCGACCTCATTGATATTGGCCTGCGCCATATCTTTTAACGCTTTTTCGTCGCCGGAGCTGAGTTTGGTGCTTGATGCGGTAGCGCTACTCTGCGCGGCGCTCGCCGGAGTCTGGGCTTGCGCGCCAACCGTGGTGAACATCGCGACGGCGGCTGATACGGCCAGCAGTCCTTTTAAAGTTTTACTCTTTTGCATGTTGTTCTCCTGATGGTTATGGGTACAGGTTTTATACGTTCTGAAATCGTCAGCAGCCTCGTAGGTAAATGACAACTGCAGTGGTCAGTATAGTGGATGCGTAATTTTTGCCAGCCGTTTACGTTAGAGTTCTTAATATATCGCTCTCACTTCAGAGCAAATCACCGCTGAAAATCGTTATCAGAATTGCCTGATATTGTTATCAACGGATAAGGCTGTTTTCATAATTTTCATATAATAAGGCGCGGGAATCAGGCACTCTGCGGATTATCTGCAAGGGAAGGGTTACCGATCCGTTTAACCGTACTGACAACGCAGGGGTGTTGGCAGAATATAAGGGGAAAGCATGCCTTTTTTATTTGGTGAGTTATCTGGCGCTCCGGCATGGGTGCCTGCGGTATTGCTCGTCACGCTCTCGCTCGCGATCGGTTTTCTCGCGAGATTTACACTGCTGCAATTTATCCGTTACTGGCAGGGCCGGGACAGAAAACTCTTCAAATCACTTGAGAAACATCTGCGCGGATCGATGTTTCTTTTCATCCCACTGCTGTTAATCCGCGTCGGGGTAAATTATGTCCACATCCAGCCCGAATCGCTGGGGTTTATTACAACGACAATAAATATTTTTATTATTTTGTCATTCTGCTCGGTCCTGATTCGCTTAATTAACGTGGCTCAGGATATGCTTTTTATCCGCTATGACATTAATATTTCGAACAATCTTCGTGCGCGCAAAATCCGCACGCAGATAATGTACGTGAAGAAAGTCGCTATCGTTATCCTCGTGACGCTCTGCCTCTCCCTGATTTTGCTCAGCTTCCCGGGGGTGCGAAAATTCGGCACGACGATTCTGGCCGGTGCCGGGGTTGCCGGTATTATCATCGGTTTTGCTTTGCAGAAGTCACTGGTCAATCTTTTTGCCGGTATTCAAATTGCCTTTACGCAACCCATTAAAATTGATGATGCGGTGGTGGTGGAAAAAGAGTGGGGCTGGATTGAGGAGATAAACCTGACCTATGTGGTGGTGCGTCTGTGGGATCTGCGTCGGCTGGTGCTGCCGATCACCTACTTTACCGAAAATCCGTTCCAGAACTG
Source organism: Kosakonia sp. HypNH10 (assembly GCF_029850615.1). Taxonomy (NCBI): domain Bacteria; kingdom Pseudomonadati; phylum Pseudomonadota; class Gammaproteobacteria; order Enterobacterales; family Enterobacteriaceae; genus Kosakonia; species Kosakonia sp. HypNH10. The sequence continues at coordinate 97,625 of NZ_JAOTIU010000002.1, forward strand.
GACGCGTAATAATGCACAAATTTTAGGCTCGGTTTTTCTTTATGTGGATTACTCAATGCCTTTAGAGCCGCTTCGCCAACATTTTGAAAAAGTGCTCAGTGAAACCAAACTGTGGGATCAGGAAACTCAGGTGCTTCAGGTTACTGATACCACGGAAAAAACCATGACCATCAGGATGTTGATGACGGCACAGAATTCCCCAACGGCCTTTGATTTACGCTGCTACGTGCGGGAAAAAATGATTGAGTTTATTCAGCAAAACTATCCGCACGGCCTGCCGCAGGTAAGGGCAACGCTGACCGCGCCTGCGGCTTCCGAAAACGAGTTATAGTCTTACCGGGCGCAACGTGCAGCGGCGATAATCTGGCTGTACGTCCGCGCTTCGCTTTATTAATACTTACCTCTCTTGTGCCACGAAAAATGGGTTAAGCTGTTTCTTAACCCGCACATTAATTTCTGAGGCTTGCTATGCCAGCAAATATCCTGATTGCGCTTGTCGCCGTTATTCACCTCTATATTCTTGTGCTCGAAATGTTTCTCTGGAATACGGCAACAGGCCGCAAGGCGTTTAACCTCAGCCCCGACTTTGCCCGTGATAGCCGGGTGATGGCCGCCAACCAGGGGCTTTACAACGGCTTTTTGGCCGCCGGTTTGCTGTGGGGGCTATGGCTTGGCGATAGCGGCTTTCAGGTTAAAGTTTTCTTCCTCGTCTGCGTGCTGATAGCCGGTATCTTCGGTGCGATAACGGCCAGTAAAAAAATTCTCTATGTGCAGGCGCTTCCGGCGCTGATTGCGCTAATCGTACTGTGGATGACGCAAAGCCCGCTGTTGTAACATTGTTAAAAAGTTGATCTTGTCTGCCGGGCGGTTATGCTCTTATCCCTCAGTTGACCGCCCGAGAAGGATCGCCTGCCATCATGCCCGTCAATTTCGATCTCAACGACCTCTATGCTTTCCGCGCCCTGGTGGAATATGGCAATTTTCGCCTTGCCGCCGAGTCAATCTGCCTGTCGCAGTCAGCATTGAGCCGCCGCATAGAGAAGCTTGAGAACGCGCTGGGCATTAAGCTGTTCGACAGAACCACGCGCCGGGTTGCGCTGACCCTCTACGGGCAGACTTTCGCCGAGCGTTCTGAACAGCTGTTGATGAATGTGGAAGCGGTGTTAGCTGATATCGATAAAGTGAGCCAGGATCGCGTCGGCGTGGTGACGGTCGCAGCCGTGCCCTCTGCGGCGTGCTACTTCATGCCTGATGTTATCCGCACCTTTAAAGCCCGCTTTCCCCGGGTGCGCGTGAAGTTGATTGATAGCAGCGCGGGCAACGTGATCGACACCGTGGCCAGCGGCCAGGCCGACTTCGGCATCTGTTTTGCGGGTAGCCTGCTGGCGGATATCGAGTTTCGCCCGCTGGTGGTCGATACCTATGTCGCGGCCTGCCGCCACGATCACCCGATTGCCAGCAAGAAGAGCCTCACCTGGCGCGAGTTTTACCAGTATGACTATATCGGGCTGGATAAAACCTCTGGCAATCGCAATTTGATTGACCAGATGCTGGGGCACATCACGCCTGAGCGCCCGAGCATCTGTGAAACCCGCCATGTCACCACCATGATTGGCATGGTGGAAGCGGGGGTCGGCATTGCGGCGATACCGGCGATGTCGATGCCCGCGTCAGCCCACTCGGTGCTGACGCATCTGCCGCTGACCGACCCGGTAGTCAAACGCACGCTGGGGCTTATCCGCCGCAGCGGACGGGTGCAGTCCTATATCGCCGCCGAGCTGGAAAAACTCATCACTGAGCAGTATCACGCGGTGCCGCCGCAACGGAGTGCATCCCGGTAAGGTGGATCGTTGACTGCGCCGCAGGTGAGGAGAGGAACGCCAGCAGCGCTTTGCCCTCCTGCGCATGTTGCGCTTTCGCCGTCACCGCCCCGGCAAAACGGGTGATGTACTGAAGATCGGCTGGCAGTTCACCCACAAATGTCACGCCATGCTCTGGCAGCAATTCGCTCACCTGCTGGAAGCCGACGGCGTAATGGCCTTTTGCCACCTCACCAGCGACCGGAATACGCTCCACTTTATGCGCTTTCTGCGCCACCGCCTCTTCGATACCGAGTTTCTTGAATAACTGGCTGCTGATGTAAACGCCGCTGGCGCTATCCGAATAGGCAATTGATTTAGCTTTCAGCAACGTCGCGTGCAGCTCCTCGTTCGTTTTGATCGCGGGAACCGCGTCACCCTCTTTCACCACCATCCCAATCGGTGAGTCCGCCAGCTCGACGCGGGAGCCGGGCGCAATCCATCCCTCTTTTGCGAGTTTTGTCAGCGCGTCACCGACCATAATCACCACATCCGCCGCTTCGCCACGCGCCAGCCGCGCGGGGATCGCCTGCGGCGTTTTGCCCATCGACGGCCCGGCAACCACCACAATGGTATCGCCGGTTTTCGCTTCAAATTGTGGGATCAGTTTCTGCAATGCCGGTTTAAAGCCGCCGGAAATCATCACCGTGATCTCTTTCGCCGTAGCGCTCAGGCTAAGCATGCAGAGCAGCAGCGTGGCAAGCAGGGAACGCAACATTGTCTTCATTATCGTCTCTCCTTAACGTGCGGTTTGCAGAGTTAAGCTGCTGCGGCGGTACATATAGAGCGTGGCGAGCAGGGCGCAGATCGCCGCAAAACTCATCCAGTAGCCGGGGGAGGCTTTATCGCCGGAGTACTCAATCAGCGCGGTTGAGATTACCGGCGTAAAGCCGCCGAATACCGCTGTTGCCAGGCTGTAGGCCAGCGAGAAACCGGCAACACGCACTTCGGTGGGCATAATCTCTGTCAATGCCGGGATCATCGCGCCGTTATAGAGGCCATAGATAAAGGAGAGCCACAGCAGCACCGTCAGCATCATGGTAAAGGTCGGGTTTTGCGCCAGCAGGCTGAGAGCCGGGTAGGAGGTGAAGAGCGCCAGCAGTGTCATGGTCACCAGCACCGCTTTGCGGCCAAAGCGATCGGATAACGCCCCGCCAATCGGCAGCCAGATAAAGTTGGAGATCGCGACCAGCAGCGTCACCAGCAGGCTGTCTGAAGCGCTCAGCATCAACACTTTTTTGCCGAAGGTCGGCGCGTAAACGGTGATGAGATAAAAAGCGGTGGTGGTCATCGCCACCATTAACATCCCGGCGATCACTACCGGCCAGTTCGCCAGCAGGGTGGTAAACACTTCGCGCATCGCCAGCTTTTTGTGGCGAGCGTTAAACTCCTGGGTCTCTTCCAGCTTGCGGCGCAGGATAAAGATGAACGGCACAATCAGGCAGCCAAACAGGAACGGCAGCCGCCAGCCCCAGTCGCGGATCGCCGACTCTTCCAGCACGGCGTTAAGGGCGAAGCCCATCGCGGCGGCGACCATAATGGCGACCTGCTGGCTCCCGGACTGCCAGCTGGTGTAAAACCCTTTGCGGCCCGGCGTGGCGATCTCGGCCAGGTAAACGGAGACCCCGCCCAGCTCGGCCCCGGCGGAGAAGCCCTGCAATAATCGCCCGCTCAGCACCAGCAGCGGTGCCCAGATGCCGATGGTCTGGTAAGAGGGGATCAGCACAATCAAAAAGGTGCCCGCCGCCATGATCGACAGCGTGACGATAAGCCCTTTACGGCGGCCCACTTTATCGATGTAGGCCCCAAGCACAATGGCACCGATAGGGCGCATTAAAAAGCCCGCGCCAAAGACCGCGAAGGTCATCATCAGCGAGGCGAACTCGCTGCTGGCCGGGAAAAAGTTATGCGCAATATAGGTGGCATAAAAGCCGAAGAGAAAGAAGTCAAACTGCTCGAGAAAGTTGCCTGAGGTAACGCGCAGTATCGCGCTGGTTCGTGCCATAGGGGTCAATGTTTGCATGTCATCTCCAGTTATACAGGGACGCTTGTAATGCGCCTCTCTGAAGAGTGGATCAGGAAAAGTAGCTGAATAAGCGCATTAAACTCATCGGCTGATGCGTGACGCGCATTAATCGCCGTTAACAAATGCCTTAAACCTATTGCAACATGCCGTTAACATGAATCTCTGCTGCAACCTTGCGCGCAGCGGGTGAAAAAACGGCGCTTCTGTTTTGTGACGAGGCGCATAAACGCACAATCATGGAAAAACCTATCAACCCTGGTAGGGCGATGCGGTTGCCATCTCCTCACGCGCTGCTATCTTAATGCCCATCGACATTGGACGTAATGTAAGGCGCTCAATGGCTTACTTTTCAGGAACAGGAGTTCAGGATGTTTAAGCGTTTAAGCGCGGTTGTTTTCGTGTCGTTGCTGGGTGCCTCTGCGGTTCAGGCGGAAGAGCTGCGTTCGCTGGATGTGACAAAAGTTGACGTTGCCGGGGTGAAAACCGGTATGGATTACGATGAAGCGGTCAAGGCCATTACCACCCACTTCAACGTGCCCGCCTCTGCTTTACAGGTGGATAAATACCCGCAAGATAACCCGGTCACCGGTAACAAGCAGCCGAAGTTTGTCGGGTATGAAAAAGAGGGTGTGAAACTGCAGGTCTATTTCGAAGGCCGCGTTCCGGTGGATGCGCAACATCCGCTGGCGGTATCGATGATCACTTACGAGCTACCGTGGTCGACTGCCAACAAAGAGGCGATGGAAAAAGCGGCGGTGGAGAAGTATGGCCCGGGATCAAATGCCCCTCATACGCCGATGGTATGGTGCAAAGAGCCTGGCAAACAGGCCGGGATGGCGTGCTCTTCCACTACGCAACAAGCCGTGCTGAAACTCTCCAACACCTCTCTTGAACTGGACGATCCTGTCTGGAGAGAGGCGCGTATCAAATTTATGGACAGCAAACAGACCCGCACGCCGGGGTTCTGATGAGGAGCGAGGTGGCAGATCCACCTCGCGTTTCAGGCTGAGGGAGGGGAGGCGGTTTGCCGCCACTCATCCCTGCTCAGGGTGTACAGCAGGCTCGGCGGCGCATTCTCAATATCCGCAATTTCGCGGGCAAACTTCAGCCCCGCTTTCTCCAGCACCTTTCGCGACGCCAGATGGTTAGCGCGCACTACGCCGCAAATCTCCCCCATTTTCAGCGTCTCAAAACCATATCTCACCGCGTAGAGCGATAATTCACTCGCCAGCCCCTTGCCCCACGCGTCGGTGGCAAAGCGGTAACCCAAATTATTCATCGGGATATCGGCAAAGCTGCGCAGGCTCAGGCCACCAAAACCGATGATCTTCTCGGGCGCGTCGCGCAGCGCGATCGCCCAACTGCCAAAGCCGTGCTGCGCCCAGTGCGCCAGCCAGCGATCCAGCACCGTTTTCGTGTATTCAATGTCGGGATAGGGCCCCGCCGGGTTAAAGGTGTTGGTCGCCGGATCGCCATAAATCGCGAACAGATCGCCGAGATCGTCCTGCGCAACGGGGCGCAGGAGTAAGCGTGAGGTATAAAGGGTCAAGGCGGCCTCCTAATGATTGGCTAACGATTTAGAGAGAACAATTAAGCCCTGATGCTCTTTAAAGCCATTACGCGTGTAGAAATCATCTGAGGCATACCCTTTTTGCGTATTGAGGATTATCGCATTCAGCCCTTCATCACGGCAGCGCGCCTCAATAAATGCCATCAGCTGCGTACCGATTCCCTTTCTTTGATACTCCGGGTCGATAAAGAACTCATCAATGTAATACTCCACGCCGCCGGGCCACGGTTTTTTAAAGCCGATGCTTACCGCGATTACCTCATCGCCATATTTGGCGATATAGCCGCGGAAATAGTTATTGCCCAAATGCGCCTGAATAAACTCGACAATCGGCTGCGGCGACGGCCAGCTTTCATTCCACGGCGCTTGCTGATAGGTGCGGCAGTAGAGTTGCGCGCAGGATGTGATATGCGACTCATCCAGCTGCTGCAACGCAATATTCATTTTTGCCTCAGCGCGGTTCATTGAGGTTTAACTTAATCAGATAATGGCGCTGCATCCCCTCTGCGGGAAAGTCCGGCAGGCTTAATTTCAGTTCGTAACCCTGTTTAAGGTAAAAGGGCAGCGCCTGAAAACTGGCGGTATCCACCTGCGCGTGTCGGCAGCCCATACGCTGTGCTTGCTCTTCTGCCGTGCGGATAAGTTTGCTGCCAAGCCTGGCGCCTCGCGCTTCTTCACTGACCCATAAAAAATCGATGCACAGCCATAACCCTTTTTGCGTACCGATTAACCCACCGATCATCGCGCCCGCCTCGTTACGGCTGTAGATGCCAACCTGGCCCCAGCCAGAGCCATCAATAAACTGCTGGTTATAGCGCCGTAAGCCGCTCAGCAGCTCCTCTTTGTCCTGCTCCGTCACCTGGGTGGCGATCTCAATGGCCATGATTTTTCCTTATCATTTTTAGTTATCTGGAGATGATTTTTATCATCAATGCGATGGATATGTGCTTGCCCTTCGAGAGTAAATAACTTTCCCTTGTCCTTCAAACACCCCGCGCCGCCAATTCTGGTAGCCCGGTTTGTGCGTTTAGCGATACAGAGTTTATTACCGGAAAAAAGAGAAGGGCTGAATTATTTAAAACGGCGCGAAAGGTCGTTTATTGACCTCCATTTTCTCTCCATAATTCGCGCAATATCGCGCAATAAAACCTGTTCAAAATCTTCATTGTTCTCAGGAGGGGGCAATGAACAAACTCGACTATTTCCGTAAATACATCTCTTATTTAGCGAAAAAAATGACTGCCTGCGCCGTGGCGGACAGCCATTTTCACGCCAGCAGGCTAAAAAGAATTTCCGGACGCGAACATGATTTGCGCCACCCGGTGACGCTGAGCGAAAAGATCTGCCACCGCATGCTGTATGACCGAAATCCGCTCTACACTCTGCTGGCGGATAAGCTGGCGGTGCGTGACTACGTTCATGCCCGTACCGATCAATTACGCGTCGTGCCGCTATTGGGCGTTTACCGACGGGTCGAGGATATTGACTTCAACAGCCTGCCAGAGCGCTTTGTGCTGAAGTGTAATCACGACAGCGGCAGTGCGGTGGTCTGTCTTGATAAGGATAAGCTTAACGTTGGTGCAGCCATTAATAAGCTGTCGCTGGCCCTGAAAAAGAATATGTATTACTCCACCCGCGAGTGGCAGTACAAAGATATTGCGCCCGTTATTCTGTGCGAGAAATATATCGACGTCTTTACGCGCGGCAATAAAAACCAGACGCCAGAAATGCTGCGGTTGCACTGCTTCCACGGTGTTGCCGAGGTGATTGAGGCGGATTTTACCGATGAAGAGGGGAATGGTTATATCAACGTCTATAACCGCGCATGGCAGTTACAGCCCTACCAGATGGAATACCCCAACACGCCTGGCGCGATCCCCGAACCCGACTTATTGCAGCGCGCGATCGGCGCTTCGGAACGGTTAGCCAAAGGGATCGATTACTGCCGCATCGATCTGATGCCGGCGGAGGAGGTGATCTATTTTAGTGAAATCACCCTCAGCCCGCGCCGGGGAAAACTGAAGATCGTCCCGGCCGAGTGGGATACCCGGCTGGGTGAGATGTGGCACCTCAACTTAACTTAGCGCGTTGGGCATAACGGCCAGCTCAGCCTGAACAGCGAATGGCGGTTGGCCGTCAGGGTGTAGGTTACATCGCCGCCGTGGGCAAGCATGATCGCTTTCACCACGGATAAGCCCAGCCCGCAACCCTCCGGATGCGCCTCGCGCGCGTCGGCTCCGCGCTGAAAAGGCTGAAACAGGAATTTATGCAGCCCTTCAGGGATCCCGGGGCCATGATCCTGCACCAGCACGTACACCTCTTTATCGGTAACGCCATTTTTTATCACCACGGTTTTTGAGGTGGCATATTTGATGGCGTTATCGAACAGCACCGTCAGGCACTGAATAATGCGAAGCGGATCGCAAACGCATGCCTGCGGGCGCAACTCAGCGATCACGTTGACGTGATGGCGTGCGAACTCCAGCGAGAAGGCATCAATCGCGCTCTGCAACGTCGACTGTAAATCGACCTCCTCAAGGGTTAATGAAAATTGCGCCGCGCCGGAAGAACTTACCACCCGCATATCCTCAATCAGGTTGGTTAACCCTTCCGTCTGTTTGAGCAGGTTGGCAAAAAGCGCCGGATCTGCGTCAAATACGCCATCCACCAGCCCTTGCAGCCTGCCGCGCAGGATTGTCACCGGCGTGCGCAGCTCGTGGGCAATCGCCGCATTCCACGATTTCCGCTGCGCCTCAAGGGTTTGCAGTTTTTCCGCCATAGTATTGAAGTCATTAACGAGGTTATTGACCTCGCCAAGGTGCGAACTGGAGCAGGCGGCGCGCGCGCCGAGATCGCCCTCGGCAATGCGGCGCAGGCTGGTGGCGACAGAGGTTAAAGGGCGCAGGATTTTTGACGACAGCCTGACGGCGAAAAAGAGCGAGATGGCGAGCGACAGCAGGGTGACCATCAGGATCCACGCCCAGTCGACAACCGTCATCTGATCTTCATTGCCAATCTCCGCACCGCCAGGGATGTAATCGATCAGAAAGGCATAAAAGAGATAAGAGCCAATGATGGCGATGGCAATCACAATCAGCGTCAGCGAGATCATAAACCACAGGATCTGCCGATCTAAGGTCTGCTGGCGGCTCATTTCATCTGCCCCAGACGGTAGCCCATGCCGCGAATGCTCTCCGGCATCCCCTTCAGGCCGCACTGCTCCAGCTTTTTGCGCAGCTTACTCATATGGCTGTCGACGGTGCGATCCAGCGTATCGCCCTCCGGCAGGCAAGCATTGAGCAGCTCTTCGCGGGAGCAGACTTTGCGCGGGTTTTTCGCCAGGTGCGCCAGCAGCTTAAACTCGGTGGTGGTCAGCAGCGGGGTGACCGTTTCACCATCAACATGCACCTCGACATAAAACTCCTCGGGATAGACCGTGACATGCCGGGTGCGAATCGGTTTATCGCAAGGCGGCACGCCGCCCGCTTTGGTGCGGCGCAGCACCGCTTCGATTCGTGCCACCACTTCCGACGGGTTGAAAGGCTTCACCACGTAATCATCCGCGCCGAGCCGCAGCCCCATCAATTTATCAATGTCCTGATCCAGCGCGGTAACCATGATGACCGGCACCGTGCTCTCTTTACGCACCGCGCTCAGAACGCTCCAGCCATCATGAATGGGCAACTGAATATCCAGCAAAACCAGATCGGGTTTATGCAGATAACAAAGGCTAATCGCCTGCTCGCCGTCGGCCGCGCGCAGCGTGCGCATCCCGGCGCGATGGATATAGCTTTGCAGAATATCGGCGATCTCATCATCATCTTCAGCAACCAGAATAAGGTGCTTATTGTCCATCTTCTCTCCCGCTACCGTTGACGATGTCAGTGCGTATTAATTTAGTTATTTCTGAATGAAGCACGGTGGTGTCCTGCCAGTAATTTGCCAGATTCAGACCAGACCCGACGGCAAAAGTTGCATGCAGTAATGCGCTCTTTCTTAATCCCTCATTAAGGCTTCCACACAGACTCCACATTCACGTTAAAAAATGTACACGCAGCGGGATAACAATCGTCGCTCACTGTTCTGCCATCGGTGCAAACAGTCGGTGTGTGTTGCCTCACGTGCATGTTAAATATCCCGGCTGCCGGGTAGCGTTTATTCATCAGGAATGAAGCAATGATGAAACTGAATATAAAACCCAGGGCTGAGAATTTTCCCTCGCTGGTTGTTTTTCTGCTGGTCTGCTGGGGCCTGCTCTATATATGGCTGCTGTTAATACACCATCTTGGAGAGAGAGTGGCGCTAACGCTGCTCGCCTCGCCGTTGCTCTATATCAACCTCTGCGCCTGCACGTTTTTGTTAGCGGTGCAGCAGAAAAGCGGCGTATTACAGGAATTAACCCTTATCTTTCTGATTATTGCCTCACTCTTTATTAGCCTGATCGTTATCTTTAGCGCCTTACGTTATCGCGTACCGACGATTTACGATCTCACTTTCTATTATGAGTGCTTTCTGACCGCCTTTTTTGGCGTGACGCCGCTCTTTCTGTTCGTCCGGCGATTCTGATCTTATTCCGCTCTCCACACAGGCTCCATCAACCATGCATTAAGGCTAAACAGATAAACCTTACGATTATTGATTAACCAGGCGCAGAAAATGGCGAGTCATAATCATGCCCGCGCCTGATCCTCTGGACAACATGACAAAATAAAACCATGCCGCACTTTTTTATTTCACGTCCCGTTTTTGCCTGGGTCATTGCGCTATTTATTATCCTCGGCGGGCTGCTCGCCATTCCAAAGCTGCCCGTATCACAATATCCGGCGGTGGCACCGCCAGGGGTGATTATTTCCGTCACCTTTCCCGGTGCGACGCCGGAGATGATGAACACCTCGGTTATTTCGCTGATTGAACGCGAGATCTCCGGCGTAGATAACATTCTCTATTTTGAGGCCACCAGCGATACCAGCGGCACGACGTCGATTACCGTCACCTTCAAACCGGGCACCGATGTCAAGCTTGCGCAGATCGATCTGCAAAACCAGATCAAAATTGTTGAGCCACGTCTGCCGCAGGTAGTGCGGCAAAACGGTATCAGCGTCGATGCGGCAGAGACCGGCTTTTTGATGATGGTCGGGCTGAAATCGACGAACGGCAAGTATCAGGAGGCGGATCTCAGCGACTACTTTGCCCGCAATGTGACCGATGAGCTGCGCCGTCTTCCCGGCGTCGGCAAGGTGCAGCTTTTTGGCGGCGAGAAGGCGATGCGTATCTGGCTCGATCCGCTCAAGATGCACAGCTATCAACTCTCCGTTAGCGATGTCACCACGGCGATTGCGCAGCAAAACGTGCTGGTCTCACCGGGACGCGTCGGGGATGAGCCTGCGCTGGCGGGGCAGCGCGTCACCTATCCGCTGACGGTTAAAGGCCAGCTCTCCTCCATTGAGGAGTTTCGCAATATCACGCTGAAGTCGAATACCACCGGCGCGCGTTTGCGGCTGGCGGATATCGCACGCGTCGAGAGCGGCTTGCAGAGCTACGCTTTTGGTATTCGCGAGAATGGCGTGCCGGCAACGGCTGCGGCGATCCAGCTCTCCACCGGGGCGAATGCGATTAACACCGCGGCGGCAGTGCATCAGCGGCTGGCGGAGCTGAAAAGCGTGCTGCCGGAAGGGATGGTCTTCACGGTGCCGTTTGATACCGCGCCTTTCGTTAAACTCTCCATCTACAAAGTGGTGCAGACCTTTATCGAAGCGATGGTGCTGGTGTTTCTGGTGATGCTGCTCTTCCTGCATAAAGTGCGCTGTACGCTGATCCCGGCGATTGTCGCGCCTATCGCGCTACTGGGCACTTTTACTGTGATGCTGCTGAGCGGTTACTCCATCAATATCCTCACCATGTTTGGCATGGTGCTGGCAATTGGCATCATCGTCGACGACGCGATTGTGGTGGTTGAAAACGTCGAGCGGCTGATGGAGGAGCAGGGGATGACGCCCGCCGACGCCACCCGGCAGGCGATGCACGAAATCACCCCGGCGATTATCGGTATTACGCTGGTGCTGACAGCGGTGTTTATCCCGATGGGCTTCGCCAGCGGCTCCGTTGGCCTGATCTACCGGCAATTCGCCATTGCGATGGCGGTATCGATTCTCTTTTCCGCCTTCCTGGCGCTCACTTTAACGCCCGCCCTCTGCGCAACGGTGCTAAAGCCGCACACGGGCGCTGCGCGGGGATTCTCCGCCCGCTTTAACCGCGCCTTTAACGGGCTGTCAGCGCGCTATGAATCGGGGCTTTTATGGGTGTTGATGCGCAGCGGCCGCATGCTGCTGATCTACGCCGCGCTCTGCATCGCGCTGTTTGCCGGTCTGGTGGCGCTGCCATCCTCCTTTTTACCCGAGGAGGATCAGGGCTACTTTATGTCCTCCATTCAGCTTCCCTCTGACGCCACCATGCAGCGCACCACGGAGGTAGTGGAGCAGTTTGAGCAGGCGCTGACCGATCGCCCGGCTATCGACAGCAATCTGATGATCCTCGGATTTGGCTTTTCAGGCTCCGGGCAGAACTCGGCGATGGCCTTTACCACCCTAAAAGGGTGGCAGGAGCGCCACGGTGCGACGGCGCAGAGTGAGGCCGATCTTATCCAGCAAAAGATGGAGTCCGTGCCGGGCGCGACGACCATGAGCCTGCTGCCGCCTGCCATCTCCGATATGGGCACCTCATCCGGGTTTACCTTTTATATTCAGGATCGGGCAGGAAAGGGATATAACGCGCTGAAACAGGCGGCGGATACGCTGGTGGAGAAGGCAAATGAAAGCGGTGCGCTCTCTGATGTCTATATCGACGGTTTGCCGCAGGGCACCTCGATCTCTCTGACCATTGACCGTGAGAAAGCCGAGGCGATGGGCGTCTCGTTTGAAGAGATCAACCAGGCGATCTCCGTCGCCTCCGGCTCAAATTACGTTAATGACTACACGCAGAACGGTCGCTTACAGCAGGTGATTGTGCAGGCCGATGCCGCATACAGGATGCAGCCGGAAACGCTGCTTAACATCCCGCTGAAAAACAGAAGCGGTGAGATGGTTTTACTCTCAAGCGTGGTCAGTGCGACGTGGACCCAGTCGCCGCAGCAGCTCAACCGCTATCAGGGCTACCCGGCAATACGCATTACCGGCAGCGCCGCGCCGGGGCACTCGAGCGGCACCGGGATGGCGACGATGGAGCAGCTGGCGCGCGTACTGCCAGAGGGGTTTGGCGGTGAGTGGGCGGGCAGTTCGCTACAGGAGAAAGCTTCTGCCGCCCAGTTGCCGGGATTGATTGCGCTGTCGGTACTGGTGGTGTTTCTGGTGCTTGCCGCGCTGTATGAGAGCTGGTCGATCCCCTTTGCGGTGATGCTGGTGGTGCCGCTGGGGCTGATCGGTGCGCTTATTGCGGTGCTCGTCGCCGGTATGAGCAACGATGTCTTTTTCAAAGTCGGGCTTATCACACTGATTGGCCTGTCGGCGAAAAACGCCATTCTGATTATTGAGTTTGCCCGCCAGCTGCGTTTGCAGGGCAAAAGCACCCTCGAGGCGACGCTGCTGGCATCAAAGCAGCGGCTGCGCCCCATTTTGATGACCTCGCTTGCCTTTACGCTCGGCGTGGTGCCGTTAATGATTGCCAGCGGTGCCAGCGCCAGTACGCAGCATGCGATTGGCACCGGGGTGTTTGGCGGCATGATCAGCGCCACCGTGTTGTCGCTATTTTTTGTGCCGGTCTTTTTCGTTGTCATCATGCGGATTTGCGAGTGGGCTACGCGGCGGGCAAAAGAGGCGTAAGAAGAAATCGGCTGTCTTTCGTTCCGCAACGGGCTTATGGTGTTAAGCGGGCGAAAAACGCTTATGCGTCAATCACGCCTGATGGGCACTGATAACCGATGATCACAGCAGGAGAACGTTTGATGTCTGAAAATCTTACGATTGCGCTGATTGGCCCGGGCGCGATTGGCACCACCATTGCTGCCGCGCTGCATGAAGTTGACCGCGCGCCGCTGCTCTGCGGGCGCACCGCCCATTCGCAGTTAATGCTGCGCCACGATGAGGGCGAGATTGTCGTCCCTGGCCCGGTTCTCACCGACCCGGCGACGATCCGGCAGCCGGTCGATTTACTGTTTGTGGCGGTGAAAACCACTCAGGTTACCGAGAGCGCGGCCTGGCTCGCCGCGCTGTGCGATGAAAACACAGTGGTTTGCGCGCTGCAAAACGGCGTGGAGCAGAAAGCGCAGCTCGCGCCGCTGGTCAATGGCGCGGCGGTGCTCCCTTCCGTGGTCTGGTTTCCGGCGCAGCGCGAGCCGGATGCCTCCGTCTGGCTGCGGGCGAAACCGCGTCTGACTTTGCCGGATGTGCCGCAGGCGCAGCGGGTGGTCGACGCGTTAAGCGGCACGCGCTGCGCGGTTGACCTCTCTGCGGACTTTCTCTCTATCGCCTGGCGCAAGCTGTTGCAGAACGCGGCGGCCGGGCTGATGGTGCTGGCTAACCGCCGCGCCGGCATGTTTTCCCGCGACGATATTACCGATTTAGCGCTGGGCTATTTGCGCGAATGCCTGGCCGTTGCGCGCGCCGAAGGGGCGGTGCTGAAAGATGATGTGCCGCAGGAGATTGTTGGCAACTTCCAGCGCGCGCCTGCCGATCTGGGCACCTCTATTCTGGCCGACCGCCAGGCGAACCGCCCGCTGGAGTGGGATATCCGTAACGGCGTGATCCAGCGGCTCGGCCACGCGCACGGCATTGCGGTGCCCATCAGCGATGTGCTGGTGCCGCTACTGGCGGCGGCCAGCGAAGGGCCGGGCTGAGTCCGTTAGCGCAGACAGGCTATGTACTTCTCGCCGGAACGCCGCACGATCTCTGCGGCGTTTTGCATGATCTCCCGGCCTTCAAACGCGCCGTAGAGCCTGGTAAAATTTATCGCGCTCAGACGGCGCAGCATGTCGCTCACCGTGTCGGCCGACAGCGGCAGCATATTCGGGTAGCTCCACATAAACGAAACCGCGTCATTGCCCGGCGCGACCTGCACAATATCTCCCGACAGCACAATGCCCTCATCCCGCGCCCAGTAGAGCACCGCGCCGCCGGGAAAGTGGCCGCCGAGACGCATCACGCTAACGTCGCGGGTCAACTGCAGCGTATCGCCCTCCCATAAATTCAGATAAGGCGTGTCGCGCATGATCCACTCGCGATCGTTGGCGTGAAGATAGATTGGCGCATCAAACTCCGCGGCCCACTCCTGCATGGTGGTGTAGTAGTGTGGGTGGGAGATGGCAATCGCTTTCAGCCCGCCCAGCGCGGCAATCAGCGTTTTTGTCGCCGCGTCGAGCGTGGCGATGCAGTCCCATAAAATATTCCCCTCCGGCGTTCTCACCAGAAAGGCGCGCTGGCCGATGGCAAAATCCGGCACCGTTTGCAGGCTGAAGAGATCCGCCTCGTGCTGCCTCCACTTATTAGTATGGGAAGCCAGCAACTCTTTAGGATCGACCCACTGTTGCCCGCCGGGCGGCACAAACTGCCGCTCATCAACACAGATTTTGCACTGCTGCGGGTGTTCGCCTGCGGTCTCATACGAGGTGCCGCAGGCGCGGCATAAGGTCATCATCATCACTTCTCCGTTGTGCAGTAAGGACAGGATCAGCCTGGCACATCACGCAGCAGCGGTGTGGTGGTTCGTGCGTCGCGCGTTATGGCTGTGCGTCAGGAATGCGGGCAATCACTTTGATTTCAAAGTCGAAACCCGCCAGCCAGTTGACGCCCACGGCGGTCCAGTTGGGGTAGGGCGGTTGCGGGAAAATCGCTTCTTTCACCTGCATGATGGTCGGAAATTGCGCTTCCGGGTCGGTATGGAAGGTGGTGACATCAATAAGATCGTCAAAGGTGCAGCCAGCGGCGGCAAGAGTTGCGCTGAGGTTTGCAAAGGCAAGCTCAACCTGGCGGGCAAAATCGGGCTCCGGCGTGCCATCCTCCCGGCTGCCGACCTGGCCGGAGACAAAGAGCAGATCGCCGGAGCGAATAGCGGCGGAGTAGCCGTGCGCCTCATAAAGGGCATGGCGGTTAGCAGGGAAAACGGCTTCGCGACGGATCATACTATTTCCTTTTGGCAATGTAGTTGGGACGAGTGCGCGGCGCAGGGAAAAGGTTTAATATACGCCACGTATATGAAATTAATATCACATACGCGACGTATGTCAAATGAGATACACGCCGTATGTGAAAAGGAGAGGATGATGGCCGGTAAACGCCGCAGTGAAACGATGGAAGAGAACCGCGCGAAATTGCTGGCGGCAGCGCGACGAGCCTTTGCCGAAAAAGGCTTTGCCGCCGCTTCGATGGATGAGCTAACCGCCAGCGTCGGCCTGACGCGCGGCGCGCTGTACCACAATTTTGGCGATAAAAAAGGGCTGCTGGCTGCTGTGGTTGCCGAGATCGATGGCGAGATGGCGCAGCGGGCGAAGGCCGAGGCCGCGAAAGCCGGCGACGCATGGCAGCAACTGTTAGCCGAAGGCATTACCTACATTAAAATGGCGCTGGATGAAGAGGTGCGGCGCATTGTTCTGCTTGATGGCCCGGCGTTTCTCGGCGATCCGGCTCAGTGGCCAAGCCAGAATAGCTGCCTCGAAGCCACGCGCCAGACGGTAATCACCATGATTGAAAGGGGTGAACTTAAACCGGTTGATGCCGACGCCGCCGCGCGCCTGCTAAACGGTGCGGCGTTAAATGCCGCCCTGTGGGTCGCTGCCAGCGACGAGCCAGAGCAGGCGTTACCAAAGATGATTGACGCCTTTATCGCGCTGGCGAGTGGTTTACGCACTACTCCTGACGAGGGAAAATAAGCGTGCGTAACTCCACGCGAAAGCGTGCAGAAAAAAAACGGAAATCGTTAACGTTGGGCGGTGGGGTCGATAGTCTGGCTAACAGGTTGTAACTGGCTTTTTTCCTGATGGTGATACCAGGCGCCAACAGAGGAATAGACAAAACGGCCGAAGAAGAAGAGGAAGCTGATAAGAAGTACGATACGGGTCATGCGACTGTCAAATCGATGTCGTTTTCGCATACTGGTTGCCTGACTCACAATGGTTCCTTAGGAATGCCCGAACAACGGGCGACGACGACATTAAGTCACACTCTCTTATTAAGATCAATCACGCTTGCCGCAAAAACAGTGTGAATAAAATATCACCACACTTTATATAAGATAAATTAATTATTTACATCTTAAATAAAAAAACGCGAGATCGGTAATAATCAGCCGAATATAACCGCGTCGCGGCGCATTACTTGATCTAAAACAATTGTCGCTCCGCATTGACCTCTTAAATTTCTTATCATTTGCGCACTGCCACGCTGTTTGGGCTTCGTGTAGTCAGGCTGGAAACCTGTCTTAACCACCTCTCTCGCGTTATGCGGGTTTGCTGAGTGATTATGTCATTGATAAGAAGTTACAACAGATACAAAGACAGATGGTGGGCGCTGCCGCTCATCATTACCCCCGTTTTCTATCCGCTCGTTAATCTGGCAAATACGTTCACCATTATTTCAGGTCAGGAGGTGATGCTTTATTACCTGCCGATGGCCCTGTTCACCACCATGATGACATTCTTTGGCTGGGCCGCGCTGCCGGGTGTGATCATCGCCTTAACCTGGCATTATGCCTCTGACGGCCTGCTCGTGGTGGTGGAGCGATGCGTGCATATGCTGATTCCGCTGCTGCTAAGCTGGTTCGGCTACCGGCTTTTTGTCGCCCGCCGTCATCAAATTGCTTATGGCTCGACGCGGCAGATGACGCAGCGGGTCTTCTGGCAAGTGCTTAGCCCCGCCACGCTCTATCTGATCCTGCTTGAGCTGGGAGTCTGGCTAAATCTTCATGTTGCGGTTAATGAGGGCGGGGCGCTGGCGCTCAATGTGCCTACGTTGATTAACTACCAGGCGCTGCTGGTGGGCGCCATCACCGGCGTACCCTTTAGCTATTTATTGATTCGTATTTTGCGCCATCCGCGCTATGCCATTGCCTGGTTTTCACAGCTGCGCGCCGAGTTTGACCGTAAAGTGACGCGTATTGAACTGCTGATCTGGTTAGGCATCATCACCGCGATTTTGCTGCTGCTGCTGCGGCCGTTGAATAATAACAGCTCGATATTCAGCACAAACTACACGCTGTCGCTGCTGCTGCCGGTGATGCTGTGGGGCTCAATGCGCTACGGCTTTCGCTTTATGCTCTTTATCTGGACGCCGCTGCTGGTGCTTTCGGTTCACTTTTACTATCACTATCTGCCTAATTCGCCCACCTGGGATGTGCAGCTGGCGATTGCCTCCTCCAGCTATCTGGTCTTCTCTTTTATGATCCTTGCGATGGCGATTATGGCGACCCGTCAGCGGCAGGTGCACGATCGCGCCCGGCGGCTGGCCTATATCGACCCCGTTACGCATATGCCGAATCTGCGCGCCCTGAGCAGAGCCCTTGCGGATACCCCCTGGTCAGTGCTCTGTTTTTTACGCGTGCCGGAGCTGGAGCTGCTCGGGCGCAACTATGGCGTCTGGCTGCGTATTCAGTACAAACAGCACATGGCGGACTGGCTTAAGCCGCTGCTCTCGGCAGAAGAGAGTGTCCACCAGCTCTCCGGCCATGATCTGGTGATTCGCCTGAATACCCAATCACACCAGACGCGCATCGAGGCGCTGGATGCGCGGGTCAAACAGTTTCGTTTCGTCTGGGATGAGATGCCGCTTCAGCCGCAGGTCGGCTTTAGCTACTGTTATGTGCGCTCGCCGGTCAAGCATCTCTATATGTTGCTGGGCGAACTGAGCACGATTGCCGATCTTTCGCTGGCGACCCACCACCCGGAAAGCCTGCAAAATCGCGGGGCGGCGAACGTGCAGCGCGGGGTGAAAAGCAAAGTGGAGATGATGAACCGCCTGCAACTGGCGCTGGAGCAGGACCATTTTGTGCTGATGGCGCAGCGTATCCAGGGCGTACGCGGCGATGACTATCACGAAATCCTGCTGCGGATGCGCGAGGAGAGCGGTGAGATCATCAAGCCCGATCTCTTTTTGCCGGTGGCCCATGAGTTTGGCCTCTCATCGCGCATCGACCTGTGGGTGACAGAGCATGTTCTGCGCTTTATGGCCCAGCACCACGAGGCGCTTCCCGGCCAGCGTTTCGCCATTAACCTCTCACCGTCGTCGCTCTGCCGCACGCACTTCGCCCACGAGGTGCTGCATCTGCTTGAGAAGTACGGCGTTGAGCCGTGGCAGCTTATTTTTGAGATCACCGAAAGTAATGCTTTACCGAGCCTGGCGCAGGCGATCAATACCTTATCGCAGCTGCAACAGATGGGCTGTCGGGTGGCAATCGATGATTTTGGCACCGGCTATGCCAGCTATGCACGGCTGAAAACCGTGTCGGCGGATATTCTGAAAATTGATGGCAGTTTTATCCGCAATATCGTTGCCAGCAGTCTCGATTACCAGATTGTGGAGTCGATCTGCCATCTGGCGCGAATGAAGAAGATGCAGGTGGTGGCGGAGTATGTGGAGAGCGAAGAGATACGCAGCGCGGCGGTCGCGCTGGGTATCGATTATCTTCAGGGGTATCTGATCGGCAAACCTGCGCCGTTGGAGACGCTGGTCGAAGAGTAGCGGATGTGGCGGTTTACGCCGCCACGGTCGGGGACTGCTCCTCTTCGATCTTCAGCCGCCAGCCGGTTACCGCTTCCCAGTACTCCTGCTCTTTTTCCAGATCCAGCAGCACCAGCGCATTCTGGCTAAACCAGTCATGGGGGAAGCTCAGCGTCCAGTGGTTATCATCGGTTTTCAGGCGCAGCGTCGGCGGCGTGGTCGTCGCCTGGCGCTGGTTATTCAACAGCACGCCGAGACGCAAGATCTGCACCAGCGGTAAAAACTGCTTCTTTTTAAACAGCGTAAAGCGTGGGATCTCATCAAGCTTGATCGCCTTGCGGTGGTAGCGCACCATCGTCGCCATCATCAGCTGCTGCTCCTGGTTAAAGCCGGGCAGATCGCTGTTTTGCAGAATATAGGCCGAGTGGCGGTGCATGCCGCTGTGGTTAATATTGAGCCCCACTTCGTGCAGCATCGCTGCCCATTTCAGCAGCGCCGCCAGCTGCGGGCTGCCGAGCTTCGGGTTCTGCGCCTGCCACTGATCGTAAATCAGCGTGGTGGTATCCAGCACGCGACGCGCCTGATCGCGGTCGATGTTGTACTGGCTCGCCAGGCTCTGCGCGGTGCGGCTGCGAATATCCTGATGGCGGAAACGCCCCTCCATCTCATACAGCACCCCTTCACGCAGCGCGCCGTCGGAGAGCCGCAGTTCGCGGATCGCCAGCGCGTCAAAGACGCCGCAAAGGATCGCCAGACCCGGCACGAACACCACTTTGCGCTCATCGGAGAGGCCCGGCAGGGTAAGATCGCTGAAGCTCTTAAATTTCAGCACTTCCGCGACCACTCTCTCCAGCCGCTCCGGGGTGATAATGCCATCCTTCTCGCCAAGTGCGATCAGCACTTCATGCACCGCTTTAATCGTACCCGAGGCACCAAGCGCCACGTTCCAGCCCTGAATGCGGTACTGCCAGGCCAGCGACTCTAGCTTCTGCGTCGCTGCCATGCGCGCGCGGCGGAAGTTTTCACCGTTAATTGTGCTGCCCGCAAAGTAGAGCTGGGCAAAGCTGACACAGCCCATCCGGCGGCTCTCAACCAGCTGCGGCTGGAAATCTTCACCGATCACCAGCTCCGTCGAGCCACCGCCGATATCGACTACCAGCTTGCGGCCTTTTTCCGGCTGCGTGTGCTCGACGCCCATAAAAATCAGGCGCGCCTCTTCGTTGCCGGGGATGATCTCAATCGGGTAGGGGATCACTTTTTCAGCGCGTTTGAGAAACTCTGTGGCGTTCAGTGCCTGGCGCAGCGTATGCGTGCCGACGATGCAGACGCTGGCCGGATCAAAGCCCTGCAAACGTTCGGCAAACAGCGACAGGCAGGCAAGCCCGCGCTCCATCGCCTCTTCGCTCAGCATATTATTGCTGTCCAGCCCGTCAGCCAGATGCACGCGCTGCTTAAGGCGACCGATGATCTGCATCGCGCCATCGACCACACGGGCTATCACCATGTGGAAACTGTTGGAACCCAAATCGACCGCGGCGAACTCCTCCGGTCGTGGCATCTTCTCTTGTATCGGCATAGATTATTCGGACTGTTCGATGGATTTGATGTAGTCGTAAATCGCTAGTTGGGCGCGTACTTTACGACGATTCCCGCGCGGCACATAGCGATTACTCAGTTCTTTGTCGATATAACGAGCTTTCACCGTATCACTAAACTGTAGCTCCATAATATCCAGCACCCGCTGTTTCAGGCGCGGATCGAGAAGCGGCGCGGCCACTTCGATACGGTAATCAATATTACGCGTCATCCAGTCAGCGGAGGAGAGCCAGACGCGCTTTTCGCCACCATGTTCGAAAATATAGATACGATCGTGCTCAAGATAGCGGTCAACGATACTGATTACCCGGATATTGTCGCTAATGCCTTCAAGATTTGGGATCAGCGAGCACATGCCGCGCACCAGCAAGTTCACCGGCACGCCGGAGCTGGACGCCGCATAGAGCCTGTCCACCAGCCCTTTATCGACGAGGTTATTCAGCTTCAGCGTAATGCCGGACGGGTTGCCGTTCTGTGCATTGGCGATTTCGGCGTCGATCATGTCATAAAGCAGACGGCGCGAGTTTTGCGGCGATACCAGCAGATAGTCGAACTGCACCGGTCGATAAGGGTTTTCAATAAAGTTAAAGACCCGGCGCACTTCGTTAGTAATGCGTGCGTCGGCGGTCAGCAGCGAATAGTCGGTGTAGATGCGCGCGGTTTTCTCGTTAAAGTTACCGGTGCCGATATGGGCATAGCGCACGATCTCTTCGCCTTCCATACGCGAGATGAGGAACAGCTTGGCGTGAATTTTTAAGCCCGGCGCGGAGAAGATCACCTGTACGCCCGCTTCCGTTAGCCGTTTGGCCCAGTGGATATTGGCCTCTTCATCAAAACGCGCCTGCAACTCCACCACCACGGTCACTTTTTTGCCATTGTGCGCGGCGTGGATCATCGAGTCGATGATGCGCGAATCTTTTGCCACGCGGTAAATGTTGATTTTGATCGCCAGCACGTTCGGATCGAACGACGCCTGGCGCAGCATCTCCAGCACGTGCTCAAAGGTGTGGTAGGGATAGTAGAGCAGCACATCGCGCTCGCGGATGGCGTCGAAACCGTTGCGGAATTTATCAAACCAGACGTGGCGCAGGCGCGGCAGCGGCTTGTTGACCAGATTGGCTT
Organism: Kosakonia sp. HypNH10; assembly: GCF_029850615.1. NCBI lineage: Bacteria > Pseudomonadati > Pseudomonadota > Gammaproteobacteria > Enterobacterales > Enterobacteriaceae > Kosakonia > Kosakonia sp. HypNH10. Next base: position 119,435 of record NZ_JAOTIU010000002.1, read on the forward strand.
TGCCGACATTCGGGAAGCCAATAAAGTCTTTAAAGTTGTGGTAACGCCCGCCGGGAATAATTGAGTCGTAGCGGGAGATGGTCAGCTTCTCGCGCAGCATCTCAACCATCGCATCGGGCATATCGCGCTGGTAAACAAAACGCACCGGCTCGGCGGTCAGGCGCTGTTTCAGGCTTGAGGACATCAGCTCCATCAGGCTCGACTCCATCTCGTGCACCAGGTCATATTCGGCGTCACGGGTCATTTTCATCGAATAGGCGTTGAGCGAGTCGTAATCGAAGAAGCCTTTAAAGATATCATCCAGGCAGTAGCGCAGAATGTTATCCAGCAGAATCATTGGCTTGCGGCGGCGCGGCGTCTCCGGTGGCAGGTTGACGAAGCGCGGCACTTTGTCTGAGGGAATTTCCAGCAGCGCGTAGCGGATATCTTCCCCGCGAATGATCTCCACCGCCAGATAGGTGTAATCATCCTTCAGGAAGCGCACCAGATTGGTTTCGCGGGTGATAAGCGTCGGCGTAATGTGCTGGCGCAGGTACTGTTTAAAGTAGCTGCGCAGCCAGCTTTGCTGGTTTTGCGAGAGCTGGCGTTCGTTAATCAGGAAGATCTGATTACGCGCCATCTCCAGCAGCAGGTCGTTATAGAGCCCGTCGAACTCCTGGTCGGCTTTTAATACGCGAGACTGAATTTTGCCCAGCAGATGACGTGAATTGGTCGCCACGCCCTGTTCTTCGCTGATGATCAGCCGCCGCTTAAGCTCGGCGAAACGGACTTTATAGAACTCATCAAGGTTATTGGAATAGATCCCCAGAAAACGCATGCGTTCGATAAGGGGGTTACTTTTGTCCGCGGCTTCCTGAAGCACGCGTTCGTTAAAGCACAACCAGCTTAGTTCTTTTTCGAGATATAACTTTTCCTGACCCATTCCTGTTTACACTCCGGTTCTTTCTCGAAGCACGGCCACTCCCTCTCGCACATGCGGTGCTTCGACTTGCAGGTGAACGTTGCTGGCGTTCCTTCGTATAAGACAACTTATTATGGCGAGCTTTGTTAGCAGATGTCCAACTGTGGCAAAAAAGTATGACAGTAATCAGTTTTATTGCTTAAGGTGATGAAAAATAGTGCGGAGTGGTGAGGGAAGGGGACGTTGCCGGAGAAGATTTTGCCTCTCCGGCACAGAATAGAGCCAGGCTGCGGAAGCCGCAGCCGGTGAAATGCGCAATTATTCGTCCGCTGCATACCCTTCGGGCGGCAAACGCAGGCCATCAAGCCAGGCACCGCCGTCTTGCATGGTCAGACGGCCTTCCACAAACCAGCTCACCACCAGCGGATAGATGGCATGCTCCTGCGCCTGCACGCGGGCAGTAATATCCTCTTCGCTATCACCCGCGAACACCGGCACTTTCGCCTGCAAAATCACCGGGCCGCCATCCAGTTCGTCAGTGACAAAATGCACGCTGGTACCGTGCTCCTCATCGCCGTTTTCCAGCACCTGGCGATGGGTATGCAAACCGGGGTATTTCGGTAACAGGGAGGGGTGGATGTTGAGCAGGCGACCGGCGTAGTGGGCAACAAACGCCGGGCTGAGGATGCGCATATAACCCGCCAGCACCACAACATCCGGCGCGTAGGCGTCAATCTCCTGCATCAGCTCACGATCGAACGCGTCGCGGTTGGCAAACTGATCTGCGCTCAGCGCATGAGCGGGAATATTCGCTTCCCGCGCACGCTGAAGGCCGAACGCGTCGGCCTTATTACTGAAAACTGCCCGCAGGGTGCCGTTGATTCTTTTCTGTTTGCAGGCGTCGATAATCGCCTGCAAATTACTGCCGTTGCCGGAAATCAGCACCACAATGTTTTTCATTCAATAACCACACGCTCGCTGGAATCAGAAGCTTTGATCATACCGATTTTCCATGCCTTTTCACCTTTGGCATTCATCAGCTCAATCGCTTTATCCACTTCCTGCGCGGGCAGGGCGATCACCATGCCAACGCCGCAGTTAAAGGTGCGGTACATTTCGTGACGGCTGACGTTACCGGCGCTCTGCAACCAGCCAAACACCGCCGGCCACTGCCAGGAGGATTCGTCGATAACGGCCTGGGTGTTATCCGGCAGTACGCGTGGAATGTTCTCCCAGAAACCGCCGCCGGTCAGGTGCGCAACCGCATGAACCTCAACCTTTTCGATCAGCTCCAGCACGGATTTGACGTAAATGCGGGTCGGTTCCAGCAGATGATCGGCCAGTGATTTGCCTTCCAGCTGCGTGGTCAGCGGATCGGTGCCGCTCACTTCGAGGACTTTGCGCACCAGCGAGTAGCCGTTGGAGTGCGGGCCGCTGGAGCCAAGGGCGACCAGCACATCGCCGTCGGCGACTTTGCTACCGTCGATAATCTCTGACTTTTCCACTACACCAACGCAGAAACCGGCCACATCATAGTCGTCGCCGTGATACATACCCGGCATCTCTGCCGTTTCGCCGCCGACCAGCGCGCAGCCGGACTGCAAACACCCTTCGGCGATACCGTTAATCACGCTGGCAGCAGTATCGACATCCAGTTTGCCGGTGGCGTAGTAGTCAAGGAAGAAGAGGGGCTCTGCGCCCTGTACCACCAGATCGTTAACGCACATCGCGACAAGGTCGATGCCGATGGTGTCGTGACGTTTCAGATCCATCGCCAGACGCAGCTTGGTGCCTACGCCATCAGTGCCGGAAACCAGAACTGGCTCACGATATTTTTGCGGCAACGCGCACAGCGCGCCGAAGCCGCCCAGCCCGCCCATCACTTCCGGGCGACGGGTCTTCTTCACCACGCCTTTGATTCGGTCTACCAGAGCATTGCCCGCGTCAATATCAACACCGGCATCTTTATAGCTGAGAGAGGTTTTATCGGTCACTGCTTCTGTCCCCACGCGTTTTCTAGCGGTAGCAATAAAAATTCGGCGCAATTCTAACAGCCAAGGCAAACGTTTGCGAGTCCATTGTTGCAGGGCGCGCTCGATTATTGTTTTATACTCTTCTCCAGCCTAATTGATCGCGATCAAGCGGCTGCCTGTAGCGAAACGGGAAAAAAGCGGTATAATCCGGCGATTTTTTTTGTGGTTGCCACCTGTCAGCGGAAGGAGAAGAGTATGAAGGTCGTGGAAGTAAAACACCCACTCGTCAAACACAAGCTGGGCCTGATGCGAGAGAACGACATCAGTACCAAACGCTTTCGTGAACTCGCCTCAGAAGTAGGCAGCCTGCTGACTTATGAAGCTACTGCGGATCTGGAAACCGAGAAAGTGACTATCGAAGGCTGGAACGGCCCGGTAGAGATCGACCAGATCAAGGGTAAGAAAATTACCGTAGTGCCGATCCTGCGCGCCGGTCTGGGGATGATGGAAGGCGTGCTGGAGCACGTGCCAAGCGCGCGCATCAGCGTTGTCGGTATCTACCGCAACGAAGAGACGCTGGAGCCGGTGCCTTACTTCCAGAAACTGGTATCGAACATCGACGAGCGTATGGCGCTGGTGGTTGACCCGATGCTGGCGACCGGCGGTTCAATGATTGCCACCATCGATCTGCTGAAAAATGCCGGCTGCACCACTATTAAGGTGCTGGTGCTGGTGGCCGCGCCGGAAGGCGTCGCGGCGCTGGAAAAAGCGCACCCGGATGTCGAACTCTATACCGCATCTATCGACCAGGGGCTTAACGAGCAGGGGTACATCATCCCGGGGCTCGGCGATGCCGGCGATAAGATTTTTGGGACGAAGTAACTGATAACACAATGAAAGCCGACTTTGATAGTCGGCTTTTTTTTGGGAAACAAACACTGCCCGCCGCACCGGACGGGGAGATTAACAACAACACTCAGAGGAAAACACTATGACGCGCCGTGCTATCGGGGTGAGTGAAAGACCGCCGCTTTTGCAGACGATCCCGCTTAGTTTGCAGCACTTGTTCGCCATGTTTGGCGCAACCGTGCTGGTGCCAATCCTGTTTCATATCAACCCGGCCACCGTGCTGCTGTTTAACGGTGTCGGCACGCTGCTCTATATCTTTATCTGTAAAGGGAAAATCCCCGCTTATCTTGGCTCCAGCTTTGCTTTTATCTCGCCGGTGCTGCTGCTGTTGCCGCTGGGTTATGAAGTGGCGCTGGGCGGCTTCATTATGTGCGGCGTGCTCTTCTGCCTGGTGGCGCTGATTGTGAAAAAAGCGGGCACCGGCTGGCTGGACGTAATGTTCCCGCCTGCGGCAATGGGTGCCATTGTGGCGGTGATCGGCCTCGAGTTAGCGGGCGTGGCGGCGAATATGGCCGGCTTGCTGCCCGCAGACGGGCAGAGCGCTGACAGTAAAACCATCACGATTTCGCTGGTGACGCTGGCGGTGACGGTCTTTGGTTCAGTGCTGTTCCGCGGTTTTCTGGCGATTATCCCGATTCTGATCGGCGTGCTGGCGGGCTATGCGCTCTCTTTCGCCATGGGCGTTGTCGATACCACACCTATCGCCCAGGCGCACTGGTTCGCGCTGCCAACCTTCTACACTCCGCGCTTTGAGTGGTTCGCTATCTTCACCATTCTGCCAGCGGCGCTAGTAGTGATTGCCGAGCACGTCGGGCATCTGGTGGTGACGGCCAATATCGTCAAACGCGATCTGATTCGCGATCCGGGCCTGCACCGCTCGATGTTCGCCAACGGCCTGTCGACGATGATCTCCGGCTTCTTCGGTTCGACGCCGAACACCACTTACGGTGAGAATATCGGCGTGATGGCAATCACCCGTGTCTACAGCACCTGGGTGATTGGCGGCGCGGCGATTATCGCCATTCTGCTCTCCTGCGTCGGCAAGCTGGCGGCGGCGATCCAGATCATTCCGGTACCGGTGATGGGCGGCGTGTCGCTGCTGCTCTATGGGGTGATCGGTGCTTCGGGGATCCGCGTGCTGATTGAGTCGAAAGTGGACTACAGCAAAGCGCAAAACCTGATCCTTACCTCGGTGATCCTGATTATCGGCGTTAGCGGTGCGAAGGTGCATATTGGCGCGGCAGAGCTGAAAGGGATGGCGCTGGCGACCATTGTCGGCGTTGGCCTGAGCCTGATCTTCAAGCTGATTAGCGTGCTGCGCCCGGAAGAGGTGGTGCTGGATGCGTCAGAAAATGAGCAGGCGAAACCGTAAGTAGCGCACAGAATTGAACCGGGCCTCGCGTCCGGTTCAAACGGCGTCGATTTTTATGATAGACTCACTGCGTTTTTTGTAAGCCCTGTTGAGGTACCTCTGAACACGCCGGCACAGCTCTCCCTGCCATTATTTTTACCCGATGATGAAACCTTTGCGAGTTTCTGGCCGGGTGATAACCCCTCCTTACTGGCGGCGTTACAAAACGTTTTGCGCGAGGCGCACAGCGGTTATATCTATTTCTGGTCACGCGAAGGTGCCGGGCGCAGCCATCTGCTGCATGCTGCCTGCGCCGAACTCTCCCAGCGCGGCGATGCCGTGGGCTATGTGCCGCTCGATAAACGCACCTGGTTTGTACCGGAAGTGCTGGAAGGGATGGAGCATCTGTCGCTGGTCTGCATCGATAATATCGAATGCATCGCTGGCGATGAGCCGTGGGAGATGGCGATCTTTAACCTCTACAACCGCATTCTGGAGCAGGGCAAAACCCGTCTGCTGATCACCGGTGACAGGCCGCCGCGCCAGCTCAATCTCGGCTTGCCGGATCTGGCTTCGCGTCTCGACTGGGGGCAGATCTACAAGCTGCAGCCGCTCTCCGATGAGGACAAACTGCAGGCGTTGCAGCTGCGCGCGCGCATTCGGGGTTTCGAATTGCCGGAAGATGTCGGGCGTTTTCTGCTGAAAAGATTAGATCGCGAGATGCGCACGCTGTTTGACACCCTCGATCAGCTGGATCGCGCTTCGATCACCGCCCAGCGCAAGCTCACCATTCCGTTTGTAAAAGATATTCTGCAGCTGTAGGTGCTTCTCTCTGCCGGATGGCGGCGTACCGCCTTATCCGGCCTACAAGGGCTCATGGTCTACGGCCCGGCAATCACCCTTACCCTATGATCTCCATTACGCTTTCCGGCGGGCGGCCAAGGCGCGCCTGACCGTTGGCGACCACGATTGGCCGCTCGATCAATTTCGGGTTCTCCACCATCGCCTGCACCAGCGCCGCTTCGGATAACGCGCTGTCGCCGAGATTGAGCGATTTATAGAGATCCTCTTTCGTGCGCATCAACTCCCGCGCGCTCGACATACCAAGCCACTGCAACAGCTGTTTGATCGTTGCCGCATCCGGCGGCGTCTCCAGATAGAGCACCACCTCCGGCTCAACACCGTTGGCTTGCAGCAGGTTCAGGGTTTCGCGGCTCTTCGAGCAGCGGGGGTTATGGTAGATTTTTACTGCGTCTGACATCTTCTCTCCTGATTACATCTTTTCGTACGGTCGGAAGCGCTGCTGCATCTGGCGCAGCTGATCGATTCGCGCGTCATAGCGTGCCTGTTGCAGGCTGCCAAGCTTCACCTGCGCGCTGGCACTGCTCAGCAGCGTGATCGCCTGGTCGAGCCTGCCGATCAGCGCCTGGCCTTCGGCGCGTGCCGCCAGCTCCTGATCGCGGTTGCCGAGCGCCGCTTCCGTTTGCGCCAGCAGATCCCAGCCGTTGATATCGTCTTTATTGGTGAAGGTGTAGCGATTGAGGATCTGCGCGGCCTGCGCAGGCTGGCCGCCCTGTAAGTAAGCGTTCGCCAGGTTGAGCTGTAGCACCGGGCTGTTCTTAAGCCCGCTGGCACTATTCAGGCGTTTAATCGCCTCGCCGCTTTTATTCAGGCCAAGATCGATATCCGTCGCCAGATCGAGATACCAGGCATTGTTCGCATCCGCGCTCAGCAGCGGCTGCAACAGTTTCTGCGCCCCGGCAAAATCTTTCGCCTCCATCGCTTTCAGCGCCCGGCCATACTGCGCGGCGCGCTGCTCGCGCACGTTGCCTTTTGCCCAGCTGTCGAGCAGATCGTCGGTAAGCTGGTTACGGCCTGAGTTATACATGCCCAGGGTGCGGGCCTTTGCCATATAGAACGACTCAGAAGATTGCACCACCACCGGGCGCATCTGGTTGGCGCGGTTACGGGCATCCGACAGGCGGCTCTCTGGCAGGGGGTGCGTCAGCAAAATTTCCGGCGGTCGGCTGGAGTAGCGGGACTGATCGAGCAGTTTTTCGAGGAAGGTCGGCATCGCCTGCGGGTCAAATCCGGCGCGTTGCAGCACCTGAATGCCGATGCGATCTGCCTCCTGTTCATTCTGCTGCGTAAAGCTGATCATCCCTTGCCGCGTGCCGGCCAGTGTACCGGTCAGCGCCGCCATCCCCGCCTGCGGGCTGGCCATCGCCAGCAGAATCGACCCCAGCGCGCCTGCCCAGGTAAGCGGCGCGCTGCTTTTCTGATCTTCCATCGCACGTGCAAGGTGGCGCTGGGTAACGTGGGAAATTTCGTGCGCCATCACCGAGGCAAGCTGGCTCTCATTATCCGTATAACGGAAGAGGGCAGAGTGCAGCACCACGTTGCCGCCAAAGAAGGCGAAGGCGTTAATTTCGTCGTTATTGACCAGGTAGAAGTGGAAAGGGGTTTTCACTGAGTAGGCATGCGCAACCAGCCGCATACCGAGGGAATTGATGTACTGCACGAGCAGCGGATCGTTAATCAACGGCGCGCTGCCGCGCAGCTGGCGTACATAGAAGTCGCCCATCTGCATCTCCTGGCCGATGGAGAGCGTACTGCCAGCCGAGGTGCCCATATCCGGCAGGCTGTCTGCCGAATCCGCAAAAACCGGCGCAGCCTGGCCTGCGGTAAGGGCGGCGATAAGGGTTGCGACCAGCGTTCGTTTCAACTGCCTGAACATAACCTCTTTCCTGTGTTGGAGGTGACACAACGATAACCGGGTTCCATTCGGCTAACCCGCCCTGCGAGTGTAGCCGCGTTAATGGCCGTTGAAAATCTTATTCACGGCAATGATATGTTTCCCGCAAAGGGAACGAAAAGCGAAGTCTTTTTTATGACATTTCGATAAACTTCCCGTTCTGAACGTCCGCCACTGAGGCGAAATAAGGAACGTTATGCTCGAAATGTTGACGCAGTGGTATCGCCGTCGCTTCAGCGATCCCGAAGCGATTGCCCTGCTGGTTATCCTGCTTGCCGGTTTTACCATTCTTTTCTTCTTTAGCGGCCTGCTCGCGCCACTGCTTGTGGCGCTGGTGATTGCCTATCTGCTGGAGTGGCCCACGGCCCGCCTGCAACGCATCGGCTGCTCGCGCAGTTGGGCGGCAAGCATTGTGCTGGTGCTGTTCGTCGGCATTCTGCTGGTGATGGCCTTTGTGGTAATGCCGATCGCCTGGCAGCAGGGGATTAACCTGATCCGCGATATGCCCGGCATGTTAAACAAGCTCTCTGGCTTTGCTGCTACCCTGCCGCGCCGTTATCCCGCGCTGATGGATGCGGGCATCATTGATGCGATGGCCGAGAATATGCGTTCGCGCATGCTGTCGATGGGTGACTCGGTGGTGAAATACTCCCTCGCCTCGCTGGTCGGGCTGCTTACCCTTGCGGTCTATCTGGTGCTGGTGCCGCTGATGGTCTTCTTCCTGGTGAAAGATAAAGAGCAGATGCTGAGCGCCGTGCGCCGCGTGCTGCCGCGCAATCGCGGGCTGGCAGGCCAGGTGTGGAAAGAGATGAATCAGCAGATCACCAACTACATTCGCGGCAAAGTGCTGGAGATGGTGGTGGTCGGCGTCGCCACCTGGATTGGCTTTATTCTCTTTGGCCTCAACTACTCATTGCTGCTGGCAGTGCTGGTGGGTTTCTCGGTGTTGATTCCCTATATCGGCGCGTTTGTGGTGACTATTCCGGTGGTTGGCGTGGCGCTATTTCAGTTCGGGCTGGGCACCGAGTTCTGGAGCTGCTTTGCGGTCTATCTGATTATCCAGGGGCTGGATGGCAACCTGCTGGTGCCGGTACTCTTCTCGGAAGCGGTCAACCTGCACCCGCTGGTGATTATCCTGTCGGTGGTGATTTTCGGCGGCCTGTGGGGTTTCTGGGGCGTATTCTTCGCCATACCGCTGGCAACGTTGATTAAAGCGGTGATCCACGCCTGGCCAGATTCGCTGGCCAGCGAAGATGAAGTGATAAGTGGATAACGCGACAAAAAGAGCAGGAGAGGAGGGCGACCCTGACGGGTTGCCCGCAGCAGAAGAGGGGACGTTCAGGCGTTCTCTTTTAACCAGTTCACGACGATATCGTGGTGATTGCTGGTTTTGAAATCATCAAACACATGTTCGATGGTGCCGGCGGCATCAATCAGAAAACTGATGCGGTGAATGCCGTCGTAGGTTTTCCCCATAAAGGTCTTCTCACCCCAGACGCCAAACTGCTGGCACACTTCATGGCTTTCATCGGACAGCAGGGTAAAGTTGAGCAGCTCTTTCTCGGCGAAGCGGGAGAGTTTTTCCGGTTTATCAGTGCTGATACCGAGAACTTCCACGCCTGCTTTTTTTAGCTCATCCATGTTATCGCGCAGGCCGCAGGCCTGGACGGTACAACCCGGTGTCATGGCTTTCGGGTAGAAATAGACCAGAACACGCTGTCCCTGGAAGTCGGCTAAATTTACTTGTTCACCGTCCTGATCGGGCAAGCTAAATTTCGGTGCGGTATCACCGGCTTTCAGTGGATTCATTGCTTCACTCCATCCTGTTCATCATGCTGAGAATAGTTGACGACGTTTATACTGCCTTGCGCTTTCAATTCTGTACAGAGCGCCCGAAACGCCTGCTCAATATTTGATGCATCCCGCGAGGCGGGGCTGTGGGCGGTAATCTGAATAAAGAGTTGCGGAACACCATCGACGCTGGCGGGCTGGGTGCGGGAGACCAGCTCGGCAATATTCATCTCGTGAGCGTCGAATAACGCCGTAAAGCGTTCAATTAAATGGGGAGAATCCGGTACGTCAACCTGCACCCACACGGTGGCGGGCATATCAGGACGCGGGCGAGCCTCGGTGCGCTTCATCACAATCAACAGATCCAGTTCGGCGCCTTTCAGCGGCAGGGTCGATTCGATAAGGGTGATGGCGTTCCACGACCCTGAAAGCAGCATGATAAAAGTGAACTCTTCTCCCAGCATCGCCAGCCGGCTGTCTTCGATATTACAGCCGCAGCTACTGACGTGGCGTGTGATCGTATTCACAATGCCAGGCCGGTCGGCCCCCAGCGCAGTGATAACCAAAAAGTGTTGTGATGAGGTTGTCAAACCTGAGCTTCCTGTCAAACATGAGGTAATCATAAGGAAAGCATAAAAAAAACCGGCATACAACCGCCACAGACCGTCAGGTCTCTTGCTTTTCTTACAGCACCGCACGTACCATTGAGGCTCTTGTTTGCACAGAGGATGGCCCATGTTCACGGGAAGTATTGTTGCGCTTATTACGCCGATGGATTCGCAAGGTAAAGTCTGCCGGTCAAGCCTGAAGAAACTGATTGATTATCATGTCGCCAGTGGAACCTCGGCGATTGTTTCGGTAGGGACTACCGGCGAATCCGCAACCCTTAGCCACGACGAGCATGCCGATGTGGTTGAACTGACGGTTGAGCTGGCTGACGGGCGCATTCCTGTTATTGCCGGCACGGGCGCAAACGCCACCGCCGAAGCCATCAGCCTGACGCAGCGTTTCAATAACAGCGGCATCGTTGGCTGCCTCACCGTTACCCCTTATTACAACCGCCCGACGCAGGAAGGTCTGTTCCAGCACTTCAAAGCCATCGCCGAACATACTGACCTGCCGCAGATTCTGTATAATGTGCCGTCGCGCACCGGTTGCGATATGCTGCCGGAAACCGTGGGCCGTCTGGCGGAAGTCAAAAATATTATCGGTATTAAAGAAGCGACCGGGAACTTAAGTCGCGTTCACCAGATCAAAGAGCTGGTTTCAGACGACTTTATCCTGCTGAGCGGCGATGACGCCACTGCGATGGACTTCATGCAGCTCGGCGGTCACGGTGTAATTTCCGTCACCACTAACGTGGCGGCGCGCGAAATGGCCGAGATGTGCAAACTGGCCGCTGAAGGGCAGTTTGCCGACGCCCGCGCGATTAACCAGCGTCTGATGCCGTTACACAACAAACTATTTGTCGAACCCAATCCGATCCCGGTCAAATGGGCATGTAAGGAGTTGGGACTTGTGGCAACCGATACGCTGCGTTTGCCGATGACACCGATTACCGACCACGGTCGTGAGGTGGTTCGTGCGGCGCTTAAGCATGCCGGTCTGCTGTAAAGTTTAGGGAGATTTGATGGCTTACTCAGTACAGAAGTCGCGCCTGGCGAAGGTAGCGAGTGTTTCACTTGTGATGTTGCTCGCCGCCTGCAATTCCGATTCACGTTACAAGCGTCAGGTCAGCGGAGATGAATCCTATCTGGATGCTACGCCGCTTGCTGAGCTTCATGCGCCCGCCGGGCTGATCCTGCCGGTGCAGACTGGGGACTACAATGTCCCTTCCGCCAACGGCAGCGGTGCCGTCGGCAAAGCGCTGGACATTCGCCCGCCGGCACAGCCGCTGGCGCTGGTGACCGGTGCGCGTACCCAGTTCAACGGTGATACCGCTACGCTGATGGTAGAAAATGGTCGCGGAAACACGCTGTGGCCGCAGGTTGTCAGCCTGATTCAGGCGAAAAACTTCACCATCGCCAAACGTGACGATGCCGCGCAGACCCTGACTACCGACTGGGTTGAGTGGAACCGCCAGGATGAAGATCAGCAGTATCGCGGTCGCTATCAAATCGCGGTGAAACCACAGGGTTATCAGCAGGCGGTGGTCGTCAAGCTGGTGAATCTGGAGCAGGCGGGTAAACCGGTGGGTGATACCGCATCGTTGCAGCGCTACAGCACCGAAATGCTGAACGTTATCTCCGCTGGCCTCGATAAAACCGCCACCGATGCGCAGAACGCCGCTGAGAAGCGCAGCGTGACCACGCTCGACGTGCAGAGCGGCGCGGATGATACCGGTCTGCCGATGCTGGTGGTGCGCGGTCCGTTCAATATCGTCTGGCAGCGTCTGCCGAACGTGCTGGAAAAAGTGGGCATGAAAGTGACCGACAGCACCCGTTCTACTGGCAGCATGGCCGTGACCTACAAGCCGCTCTCAGACAGCGACTGGCAGGCACTGGGCGCGCGCGATCCGGGTCTCAGCTCCGGCGACTATAAACTGCAGGTCGGCGATCTTGATAACCGCAGCAGCCTCCAGTTTATCGATCCGAAGGGCCACACCCTGACGCAATCCCAGAACGACGCGTTAGTCGCTGCCTTCCAGGCCGCGTTTAACCAGTAAGATCCAGGGCCGGAATACCTCCGGCCTTTTTTTATCAGCGTGACGCAAACGTGTGCGTCGGCGTAAGATAGTGCAATTAGCCTTGTAATCACACCTGGAGTAATAAAATGCAAAAGCAAGCTGAGTTGTATCGCGGCAAAGCGAAAACCGTCTACAGTACCGAAAACCCGGACCTGTTGGTGCTCGAATTCCGTAACGATACGTCAGCAGGGGATGGCGCGCGCATTGAACAGTTTGATCGTAAAGGGATGGTGAACAACAAGTTTAACCATTTCATTATGACCAAACTTGCCGAAGCTGGCATCCCGACCCAGATGGAAGCGCTGCTCTCGGATACCGAATGTCTGGTGAAAAAGCTGGATATGGTGCCGGTCGAGTGCGTGATCCGCAACCGCGCCGCGGGCTCGCTGGTGAAACGTCTGGGCATTGAAGAAGGCATTGAGCTTAATCCGCCGCTGTTTGACCTGTTTTTGAAAAACGACGCCATGCACGATCCGATGGTCAACGAATCCTACTGCGAAACCTTCAACTGGGTGAATAAAGAGAACCTGGCGCGCATGAAGGAACTCTCCTACAAAGCCAACGACGTGCTGAAAAAGCTGTTTGATGACGCGGGCCTGATCCTCGTCGACTTCAAACTGGAGTTTGGCCTGTTCAAGGGCGAAGTGGTGCTGGGCGATGAGTTCTCCCCGGACGGCAGCCGCCTGTGGGACAAAGAGACGCTGGATAAAATGGACAAAGACCGCTTCCGCCAGAGCCTCGGCGGGCTGATCGAAGCCTATGAAGCCGTCGCGCACCGCCTGGGCGTGAAACTGGACTGATCCCCTAAATTAACGTCTCAGCCAGAGGGTGCCCGCATCCTCTGGTTTTTTTACGTCTTTTTCCCAGTGGTAATCCTTCCCTAACCGCCTACGATCATATATACACAGAGTCCATTATTGGCATAGGGAGGCAGTATGCGCTGGCAAGGGCGACGAGAGAGTGACAACGTAGAAGACCGACGGAGCCAGTCGGGCGGCCCCTCAATGGGCGGCGGGGGTTTCCGCCTGCCGCGGGGCAAAGGCGGGTTAGTTCTGCTGGTGATTGTGGTGGTGGCAAGTTACTACGGCGTGGATTTAACCGGCATGTTGACCGGGCAACCCGTCAGCGCGCCGTCGTCACAGCAGGCGGCGGTTAACCCGAAAGAGGATGAGGCCGCGCATTTCTCCAGCGTAATTTTCGCCTCTACCGAAGATACCTGGGCGCAGCTGTTCCAGAAAATGGGGCGACAATACCAGCAGCCAAAGCTGGTGCTCTACCGTAATCAGTTCAATACCGGCTGCGGCATGGGCCAGTCAATCATGGGGCCGTTCTACTGCCCGGCAGACAGCAAGGTCTATATCGATCTCTCCTTCTACGATGAGATGAAAAACAAACTCGGCGCGGGCGGCGATTTCGCTCAGGGCTATGTGATCGCCCATGAAGTGGGCCACCACGTGCAAAAACTGCTCGGCACCGAGGCGAAAGTGCGCCAGTTGCAGCAGAACGCCAGCGAGAAAGAGGTCAATGCACTCTCAGTTCGCATGGAGTTGCAGGCCGACTGTTATGCCGGTGTCTGGGGCCACAGCATGCAACAACAGGGCGTGCTGGAAGAGGGCGATCTCGCAGAGGCGCTGAACGCGGCGCAGGCAATTGGCGATGACCGTTTGCAGCAGCGCAGCCAGGGTCGCGTGATCCCGGACAGCTTTACGCACGGCACCTCGGCGCAGCGCTACAGCTGGTTTAAACGCGGCATGGATAGCGGCGATCCGGCGCAGTGCGACACCTTTAGCGGGCGTCTGTAAGCCCTCACTATGCAATCGCTGGTTACACTGAGCGCGCAGATGGCGCGGGAAGGGATCCGTCGCCTGCTGGTGCTCTCCGGCAGCGCGGCGTGGTGCGCCAATCAGACAGGAAGGATTCGCGATGCGCTCCCCGGCGACTGGCTGTGGGTCAGCGACGAGCCGCAGCACTGCTCGCCGCGCGCGCTCACTACACTGCTCGGGCGCGAGTTTAGCCATGCGGTTTTTGATGCGCGCGACGGCTTCGATGTTGCCGCTTTTGCCGCGCTCAGCGGCACGTTAAAAGCGGGAAGCTGGCTGCTGCTGCTGGTTCCGCCGCTCGATCGCTGGGCGCGGCAGCCGGACGCCGACAGCCGCCGCTGGAGCGACACCGCCGAGCCTATTCCCACCCCGGTTTTTGTTGACCACTTTCGCCGCACCCTTTTTCACGACGGGCAGACGCTGCTCTGGCATGAAGGGGGCGAGCAACCCATTCCTGATTTCCCACCCCGCGCTGGCTGGCATCCCGCCAGCGGTGCGCCGCAGCGCGAGCAGGCGGCGATCCTGGCCGAACTGGCTGAGATGCCGCCCGGCGTGATGGTAGTAACCGCGCCGCGCGGACGCGGTAAATCCGCTCTCGCCGGAATGCATATCGCCACGCTTTCCGCGCCCGCGGTGGTGACTGCGCCAACGCGCGCCGCCACCGATGTGCTTGCGCACTACGCGGGCGAAAAGTTTGATTTTATCGCTCCCGATGCATTGGCCGGGCGGATAAACCAGCAGGGAAGCCAGCCTGGCTGGTTGATTGTCGATGAAGCTGCGGCGATCCCGGGCCCATTACTACATACCCTGACCGCCGCCTTTAACCATGTGCTGTTAACCACTACCGTGCAGGGTTACGAAGGCACCGGGCAGGGCTTTTTACTCAAGTTTTGTGCCGGTTTTCCCCATTTGCGCCACCGGGCGCTGACCACGCCTCTGCGCTGGGCGGCGGGTTGCCCGCTCGAGCGCGCGGTGGCCGACCTGCTGCTGCTTGATGACAATGTTACGACGGATAAACCCACCGGCGCGCTCACTATTGCGCCGCTGCCCGCCAGCGCCTGGCAGAGTCATCCTGAGCAGCCTGCCGCACTTTATCGCCTGCTGGCGAGCGCCCACTATCGCACCTCGCCGCTCGATCTGCGGCGCATGATGGATGCGCCAGGCCAGCACTTCTGGCTGGCGAAAAAAGCGCAGAACATCGTCGGCGCGCTCTGGCTGGTGGAGGAGGGCGGTTTATCGCCTGAATTAAGCCAGGCGATATGGGCCGGTTTTCGCCGCCCGCGCGGCAACCTGGTGGCGCAATCACTCGCTGCGCACGGCGGCAGCCCGCTGGCCGCGACGCTGCGCGGGCGGCGCATCAGCCGCATTGCCGTGCATCCTCACTGCCAGCGGGAAGGCATTGGCCGCGCGCTGGTGGCGCAGGCGCGTGACAGCAACTGCGACTATCTGTCGGTCAGCTTTGGCTTTACCCAGGCGTTGTGGCACTTCTGGCAGTGCTGCGGCTTTATGCTGGTGCGCCTTGGCAGCCAGCGAGAGGCGAGCAGCGGCTGTTTTACCGCCATGGCGCTGTTGCCTTTAAGCGAGGCCGGGCATGCGCTGGCGAACCATGAACAGCAGCGTCTGGCGCGCGATCTCCCGTGGCTCTCTCACTGGCAGGGGGAAAAGTTAGCCCTGCCTCCGGCCCTGGGGTCTACCCTTAATGATGAGGACTGGCTGGAGCTGGCCGGGTTTGCTTTTGCCCATCGTCCGCTCTCGGCCGCCACTGGCGCACTTTCGCGCCTGCTTGCGCAGAGCGAGTTACCGCTCCCGGCGCTGCGTGGCCAGCTTGCCCACTCTGAGCGCGAGGCGCAGCTCTGCGCGCGTTTAGGCTTACCGGGGCGCAAAGCGCTACTGGCGCAGCAGCGCACCGAAGCCGGTCTGGCGCTGCGGGCAAGTGATGAAGTGCGTACAGACACCCTGAAAAAGCAGGTGCAGGCCAGACAGTTTTTTTAACGATCTCCATCAGTTAAATGGCATTGTCACTCTTTTTGTCCGGCGTAGACTGCACCTGACACCTTAAGGAGATCCTGATGAAAGATGCCCATTTTGTTGTGCAACGCCCGACAAGCCCCGCGAAGCAGCTGCTGTTGCTGTTCCACGGCGTCGGCGATAACCCGGTTTCAATGGGCGAGATTGGCCGCTGGTTCGCGCCAGCCTTTCCCGACGCGCTGATTGTCAGCATCGGCGGCGTTGAGGCGAGCGGTGCCGCACCGGGTCGCCAGTGGTTCTCCGTCGGTAATATCAGTGAAGAGAACCGCCAGCAGCGCGTCGATGCGGTGATGCCGCAGTTTATTGAGGTGGTGCGCTACTGGCAGCAGAAGAGCGGTATCAGCCCGCTTGCCACGGCGCTGATTGGCTTTTCGCAGGGGGCGATTATGGCGCTGGAGGGCATTAAGGCGCAGCCGGATCTCGCCTCGCGCGTGATTGCCTTTAACGGTCGTTACGCCAGCCTGCCGCAGCGGGTTGCCACCACTAATACCATTCACCTGATCCACGGCGGCGACGATCCGGTAATCGATCTGGCCTGGGCGGTGAAGGCGGAAGAGGCGGTTGCGGCGTTAGGCGGCGATATCACCCTCGATATCGTTGAGGATCTGGGACACGCGATTGACGATCGCAGCATGGCACTGGCGCTGCATCATTTGCAGTACACCGTGCCGAAGCACTACTTTGATGAGGCGTTAAGCGGCGGCAAGCCGAACGATGATGACATCATTGAGCTGCTATAAAAGATTCACCCCCAGACGGGGGTGAAAAGTTACTTCTTCGGCTGGTCCTTATTCGGCCAGTCATCCTCGTCATCCCACTTGTCGTTGAAATCACGATGCGGCGGCAGATCCGGCTTGTTGGCGAGAAACTTTTTATGATCGACGCGGCTAAGATCTTTGATCACGTTGATCAACACGCCGACTAAAAAAACCAGCACCAGAATCCACCAATATTTTGACAGCCAATCCATGCGAACCTCCAGCCCGTCAGGCGATGAGTTGTTCCATAATGCGCTGGTACATCCGCGCCAGCAGTTGCAGATCTGCGGCGTTTACGCATTCGTTAATTTTGTGAATCGTTGCGTTCACCGGCCCAAGCTCGACAACCTGTGCGCCCATCCGCGCGATAAAACGGCCATCGGAAGTGCCGCCGGTGGTCAACAACTGCGGTTTAATCTCATTATAGTGCTCAATGGCGTTAACCACCGCATCCACCAGCTTGCCGCGTCCCGTCAGGAACGGCTGGCCTGAAACCCACCACTCCACGGAGTAGCGCAGCTGATATTTCTCCAGCAGCGCCTGCACCTTCGCTTTGATCATCTCGTCCGTCAGTTCGGTACTGAAACGGAAGTTGAACTGCACAAACAGCTCGCCGGGAATGACGTTATTGCTGCCAGTACCGGCCTGGACATTAGCGATCTGCATACTGGTCGGCGGGAAGTAGTCATTGCCGCGATCCCATTCGATGCCCACCAGCTCGGTTAACATTGGTACCGCGCGGTGAACCGGGTTATCCGCCAGATGCGGATAGGCTACGTGTCCCTGCACGCCATGAATGGTCAGGTTGCAGGTCATGGAGCCGCGACGGCCATTTTTCACCACGTCGCCCACCACTTCGGTGCTCGACGGTTCGCCTACCAGGCAGTAATCGAGACGTTCGTTGCGCGCCATCAGCGCTTCAACCACTTTTACCGTGCCGTTGGTGGCGCTGGCCTCTTCATCAGAGGTAATAAGAAAGGCGAGGCGGCCTTTATGCTGCGGGTGCTGCGCCACGAAACGCTCGGCGGCAACCACCATCGCTGCCAGCGAGCCTTTCATATCCGCCGCACCGCGGCCAAACAGCAGGCCGTCGCGAATGGTGGGTTCGAAAGGCGGATTGATCCAGCGATCGACATCGCCCGCCGGAACAACGTCCGTATGACCGGCAAACGCCAGCGTCTCTCCCTGGCCGCGCCATGCCCAGAAGTTCTGCGTGTCGCCAAAATCCATCGGCTCAACGGTGAAACCGATAGCGCGCAGGCGTTCAATCATCAGCGCCTGGCATCCCGCATCATCGGGACTCAGAGAAGGGCGACGAATAAGCTGCTGCGTCAGCTCAATAACCGGGCATGACATAAACTACACCTCGTGAATAAACTTCCCATAACTGGATTCATTGAAACCCAGCAGCATAGGCTTACCGGGCGCGCAGAGCAATGGTCGTTTGATCATTGCAGGCATTTCAACCATTAAGGCAATGGCGCTCTCGGCGTCAACGACAGCCGCGCGCTGCGCTTCATCCAGCTTGCGCCAGGTGGTTCCGCGCGTATTGAGCAGCGCTTCCCAGCCAAGCTCTGCGACTGCGGGGCGCAGCAGATCTGCATCAATCCCGTCGACGCGGTAATCATGAAAGCGGTACTCGACCTGCTCAGCCTCCAGCCAGCGGCGGGCTTTCTTGATGGTGTCGCAATTTTTGATGCCGTACATGGTGATCATGTTGAATCCTTTTGTCTCTTTTTTACCTTATTCGAACAGAAAATTAGAATAACGGAATCTAATTCGAATATCATTCGCGTGGTAATAATAATTCACTTAATGGTGAGTTGGATGATTTTAGTTAAATAACTTTTGGTCACCGCTAGTTCATCGCGTAATAACAAAACTAAAGATTTATCTGACAATGTGATCGCCATTTCATTTAGCCCTCAAGTTTTTGGGAAATATTGCCGTTAATCACAGTATGAGGCCGCAGAGCGGCGCATAGTAAGCCCAAGCCAAAGAGAAATGCCC
Source organism: Kosakonia sp. HypNH10 (assembly GCF_029850615.1). NCBI lineage: Bacteria > Pseudomonadati > Pseudomonadota > Gammaproteobacteria > Enterobacterales > Enterobacteriaceae > Kosakonia > Kosakonia sp. HypNH10. The sequence continues at coordinate 138,417 of NZ_JAOTIU010000002.1, forward strand.
GGTAAAGAGCGATTAATTCGATTGGTTTAAATAGCTTCACAGCGCATCCGGGCATTGAGTAGAATGGCCGTAATAATAAGAGAGGTAGTTATGATTGAACACGAAATGGGGAACTGGAAAGATTTTATCGAAGGCATGCTTCGTAAATAATTTTCAGACGAATGATTGAGCAGTGACGGCTTAATAATAATATCCACGTAAAAAAGGCGACCTGAATCCAGTCGCCTTTTTTGTTGCCCGCGATTAGCGCGGTTTCGCCTTAAGCGGGAAGCGGCGGCGCACCAGCACAAAGAAGAGCGGGACAAAGAAGATCGCCAGCACCGTGGCGGAAATCATCCCGCCCATTACCCCGGTGCCGACCGCGTGCTGGCTGCTTGAGCCTGCACCGGTGCTGGTCGCCATCGGCAGCACGCCAAAAACAAACGCCAGCGAGGTCATCAGGATGGGCCGCAGACGCTGGCGGCAGGCGTGCAGCGTCGAGGCGAGCAGATCTTCGCCGCGGGCATTCATCTCGTTGGCAAACTCAACAATCAAAATCGCATTCTTCGCTGACAGACCAATCACCGTCAGCAGCCCCACCTGGAAGTAGACGTCATTCTCCAGCCCGCGCATCCAGGTCGCCACCAGCGCGCCAATCACCCCCAGCGGCACAACCAGCATCACCGAGAAGGGCACCGACCAGCTCTCATACAGCGCGGCCAGGCAGAGGAAGACCACCAGCAGCGAGACGGCGTAAAGCGCAGGCGCCTGCGCGCCGGAGAGCCGCTCCTGATAGGACATCGCCGTCCACTCAAGACCAAAGCCGGTCGGCAGCTGGCGCACTAATTTCTCCATCACATCCATCGCCGTACCGGTACTGACGCCCGGCGCGGCTTCGCCGACAATCTCTACCGCCGCATAACCGTTGTAACGCTCGAGACGCGGCGAGCCGGTTTGCCAGTGCGAGGTGGCAAAGGCGGAGAAGGGCACCATCCCGCCGCTGCTATTGCGGACATACCAGCGGTTAATGTCATCCGGCAGCATGCGGAATTTCGCCGCCGACTGCACATAGACCTTCTTCACGCGGCCGCGATCCATAAAGTCGTTAACGTAGCTGGAGCCCCAGGCGGTCTTCAGCGTGTCGTTGATATCATCAATCGAGACGCCCAGCGCCTGCGCTTTGCGCTGATCGATATCAATCTGCAACTGCGCGCTGTCATCCAGACCATTGTGGCGCACGCGGGTGAGGGCCGGATCCTGCGAAGCGAGCTGGATCAGCTGGTCGCGCGCCGCCATCAATGCGTCGTGACCGGCACCGGCGTGATCCTGCAACTCCATATCAAACCCGGCGGAACTGCCCATGCCGCTGATCGCCGGCGGGCTACCGGCGAATACGCGCGCCTCTTTAATGCGGCTAAAGGCTTTGGTGGCGCGCTCGATAATGGCAAAGGCGCTGCCATCCGTGGGATCACGCGACTCCCAATCCTTCAGGCGAATAAACAGCCGGGCGACGTTTTGCCCGTTGCCGCCCGGGCCGGAGCCGACGGTGGCGAACACCGACTGCACATTCTCTTTCTCATGGGTGAAGAAGTAGTGCTCGACCTTTTGCACCACCTTCAGTGTCTGCTGCTGCGTTGAGCCGCTTGGCAACTGAATAGAAGTGGTAAACATGCCGCGATCCTCCAGCGGCAGAAACGAGGTCGGCAGGCGCATAAACAGCAGCACCATCACGCCAATCAGCAGCAGATAGAGCAAAATCCAGCGCAGAGCGTGGTGCAGGATTTTACCCACCGCATTTTGATAGCGGTCGGCATTGCGGTTAAACACCCGGTTAAAGGCACCGAAGAAACCTTTCTGCCCGTGCTGCTCGCCTTTGTGCAGCGGTTTAAGCAGCGTGGCGCAGAGCGCAGGTGTCAGGATCATCGCCACCAGCACCGAGAGCACCATCGCCGAAACAATGGTAATTGAGAACTGGCGATAGATGGCCCCGGTGGTGCCGCCGAAGAAGGCCATCGGCACAAACACGGCGGAGAGCACCATCGCAATGCCGACCAGCGCGCCCTGAATCTGCCCCATCGACTTGCGCGTCGCCTCGCGCGGCGAAAGACCCTCTTCGCTCATAATGCGCTCGACGTTCTCCACCACCACAATCGCATCATCCACCAGCAGGCCGATAGCGAGCACCATCGCAAACATCGTCAGGGTGTTGATGCTGTAGCCAAAAGAGTAGAGCACGCCGAAGGTGCCGAGCAGCACCACCGGCACGGCAATAGTCGGGATCAGCGTTGCGCGGAAGTTCTGCAAAAAGAGGTACATCACCACAAACACCAGCACAATCGCTTCGAGCAGCGTCTTCACCACATCGATGATTGAGGCTTTAACAAACGAGGCGGTTTCATAGGCGACTTTGTATTCAAGGCCGTGAGGGAAGTAGTGCGACAGCTCATCGAGCCTCTGTAGTGCCAGCTCTGCCGTCTCCATCTCATTCGCCCCGGAGGCCAGTTTTACCCCCAGCCCGGAGGCGGCTTTGCCGTTATAACGGCTGAGATAGTCATACTTCTCCGCGCCCAGTTCAACGGTTGCCACGTCGCCGAGACGCACTTCTGAACCGTCAGGATTGACGCGCAAGGTAATAGCGCGGAACTGCTCCGGCGTCTGTAACAGCGACTGCGCATTGATGGTGGCATTCAGCGCCTGGCGGTCAACGGAGGGTGTGCCGCCCAGTTGCCCGACGGCAATCTGCGCATTCTGCGAGGCGATAGCGCGGGTGACATCGCCGGTGGTGAGTTGATAACTGGTGAGCTTCGACGGGTCGAGCCAGATGCGCATGGCGTACTGCGAGCCGTAGGCGTCGATATCACCGACGCCGTTGACGCGGCTTAACGGATCCTGAATGTTACTCGCCACATAGTCGGCAATATCCTGCTTATCCATCGACCCATCGGTGGAGACAAACGCGATGGTGAGGATGTTGGTATCGCCGGTCTTGCGCACCGTCACCCCCTGGTTCTGCACGGTTTGCGGCAGCTTGCGCATCGCGGACTGCAACTGGTTTTGCACCTGCTGCACCGCTTCATCGGGGTCGGTACCGGCGCGGAAGTTCAGGGTGATCGACGCCTGGCCGGTGGCGCTGCTTTGCGAGGACATATACATCAGATTATCGAGCCCGGTCATATTCTGCTCAATCACCTGCGTAACGGTGTTTTCCAGCGTCTGCGCCGACGCACCGGGGTAGTTGGCGGTGATGCGCACATTTGGCGGGGCTAAATCGGGGTATTGCTCAACGGGCAATGAGCTAATGGCGAGCGCCCCGGTCAGACAGATCAGGATCGCCAGCACCCACGCGAAAATGGGGCGATCGATAAAAAAGTTCGCCATCAGAAACTGGACCTCATATTGCTGCGCATGATTAGGGTGAGAATAACCGCCTCAATGTAGCGGTAATAGCGACACCAATCGTGGAGAAATAAAGGAGAAAGTGTAAATTATCATGCCCGATTGAGGCATCACGAGGCAGATCGGCATTTAAGCCAAATTTTCTTCTGCGCGGACCCGCTCTCAGCGTCAATTCTTTACCTTCACTCAGCTTTCGCCGCCAACCCCGTCTGCGGAGAAACGGTTACAGGGACTGTAGACCATCCGGCGCAAATGCGCAGGGCTACTATTTTTCTAAAAAGCTGAGATAAATTGATCTGCTACATGTTCGTGACAAATAGATAACCTTTCTGGGCAAATGGACATTGCCTGGCCGCAGGCACCCCGGTAAATAGAGTAGTCATATAAAAGATAAGGTTTATCCAGCCAATCAAGAAGGGTGCCATGAACCGTTTTATTATGGCGAATAGCCAACACTGTATTGGATGTCATGCCTGCGAAGTGGCCTGCGTAATGGCGCACAACGACGAGCAACATCCCCTTACCCCTGATGCGTTCTACCCACGTATTACCGTCGTCAAATACCCCCAGCAGAACAGCGCGGTGACCTGTCACCACTGCGAAGCGGCTCCCTGCGCGCGCAGTTGCCCAAACGGTGCCATCACCCGCGTCGATGATGCGGTGCAGGTTAATCAGCAGAAATGCATCGGCTGCAAATCCTGCGTTGTCGCCTGCCCGTTCGGCACGATGCAGGTGCTGGTCACGGCCGTAAAAGGGCAGGTGAAAGCCACCGCTCATAAATGCGATCTCTGCGCGCAGCGCGCAGCAGGCCCGGCCTGCGTGGAGAACTGCCCGGCGGATGCGCTCACCTTAGTTAACGCTGAAGCGCTGGCAAATATGGCGAAAGCACGGCGATTGCGCACCGCCAGCCAGCAGGCGCTGCCGTGGCACGATCTTCCGGCGCAGAACGACAGCAAAATGCGCCAGCTGCGCAGTACTGCCGCGCGCGGCGAGCCGGATAAGCTGGCGATCGCGGCGCGGAAAAGCGGCTTTGATGAGATCTACCTGCCGTTTCGACCCGCGCAGGCGCAGCAGGAGGCGCGGCGCTGCTTAACCTGCGGCGAGCACAGCATCTGCGAATGGCGCTGCCCGCTGCACAACCATATTCCCCAGTGGATTGATCGCGTAAAAGCGGGTGATATCGCCGCGGCGGTGGAGCTGTCGCACCAGACCAACTGCCTGCCGGAGATCACCGGCCGCGTCTGCCCGCAGGATCGCCTCTGCGAAGGGTCGTGTACCCTGCGCGATGCCTCCGGCGCGGTCACCATCGGTAATATCGAGCGCTACATCTCCGATCAGGCGCTGGCGCAGGGCTGGCGGCCCGACCTGCGGCAAGTGAAGCCCGTTGATAAACGCGTGGCGATTATTGGCGCAGGGCCTGCGGGGCTGGCGTGCGCCGACGTGCTGGCACGCCACGGCGTCAGCGCCACCGTCTTCGATCGTCATCCGGAAATCGGCGGCCTGCTCACTTTCGGCATTCCGGCCTTTAAGCTCGACAAATCCCTGCTGGTGCGGCGGCGCGAAATCTTCAGCGCGATGGGCATCCGTTTCGAGCTTAATTGTGAAATCGGCAAAGATCGCCCCATGGAGCAGTTGCTGGAAGAGTTCGACGCGGTGTTCGTCGGCGTCGGCACTTACCGCTCGATGAAAGCCAACCTGCCCCATGAAGAGGCGCCAGGCGTCTATGACGCGTTACCGTTTCTGATTGCCAACACCAAACAGCTGATGGGGCTTGAGACCACGGCGGATGAACCGTTTGTCGACACCTCCGGGCTTAACGTAGTGGTGCTGGGCGGTGGCGATACGGCGATGGACTGTGTGCGCACCGCGCTGCGTCACGGCGCGGCAAAGGTCACCTGTGCTTACCGCCGGGATGAAGCCAATATGCCCGGCTCCAAAAAAGAGGTGAAAAACGCCCGCGACGAGGGGGCGAACTTTGAGTTCAACGTCCAGCCAGTCAACATTGAAGTGGATGAAGAGGGCAAGGTGAGCGGCATACGCTTACAGCGCACGCAGCTCGGCGAGCCGGACGCGAAAGGCCGCCGTCGTCCGGTAGCGATAGCGGGCAGCGAGTTTATTATGCCCGCCGATGCGGTGATCATGGCCTTTGGCTTCAACCCCCATTCGATGCCGTGGTTGTCGCGCCTTGGGGTGCAGGTGGATGAGTGGGGGCGCATTGCGGCAAGCGTCAACACCCCATACCGTTATCAGACCTCGCATCCGCAGATTTTTGCCGGCGGTGATGCGGTGCGCGGTGCCGATCTGGTGGTTACGGCAATGGCGGAGGGGCGTCATGCGGCGCAGGGGATGATGGCGTGGCTCGGGATTAACCCGCCGGAGAAACAGTAACCCACGGCGACAAAGCAGGCCCGGACGCGTACTATAGCGCCATTCTGTTTCTCTTCTGGAGCCTGCTATGTCGCTAAAAATCGCTGTGATTAAAGATAAAATCCTCTCCGAAAACTACTTTGTCCTGCGCAATATCACCTACGATTTGACGCGTCAGAACGGCGAGGTCATCCGCCATAAACGTGAAGTGTATGACCGCGGCAACGGCGCGACGATTCTGCTTTATAACCGCGAAAAACAGAGCGTGGTGCTTATCCGCCAGTTCCGCATCGCCAGTTGGGTGAATGGCAACGAGAGCGGCATGCTGATTGAAGCTTGCGCCGGTCTGCTGGACGACGACGAGCCGGAAGTGTGCATCCGCAAGGAGGCGGTTGAAGAGACCGGCTATCAGGTGGGTGAGGTGCGTAAAGTGTTCGAACTCTATATGTCGCCAGGCGGCGTAACCGAAATCGTACACTTTTTTGTCGCCGAATATAGCGATGCCCAGCGCGCCAACGACGGCGGTGGTGTAGAAGATGAAGATATCGAAGTGCTGGAACTGCCCTTTGAACAGGCGCTGGCAATGGTAGCAAGCGGCGAGATCCGCGACGGCAAGGCGGTCATTTTACTGCAGTATCTGCAAACTTCCGGACTGATGGCGTGACGCGCTTTTTATACCCCCTACCAACTTTCGCATGAAGCTATCCGATAAATCCGATTGAGCCGGTCAACCGCGGGAGTAAAGATACGCCAGTTTTGCGTCTATTCTTCCGGGGTTGCACCATTCATGCGTTATCGCAGCGTACTCACTCTCCTTTTCGGTCTTTGCACCGCACCCGCTCTATGGGCCGCGCCCGCACAGAAAACCTTCTCCGACTGGCAAGTTACCTGTAATAACCAGAATTTTTGCGTAGCGCGCAATATTGGCGAACACGCCGGGCTGGTGATGAGCCTTGAGCGCAGCGCCGGGGCGCGTGCCGATGCTGCGCTGCGCATCGATCTCGGCGGCATCGGTATTCCGGCGGGCAAAGCGCCGCCGATTGCCGGGCGACTGCTGCTTGATGGTCAACCGCTGAAGATGGCCAATACGGAGTGGAAGATCGCGCCGTGGCATCTGATGACCAGCAACCCGCAAACCGTTGCCGCGCTGCTGGAGACTATCCAGGAGGGGCAGACCATTACCTTGCAGAGCGGGCAGGGGCGTATTTCACTCGCCGGGCTGAAAGCCGCGCTGCTGTTTATTGACGCGCAGCAAAAGCGTGTCGGCAGTAAAACGGCGTGGATCAAAAAAGGGGTCAGCCCGCCGCTGAGCGTGCCGCCTGCGCCCGCCTTAAAAGAGGTTGTTCACCCCACTGCGGCCCCCGCGCCCTTAACCCACCAGCAACTCAACGATCTGCTTGATTACGGCAACTGGCGAATGAGCAACACCCAGTGCTCCCTCGACCCGGCGCGCCGCCAGGTGCGGGTCTACGCCCTGACCAACGACAAAGCGCTGCTGATGATTGATTGCGAAGCGGGCGCTTACAACGTGGTCGATCTCGCCTGGCTTGTCTCGCGACAAAAACCGTTTATCTCCCGCCTGGTGCGCCTGCGCCTGCCGTTCTCCCCGGATAACGGCAATAGCGAGATGGAGCTGATGAATGCCTCGTTTGATGAGAAGAGCCGCGAGCTGACGACGCTGGCGAAAGGGCGAGGCCTCGCAGACTGCGGCGTTGCCAGCCGCTGGCGTTTCGACGGGCAGAATTTCCGCCTTGTGCGTTACGCCCAGGAGCCAACCTGCGATAGCTGGCATGGCCCTGATTCATGGCCAACTTTGTGGGTAACGCGATAAGCGAGTGACGAAACGGCCCCGCGCTCATTATAATCCGCCCGCACAATGCAACCGGGAAGGGAATAATGAAACCTCTGTTTACGCCGTGGCTTGCCTTAAGCCTGGCTCTTATCGCCGCTCTGCCTGCCAGAGCTGAACTTACCGCCGCCGACAATAAGGCCATCGCCGCGCAGGTCGAACGCTGGAACAGCCATCTCAACGGCAAGGCCGATGCAAGCGATCTCTATGCCGACCAGGTACACTGGTTTGGTGAAAACCTCTCCCGCGACGCGGTTTTGCACAAGCAGCAGGAATTTGCTGCCCGCGCGCCGCGTTATAGCCAGAGCATTATCTCCACGCTTGATATTAACGAAACCAGCGCGGGCGATGTCGAGGTCGATTTTGTCAAACAGGCCGGGCTGGAAGCAGACAAAGTTAAAAATTACCCCGCGCAGTTAACCTTCCTCCATCAGCCAGCAGGCTGGCGCATCAGCGGTGAAACGGATCTGCTCACGCGGCTGAATCAGAAAGAATCGGCGGTGCAGGGCGCGCTGACCAGGGGCAAATTTGATGGCGCGACTAAAGATACCGTGTGGGTCAGCGCCCGCGATCCGCACTCCGGCGGTAGCTGTACGGAAGAGGGCGACTGCGACTGCTCGCTGTGGAGCAGCAACCCGGCGATCAAACCCGCCACGCTGCCGCAGTGTATTGGTGCCACCGTGGAGACGCTCTCCGGCCTTGACGACAGCGGTCGCGACCGCGTGGTGATCTTCCCTCAGTGGTGGACCAGCGCGTGGAGCGTGGTCTACGTCTACGATATCCAGCAGGGACAATGGGTTAAATCCGTGCCCTCCTTCCCCTATAACAGCAACGTGCAGGAAGATGACAACGCTGCTGCGCTGGTGAAGCGCGATCCGCAGCATCCGGGCTTTGTGCTGGTGAAAAAAGCGCTGTGGGATGAGAAGCAGGAAGAGATTGTTACGCCGCAAGAGAGCGAAGCGTTGCAGGTAGTGAAATAAGAGAAAGCGCGCCTGCCGAAGCGGGCGCGCCTGAAGATTACTTCTTAAGTACTGCTTTGGCTTTCGCCACGATGTTCTCGACGGTAAAGCCGAAGTAAGGGAAGAGTTTCTCCGCCGGAGCGGACTCGCCATAGCCGGTCATGCCGACAATCGCGCCCTTCAGACCAACATACTTGTACCAGTAATCGGCAATCCCGGCTTCCACCGCGACGCGCGCGCTGACGTCTGACGGCAGCACCGATTCGCGCCATGCTTCATCCTGGGCATCAAAGATATCCGTGGAAGGCAGCGATACCACACGCACCTTCACGCCTTCGCTGCTTAGCTGCTCGGCGGCCTTCATGGTGATCTCCATTTCAGAGCCGGTAGCAATCAGGATCAGCTCCGGCTTGCCGTCGCTATCTTTCAGGATATAACCGCCTTTGCTGATCGCCTTCACCTGCTCCGGAGTTCGCTCCATCTGCGCCAGGTTCTGACGGGAGAGGATCAGCGCTGTCGGGCCGTTATGGCGCTCAATCGCCAGTTTCCAGCCAACCGCTGCTTCCACCTGGTCACAGGGGCGCCAGGTGCTGAAGTTTGGCGTCAGGCGCAGGCTGGCGATCTGCTCAACCGCCTGGTGTGTCGGGCCATCTTCGCCAAGGCCGATAGAGTCATGGGTGTAGACCATGATCTGCCGCGCTTTCATCAGCGCCGCCATACGCGCCGCGTTACGGGCATACTCAACGAACATCAGGAAGGTTGCAGTGTAGGGCACGAAACCGCCGTGGTGGGCGATGCCGTTAGCAATTGCCGTCATGCCGAACTCACGCACACCGTAGTGAATATAGTTCCCGGCGGCATCCTCTTTAATCGAGGTGGAGCCTGACCAGATGGTAAGGTTACTCGGGGCCAGATCCGCCGAGCCGCCAAGCAGTTCCGGCAGCACCGGGCCATAGCTGTTAAGGGTGTTTTGCGACGCCTTACGGCTGGCGATTTTCGCCGGGTTGGCCTGCAGGTTGTTGATGTACTCGGAGGTCATTTGCTCCCAGTTCTCCGGCAGTCCGCCGCTCATACGGCGCTTGAATTCGGCCGCCAGATCCGGGAACTCTTTCTCCCACGCTGCCAGTTTCTCATTCCATGACTGCTGGGCTTTCGCGCCGCGATCGTGGGCATCCCACGCCTGATAGATCTCTTTCGGGATCTCGAACGGGCCATAGTTCCAGCCCAGCTGTTTGCGGGTCAGCGCCACCTCTTCATCGCCGAGCGCCGCGCCGTGGGATTCCTCTTTGCCCGCTTTGTTCGGTGAACCAAAACCAATCACCGTGCGGCAGATAATCAGCGTCGGCTTATCTTTGACCTGCTGCGCCTCTTCAATGGCCTTTTTCACCGCTTCCGCAGAGTGACCATCCACTTCGCTGATCACATGCCAGTTATAGGCTTCAAAGCGTTTGGCGGTGTCATCGGTAAACCAGCCTTCGGTTTCGCCATCAATGGAGATGCCGTTGTGATCGTAGAAGCCAATCAGTTTGCCTAAGCCCAGCGTGCCCGCCAGCGAGCAGACTTCGTGGGAGATCCCCTCCATCAGACAGCCATCGCCCATAAAGACATAAGTGTAGTGATCGACAATGTCATGGCCCGGACGGTTAAACTGCGCCGCCAGCGTGCGCTCGGCAATCGCCAGGCCGACGGCGTTCGCCAGCCCCTGGCCCAGCGGGCCGGTGGTGGTTTCTACGCCCGGCGTGTAGCCAATTTCCGGGTGGCCCGGCGTTTTAGAGTGCAGCTGACGGAAGTTTTTCAGCTCTTCGATCGGCAGGTCATAGCCGCTGAGGTGCAGCAGGCTGTAGAGCAGCATCGAAGCGTGACCGTTGGAGAGAATAAAGCGGTCGCGGTTATACCAGGTCGGGTCGGCCGGGTTGTGTTGCAGAAAGTCGTTCCACAGCACTTCCGCGATATCCGCCATCCCCATTGGCGCACCGGGGTGGCCGGAATTGGCTTTTTGCACCGCGTCCATACTCAGGGCGCGAATGGCGTTAGCAAGCTCTTTACGGGACATAGTTCACTCCGTGGCAAAAGGTTAAAGTTTGGCAGCAAGCAGATCTTCGAGTTTGCGCTGGTCGACGGCGAACTGGCGAATACCGTCAGAGAGTTTCTCAACCGCCATCGGGTCAAGGTTATGTTCCCAGCGGAACTCCGCTTCGGTCATTTTCGCCTGGCGCGAGAAGGTCTGGGACGACGGCACCAGTTTGCGCTCGACGGTGCCTTCATGCTCCTGCAACTCTTGCAGCAGGGCAGGCGAAATGGTGAGGCGGTCACAGCCGGCGAGGGCAAGGATCTGCTCGACGCGGCGGAAGCTGGCGCCCATCACGATGGTCTCGTAGCGGTGCTGTTTGTAGTAGTCATAGATATTGCGCACCGATTTGACGCCCGGATCTTCATCCACCACGTACGGGTCCATCGGTTTACGGTCGTTGTACCAGTCGTAGATGCGCCCGACGAACGGCGAAATCAGATAGACGCCCGCTTCGGCACAGGCACGCGCCTGGGCAAAGGAGAAGAGCAGCGTCAGGTTACAATCGATACCCTCTTTTTGCAGCTCTTCCGCCGCGCGGATACCTTCCCACGTGGAGGCGAGTTTGATCAGAATGCGTGACTTATCGATCCCCTGCTCCTGGTAAAGCTCAACGATACGGCGCGCTTTGGCAATGCTCTTCTCTTTGTCGTAGGAGAGACGCGCATCGACTTCGGTGGAGACGCGGCCCGGAATGCTTTTCAGAATTTCCGCACCGATATTGACCGCCAGTTTGTCGCTCGCTTCCGCGACCTGCTGCTCCTGGGTTTTGCCGCGCGCTTTGCCATACTCCAGCGCGTCGTCGACCAGATGGGAAAAGTGCCCAAGCCCAGCGGCCTTCAGCAGCAGGGAGGGGTTGGTGGTGGCATCTTCCGGCTGGTAATGGCGAATGGATTCGATGTCGCCGCTGTCCGCCACTACGGTGGTGAACTGTTTCAGGCCGTCTAAATAATTCATGAAGATAACTCCTTAAAAAGCAATGTGTTATTTACGCGCGTCGCATCGCGCTGTTGTCAGGATGAGAGCTGCATAACAAAAAAGCATAGCAGACGCAGCCCTTTACGGGGTTTTGCGGTAGGTAACAAAGATGGGAGATATACGTAACGGTTTTGTTGACGCGATGGTCAGAGTATGGCGACCTTCAAAGTTTACGCCGCCGACAAAGGCCATACTGGTCGGTGCATTGGAGTGTCATCACGCGTTAACACTCTTGACGCTGAAAGCAACGTGAAAGGAACATCTAATGGACGACCAATTAAAACAGAGTGCCCTCGATTTTCACGAGTTCCCCCGCCCGGGTAAGATTCAGGTTTCCCCTACCAAACCGCTGGCGACGCAGCGCGACCTGGCGCTGGCGTACTCGCCCGGTGTTGCCGCTCCCTGTCTGGAAATTGAGAAAGACCCGCTGGCAGCCTATAAATACACCGCGCGCGGCAATCTGGTGGCCGTTATCTCCAACGGCACCGCCGTGCTCGGCCTTGGCAATATCGGCGCGCTCGCCGGTAAGCCGGTGATGGAGGGCAAAGGCGTTCTGTTTAAGAAATTCGCCGGTATTGATGTGTTCGATATCGAAGTTGACGAGCAGGATCCCGACAAACTGATCGACGTGGTTGCCGCGCTGGAGCCGACCTTCGGCGGGATTAACCTGGAAGATATTAAAGCGCCGGAGTGCTTCTACATTGAGGCGAAACTGCGCGAGCGCATGAACATCCCAGTGTTCCATGACGACCAGCACGGCACGGCGATCATCAGCACCGCCGCCATTCTCAACGGCCTGCGGGTAGTGGAAAAGAACCTCTCTGACGTGCGCATGGTTGTTTCCGGCGCCGGCGCAGCGGCCATCGCCTGTATGAACCTGCTGGTGGCGCTGGGGATGCAGAAACACAATATTGTGGTCTGCGACTCGAAAGGGGTGATCTACAAAGACCGCGAGCCAAACATGGCAGAGACCAAAGCTGCCTATGCGGTGGAGGACAACGGCAAACGCACGCTGGCAGAAGTGGTGGCGGGCGCGGATATCTTCCTCGGCTGCTCGGGGCCAAAAGTGCTGACCCCGGAGATGGTGAAAGAGATGGCGCGCCAGCCGCTGATCCTCGCGCTGGCTAACCCGGAGCCGGAGATCCTGCCGGATCTGGCAAAATCGGTGCGCCCGGATGCGATCATCTGCACCGGCCGCTCCGATTACCCCAACCAGGTTAACAACGTGCTCTGCTTCCCCTTTATCTTCCGTGGCGCGCTGGATGTTGGCGCAACGGCGATCAACGAAGAGATGAAGCTGGCGGCGGTTCATGCGATCGCCGAGCTGGCGCACGCCGAGCAGAGCGAAGTGGTGGCCTCGGCCTATGGCGATCAGGATCTCAGCTTTGGGCCTGATTACCTGATCCCGAAACCCTTCGATCCGCGTTTGATTGTCAAAATCGCCCCGGCGGTGGCAAAAGCGGCGATGGAGTCCGGCGTGGCGACGCGCCCGATTAGCGATTTCGACGCCTATGTCGATAAGCTCGCCGAGTTTGTCTACAAAACGAACCTGTTTATGAAGCCGATCTTCTCCCAGGCCCGCAGCGCGCCGAAGCGCGTGGTGCTGACGGAAGGAGAGGAGCCGCGCGTGCTGCATGCTACTCAGGAGCTGGTGACGCTGGGGCTGGCGAAGCCGATCCTGATTGGTCGCCCGAGCGTAATTGAGATGCGCATTCAAAAGCTGGGGCTGCAAATCCGCGCCGGTGCGGATTTTGAGATTGTGAATAACGAGTCCGACCCGCGCTTTAAAGAGTACTGGACGGAGTACTTCAACATTATGAAGCGCCGTGGCGTAACGCAGGAGCAGGCGCAGCGCGCGGTGATTGCTAATACCACCGTGATTGGTGCCATCATGGTGCATCGCGGTGAAGCGGATGCGATGATCTGCGGCACCATTGGTGAATACCATGAGCACTTCAGCGTGGTGCGTGACATCTTTGGTTATCGCGACAGCGTGCATGCCGCAGGCGCGATGAATGCGCTGCTGCTGCCAAGCGGCAACACCTTTATCGCCGATACCTACGTGAATGAAGATCCGAGCGCCGATCAGTTAGCAGAGATCACCCTGCTGGCGGCGGAGACGGTGCGCCGTTTCGGTATTGAACCGCGCGTGGCGCTGCTTTCGCACTCCCAGTACGGCTCATCTAACGCGCCAGCGGCGGTGAAGATGCGTGAGACCTTAGCGCTGGTGCGCGAGCGGGCACCGGAGTTGATGATTGACGGCGAGATGCACGGCGATGCGGCGCTGGATGAGTCGATTCGTCAGGACCGAATGCCCGACAGCCCGCTGAAGGGGACGGCGAATATTCTGATTATGCCGAACGTCGAAGCCGCGCGAATCAGTTACAACTTGCTGCGTGTTTCCAGCGCCGAAGGGGTAACCGTCGGGCCGGTGTTGATGGGGGTGGCGAAGCCGGTGCATGTATTGACGCCAATCGCCTCCGTGCGGCGGATCGTCAATATGGTGGCGTTAGCGGTGGTCGAGGCGCAGACCGCGCCGTTATAAGCTTCAGCATGATGGGTTTGGTAGGCCGGATAAGCGTTAGCGCCATCCGGCAATGGGCCTGGCATGTGGCATTGGTGGAAGGGTTCCGTTCACCATGCGTGCGGCGGAATATTTTTCTCACCGGTGCGGTGAACGGGACAAGGGAAGCGGCCGCGCTCCCCTTGTCAATCCCCGCGGCCCCGCGAGGAAATCGGTGCTGCGCACTGCACTCACCTCCCGCGTGCCTGACTGCGGCCGGCTCGACTCGACATCCTGTCTCGGTTCGCCTCTGTCCGCCATCCATGGCGTCCAGACCTTGTCATTCCCGCTTCGGCTCGCCGATTTCAGCGGGGACACAACCCCTCGCTGTAAGCTGGGCATCAAATGAAAAACAGTTGCTGCTGGAACCGCGTAGGCCGGATAAGCGTTTACGCGCCATCCGGCATTGTCTCGCGGCACCGATTGCCGGATGGCGGCTGCGCCTTATCCGGCCTACGGTAACGAAGCCGCTGAAACCGTGTAGGCCGGATAAGCGTTTACGCGCCATCCGGCATTGTCTCGCGGCATTGATTGCCGGATGGCGGCTGCGCCTTATCCGGCCTACGAGGTTAGATCCACTCTTTCACTTTGATAAATTCGCTTAACGCCGCTTCGGGGCTGCCTTCGGCGGGCTGGTAATTGTATTCCCAGCGCACCAGCGGCGGCATCGACATCAAAATCGACTCGGTGCGCCCACCGGTTTGCAGGCCGAACAGCGTCCCGCGATCCCACACCAGGTTAAACTCCACGTAGCGCCCACGGCGGTAGAGCTGAAAATCGCGCTCGCGCTCGCCCCACGGCGTGTTTTTACGCCGCTCGACAATCGGCAGATAGGCGTCGGTATACCCTTCGCCCACCGCGCGCATAAAGTCGAAACAGTGGTCAAAATCCGGCGTGTTGAGATCGTCGAAAAAGAGCCCGCCGACGCCGCGCTGCTCGTCGCGATGCTTCAGATAGAAGTAGTCATCGCACCACTTTTTATAGCGCGGGTAGACCTCTTCGCCGAAGGGCTGGCAGAGATCGCGCGCGGTGCGGTGCCAGTGCACGGCATCCTCTTCGAAGCCGTAATAGGGCGTCATATCGAAACCGCCGCCGAACCACCAGACCGGGTCAGCATCCGGCTTCTGGGCGATAAAAAAGCGCACGTTGGCATGGCTGGTCGGCACATAGGGGTTGCGCGGGTGCACCACTAATGAGACACCCATCGCTTCGAAACTGCGACCCGCCAGCTCTGGGCGGTGCGCGGTAGCGGAGGCGGGCATCGCATCGCCATGAACGTGGGAGAAGTTCACCCCCGCCTGCTCAAACACGCTGCCGTCGCGCAGCACGCGGCTACGTCCGCCGCCGCCCGCTTCACGCTGCCAGGCATCTTCAATAAAACCACCGCCGTCGATTGCCGCCAGTTTTGCGCAGATAGAATCCTGCAGGGCAAGCAGGGCGTTTTTTACCGGGTCTACATCAGGAGTGCTCATCAGCGCCTCTTCGTATGGGCTTTGTGGTTATCGAACCAGCTAAAGTAGCTCATGACACCGTCGGTGATGGCGGTGGCGATCTTCTGGCGAAACGCGGCGGTGCCGAGTAGCTTCTCTTCCGCCGGGTTGGTAATAAACGAGGTCTCAACCAGCACCGAGGGAATGGAAGGCGATTTTAGCACCACAAACGCCGCCTGCTCGGTGTTGCGGCTGTGCAACCGGTGCACAGGCTTGATCTGTTTGATGATATGCGAGCCGAGCGTCAGGCTGTTTTTGATGGTGTCCGTCTGCACCAAATCAAACAGCACCTGCTGGAGCAGATGATCTTTATCACGCGCTTTTTTGCCCGCCAGTTCATCCACGGCGTTCTCTTTATCGGAGAGGTATTTCGCCATCGCGCTACTCGCCCCGCGATTGGAGAGGGCAAACACCGACGCGCCCGCGGCGTTCGGGTTGGTAAAGCCATCGGCGTGAATCGACATAAAGAGATCCGCACCGTGCTGATGGGCAATCTCGACGCGGTCGTAAAGGGGAATAAATTTATCGCTGGTGCGCGTTAAACGCGCATCAATGCCGCGCGCGCGCAGCTGGGCGCGGACGTTTTTGGCAATCGCCAGCACCACATGCTTCTCTTTCGAGCCGTTGTGGCCAATCGCGCCGGTATCAATCCCGCCGTGACCGGGATCAAGCATTACGATGCGCTTTGCACCCGCTTTTTTCGCTTTCGGTTTGCTGTGGCTGTTGCTGGTTTTAAGAGGTGTCTCATCCTTAGCGATAGCACGAGACATACCTGACAAGGTTAATGCGGCCAGGCCTGCTTTCAGGATCTGGCGACGCGAGGTGAGTGTTTTTAATGGTTTAAAGGTGCTCATAGCCTGAAATGGGTTATCCGTGGTGGCAGGTGTTATAGCGTATCGTGTTTGCTGTGACGACAGTCCGTAAGAACTATTGTTTTACTTTTCATTTCAATACGTGACAGAGTGACATTATGCCATTTTTCAGCGGCGATGATGCTGGATATTGGCTAACCGCGCGCCACAGGCCATAATCACCGTTTACACAGCTGAAAAATATGGGGGACATCATGGAGATACGTGTTTTCCGGCAGGAAGATTTTGAAGAAGTGATCACGCTTTGGGAGCGCTGTGAACTGCTGCGCCCGTGGAACGATCCGGAGATGGACATTGAGCGTAAGGTCAATCATGACGTAAGCCTTTTCCTGGTGGCAGAGGTGGGTGGCGAAGTCGTTGGTACGGTAATGGGCGGTTATGATGGCCATCGCGGTTCGGCATACTACCTGGGCGTTCACCCGGAGTTTCGCGGTCGCGGCATCGCCAATGCGCTGCTGAGCCGGCTGGAGAAGAAGTTGATTGCTCGTGGTTGCCCGAAGATCAACCTGATGGTGCGCGACGATAACGAGATGGTGATCGGCATGTATGAGCGCCTGGGGTATGAACACACCGACAGCGTTAATCTTGGCAAGCGCCTGATTGAAGATGAAGAGTACTGAATCCGGCCTTTCGCGGTGACGAGGGCACTTTTTTCACTTTCGGCACTCCAACAGGCGTTTGGTCAATATAAGGAATTGTGCATGAAACCCCTGCGTATGTTTTTTATCGCGCTGCCGCTGGCGTTAACCGGCTGCTCGACGTTCGCCTCCGTCAACTGGTCTGCCGCGTATCCCTGGAACTGGTTTGGTTCCTCCCCCGAAGTCAACGAGCAGGGCGTTGGCGGCCTGACAGCCAGCACGCCGCTCAATGAACAGGCGATTGGCGACGCGTTAGGCGGCGATTACCACCTGCGCAGCGGCATGAAAACCGATAAAGGCACCATTGTTCGCTATTTCGAAGCGCTGAAAGAGAAGCAACTGGCGCTGGTGGTCAACGGTGAAAACGGCGTTGTCAGCCGGATTGATGTTACCGATCCCGATATTGCCACCGACAAAGGGGTAAAAATCGGCGCGCCGTTCAACACCCTCTATGACAAAGCATTCGGCAACTGCGTGAAAGCCTCTGACGCCGATATCTCCGGTATCGAGTGTAAAGCGCCCGACAGCCAGCACATCAGCTACCTCTTCAGCGGCAGCTGGAGCGGCCCGGATGGCTTAATGCCGTCGGATGACACCCTGAAAAGCTGGAAAGTGAGCAAGATCATCTGGCGTCGCTAATCGCATCAGAATAGTCTGATACTGACCCAAAAACAGGTACAATACCGCATCGTTTTTGTGGTCAGTTTTCAGGAGATGTGATGTCCCAGGTTCAGAGCGGCATTTTGCCGGAACATTGCCGTGCGGCAATTTGGATTGAGGCCAGCGTAAAAGGGGAGGCCGATGCCCTGCGCGCCGGTAGCCGTGCGTTTGCCGATAAGCTCGCAAACTTCCAGTTGCAGTTCCCCGATGCGGCGCTCGGCGCAGTGGTAGCGTTTGGTTCCCACGTCTGGCGTGAATTAAGCAACGGGCAGGGCGCTGAAGAGCTGAAAGATTTTCCCGCCTATGGCAAAGGCCTTGCGCCCGCTACTCAGCACGATGTGCTGATCCATATTCTCTCCCTGCGTCACGATGTGAACTTCTCTGTTGCCCAGGCGGCGCTGGCTGCCTTTGGTGATGCGCTGGAGGTAAAAGAGGAGACGCACGGTTTCCGCTGGGTGGAAGATCGCGATCTCAGCGGCTTTGTCGACGGCACCGAGAACCCGGCTGGCGAAGAGAAACGCCGCGAAGTGGCGATTATTCAGGACGGTATTGACGCGGGCGGCAGCTACGTGATGGTGCAGCGCTGGGAGCACAACCTGAAGCAGCTTAACCGCATGAGCGTCAGCGATCAGGAGATGATGATCGGGCGCACCAAAGCGGATAACGAAGAGATCGACGCCGATGTGCGCCCGGTAACGTCCCATCTTTCGCGCGTCGATCTGAAAGAGGCAGGCAAGGGGCTGAAGATTGTGCGCCAGAGCCTGCCCTATGGCACCGCCAGCGGCACTCACGGCCTCTATTTCTGCACCTACAGCGCGCGGCTCTATAACATTGAGCAGCAACTGCTGAGCATGTTCGGCGACAGTGACGGCAAGCGCGACGCCATGCTGCGTTTTACCCGCCCGGTTACCGGTGGTTACTACTTCGCACCCGCACTCGACAGGCTCTTTGCCCTGTAACAAACCCGCGTCACATCAGGCCGGGGCAACCCGGCTTATACCCCTTTCTGCTTATACTCTTTTCTGATTCCAAATCACCAATTGGTATATAAAACCGTTACTGCTTTCACTCCCGTTATAAATAAACTGAACATCGTCGAGTGATCAGCTTATAAGGGTGAGCAATGGCCGTTAACATACTGAAAAAAGGATATCTGACGCTGGCAGCGCTGACGCTGTTAAGCGCGCAGGCACAGGCAACGGAACTGCTCAACAGCTCGTATGATGTCTCGCGCGAGCTGTTTGCGGCGTTGAACCCGCCTTTTGAGCAGCAGTGGGCGCAGGAGAATGGCGGCGATAAGCTGACCATCAAGCAATCCCATGCCGGTTCGTCAAAACAGGCGCTGGCGATTTTGCAGGGGCTGAAAGCCGACGTGGTCACCTATAACCAGGTGACGGATGTGCAGATCCTGCACGATAAGGGCAAGCTGATCCCGGCCGACTGGCAGAGCCGCTTACCGAATAACAGCTCGCCGTTCTACTCGACGATGGCGTTCCTTGTGCGCAAGGGCAACCCGAAGAATATCCACGACTGGAACGACCTGGTGCGTTCTGACGTGAAGCTGATCTTCCCGAATCCAAAAACCTCTGGCAACGCCCGCTATACCTATCTGGCGGCCTGGGGCGCAGCCGATCAGGCTGATGGCGGTGATAAAGCCAAAACCACCCAGTTTATGACCCAGTTTCTGAAAAACGTTGAGGTGTTCGACACTGGCGGCCGCGGCGCGACCACCACTTTCGTTGAGCGCGGCCTTGGCGATGTGCTGATCACTTTTGAGTCGGAAGTGAACAACATCCGCAAACAGTATGAAGCGCAGGGCTTTGAAGTGGTGGTGCCGAAGGTCAATATCCTCGCCGAGTTCCCGGTGGCGTGGGTCGATAAAAACGTGAAAGCCAACGGCACGGAGAAGGCGGCGAAAGCCTACCTCAACTGGCTCTATACGCCGCAGGCGCAGACCATCATCACCGACTACTACTACCGCGTGAACAACCCGGAAGTGATGAAAAAGCTGAGTGATAAGTTCCCGCAGACCGCGCTGTTCCGCGTGGAAGATAAGTTCGGCTCCTGGCCGGAAGTGATGAAAACCCATTTTGCCAGCGGCGGCGAGCTGGATAAGTTGCTGGCGGCGGGGCATAAGTGATGTTGTCTGGATCGAAACGCGTGCTGCCGGGCTTTGGTTTAAGCCTCGGCAGCAGCCTCTTTTTTGTCTGTCTGATTCTGTTATTACCCTTAAGCGCGCTGGTGATGCAGCTGTCGCAGATGAGCTGGGAACAGTACTGGGAAGTGGTCACCAACCCGCAGGTGGTGGCGGCCTATAAAGTGACGCTGCTGGCGGCGTTTGTCGCCTCAATCTTTAACGGCGTCTTCGGCATGCTGATGGCGTGGATCCTTACCCGCTACCGCTTTCCGGGACGTACGCTGCTCGACGCGCTAATGGATCTGCCTTTTGCGCTGCCGACCGCGGTGGCGGGCCTGACACTGGCGTCGCTCTTCTCCGTTAACGGCTTTTACGGCGAGTGGCTGGCGGCACTGGATATCAAAGTGACCTACACCTGGCTCGGCATTGCAGTGGCGATGGCTTTTACCAGCATTCCGTTTGTGGTACGCACGGTGCAGCCGGTGCTGGAAGAGCTCGGCCCGGAGTATGAAGAGGCGGCGGAAACCCTCGGTGCCACGCGCTGGCAGAGTTTCCGTAAAGTGGTGCTGCCGGAGCTGTCACCAGCGCTGATGGCGGGCGTTGCGCTCTCCTTTACCCGCAGCCTCGGTGAGTTTGGCGCGGTGATTTTTATCGCCGGGAATATCGCCTGGAAGACGGAAGTGACCTCGCTGATGATCTTCGTACGTCTACAGGAGTTTGACTACCCGGCCGCGAGCGCGATTGCCTCAGTGATCCTCGCCGCTTCGCTGCTGCTGCTCTTCTCCATCAACACTTTGCAAAGTCGCTTTGGTCAGCGTGTGGTAGGTCACTAATGGCGGAAATAAGTGCATTGAAACGCTATGACAAGCCCCGGGTGAACTGGGGAAAATGGTTTTTAATCGGCACCGGTATTGTGCTTTCAGCCTTTATTCTGCTGGTGCCGATGATCTACATCTTTGTGCAGGCCTTCAGCAAAGGGCTGGCCCCGGTGCTGCAAAACCTTGCCGATGCCGACATGCTGCACGCCATCTGGCTGACGGTGCTGATTGCGCTGATCTCGGTGCCGGTCAACCTGGTGTTCGGCACGCTGCTCGCCTGGCTGGTGACGCGCTTTAACTTTCCCGGCCGCCAGCTACTGCTGACCCTGCTCGATATTCCATTTGCGGTGTCGCCGGTGGTTGCCGGTCTTATCTATCTGCTCTTTTACGGCACCAACGGCCCACTTGGCGGCTGGCTGGATGAACATAATCTGCAAATCATGTTCTCCTGGCCCGGCATGGTGCTGGTTACCGTCTTTGTCACCTGTCCGTTTGTCGTGCGCGAGCTGGTGCCGGTGATGCTCAGCCAGGGGAGCCAGGAGGATGAAGCCGCGATCCTGCTCGGGGCCTCCGGCTGGCAGATGTTCCGCCGCGTGACGCTGCCTAATATTCGCTGGGCGCTGCTCTACGGCGTGGTGTTAACCAATGCGCGGGCGATTGGCGAGTTCGGCGCAGTGTCGGTGGTCTCGGGTTCTATTCGTGGCGAAACCCTGTCGCTGCCGCTACAGATTGAGTTACTGGAGCAGGATTACAATACCGTCGGTGCTTTTACCGCCGCGGCCCTGCTGACCCTAATGGCGATTTTGACACTGTTTTTAAAGAGTGCGGTGCAGTGGCGTTTGAACAATCAGCAAAAACGCCTGCACGAGGAGGGAAATCATGAGCATTGAGATTGCGAATATTAAGAAGTCGTTTGGTCGCACCCAGGTGCTGAATGATATCTCTCTGGATATCCCGTCCGGGCAGATGGTGGCGCTGCTGGGCCCTTCTGGCTCCGGTAAAACGACATTACTGCGCATTATCGCCGGGCTGGAGCACCAGAGCAGCGGGCGTATCCGTTTTCACGGCACCGATGTCAGCCGCCTGCATGCGCGCGAGCGCCGCGTCGGCTTCGTGTTTCAGCACTATGCGCTGTTCCGCCATATGTCGGTATTCGACAATATCGCCTTTGGTTTAACGGTGCTGCCGCGCCGCGAGCGGCCGAATGCTGCCGCCATCAAAGCGAAAGTGACCAAACTGCTGGAGATGGTGCAACTGGCGCATCTGGCGGATCGCTACCCGGCGCAACTCTCCGGCGGGCAGAAGCAGCGTGTGGCGCTGGCGCGCGCGCTGGCGGTTGAACCGCAAATCCTGCTGCTCGATGAACCCTTTGGCGCGCTGGATGCGCAGGTGCGTAAAGAGCTCCGCCGCTGGCTGCGTCAGCTGCATGAAGAGCTGAAATTCACCAGCGTCTTTGTGACCCACGACCAGGAAGAGGCGACAGAAGTGGCCGATCGCGTGGTGGTGATGAGCCAGGGAAATATTGAGCAGGCGGACGCGCCGGATCAGGTGTGGCGCGAACCGGCAACCCGCTTTGTACTGGAGTTTATGGGCGAGGTGAATCGCCTGAAAGGGGTGATTCGCGGCGGGCAGTTCCACGTCGGCGCTCATCACTGGCCGCTTGGCCATACCCCGGTTTACCAGGGCGATGTCGATCTCTTCCTGCGCCCGTGGGAAGTGGACGTCAGCCGCCGTACCAGCCTTGATTCGCCGCTGCCGGTGCAGGTGCTGGAAGCCAGCCCGAAAGGGCACTACACGCAGCTGGTGGTGCAGCCGCTTGGCTGGAACCCCGATCCGTTAACGGTGGTGATGCGCGATGAGCATCCGCCCCAGCGCGGCGAGCGGCTGTTCGTTGGTTTGCAGAACGCGCGGCTCTACAACGGCGATGAGCGTATTGAGCCCGGCGCGGAGCTTGCTCTGGCTCAGTCAGCCTGATAGCTTAAGGAAACGTGGTTTTTGCCGGGTAGCGCGTTGCTCATCCGGCCGACAAGCCCGGTATGCGTGATGCGGACCGGGTTTTTTATTGGACAGCGATCGTGAACACATTAGAAGAGACTATCGGCAATACGCCGCTGGTCAGATTACAGCGCCTGGCCCCGGACAACGGCAGTGAAATCTGGGTCAAGCTCGAAGGTAATAATCCGGCCGGTTCGGTAAAAGACCGCGCTGCGCTGTCGATGATTGTGCAGGCGGAACGGCGCGGCGAAATCAAACCTGGCGATGTGCTGATTGAGGCGACCAGCGGCAATACCGGCATTGCGCTGGCGATGATTGCGGCGCTAAAGGGCTATCGCATGAAGCTGCTGATGCCGGACAACATGAGCCAGGAGCGCCGCGCGGCGATGCGCGCTTATGGTGCCGAGCTGATTCTGGTCAGCAAAGAGCAGGGCATGGAGGGGGCGCGCGATCTGGCCCTTGAGATGGCGGCGCGCGGTGACGGCAAGCTGCTCGATCAGTTCAATAATCCCGATAATCCCTACGCTCATTACACCACCACCGGCCCGGAAATCTGGCAGCAGACGCAGGGGCGCATCAGCCACTTTGTCTCCAGCATGGGGACTACCGGCACCATCACCGGCGTTTCACGTTTCCTGCGCGAACAGGCGAAAAAGGTGACGATTGTTGGCCTTCAGCCGGAAGAGGGGAGCAGCATTCCCGGTATCCGCCGCTGGCCTGCCGACTATATGCCGGGCATTTTTAACGCCGATTTGGTGGATGAGGTGCTGGATATCCAGCAGCGCGAGGCGGAAAATACCATGCGCGCGCTGGCGGTCAAAGAGGGCATCTTCTGCGGCGTCAGCTCTGGCGGCGCGGTCGCCGGCGCGATTCGGGTAGCGAAAGCGAACCCGGGCGCGGTAATTGTCGCCATCATTTGCGATCGCGGCGATCGCTATCTGTCGACCGGCGTGTTTGGTGAAGAGAGTTATTCGCAGGGCGCGGGGATTTAACCCGTCAAGGAGACAAAATGGAGATGATCCTGTTCAGGGATAAAACCCGGGCGCAGCAGGCCGATATCGTCGCGGTTCAGTCGCAGGTAGTTTACGGCAGCGTCGGCAACAGCATTGCAGTACCCAATATTCGTCAGCACCAGCTTAACGTGCTGGCCATTCCTACCGTGCTGTTCAGCAATACCCCGCATTACGACACCTTTTATGGCGGCGTCATTCCCGATGAGTGGTTCAGCGGCTATTTGCAGGCGCTGGAAGAGCGCGATGTGCTGCGCAGTGTGAAGGCGGTGACAACCGGCTATATGGGCAGCGCCAGCCAGATCAAGCTGCTGGCGAAGTGGCTGACGGCGCTGCGGGAGAAACACCCGGAGCTGCTGATTCTGGTCGATCCGGTGATTGGCGATATCGACAGCGGCATCTATGTGAAACCGGAAATTCCCGAGGCCTACCGCGAAGTTATGCTGCCGCTGGCCCAGGGCATTACGCCGAATGTGTTTGAGCTTGAAGTGCTGAGCGGTAAACCGTGCCGCGATCTGCAAAGCGCGATTGCCGCGGCGCAGGGGTTGCTCTCCTCATCTTTGCGCTGGGTGGCGATCACCAGCGCGCCGGTGGACCGCAACGATGGGCAGATCCATGTGGTAGTGGTCTCAGCCGAGGGCGTCAATATCAGCAGCTATCCGCGCGTGGCGACGGACCTGAAAGGGACGGGCGATCTCTTTTGCTCCGAACTGGTGAGCGGCATTATTCAGGGCAAAGCGCTGGATATGGCGGTGCAGGCTGCGGGCGAGCGGGTGGTGGAGGTGATGGGTTATACCCTTGAGAAGGGGTATGACGAGCTAATTTTACCGCCGCGCTAAAACAAAAATGGCACCTTACGGTGCCATTTTTTTAGACTGTAGAGCGCTTACTTCTTGATGCGGATCACCGGGGTTTCACCCACGGTTACGCTACCAGAGAGTTTGATCAGCTCTTTGATCTCATCCATGTTAGAGATAACAACCGGCGTCAGCGTGGATTTTGCTTTCTCTTCCAGCAGCGGCAGGTCGAACTCGATAACCGGATCGCCAACTTTAACGCGCTGGCCTTCTTCCGCGATGCGTTTGAAACCTTCACCTTTCAGTTCAACGGTATCAATACCGAAGTGAACGAAGAGTTCGATGCCGCTATCGGATTCGATAGAGAAGGCATGGTTGGTTTCAAAGATTTTGCCGATAGTCCCGTCAACCGGAGCGACCATTTTGTTGCCGGTCGGTTTGATAGCAATGCCATCGCCGACGATTTTTTCAGCGAACACCACATCCGGTACATCTTCAATGTTAACGATTTCGCCAGACAGCGGGGCAATGATCTCAATGGCGCCGGTCTCTTTCTTATCATCAGAAACCAAAGATTTCAGTTTATCGAACAAACCCATGATCTTCTCCTAAGCAGTAATTTGGGCCGCATCTCGTGGATTAGCAGATTGTTTTTTCTTCAATGAACTTGTTAACCAGCGTCATTAACTCGTCCGTTGTCGGTTGAGCAAGAGCCTGCTCTGCTAACACCTTCGCATCTTCGAAGTTCGTGTTACGAATAATCTTCTTAATGCGCGGGATAGAAATGGCACTCATACTGAATTCATCCAGACCCATCCCCAGCAACAGAAGTGTAGCACGTTCGTCGCCAGCAAGCTCACCACACATGCCGGTCCATTTACCTTCAGCATGAGAAGCATCAATAACATGCTTGATCAGGTTGAGTACGGACGGCGACATCGGCTGGTAAAGATGTGAAATCATATCATTACCGCGGTCAACTGCCAGGGTGTACTGCGTTAAATCATTGGTGCCGATACTAAAGAAGTCCACTTCTTTCGCCAGATGGCGCGCAATCGTCGCGGCGGCAGGGGTTTCTACCATCACGCCGATTTCGATGGATTCGTCAAAGGCTTTGCCTTCGTCGCGCAGTTCCTGTTTGTAGATCTCAATCTCTTTCTTCAGTGCACGCACTTCTTCAACAGAGATGATCATCGGGAACATAATGCGCAGTTTGCCGAAAGCAGAGGCACGCAGGATAGCGCGAACCTGATCGCGCAGGATCTCTTTGCGATCCATGGCGATACGAATGGCGCGCCAGCCGAGGAACGGGTTCTCTTCTTTCGGGAAGTTCATGTAAGGCAGCTCTTTGTCGCCGCCAATGTCCATGGTACGTACAATCACGGCCTGGGAGCCACACGCTTCCGCAACCGCTTTGTAGGCGTCGAACTGCTCTTCTTCGGTCGGCAGCGCGTCGCGATCCATAAACAGGAATTCGGTACGGTAGAGGCCAACGCCTTCAGCGCCGTTGCGCTCTGCGCCCGCGACATCGCGAACAGTACCGATGTTGGCGCACACTTCAACCTGGTGACCATCAAGGGTGATGGCCGGCAGATCTTTCAGCTTCGCCAGTTCAGCTTTCTCTTCCGCGACCTGCGCCTGCGCTGCGCGCAGTGCGTCGATCTCGTCGTCGCTCGGGTTAACGTAAACTTTGTTGTTTACCGCATCGAGGATCAGATAGTCGCCGTTTTTCACCTGAGTGGTGACGCTACCGGTGCCCACAATCGCCGGCAGCTCAAGGGAGCGCGCCATGATCGACGTGTGGGAGGTACGGCCGCCAATGTCGGTGATAAAGCCGAGCACTTTTTTCAGGTTCAGCTGTGCGGTTTCGGACGGTGTCAGATCGGCTGCAACCAGGATGACTTCATCCTGAATGGCGCTCAGATCGATAATCGGCATACCCAGAATGTTGCGCAGCAGGCGTTTACCAATGTCGCGCACGTCAGCGGCGCGCTCTTTCAGGTATTCGTCGTCCAGCTCTTCCAGGGCGGTTGCCTGACCTTCGATAACTTCATGGGCTGCCGCGTCGGCAGTCATGCTCTTATCTTTAATCAGGGCTATGATTTCCTGCTCCAGCTCCTCATCTTCCAGCAACATGATGTGGCCTTCGAAGATGGCTTCTTTTTCTTCGCCGAAAGTTTCACCTGCTTTCGTTTTGATCGCTTCCAGTTGCGCCGATGCCTTGGCACGACCGCTCAGGAAACGTTCAACTTCCTGATCAACCTTGTCGGCAGAAACTTTCTTCCGGTCGATGACGATCTCATCTTCTTTCAGCAGAAGTGCTTTGCCGAAAGCGATACCCGGGGATGCTAAAATGCCTGAAATCATAACCCTACCTTTACTTGTGACTGATCTTTAAAGAAACCCGCGAAAAACTTACTCGAGTTCCGCCATCAGTTTAACCAGATGTTCAACCGCTTTCTGCTCATCTTCGCCTTCAGCGGTCAGAGTCACAACGGTACCCTGAGTCAGGCCCAGAGTTTGCAGTTTGAACAGGCTTTTTGCGCTGGCGCTTTTGCCGTTGGAGGTCACAGTGATTTCAGAAGAGAAGCCTTTTGCTTCTTTAACAAACTGAGCAGCAGGGCGAGTGTGCAGACCGTTCGGAGCTGTAATGGTAACTTCTTGCTGGAACATTGTATTTCCCCAACTTATAGGTTTAGTGTTGTGGAACTAAAGTCTAGCCTGGCGGCAGGACTTTAGCCTGTATAGTTAGCGCTGGCGTAACGAGCCAAGGTACAGATGCCAGAAAGGCGCGGTCTCGTGCAGACGCTGATGGTCGCTGACGTTTCGCACGTCATTAAACATTATGCCGTGAAAGCCAGAATTGAACCAAATCATAAAAACGATTCAGCAGTGTGAAATCTGACTTCGATTAATTTCGCGCTTCAAAATAAATGTGATGGTTAAATACCAGACCAGGCCGTTTTCGGCAATGCCAGGTGGGACAAAAGTTTGATGTATGCCACAAAAAAGCACCCCGATGGGTGCTTTTTTGCGCTGATTTAACAATCTGGCATCACTGTTGCAATTCTTTCTCAGTAAAGAGATCGGCAAACAGTGCAGTGCTGAGGTAACGCTCACCGGAAGAGGGGAGGATAACCACAATATTTTTATTGGTAAAGGCCTCATCTTCCTGAAGTTTGAGCGCGGCCGCAACGGCAGCTCCGGAAGAGATACCGGCCAGAATGCCTTCCTCTTCCATTAGGCGACGCGCGGTACTGATCGCCTCTTCATTAGTAATCTTCACTACCTTATCAATCAGCTTCAGATCGAGGTTACCCGGAATAAAACCGGCACCAATACCCTGAATTTTGTGCGGACCTGGCTTCAGCTCTTCGCCCGCCAGCGCCTGCGAGATCACCGGTGAGTCGGTTGGCTCAACGGCCACGGTAATCAGGTCACTTTTGCCCTTGGTGTTTTTGATAAAGCGGGTCACGCCTGTCAGCGTGCCGCCGGTGCCCACGCCAGAGATAAAGACATCCACCTGGCCGTCGGTATCTTCCCAAATTTCAGGGCCGGTGGTTTTTTCGTGGATCTCCGGGTTTGCCGGGTTGCTGAACTGCTGAAGCAGCAGGAACTTCGCCGGATCGCTGGCAACAATCTCTTCCGCTTTCTGAATCGCGCCTTTCATGCCTTTCGCGCCTTCGGTCAGCACCAGGTTTGCGCCAAGCGCTTTCAGCAGCTTGCGACGCTCAATGCTCATGGTTTCCGGCATGGTCAGCGTCAGCTTGTAACCGCGCGCTGCGGCAACATAGGCCAGCGCGATACCGGTGTTACCACTGGTCGGTTCGACCAGTTCGACGCCCGGTTTCAGCACACCACGTTTTTCGGCATCCCAAATCATATTGGCACCGATACGGCATTTTATGCTGAAGCTCGGGTTGCGCGACTCGACCTTCGCCAGAATGCGTCCGTTACCGATGCGGTTCAGTCGAACCAGCGGCGTATGACCAATGGTCAGCGAGTTGTCTTCATAAATCTTACTCATAGCCCGTCCTTAACTGTATGAAATTTGGGAACCGACCCAGCATACGCACTTACTGATGATGCGGAAGTAAGGATTTCGCATATCTATATGCTGCGACGAAATAATGCTTATCAGTATGGAATAAGAAAAGGAATAGTTCCTTAGCGCCAGCTGGCAAGCTTATTGCGATAACAGTCGACCCACATGGCCGTTGCGCCGCAGACTGCAACCGGCATCACCACCAGATTGAGCACCGGTATCAGTGTGAAAAGGCTGGTTAACGCGCCGAACTGCATATTGGTCACTTTCCGTTCGCGTAACGCCGAGCGCATGGTTTTAAACGGCACTTTGTGGTTGTCGAACGGGTAGTCGCAATACTGGATCGCCAGCATCCAGGCGCTAAACAGGAACCAGAGCACCGGTGCGACGGTCTGTCCGATACCGGGGATAAAATAGAGGATAAGCAGAATGGCGGCGCGCGGCAGATACCAGGCAAGCTTCTGCCACTCGCGCTTCATAATGCGCGGAAAATCTTTCATCAGCCCGAACACGCCAACGTCCGGCGGCGTCGCACCCGTTAATCGCGCTTCCAGCTGCTCGGCCAGCAAGCCATTAAAGGGCGCGGCAATCCAGTTAGCGAGGGTTGAAAAGAAGTAGCCAAACACCAGCAGGATGGAGATAACGATAATCGGCCATAATAGATAGCTAAGCCACTGTAGCCAGTCCGGCACGTGGCTCATCAGCATTGGGATCCAGCTGTCGAGGCGGGTAAAGAGCCACCAGAACGCGCCGCCCATCAGCAGAATATTGACCAGCAGGGGCAGGATCACGAAGCGGCGAATGCCCGGTAACGTGACCAGTTTCCAGCCTTGAGAAAAGTAGTAAAGACCGCTGCGCGCAGCGCCGGGCGAGGATGAAACCATGATTTGGCTGGACTCCTTTTAAACTCATGCGAAAAAACCGAAGCTTATAATATTCACCGGACGGGGGAAACCTGTTCGGAAATGTTCGAAAAAACAGCAAAAAGTACGATTTAATTCATCTTTATGCGGTGAATGCTTCCCATCCACTTGCACTTGGCCTAATGCGCAAATACTCTTAGTGAGTAAATGTTTGCCGTGGTGGCAAGGTGTTAGAACAACAGAGAATATAATGATGCAGGATTTGCGTCTGATATTAATCATTGTTGGCGCGATCGCCATAATTGCTTTACTGGTTCACGGTTTCTGGACCAGTCGCAAAGAACGCTCTTCTATGTTCCGCGATCGCCCACTAAAACGTATGAAATCGCGACGTGACGACGACGAGTTTGACGACGAGGACGTCGAAGAGGACGAAGGCGTTGGTGAAGTTCGGGTGCATAAAACCCCCAGCGTACCGAAGGCCAGCGTAGAGCAGGAAAATCCGCGTCATGCCGCGCAGCACCAATACCAGCCGCCTTACGCGTCGGCCCAGCCACGTCCGTCGGCTCCGCCGGTTCAGCAGAGCGAGCCTGCGCACCACGCGCCGCAACCCTATTCGCAGCCGCAACAGCCGGAGCGCCCCGTTGTCGAGCCGCGCGTAGTGGAACCGCAGCCAGTCGCCCAGCCGACCGCGCCTGCCCAGCCGCAGATGGCCCCGCAGCACTTTCCGCAACAGCCGTCGCATCATCAGCCTTCGGTACATCAAGGTTCCCAACAGCTGCAGATGCAGCCTCAGGTTCACGAGCCAGCACCGCAGCCAGAGCCGGAGCCGGTTGTGGACGCGCCGGTAGAAAAACCGCAGCGCAAAGAGACGGTAATAATTATGAACGTTGCGGCCCATCATGGCGCGGCGCTCAATGGCGAAGTGCTGCTTAACAGCATCCTGCAGGCCGGTTTCAAATTTGGCGATATGAATATTTTCCATCGTCATCTCAGCCCGGACGGCAGCGGCCCGGCGCTCTTCAGCCTGGCTAACATGGTCAACCCTGGCACATTTGATGTGGAAACCATGGGCGAGATGGCAACCCCTGGCGTCACGATCTTTATGCAGGTGCCGTCCTACGGCGACGAGTTGCAGAACTTCAAGCTGATGCTGCAATCTGCTCAACACATTGCCGATGAAGTGGGTGGTGTGGTGCTCGATGACCAGCGTCGGATGATGACGCCGCAGAAGCTGCGTGAATACCAGGCGCGTATTCGCGAAGTGAAAGACGCTAACGCGTAACGGCGCGTCACGACACATTCCCTTCCAGAACCCCCGCCCGTCGGGGGTTTTTTACATTGATGGTGCGATATGGAATCAATTGAACAACAACTGACAGAACTGCGAACTACCCTTCGCCATCATGAACATCTCTATCACGTTATGGACGCGCCGGAGATCCCGGATGCCGAGTACGATCGCCTGATGCGCGAGCTGCGCGAGCTGGAAGCGCAGCATCCAGAGCTGATTACGCCGGATTCACCAACCCAGCGCGTCGGTGCCGCACCGCTCACCGCCTTTACGCAGATACGTCATGAAGTGCCGATGCTGTCGCTCGATAACGTCTTCGATGAAGAGAGCTTTCTGGCATTCAATAAACGCGTACAGGATCGCTTAAAGAGCAGCGATGCGCTGATCTACTGCTGCGAGCTGAAGCTCGACGGACTCGCGGTCAGCCTGCTGTATGAAAACGGCGTGCTGATGCGCGCCGCCACGCGCGGCGATGGCACTACCGGGGAGGATATCACCTCTAACGTGCGCACCATCCGCGCCATTCCGCTGAAGCTGCGCGGGGAGAACATTCCGGCGCGGCTGGAAGTGCGCGGTGAAGTTTTCCTGCCGCAATCCGGCTTTGAAAAGATCAATGAAGAGGCGCGCCGCACCGGCGGGAAAGTGTTTGCTAACCCGCGTAACGCCGCCGCCGGTTCGCTACGCCAGCTTGACCCGCGTATCACCGCAAAGCGTCCGCTCACCTTCTTCTGCTACGGCATTGGCATCCTCGAAGGCGGCGAGCTGCCCAACAGCCATCTGGCGCGTTTGCAGCAGTTTAAAGCGTGGGGCTTGCCGGTGAGCGATCGCATCCGCCTGTGCGGCACGCCGGAAGAGGTGCTGGCCTTCTATCATAAAGTTGAGCAAGACCGCCCGACGCTCGGGTTTGATATCGACGGCGTGGTAATCAAAGTCGACTCCCTCGATCTGCAAGCGCAGCTCGGCTTTGTGGCGCGTGCGCCGCGCTGGGCGGTAGCGTTTAAATTCCCGGCCCAGGAGCAACTGACGTTTGTGCGCGATGTCGAGTTTCAGGTGGGCCGTACCGGGGCGATTACCCCTGTCGCACGCCTTGAGCCGGTACACGTTGCCGGGGTGCTGGTCAGCAACGCCACGCTGCATAATGCCGATGAGATTGACCGACTTGGGCTGCGTATCGGTGACAAAGTGGTGATTCGCCGCGCCGGGGATGTGATCCCGCAGGTGGTGAATGTGGTGCTCTCCGAACGCCCGGAAGAGACGCGGGAAGTGACCTTCCCGGCGCACTGCCCGGTGTGCGGCTCTGATGTCGAGCGTGTGGAAGGCGAAGCCGTTGCCCGCTGTACCGGTGGCCTGATCTGCGGCGCGCAGCGCAAAGAGTCGCTTAAGCATTTCGTCTCGCGCCGCGCGATGGATGTGGATGGCATGGGCGATAAGATTATCGACCAGCTGGTTGAGAAGGAGTACGTCCACACGCCTGCGGATCTCTTCCGCTTAACTGCCGGTAAGCTGACCGGTCTCGATCGGATGGGGCCGAAGTCGGCACAAAACGTAGTCAACGCGCTGGAAAAAGCGAAAGAGACCACTTTTGCCCGTTTCCTCTATGCGCTCGGTATTCGCGAAGTGGGTGAAGCGACGGCGGCAGGGCTGGCGGCCTACTTCGGCACGCTGGAGGCATTGATAGCAGCCTCGGTTGACGAGTTGCAAAAAGTGCCCGATGTCGGCGTGGTGGTGGCAAAACACGTGCATAACTTCTTCAGTGAAGAGAGCAACCGCGACGTGATTCGCCAGCTGACAGAAGAAGTGGGCATTCACTGGCCCGCGCCGCTGGTGGTTAACGCCGAGGAGATCGACAGCCCGTTTGCCGGTAAAACCGTGGTACTCACCGGTAGCCTGAGTCAGCTTTCGCGCGACGAGGCCAAAGAGCGCTTAACGGCGCTGGGGGCGAAAGTGGCTGGCAGCGTATCGAAGAAGACCGATCTGGTGATTGCTGGTGAAGCCGCAGGCTCGAAGCTGGCGAAAGCGCAGGAGCTGGGCATTGCGGTCATTGATGAAGATGAAATGATTCGTCTGCTGGGAGCCTGAATGGAGAAGGAGCAACTGATTGAGATCGCCAACATGGTGATGCCTTTTGGCAAGTACCAGGGGCGTCGGCTGATTGATCTGCCGGAGGAGTACCTGCTCTGGTTCGCCCGTAAGGATCAGTTTCCCGCCGGGCGGCTTGGTGAGTTAATGCAAATCACCTTAGTGATTAAAACCGAGGGGCTGAGCCATCTGGTTCAGCCCCTCAAGCGGCCTTAAGCTTTCGCCGCTTCCTGCGCGGCGTGCTGCTCCGCCTTACGTTTGTAACGGCGGGCCAGCACGGCGCACACCATCAGCTGGATCTGGTGGAAAATCATCAGCGGCAGCACCATCATGCCGATCACCGACGTCGGGAAGAGAATATTGGCCATCGGTATGCCGTTGGCGAGGCTCTTTTTCGAACCGCAGAAGACAATCGTAATCTCATCCGCTTTATTGAAGCCGCATTTGCGCGCCACCAGAATATTTATCGCAATCACAATCGCCAGCAGAACAATGCTCGCCGCCACGATAAACATCAGCGAGCCGAGGCCTACTTTGTGCCAGATGCCGTTCACCACTGCTTCGCTAAAGGCGGAGTAAACCACCAGCAGAATCGAGGTCTGGTCGGTTTTGGAGATCCACTTTTTATGTTTGGTGACGAATCCAGCGGTCCACGGGCGTGACAGGTGACCGAGCACAAATGGCAGCAGCAGTTGCAGCATGATTTTGCCGACCTGCTCAAGGCTGCCCTGCGCGCCATGCAGGTTCATCAGCAGGCCAACTAACAGCGGCGAGAGGAAGATCCCCAGCAGGCTGGAGGCCGACGCCGAGCAGACCGCCGCCGCGACGTTACCGCCCGCCAGTGAGGTAAAAGCGATGGCCGACTGCACCGTGGCGGGCAGAATGCAGAGATAGAGGAAGCCGGTGTAGAGCTCCTGGCTGATATTGACCGGCGACCACCAGACAAACAGCACGCCGAGTGCCGGGAAGAGCACGAAGGTGCTGCACATCACCCACAGGTGTAAACGCCAGTGGCTGCCGCCGGCGATAATCGCTTCACGGGAGAGCTTTGCGCCATGCATAAAAAAGAGCAGCGCAATCGCGGCAGTGGTCAGCCCTTCGAAAAAGGGAACAAAACTCCCGCGCGCCGGGAAGAAAGAGGCCAGCAGAACGACGCAGACCAGCGTCAGGGTAAAGGGATCAAGGATACGAAAAAGTTTCATGTGCACTCCTGAAAGTCGATGGCGCTATTGTGCTTTGTCTGCTTTGAGAAATAAAATTGATTTATTGCATCCATTCATGAATTTATCAGATGAATTATTCACTCCGTCAATTACGTGTCTTTGTCACCGTCGCCCAGGCGAAAAGTTTCAGCCGTGCCGGGGAGATGATCGGCCTCAGCCAGTCGGCGGTCAGCCACAGCGTAAAAGAGCTGGAGCGGCAGACCGGCGTCAAGCTGCTGGATCGCACAACCCGCGAAGTGGTGCTGACCGAAGCGGGTCAACAGCTGGCCGGGCGGCTGGAACGGCTATTAGATGAGCTTAGCAGCACGCTGCGTGAAGCGGGGAGGGTAGGGCAGCAGTTAACCGGAACGGTGCGCGTCGCCGCCAGCCAGACTATCTCCGCGCATCTCATTCCGCACTGTATCGCCAGCAGCAACCAGCGCTACCCGGAGATCGATTTTGTGCTGCATGACCGCCCGCAGCAGTGGGTGCTGGAGAGTATTCGGCAGGGCGAAGTCGATTTTGGCATTGTGATCGATCCCGGCCCGGCCAGCGATCTGGAGATCGAGGAGATCCTCGCCGAGCCCTTCTTCCTGCTGTGTCGCAACGATCACTCCTGGGCGCCGCTTGACGCCGTGCCGTGGTCGGCGCTGGATGGTGCCCGGCTGGTGGTGCAGGATTACGCCTCCGGCAGCCGTCCGCTGATTGATGCGGCGTTACACCACTTTGCGGTGCGGGCGAAAATCGTGCAGGAGATTGGTCATCCGGCGACGCTTTTTCCAATGGTGGAGGCGGGGATTGGTATCAGCATTCTGCCCGCGCTGGCATTGCCACTTCCGCAGGGTAGCCAGCTGATGGTGAAACGGCTGGTGCCGGATATGCAGCGCAAAATTATGCTGGTGCGACGTAAAAACCGATCGCTTTCCGGCGCGGCGCAGGCGTTATGGGATGTGGTGCGGGAACAAGCCCGGTGTTTAAACCGGGCCCGGGAGAACGATCCGCTCTTTACTCAGATGTAGATATCAACCTGATGATCGACTGAAGGGTTATTTACGCCTTCAATTTTGCCCTGCGTCGGGGTGTTCGGGTGGTTTTGCGTCTGCTTTTGCTCCGCCTCTTCAGCCTGCTTACGCATTAACTGTTGAAGCTGTGCCTGCAGCAGCTGGATCTGTTGCTGAATCTGCTCTTGCTGTTTCTTTTTCTGTTCAGTTGTCCCTTCGCCGTTAGGGATATCTTTCAACTGCTGGGTAAGCTTGGCGATCTGCTGCGTCACACGGCTGATTTGTGATGCGGTGTCGCTACCGGCGGAAGATGAACCGCTGGTGCTGCCACCCTGAACAGAGGGGGTTGCTGCCGAAATAGTCGTCATTGAAAACTCCTTTTTTGCCATAAAAGAGAGTTATCGGCCTGGTCGTGCCGGACTTGAATAAGAAGCGTGTGAGGATGTGTCAGTTGAAAGCTTTTGCCCGACGCATTGCCTGCTGGCGCTGCGCTTAGCAGGCCTACGAAAACCAGGTGCGGAGAGATATTGTAGGCCGGATAAGGCATAGCCGCCATCCGGCAAGAAGAGCGCACAGATTTTTCAAATCGCAGATAGCAAAAAAGCGCCGCAAGCGCCATTTTTACATTGGTGGGTCGTGCAGGATGACTCGCTTCGCTCGCCCTTCGGGCCGTCGCCGCAAGCGGCTCCGTTGTCTCACTGCGTTCGACCCGAACCTGCCGCAGGTTCGAATCTTTCAAATCGCAGATAGCAAAAAAGCGCCTTTAGGGCGCTTTTTTGCATTGGTGGGTCGTGCAGGATTCGAACCTGCGACCAATTGATTAAAAGTCAACTGCTCTACCAACTGAGCTAACGACCCGAAGTGGTGGGTGATGACGGGATCGAACCGCCGACCCCCTCCTTGTAAGGGAGGTGCTCTCCCAGCTGAGCTAATCACCCACTTCGGTACTTCTACTGATAAGAATTCGCTGGCGAGAAAGTGGTGGGTGATGACGGGATCGAACCGCCGACCCCCTCCTTGTAAGGGAGGTGCTCTCCCAGCTGAGCTAATCACCCACTTCTCATTCTTATCTACACTGCGGGAACCACAAAATTTGTGGTGGGTGATGACGGGATCGAACCGCCGACCCCCTCCTTGTAAGGGAGGTGCTCTCCCAGCTGAGCTAATCACCCCCGCTGTGTGGAGTCGCATTATAGGGAGAGTTGAAAATGAGTCAACGCATTTTCAAAAGAAATTGTTCGTTCGTCGTAAAATTAGACAACACGCTGACAAATCGATCGCGAGCGCATGATTTATAAACAAAATAGCCCGTTTACTGCGCCATTTCGGTAACAACATTGAGGAATCAGCCCACAGTGATAGAATATCGCCCACTTTTCTATTAGGTATTGCCGACGGTCGGCATCGCTATCAACGTAAGGCCAATTCATGAAAATCAAAACTCGCTTCGCGCCAAGCCCCACCGGCTATTTGCACGTTGGCGGCGCGCGCACTGCTCTCTACTCCTGGCTGTTTGCCCGCAATCAAGGCGGTGAGTTTGTGCTGCGCATCGAAGACACCGATCTCGAGCGTTCCACTCCGGAAGCAATCGAAGCCATTATGGATGGCATGAACTGGCTGAGCCTCGAATGGGATGAGGGCCCGTACTTCCAGACTAAACGCTTTGACCGCTATAACGCGGTGATTGATGAAATGCTGGAAGCGGGCACCGCCTATAAATGCTACTGCTCCAAAGAGCGTCTTGAGCAGCTGCGCGAAACGCAGATGGCAAATAACGAAAAACCGCGTTACGACGGCCGCTGCCGCCATGACCATACTCACCATGCTGCTGATGAGCCGTGCGTGGTGCGTTTTGCCAACCCACAGGATGGGTCGGTAATTTTTGACGATCAGATCCGTGGTCCGATCGAATTCAGCAACATGGAGCTGGACGATCTGATCATTCGCCGTACCGATGGTTCCCCGACCTACAACTTCTGCGTAGTCGTGGATGACTGGGATATGGAGATCACCCACGTGATCCGCGGTGAAGATCACATCAACAACACCCCGCGCCAGATCAACATCCTGAAAGCGCTGAACGCGCCGGTGCCGGTTTACGCGCACGTTTCAATGATCAACGGCGATGACGGTAAAAAACTCTCCAAGCGTCACGGCGCGGTGAGCGTGATGCAGTATCGCGATGATGGTTACCTGCCGGAAGCGCTGCTTAATTACCTGGTGCGTCTGGGCTGGTCCAGCGGCGATCAGGAGATCTTCAGCCGCGAAGAGATGATCAAACTCTTCTCGCTGGGCGCAGTAAGCAAATCCGCCAGTGCGTTTAACACCGATAAACTGCTGTGGCTGAACCATCACTACATCAACACCCTGGCGCCGGAGTATGTTGCTACCCATCTGCAGTGGCACATTGAGCAGGAAAATATTGATACCCGCACCGGCCCGCAGCTGGCGGAGCTGGTGACGCTGCTCGGCGAGCGCTGCAAAACGCTGAAAGAGATGGCGGCAAGCTGCCGTTACTTCTATGAAGAGTTTGCTGAATTCGACGCTGATGCGGCGAAAAAACACCTGCGTCCGGTTGCGCGTCAGCCGCTGGAAGTGGTGCGCGACAAACTCGCCGCCATTACCGACTGGAGCGCTGAAAACGTGCATCACGCCATTCAGGCCACCGCTGATGAGCTGGAAGTGGGCATGGGTAAAGTTGGTATGCCGCTGCGCGTCGCGGTGACCGGTGCCGGTCAGTCGCCGGGTCTGGATGTTACCGTTCACGCGATTGGTAAGACCCGCAGCATTGAGCGCATCAATAAAGCGCTGGGCTTTATCGCTGAGCGTGAAAGCCAGCAGTAAGCCAAAAAAAAGCCGCCTGAAAAGGCGGCTTTTTTAATTGTTCGAACACACGTCAGCGCGTAGCTTAACGCGCAACCACAAAGCGTTTATCGTCGTCCATAAACGTTTTATCGCCTGCCGGAGCCATAATTGAACCAAAGTTCATATGACCGCGCAGTTTCCAGCTCGCCGGAATATTCCAGGTGCGCTGCACGTCTTCATCCACCAGCGGGTTGTAGTGCTGCAGGTTAGCGCCAATGCCTTTCTCTGCCAGCGCCACCCAGACAGCATACTGGGCAATACCGGTACTGTGTTCAGACCACACCGGGAAGTTATCGGCATACGCGGCGAACTGCTCCTGTAAGCGGGTCACTACTTCCTGATCTTCAAAGAACAGCACCGAACCTGCCGCCGCAGCGAAACCATCAATTTTTTGTGAAGTGCCGTGGAAATTCTCTTCTGGCACAATTTTCTTCAGCTGTGCGCGCGTCAGTTCCCAGAACTGCTCATGCTCTTTACCCAGCAGGATCAGCGCACGTGAACTTTGCGAGTTAAACGCCGACGGTGCCTGGCGAATCGCTTCTTTAATAAGGTCAACAACCTCATCTTCCGCCAACGGCAGGTTTTTGCCGAGGGCATAGATCGTTCTACGTTGTTTAGCTAAAGCGAGAAAATTGTCTGACATGATTCCTCCTGAAGTTATCTGCACTTCCGCGGTGCTGTCATCAGCAAACGGCGGAAAAAGCGCCCGAAGCAAATTTATAACCGGTTGATCATTCATTGCATCAATATGCTGCCTCGAAAAAGCATAGGCCTGGGATGCAATAAATAAAAGTCCAACAATTTGCCGTTAACATTCAAAAAATTAGAATGAGCCAGCCGCTCGCGCAGCGTTAAACCGCCAGCCAGCGCCGCCAGATAAAGCGTAAAACGTAGAATTCAATGGTGCCGAGCAGCAAAAACCAGAGGCAGTAGAGCAGGGTGTAAAACTGGTTTAAATCCAGCAGATGGAAGGTTTGCATCAGCGTTTGCGCCAGCTGCATGCCCAGTTGCGGCGCAGGTAGCAGCAGCACAGAGACAAAAGAGAGCAGCAGGATGCCCGCAAGCGTGACCATCGTTTCGAGGGGATGTTTCATAAGCGTTAATCATTGATGAAAAAACGCATTGTCGGGGAAAGCTGGCCTGAGCGCAACGTTCCCCGACCTTCACTCAGGCGACGACGAAACGGCCGACCAGCTCTGACATGGTTTCAGATTGCTGATCCAGCAGCTGGCTGGCGCTGGCCGCACTCGCCACCAGACCGGCGTTCTGCTGCGTGACCTGCTCCAGCTGGTTTAGCGCTTCATGCACCTGCGAAACGCCGAGCGACTGCTCATTGGCCGCGTGGGCGATATCGCTGACAAA
Source organism: Kosakonia sp. HypNH10 (assembly GCF_029850615.1). Classification (NCBI taxonomy): domain Bacteria; kingdom Pseudomonadati; phylum Pseudomonadota; class Gammaproteobacteria; order Enterobacterales; family Enterobacteriaceae; genus Kosakonia; species Kosakonia sp. HypNH10. The sequence goes on from NZ_JAOTIU010000002.1 coordinate 177,704, forward strand.
CGCCAGCATCTGGCCGGTATTCTCGCGAGCCGCATGCAACGCGCGATCCGATGCCTGCGCTAGCGCCACGCCTTGCTGGATCTGATCCATATTTTTACTCACCAGTTCGCGGATCTGCTGTGCTTCATTGGCGCAGCGCTGCGACAGGTTACGCACCTCGGATGCCACCACCGCAAAGCCTTTGCCCAGCTCACCGGCGCGCGCCGCTTCCACCGCGGCATTCAGCGCCAGCAGGTTGGTCTGAAACGAGATCTCATCAATCGAGCTGACAATGTTGGAGATCTGTTCGCTGGAGTAACGGATCGCCGACATGCTGTTGCTGGTTTCACCCGCCACGCGGCTCGCCTCCTGCACCTGTTTTTCCATCTCCTGCGTCAGGCGTTTTGCTTCATTGGCATTGTCCGCCGTCATGTTTACCGCAGTGGCGATCTGCTCCATGCTGGCGGCAGTCTCGACCAGCGAGGCCGCCTGTTGATCGGTGCGGGAAGCCAGATCCTGGTTGCCGCTGGCGATCTCGGAACTGGCACCGCGCAGCACGCCTGCGCCATGTTTGATCTCGCTGACGATATGCTGAATATTCTCGATCGCCTGGTTGTAGGCGCGGTTAAGCAGAGAGAGCTCGTCGCTGCCCGGCACATCCAGACGCTGAGTGAGATCGCCATCCATCCCTTCAATGGTCGCCAGTGAGTGCTGCAACTGGCGGTGAATGCTGCTGGCGACCAGCACGGCAAAGAAGAGGGCGATGACCAGTGCAATCACGCTTATCACCGCGAACAGCGTCACTTCGCGCCAGGCTTCATCGGCCAGTTTCTGCGCGGTCATAAGCAAGTGATTAGACGCGGCATTTTCAACGGCTTTTAGCGTGTTAATGCGCGCAGTCTGAGCGTTAAACCAGTCGGCGGGCGCAACGCCAAAACCGCCGGTAGCGGCATGATCGATCGCGGTCTGGCGTAAAGAGAGGGCTTTAAGCGCCTCTGGAGAGTTAAGCTGCGCGTTCATTTTCGCGTTCACCTCTGCGGAGCTAAACGCGTGGGTTGCCGCCAGCCATGAGGCCTGTTTACCCACCACTTCATTAAGCTGGCGGAATTGCGCCTCGGTAAAGCGGTCAGCGGAGAAGACGTTCGACAGCAGTGCACGCTCAATACCGCTCTGCTCTTTGGCATTCAGCACGCTGTAGTAGGCCGCCAGCTGGTTAACAATCTCGCCGTTATCCGTTAACTGGCTAATACCGCCGACCACATTCAGCAGGTCATTAATTATGGTGCTGTACCACACCAGCGAATCGGAGCCGTTGACGCTTAATGCGCGTACCTGGTCGCGAAAGCCATTAATACCCTGCTGATGCTGGCGGAATTGCGCCAGCGCCTGGCGAATATCGCTATTCGCTTCTTGCTCCGGGAATTGGTCGAGTAATTCGGTTAATTGCGTCAGCGCTTTGGTCGAGACGGGATATTGCGTGGATAACTCATTATTGAATTGCTGGCCTTTACTGCCGATATAACCTGCGCTTAAACCGCGCTCTTTTTGCAATTCATGAATGACGCTCCCGGCCTCTTTCGCCAGCGTGGTCAAGGAAATGATGGTGTGCATTTGCTGGCCGGTCTCAACGCGCGACATGATGCCGCTGGCGGCAAGCCAGATAAGCGCAAACAACAGAGGCAGCAGCGCTAATAACAGTTTTGACTTCATTGAGATACGGTAAATCCATTTCATAAATAGGCCTCTTGTTCGCGTGTATATATTGGTTATCGGAGTGATTACGCGTGGCCTTTATTTTAATGCAGAGGTTGTTGATATTTATCAATTCTCAGGAAATACCGCTACTCCATAAGTATTACTTATTTAAAAAATCTCTCTGTTAATCAACGAGAACAGAGTTTGCCGCAGGAGAAATATCCCTACGGCAAAAAATAACCCTAATTAATTGAGGGATTATCCAGCAGCCCATATTTCGGCGTGCTTTTTCATCAGACCAATTAACGATCCGCCATCGGCAATAAATTCCCGCATCAACTGTGCTTCGCTCTTGCCGCGTTTAACGCAGATTGCCAGCTCATCCAGCGCGCTGCTGGCATTAAGCTTATCGGCCCACGGTGCGATCTTCTCCAGCAGACGCGAAACATCATCAGCAATGGTGCGTTGTTCGCCGGTATGCACATCGGTTATCACCCCCTTCAGGCCAAAGCGGCAGGCCTGGAAACGGTTGAATTTATACAGCAGGTAGTCCCGCTCCTGGAATTTAAACGGACGCTCAGCCAGCAGCCAGTGCGACAGCGCCTGAATAAAGCCCGCCAGGCTGACGGCGTGGGAAATGGTCAGCGGCGTATCCATCACCCGCACTTCAACGGTACCGAAACTGGGGCTCGGGCGAATATCCCAGTGCAGATCCTTAATGCTCTCAATCATCGAGGTGTAGCTTAAGCGGCGAAACAGCCCTTCAAACTCCTGCCAGTTCGCTACCCACGGCATGGGGCCGTTATCCGGGAATGAGGAGAAGATATTGAGGCGCGATGAGGCAAACTGCGTATCAGTGCCCTGAATATAGGGCGAGCTGGCGCTCAGGGCGATAAAGTGCGGTACAAAGCGCGACAGCCCGTGCAGCAGATAGATCGCATCGTCGCCATTGGTACAGCCGACATGGACATGCTGACCAAACACCGTCGCCTGCTGCATCAGATAGCCGAACATCTCCAGCGTGCGGGCGTAACGCTCATCCGCGCAGATCTGCTGCCGCTGCCATTTCTGAAACGGATGGGTGCCACCGCCGCAAATCTGCACGTGGTGTTCGCCTGCGGCCTGCAAAATGGCGTGGTGCATCGCTGAAAATTGATGCGCGACCTGGCGGATATCGCGACAGACGCCGGTGGCGATCTCCAGCATGCTCTCGGTGATGTCGTGCTTAACCTCACCGGCGCTGATGCGGTTCTGAAGGGTGTCGATCAGCCGGGATGAGTCCTGGCTTAAGTCATAACCCGGTGGGTTAACCACCTGCAACTCCAGCTCAACGCCAAGGGTAAAGGGCTCAGAGACATGAAAATCGGGCAAAGGCATAACCATTCCTTACGCAAATGTTTGTTTGAGTATGGAAGGGAATCGCTAATTATGCCCGGCGCAGCGGGAGGGAAAGGAGGGCGAAAAAAAGCAAAAAAAAGCCCGCACAAACGGCGGGCAAAAAATACTGGAAGCAATGTGAGCAATGTCGTACCGAATACCTGAGTGACTCACTCAACTATTCGGTAATGCGAAAGATAATCTTTATCATCTTGATGGTCAACCCTCTATTTTGTATGAGATTGCACTCTGCCGTTAGCAGAAGGAGAGTGCAGCTAAAGAGAGTCAATTATGCTTGCCTCATTAAGGTTAATGAGTATAGTTCTCATTCTCTTTGGTGTTTGTTGGCGTTGCCGCGGCGCAGTACGCCATCGCCACCTGAATATCACCCGCCCGGCACACACTCAATCAACGCGAAAAGGCAGGCGGGGAGAGGCAATGGCGACCCGCTTTCTGGCTGAAGCCCTTAACCATCCGGCCTGACAGCGGGCCTTTTTCTCCACTTCGATATGAGTCGATGATGAATAACAGCAAACATACCTGGTCACCTTTGCGCAAGAGCTTGCTTGCGCTCGCGATTGGCGCGGCGACGCACGCCGTACAGGCGGCAACTCCTGCCAGCGAAACGAAAGAGGAGACGCTGATTGTCCAGTCCAGTAGCGGCAGCAATTTTAAACCCGGCGGCGACGCGCTGGTGCCAGCCTATCTTGATGGCCAGGTGGCCTACGGTGGGCGGCTTGGCATGCTGGGCGAACAGAAGGCGATGGATGTGCCGTTTAACGTGATCGGCTATACCTCGAAGCTGGTGCAGGATCAGCAGGCGAAAACCATCGCCGATGTGGTGCGTAATGATGCCGGGGTGCAGGTCAGCCAGGGCTACGGCAATATGGCGGAAACCTACCGCATTCGCGGTTTTAAACTTGATGGCGACGATATGCTGATGGGCGGCCTGGCGGGCATTGTGCCGCGCCAGGTGGTCGATACGCAGATGCTCGACCGCATCGAGATTTTTAAAGGGGCGAATGCCTTAATGAACGGCGCGGCCACCTCCGGCGTCGGCGGGATGATCAACCTTGAGCCGAAACACGCTGAAGATACGCCGCTGACGCGCCTCGGCGTCGATTACTCCTCGCGCTCGCAGCTCGGCGGCTCGCTGGATGTCGGGCGGCGTTATGGCGATAACAACCAGTTCGGCGTTCGCGTTAACCTGCTGCACCGCGAGGGCGAAACTCCGGTTGAAGATGATAAGCGCCGCACCACCGCTGCCTCCGTTGGGCTGGATTATCGCGGCGAGCGCCTGCGCAGCTCCCTTGATGTTGGCTACCAGAAGAAGACCTTCCACGGCGGTTCGATGGGGGTCAATATCAGCAACATCGATTTCGTGCCCGCCGTACCGGGTAACAGCAAGAACACCAGCCAGAAGTGGGCGTGGAGCGATATCGAAAATGAGTTTGGCCTCGCGCGCGCCGAATATGATGTCACCGATATCTGGACGGCCTACGCCGCGTTTGGCGGCCAACACTCTCACGAGCAGGGCGTCTATGGCGGGCCGAAAGTGATCAACGCCGCGGGCGATGCGACGATTGGCCGCCTCGATACGAATCGCATCAGCGATAGCTGGAGCGGCATGGCGGGTCTGCGCGGCAACTTCGATACCGGCCCGGTTTCGCACAAAGTCAACGTCGGTTACTCCGCCAGCATCAAGCAGGACAAGGTCGCCTGGCGCATGTCATCGAAGAATCCGCGGGTCAATATCTACAACAACAGCGCGGTGCCGATGCCCGATTACAGCCTGACCGGCGGCAACTACAGCGATCCATTAACCACCGGGCGCAACCGTACCCAGGGCTGGCTGCTGAGCGATACGCTGGGCGTGCTCGACGATACGCTGCTGTTCACCGCCGGCGCGCGTTATCAGAAAGTGTGGGTGCACAGTTACAACAATGCCACTGGTGCGGAGAACCGCAACGCGCGCTTTATTGAAGATCGCTGGATGCCGACCTACGGCGTGGTTTACAAACCGTGGGAAGTCGTTTCGCTCTACGCCAACCACACCGAAGCGCTGCAACCGGGCAGCACCGCGCCGGAAGGGGCGGCGAACCAGTATCAAACCACCGGTATCGCCCACTCGAAACAGAATGAAGTGGGAGTGAAAACGGACTTTGGCCGCATCGGCGGTTCGCTGTCACTGTTTGAAATTAAGAAACCGTCGGCTATTCAGAACAGCAGCACCAATATCTATGAACTGAGCGGCGAGCAGCGCAACCGCGGCGTTGAGCTGAGCGTATTTGGCGAGCCGACGCTCGGCCTGCGCCTGAACGGCAGCGCAACCTGGATCGACGCAGAGATGACCAAAACCCAGGATGGCATCAATCAGGGTAACAAGCCGGTTGGCGTAGCGGGCTTCTATTCGGTGCTTGGCGCGGAGTATGACATCGCCGCGATTGAGGGGCTGACGGCAACGGCGCGAGTCAACCACACCGGATCGCAATACGCTAATGCAGCGAACAGTAAGAAGCTGGGCAGTTACACCACTCTCGATCTCGGTGCGCGTTACCGCATGCGGTTGAATGCCGATCGCAACGAGATGGTGTGGCGCGTCGGGCTGGATAACGTCACCAACAAGAACTACTGGGCAAGCGTGGAAGATAACGGCACCTATATCTACCGGGGCGTCGGTCGTGAGCTGAAAGTGTCAATGAGCTACGATTTTTAAACACGAATGGCAGCAGGCCGGAGAGCGCGCAGCTTATCCGGCATGTTGCCTTTTATTTGCTCAATCACAACATTCAAACAGCAGATCGGTTACACTCGCGGCACAGAAAATCCACATAAAAGGAGAGTGAGATGCTGGAAAAACTACGAACCCGCGACGGGAAAAAATTTCTCTGCGCAGTGCTGGTTGTCTTCCTGGTTGCCGTAAGCGTGGTGTCAAAAGTGACCTTCGAAGGCGTTGAGGATCAGTACAATCTGCCGATGTCCTCCTGGACCACCTCAATGTTTATCATGCAGGGCGCATGGGTGGCGATTTACAGCCTGATGTTCACCATCATTGGCTCGCTGCCGTTTGGCTTCTACTTCCTCGGCCCGAAAGACGATCGCGGCTGACCCTCTCGCCCCGGTTTCTCCGCCGGGGCAGTTTCCGTTATCACATTATGTAAATAAAGTTATTCCCCCTCATGCAGTCGAAAACTCTGTTTTAAGCATCACTGACCGTTAAGTTAACTGCCGCTACATTAAGCCCCGTGCTAGCCTGCTGCCGTGCTGGCGGAAAGGGCGTGTTTCCCTCTCCCGTCTGCCCATTTTTAACAATTAAAGATCAAAAAATAATCGCCGATAGCATTGGTACAGGGAGAGCATGCTGCAAGGAACATTGATGACAGAAGGCTGACTCCAGGAGAGCCGTAATGGCCAGACAATTCGTAAATAAAAAAATGAGCACCCGCGCGCAGATGCTGCTGACGGGCGCCATCACCATCACCCTCGGTTTTGTGGTCACCATCGGGGTACTGAGCTGGCAGTCCAGCAATCAGCAAAAAGCGCTCGCCGAACAATATCTGCAAAAAATCGCCCGCAGTGAGGCACTCAATATTCAGCAACAACTTAACTATGCGCGCGATGTGGCGCATAACCTCGGCCACAGCCTGGCCGCGCTGCCGCAGGCCGGGATCACCGACCGTAACGTGGCGAATAAGTTAATTGAGTATGCAGTGCGCGATAACCCGGACTACCTCTCCGTGTCGGTGATTTTTGAAGAGAATGCTTTTGATGGCCGCGACGCGGAGTTTGCCGGTAAACCGGATCAGGCTCCCAAAGGGCGCTACGCGGTGTTTGCCGATCGCGATCCTGCCGGTAAATATGCCATGCATCCGCTGCTGTCGATCTTGACGCCGGGGCAGGGCGACTACTACCTCGTGCCGCAACGCACGCAAAAAGATACGCTGATCGAACCCTACAGCTATGCCTATAACGGCGTCCCGACGCTGTTAACCTCTGTCGCCGCGCCGATTATCAACGACGGTAAACTCAACGCGGTGGTCACTTCCGACATTTCGCTGGCCTCACTGCAACAGAAAGTGAACCAGATCAAACCGTGGGAAGGCGGCGGCTATGCGATGCTGCTCTCCACCTCGGGGAAAGTGATCTCCTATCCGGATAAGAAACTGACCAGTAAACCCTTTCCTGGCAATACCGAAGGCTTTACCACCAGTGTGGTGGAGCAGGACGATCCGATCCTTGGCGAAAAAGCGCTGGTGACCTGGCAGCCCATTACGATCGGTAACAGCACCGATAACTGGTATCTGGGCATCGTCGCCCCGGTCAGCCAGGTGATGGCCGCCGCTAACCGCCAGCTGCTTAATGCCGTGATCCTTGGCGTTATCAGCATCCTGCTGGTCAGCGCGCTGTTAGGAGTGCTCTTTAGCCGTAAAGTGCTGAAACCGATTGGCGGCGAGCCGCTGGAAGGGGCAAGCATTGCGCTGGCGGTCGCCGAAGGCAAACTCGATAACGTTATTGTGGTGAAAGAGGGCGATCGCAGCAGCCTCTTCTATGCACTGCACACCATGCAGGACCAACTGCGCCAGATGGTTGGGCAGATCCAGGAGGCGAGCAGTTCTGTGCGCCAGGGCGCTGGCGAGATTGTCAGCGGCAACATCAACCTCTCGTCACGTACCGAGCAGCAGGCCGCTGCGCTTGAGCAGACCGCCGCCAGTATGGAGCAGTTCAGCGCCACGGTTAAACACAACGCCGATAATGCGCACCATGCTACCGCGTTGACCGCCAATGCCACGCAGATTGCCAGCCGCGGCGAAGCGCTGGTGGGCCAGGTGGTACAAACCATGTCGCAGATTGACGATAGCGCGAAGAAGATTGGCGATATCACTGCCATCATCAACAGTATCGCCTTCCAGACCAATATCCTGGCGCTGAACGCCGCGGTGGAAGCGGCACGTGCCGGCGAGCAGGGGCGTGGCTTTGCCGTGGTTGCCTCGGAAGTGCGTAATCTGGCAAGCCGCAGCGCCGATGCGGTGAAAGAGATTGGCGCGCTGATTGAAGAGTCCGGCAAGCGGGTGGAAACCGGGGTGCAGCTGGTGAACGACGCCGGTAAAACCATGCAGGAGATGACCCAGGCAGTGAACTCGGTGCAGTCCATCATCAATGAGATCGTCAGCGCCTCCGATGAGCAAGCCAAAGGCATCGGCCAGGTGACAATCGCGGTCAACGAAATGGATGGTGTAACGCAGCAGAACGCCTCGCTGGTGCAGGAGATGGCTGCCGCTGCAACGTCGCTGGAAGATCAGGCGGAGCAGCTGGCGCAGAGCGTGCAGCAGTTCCGTTTGCAGGCCTGAGTGGAGCGGGGAGTCTGTTCGCGCAGGCTCCCCGCTGCCGGTACCATTTCTTGCCAGCCCCTGGCGGAGATGTTAAAAGGTGCCCCTTTAAATGAAACCACAAAGGGGAAGGACGTGAAAAACGCGTCACAGGTCGTGGGGAACATGACCGGGACCGCGTCGGAGGCAGCGCCGACGCTACAACGGGGATTAAAGAACCGCCATATTCAGCTTATTGCCCTTGGCGGCGCGATTGGTACCGGGCTGTTTCTCGGCATCGGTCCGGCAATTCAGATGGCCGGGCCTGCGGTGTTACTCGGCTACGCCATCGCCGGCATTATCGCCTTTTTGATTATGCGCCAGCTCGGTGAAATGGTGGTTGAAGAGCCGGTCTCAGGTTCGTTTTCCCACTTCGCCTTTAAGTATTGGGGGCCATTTGCGGGCTTCCTCTCCGGCTGGAACTACTGGGCGATGTTTGTGCTGGTCGGCATGGCGGAACTGACGGCTGCCGGGATCTATATGCAGTACTGGTTCCCCGACATCCCGACCTGGGTCTGGGCCGCCACCTTCTTCGTAATTATCAATGCCGTTAACCTCGTCAATGTGCGCCTGTATGGCGAAACCGAGTTCTGGTTTGCGCTGATCAAAGTACTGGCGATTATCGGCATGATTGGCTTTGGCATCTGGATGCTGTTCACCGGCCACGGTGGCGAGCGTGCCAGCATCAATAACCTCTGGCAGTACAACGGCTTTTTCGCCACCGGCTGGCATGGGCTGGTGCTGTCGCTGGCAGTGATTATGTTCTCGTTCGGCGGCCTTGAGCTGATTGGTATCACCGCCGCGGAAGCGAGTGAGCCGCACACCACCATTCCAAAAGCGGTTAATCAGGTGGTTTACCGAATTCTGCTCTTCTACATCGGTTCGCTGGTGGTGTTGCTGGCGCTCTATCCGTGGATTGATGTGCAGGCCAACAGCAGCCCGTTTGTGATGATCTTCCATGAACTTGACAGCAATCTGGTCGCTTCGGCACTCAACTTCGTCATTCTGGTGGCTTCACTGTCGGTCTATAACAGCGGCGTTTACTCCAACAGCCGTATGCTGTTTGGCCTGTCGGTGCAGGGCAATGCGCCTGCGTTTTTAACACGTGTCAGCCGTCGCGGCGTACCGGTCAACTCGCTGATCCTCTCCGGCGCGATTACCTCGCTGGTGGTGCTGGTGAACTATCTGCTGCCGCAGAAGGCCTTTGCTATGCTGATGGCACTAGTGGTCGCGACCCTGCTGCTGAACTGGATCATGATCTCGCTGGCACACCTGAAGTTCCGCGCCGCGATGCGCCGCAAAGGGCGCGATCCGCAGTTCAAAGCGCTGCTCTTCCCGGCGGGCAACTACCTCTGCATCGGCTTTATGCTATTTATTCTCGGCCTGATGTACTCCATCGACGATATGCGCCTGTCGGCCATTTTGCTGCCGGTGTGGATTGTGTTCCTGTTTGCCGCCTTTAAACTGCTGCGGCGGACACCGAAACGCGCATAAGCCTCAGTGTCACAAGAGAAAACGCCAGCCTCCGTGCTGGCGTTTTTTATGTGCCTCAGGCGCTGGTCGGGCAGCGGGGCGCTAACTGCCGACGGGCAACGAGTGCCGCTGCGACAAGCGCCAGCATCATCACCACTTCTGTTGCCAGAAAACCGCTCAGCGCCGCGCTATAGTCGCCGTGCGACTGGCCGACAAGGTGGAGAAAAATGCCGCCGAGCAGCGCAGGCCCCAGACCGAGCGCCGCCTGCTGCAGGGTGCTGAGCAGCGCGCTGCCTGCGCCCGCGTCCTGCGCGGTGATATCACGCATACCGATGCGGTAGAAGCTGTTGACGATCAGCGCCTGGCCGTAGCCAATCAGCAGGGTTGCCGGGGCGAGTGCCAGCACGCCAACCACGCGGCCTGAGAAGTGCAGCGTAACCATCAGCGCCAGCAAACCGGCAATCTGAATCGTAAGCCCGGTCAACAAAATGGTGCGCATGCTGTAGCGGCTAATCAGCTTCGGCGCATACCACGCGGAGATAAAATAGGCGACGCCGAGGGCAATAAAACTGTTCCCGGACTGGTAGGGCGTCATGCCCATTCCGGCCTGCAAAGTGAGCGCCATACAGAACATAAACCCGGCCCAGGCGCTGAAAAAGAGCAGTGCAATCAGTAAACCAAAGCGGATGCTCGGCAGCTTAAGCAGGCGCGGCGGAACCAGCGGCGTGATGCCGCGCTTCTCCTGCTGCACCGCGCTGCTGCGCATCCACAGCGCCAGCGGGAAGAGTGCCAGCAGCGCCGCTTTGCTCTGCCACGGCCAGTGCATCTCCGGGCCTAATGCCAGCGGGAAAAGCAGGCAGCAGAGGATCAGCGCCAGCGCGGCCGTACCCTGCCAGTCAATGCGCGTGCGCCGCTCGCTGCGGGTTTCCGGTACGTAACGGCGGCTCAGCAGTAACACCAGCAGGCAAATGGGCACATTGATAAAGAAGGCGTTGCGCCAGCCGAGCCCGGCGATATCCGCCGACACCAGCCAGCCGCCGCCCATCTGCCCGATGATAAACGCCACGCCGCCCACTCCGCCGTAGAGGCTGATTGCGCGGGCATGCGCAGTGCCTTTTAGCGTGACATGCAGAGTGGCGAGGATCTGCGGCACAATCAGCGCCGCGCCCATCCCCTGTAGCGTGCGCGCCGCCAGCAGGGCAGAGACCGAGTTCGCCAGCCCGCACAGCAGCGAGGCGATGCCGAACAGCGCAACGCCCCATAAAAAGATGCGGCGGCGTCCCAGGTTGTCCCCCAGTTTGCTGCCCATCGCCAGGCAGACGGCAAACGCCACGCCGTAGAGCGCGACAATCAGCGCCAGTTGGGTAGCTGAAGTGTGTAACGACAGAGTGATGGAATCGAGCGCGACATTGGTGATTGAGGTGTCGATCAGCGGCAGCATCTGCCCGGTTAACAGCAAAAACAGGCCCGCCCGGCCCGGAGAAACAGCAGACGTATTCATGGTGACTCCATTGCGTCATTCATCGGATGGACGTAGCATCGCCGAATGATAAAACGGGTACCAGTTCTTGCCTATACGGGTACTGGTACTACCATGCTGGAGGGTTTATGACGTTGATGGTGGACAAACAGCCGCAGCTGGCGCTGCTTGAAGAGAGCCGCAAACAGCTGGGCGCGTTTCTGCGCGCGCGGCGCGAAAGCCTCGACCCACAGCGGCTCGGCTTGCCGCGCAGCAGCCGACGCCGGACGCCGGGTCTGCGGCGCGAAGAGGTGGCGCTGCTGGCCGATGTTGGCGTTACCTGGTACACCTGGCTGGAGCAGGGCCGCGAGGTGAACCCCTCCGCCAATGTTTTGCAGGCGATTGCCTCCGCATTGCAGTGCACGCCAACCGAGACGCGGCACCTCTTTCTGCTGGCCGGGTTAGCGCCGACCGAAGCGCTCAACTCCCCGCAGTGCGAAGGGATCAGCGACAGCACGCGCCGCCTGCTGGACAGCCTGCTGCCGAACCCGGCGAGCATCCAGAAACCCCATTTTGATATTGTCGCGTGGAATGCCGGTTTTGAGCGCCTGATGGGCGTTAAGTTTGATGAGATCCCGGAAGAGGACCGCAACTGTATCTATCTCTATTTAACCCATCCGCAGTGGCGCAGCCGCTTAGGGCTGGATGAACAGGTGCTCTCGACCTTTGTCGCCTATTTTCGGGCGGCTATGGCCGCGCACCGCGGGGATGCGATATGGGAAGCGAAGCTGGCGCGCTTTTGCGCCGCGTCGGCGGAATTTGAAACGCTGTGGCGTAAACACTATGAAGTGAGCGGCGTGGAGAATAAGGTCAAACTCTTTGCTCACCCGCAGCTCGGCACGATTACCCTGCACCAGATGTACTGGTACTCCGCGCCGCGCAACGGATCGCGGTTACTGGTCTATATGCCGGTGGATGAGCAGAGCGAGCAGGCGCTGCAATGGCTGGCGCAGAACGCTTAAGGGCGCAGGCGCTTCTGATCCTTACGCGGCAGAGTGTCGACCACGCGATCCCAGGAGTGCTGGATCAGTGATTCGAGCAGCGAGAGGTTAATCTCGTCGCCTGCGTAGACGGAAATCCAGTGCTTCTTATTCATGTGATAACCCGGCTCAATGCTGGGGTAGATCTGCTGGTTGAGCAGGGCAACCTGCGGCTCCGATTTCATCGTCACCATCGGCCTTCCGTGGGCAGTGGTGGTCATCATGAAGATCTTGCCGCACACTTTGAAGACGTCATGTTCCGGGCCAAACGGCCAGCAGTGCTCGGTAAAGGGGAGCGACAGCGCATAGCGATGAGCGCTCTCCTGCAATGTTTTACTCTCCATCGTTTTCCTCATTTGCCAGCGCGCGCCACATCGCCTCAAAGCCGAGACGCTTAAGCTCTTTGGTTCGCGAGGGATCGCGTCCGGCAAAATTGATGGTGGTTTCCGCCATCGCCAGGAAAATGGCATCGCCAAACGCGGCGTACTCATCCGAGAGGAAAACCGGGCGCACCGAGCGGTGGCACAGCTCATGCAGCTCCGGGAAGATATCGGCCACCTGCTGCTTGGTTTCGGCGGTCAGCTTTTCGCTGATGGCGATCTGGCGCACCGCATGGTGGCCGTTGGGGTGGCGAATGCCCCAGTCGATATAGCTGTCCCAGATGGAGTGGGTATGCAATTTCGAATCGCTGCTGGAGCGGTCGAGATTGGCGAGCATAGTGCCGCAAAGATCGGTTTTCAGATGCAGATAGAGCGCGTTCAACAGATCGTCTTTGGTGGCGAAGTAGCGAAACAGTGTCCCTTCCGCGACGCCTGCGTTACGGGCGATAAGCGCGGTGGAGGCGGCAATTCCCGACTGGGCAATCGCCTTGGTTGCTGCTTTCAGTAATGCCAGTTTCTTATCTTCACTCTTCGGACGAGCCACGCCGCTGTTCTCCGCTTTTTACAAAAACCACGATTGAAACATGCCCTTTGAGAGGCTGCAACGTCGAATATCAAACAAAGAAAAATCGTCTTGACGATTTAGTGTTCGTTTCTATAATGAGTGCTTACTCACTCATAATCAAGTTCTATGAGTATCGTCTCAACGGATGGGATCGATTTAGCCGGGTCAGGATATGAAACGTCTCACTATCAGCGTGGTTGTCGTTATGCTCGTTGCGTCTGCTGCAAGCTTACCTTTTGTTCTCAATGCCGGTTTTGGCCAGCCACCGCAGGGTGAGGCACTCAGCGCCGTGGAGAAATCGCCTCATTACCGCGACGGCGCATTCCACAATACGCTGCCGACGCCGGGCTTTACCGGTGAGCAAAATAAGCTGGCGTTGTGGTGGGATTTTCTCTTTGGAAAACGTGAAAATGCGCGCCCGCAGCAGCCGCTGCCGACGGTGACAACCGATCTTGCAGCGCTGCCGTTGCAGGAGGATACGCTGGTCTGGATGGGGCACTCCTCGTGGTATATGCAGCTGGCGGGCAAACGCATTTTGATCGACCCGGTGCTCAGTGACTACGCCGCGCCGTTCTCATTTCTCAATAAAGCGTTTGCCGGTAACGGCGTCTGGACGGCAGAGAGGATGCCGGAGATCGATCTGCTGATTATCTCTCACGACCATTATGACCACCTCGATCACGCCACCATCAAGGCGCTGATGCCGAAGATCAAACGCGTTGTTACGCCGCTCGGCGTCGGCTCCCATCTGCGTTACTGGGGAATGGATGCGGCGAAGATTGAGGAGGCGGACTGGCAGCAGAGCGTGCAGGTCAGCGATACGCTTAGCGTAAATATTCTGCCCGCGCGTCACTTCTCCGGCCGAGGCCTGAAGCGCAACCAGACGCTGTGGGCCAGCTTTCTGTTTGTCACGCCTGAACGCAAAGTCTACTACAGCGGTGACAGCGGTTATGGCCCGCACTTTAAGGCCATTGGCGACAGGTTTGGCCCCATTGATATTGCCATTATGGAGAATGGGCAGTACGACGAGGCGTGGAAATATATTCATATGATGCCGGAGCAGAGCGCGCAGGCGGCGCAGGATCTGCAGGCACGCGCGGTGCTGCCGGGCCATGCCGGGCGTTTTGTGTTGGCAAAACACAGTTGGGACGATCCGTATAAACGTTTAGCGGCTGCCAGCCGCGATAAAGAGTTTCGCTTACTGACACCGAAACTGGGCGAAGTGGTTTTTGCGGCCGATACGGCGCAAACATTCAGCGCCTGGTGGGAAGAACCCATTTAATTAATCGAAGTGCAGGGGGGATCGCAGCATGACTATTTCCGCTCAGGTTATCGACACTATCGTCGAGTGGATCGACGACAATCTTCATCAGCCCTTGCGTATTGATGAGATTGCCGCGCACGCAGGCTACTCCAAGTGGCATCTGCAACGGCTCTTTTTGCAGTACAAAGGGGAGAGCCTCGGGCGCTATATCCGCGAGCGCAAACTCGCGCGCGCCGCACAGGATTTACGCAACACCGATCAGAAGGTTTACGATATCTGCCTGAAATATGGCTTCGATTCGCAGCAAACCTTTACGCGGATTTTTACCCGCACCTTTAACCAGCCGCCGGGAGCCTACCGGCGCGAAAACCATCAGCACACCCATTAACAGTACAAACCGGCACAGCGCCGGTTTTTTTTACTCTTGTACCGTCTGCTTAATGCCTAAGCGGCTGCAAAAAGTGCTTAACCCTTCGCGCGCCAGCAGCACTTCAAGCTGGTGCAGTTCGTCAGCGGTAAGCATCTGCAACGAGTTGATAATATTTTGCATTGTGCCTGGCGCGGTGAGATAGGGCGTGGGCGGTTCGGCGAGCGAACTGTTAAAACCGCTGTGGCGCATGGCGGGAAGCTCCATCACCAGGCTCAGCACTTTATCGGTAATCAATACGTAGCGGGCGCGGCCCCCTTTTACGCCGGGAAGACTCTCTGTTTTCCACTTGTGACGTTTGATCCAGCGGTTGATGGTCTGTCGTGTGACGCCGAGGCGGTTTGCTAACTCAGCAGTGGTCATTTTGCTTGGTAATGTGTTCATCTTATTTCTGGTCGCGGATCCCTAAACGTTGCAACAGGCCGGTAATGCCGTCGCGCAAAAGCATTGAAGAGAGCAGAGTGCGCTCGTCGTCGGTCATCTCTTTTGCCAGTCTGAGCAGCAGTGCTTCCAGCGAGGCGTCGCTGCTGGAGTTGTCGGTGGAGGGGGAGAGTTCATTGCGCTGCGCGCTGCGGATAAAGGCGCGGACCTGTTCATTAACGTGAACCAGGCGGGCTTTTCCTCCCTGAACGCCAGGTTTTGGTGAGGTGATCCACCCCTCTTTACGCACCCATTTGTTGATGGTTTGCCGACTGTACCCGGTTAGCGTAGCCAGCTCTTCCGGCGTCATTCGTTCCTTGAGCATATAATTTCCCGGTGAGTAGTAAGGGTAATTAGTGATTTATGTTATAGCACCATTTTAGAAGAAAATGTGACAGGTTTAACTGCTGGCTGCGAGGCACATCGCAAGGGGATTCAATTGCATGCTTTTTCAGCGGTTGGTAAAGAGGTGATGATTTTGCCGTTGACACCTGGCAAGGGAATTCATATCATGCCGCCCGTCAACACGACACGCTTTACGCGATGGGGCTATAGCTCAGCTGGGAGAGCGCTTGCATGGCATGCAAGAGGTCAGCGGTTCGATCCCGCTTAGCTCCACCAAATTCCGAACCCAACGGAACTGGTGCGTAAAGTAACATTGTGGGGCTATAGCTCAGCTGGGAGAGCGCTTGCATGGCATGCAAGAGGTCAGCGGTTCGATCCCGCTTAGCTCCACCAAAATTTGAACCCTCGCGTTTACGCGGGGGTTTTCTGTTTGTGCGTTTATTCTTCAGGCCGTTGGCTGAAAAAAGCGCACGTCTGCTATTTTCTCGTCCGTTTCCCTGGCTTGCTTCACTGTTTCAATAAACCTATTATTCATGGTAATTATTTTTTAACCACCAGAGCCGACATTAATTTATGAAATCCGGTTACGTGAAGCCGTTTCTGCTGGCGTTAATGATGTGCCTGGTGGCTATTCCCGTAGCCCGTTATATTTCGCCGAAAACAGTCGTTGATGGCGGCAGTGTTTATCTCGCCTGGTTACCTTTAAGCGTTACGCTTGCGATTCTCCTGTTATTTGGTCGACACGCCATTGCGCCGCTTATTCTCGGCTCCGCTATCATTAATGAGATCTTCTTTCATCTGCCCTTTGGCGAAGCGGCGGTGCTGCTCTTCTGCCAGCTATTTGCCGTTTTATTGGTGTGCGCCATTGTTCGCTGGCAGCTTGGCACGCGCTGGCGTTACGGTATTCCTAATAAAAATATGGGGGTACGCATTTTATGGCTGGGATTTATTGCGCCCATCGGCATAAAAATAACGATGTATCTGGCTGGAGCCTGGTTTAATTATCCGGTGACGCTCTCCAATTACTTCGGCAGCGGTTCGTTAATATTCTCAATAATCGATATTCAGAGTTTGATATGTTCGGCGTTGATTTTCACCATGATTGTTTATTATCCGATGCGCATGATCCTCAATCCGCGCTTCGCAAAAGCGTGGTGGCGCCGTAGCGTTGTTCCCTGTTTTAGCAAAAGAAAGCGTTTATTCACGCTGGGCTGGCTGACGACATTAATCACCATTGTGGCGCTGCTATGCGCCCCCTATAAATCAGATCTGGTTGCCGGTTATCTGGTACCGCTGATCTTTATTATTTTTAACTTTGGCTGTAGCCGTCTGCCGGGCACCTTTCTGACGCTGAGCTGGGCGGTGTCGGCTTTCCTGTTGCTGGCTTATAACAACAACTTTTTTCATGACGTGCGCGCAGATTACTCGCTGGCGTTTGTCATGTCGGTACTGATCTGTTTCACCGTCTGCCTGCTTTACAACATCCGCGTTTTCAACCGCAGCCTGTGGCTGAAGCGGCGCTGGCAGGCGCAAGCGATGAGCGATCCGCTCACCGGTTTGCCTAATCTGCGCGCGCTGGAGAGGGAAGTGGAGCGCCAGCCGGGCAGCATCGTCTGTTGTCTGCATATGAAAAACCTCGATTTCCTTAGCCGCCACTTCGGCATGATGATGCGCGTGCATGTGAAGCGCAGCGTCACCCGGGCGCTGCAACCCTGGCTGCATGAAGGGGAGCGTTTTTTTCAACTCCCCGGCAGTGAATTACTGCTAATGCTCAACGGGCCGGAAACCCTGGCGCGCCTGCACTCCATGCTCGATCGTCTTAACAGCCAGCGAATCTGCTGGAGTAAAAAACCGCTGGAGATTGAGTTCGGTGCTTCGTGGGGCGAATTGCAGGGCAACCGGGACGCGCTGCAGCAGACGCTCGGCCAGTTGAGCTGGCTGTCAGAGCAGACGGACAGCGAAAATCGTGTGCTGGCGCTCACCAACAGCCAGGCGGAAGTGAATAATCAGACCACTGAGCGCGTGCTGCAACTGGAGAGGGTAAAACGGGCGCTGGAAGAGGGCGGTATCGCGCTCTATGCCCAGCCGATCGTCGATGCCACAGGCGAGGGCTATCACGAGATCCTTTCACGGCTGGTCAGCGATGATCAGATCATTACCCCCGACCAGTTTATTCCGGTGATTGCCCAGTTTGATCTCGGTACGCGCTTCGATATGCAGGTCGTCGAAACGCTGCTGAAATGGATGCAGGCGCATCCGCAGCCTGCTACAAAGCCGCGTTTCTCCCTCAACCTGATGCCGCTGACCCTGATGCAGCAATTCTTCGCTACGCAGTTTCTCGCACTGTTTGCGCGTTACGGCATCGCCGCGCAGGCGGTGATTATCGAAATTACCGAAGAGCAGGCTTTTTCCCATTCGGAAGTGAGCGTCCGGAATATTACGCGCTTACGCGAGGCGGGGTTTAAGATTGCCATTGATGATTTCGGCACCGGCTATGCCAACTTCGAGCGTTTGAAGCGCATCCAGGCGGATATCATTAAGATCGACGGCTGTTTTGTGCGCGATATTCTCACCGACCCGCAGGATGCGATGATCGTGCAAGCGATATGCTCTCTGGCGAAAGCTAAAGGTCTGACGGTGGTGGCCGAGTACGTAGAGAATGAGGCGCAGCGCGAGCTGCTGCTGAAGGCGGGCGTTGACTATTTGCAGGGCTATCTGCTCGGCAAGCCGCAGCCGCTGGCATAAAAAAACCGGGGCAGGCCCCGGTTTTTGTTAAAGCATGTTCGAATCAGATAACCAGCGCCGCGATGGCCGCAGAGAGCACGCTCACCAGCGTCGAACCGTAAACCAGCTTCAGACCAAAGCGGGAAACCACGTTGCCCTGCTCTTCGTTCAGGCCTTTGATCGCGCCTGCGATAATGCCGATTGAGGAGAAGTTGGCGAAGGAGACCAGGAAGACAGAGAGGATACCTTCCGAACGCGGAGAGAGGGTGGAGGCAATTTTCTGCAGATCCATCATCGCCACAAATTCGTTGGAGACCAGTTTGGTCGCCATGATACTCGCCACCTGCAACGCTTCATGAGCCGGTACGCCCAGCACCCAGGCAACCGGGTAGAAGATGTACCCCAGAATGCCCTGGAAGGAGATGCCCAGCACGGCAGCGAAGAGGGCGTTCAGGCCGGAAATCAGCGCGATAAAGCCAATCAGCATAGCCGCAACGATAATCGCCACTTTGAAACCTGCCAGAATGTATTCACCCAGCATCTCAAAGAAGCTCTGGCCTTCGTGCAGTTTCGCCATCTGCAGGTTCTCTTCGCTCTCATCCACGCGGTACGGGTTGAGCAGCGAGAGCACGATAAAGGTACTGAACATGTTCAGCACCAGCGCCGCGACGACATATTTCGGCTGCAGCATGGTCATGTAGGCGCCCACAATCGACATCGAAACCGTCGACATTGCGGTCGCAGCCATGGTGTACATGCGGTTGCGTGACATTTTGCCGAGGATATCTTTATAAGCAATAAAGTTCTCGGATTGACCCAGAATCAGGGAGCTGACCGCGTTAAACGATTCCAGTTTACCCATGCCGTTCACTTTCGACAGCACCGTACCAATGGCACGGATCACAATCGGCAGTACGCGAATGTGTTGCAGAATACCAATCAGCGCAGAGATAAAGACAATCGGGCAGAGCACTTTCAGGAAGAAGAAGGCCAGGCCTTCGTCATTCATTTTGCCGAAGACGAAGTTGGTGCCTTCGTTGGCAAAGCCGAGCAGTTTTTCAAACATCTCGGAGAAGCCTTTTACGAAGCCGAGGCCGACATCAGAGTTGAGGAAGAACCAGGCCAGCACAACTTCAATTACCAGCAGTTGAATAACAAAGCGAATGCGGATCTTTTTGCGATCGCTGCTCACGAGCAAGGCAAGCAGCGCCACAACAGCAAGCGCCAGGACAAAGTGCAGAACGCGGGACATATTTGCTCCAAATATGAGACGGGTAGGAATTTCGTGCACATTCTATGTAACAAGACAAAAGAAAACGAGATCAAAGGCACACTATATTAATGTCCTGTGACCAGACTCAAAATTAGTGATCAAACATACAATTCAGGTATGTTAATAAAGGCCGTGAAAAGTTGCGTCACGCTGCTAGACTCATAACATAATGCTGCGGTAAATGTTGTCGCCGCCGTCACCATCCTTGGCATTCAACCCTTCTATTGTTTCAGGCTATCAGAGAAATCAAGTAAACCCATCCTAACGATCTTGATAATCATTCTCATTTTGGTAGCATCAAACATAGCAAAGGCTATATTTAGGGGCAATAAATGAGCAGTAGTCGCGTGGAGAGTACTAACGGAAGAGCAGCGCGCAAACTCAGATTTGCGTTAATGGGACCTGCATTTATTGCGGCTATTGGTTACATCGATCCGGGTAACTTTGCCACCAATATTCAGGCGGGCGCGACCTTCGGCTACCAGCTTTTGTGGGTTGTAGTGTGGGCGAACCTGATGGCGATGCTCATTCAGCTGCTTTCCGCCAAGCTCGGCATTGCGACCGGCAAAAACCTCGCGGAGCAGATCCGCGACCACTATCCGCGCCCGCTGGTGTGGTTTTACTGGGTGCAGGCGGAAATCATCGCCATGGCGACGGACCTGGCGGAGTTTATCGGCGCGGCGATTGGCTTCAAGCTGATCCTCGGCGTGTCGCTGATGCAGGGCGCGGTGCTGACCGGGATCGCCACCTTCCTGATCCTGATGCTGCAAAAGCGCGGGCAGAAACCGCTGGAAAAAGTGATAGGCGGCCTGCTGCTGTTTGTCGCGGCGGCCTATATTGTCGAACTGATTTTCTCGCAGCCGAAGCTGGCGGCGCTGGCAAAAGGCATTGTTATTCCTACGCTTTCCGGAACCGATGCGGTGTTTCTTGCCGCCGGGGTACTGGGCGCGACCATTATGCCGCACGTCATCTATTTGCACTCCTCGCTGACGCAAAACCTGCACGACGGTACGCGCCGCGAGCGCTACTCCGCGACCAAATGGGATGTCGGGCTGGCGATGACCATTGCCGGGTTTGTTAACCTGGCGATGATGGCGACCGCCGCGGCGGCATTTCACTTTAATGGACACACCGGCGTGGCGGATCTCGATCAGGCCTATTTAACGCTGGAGCCGTTATTAAGCCATGCTGCGGCGACTATTTTCGGCCTGAGCCTGGTGGCTGCGGGTCTCTCTTCAACCGTCGTCGGTACGCTGGCCGGACAGGTGGTGATGCAGGGGTTTGTCCGTTTCCATATTCCGCTGTGGGTGCGCCGTACCATCACCATGTTGCCGTCGTTTATTGTTATCTGGCTGGGGCTGGATCCGACGCGTATCCTGGTGATGAGCCAGGTGCTGCTGAGCTTTGGTATCGCGCTGGCGCTGGTGCCGCTGCTGGTGTTTACCAGCAATGCAAAACTGATGGGCGAACTGGTGAATACCGCGCTGGTAAGACGCACTGGCTGGGTGATTGTCGCGCTGGTGGTGTGCCTGAATGGCTGGTTGCTGGTCGGAACGCTTGCCGAGTTGATGGGTAAATAACACCCGACGGCGATAGGCGTATCGTTTCTGCGGCTTGAACGCCCGATGGCGCTACGCTTATCGGGCCTACAAAAATTTACCGGCGCACAAAAACTTTTCGGGAGCTGGATCGCGTAGGCCGGATAAGGCGTTAGCCGCCATCCGGCACTGTACTGAATGCCCGATGGCGCTGCGCTTATCGGGCCTGCAAACTTTATCGGCGCACAAAACTTTTGGGGGCTGGATCGCGTAGGCCGGATAAGGCGTTAGCCGCCATCCGGCACTTTACGTTTCACCGGGTAATCAAACCACCTGCGAAACACAATTAATGGTGGTGTCCATGCCCGTGACCACGACCCGGTCCGCGGCGGTCGTCACGATCGTTCCAGCCTTCGCGATAGCCGCGCTCATAGGCGTCACGCTTGTCCCAACCACGTTTATCCCAGCCACGATGCCAGCCGCGGTCATGCTTATGCCAACGGTGATCGCGCCACTCATAATTATTGTTCCAGTAATTGCGGTCGCGCCAGCGGCCGCCGTCCCAGTAGTTACCATAATTATCGCGATCGCCGATCTGCAATTTAACCGACGGCAACAGGGTGATTTCGCCAGCATTGGCGGCCAGTGGCGCAAAAGCCAGTAATACTGCTGCCAGAATCAGTGACCTGAACATACTCTTCTCCTTCACGATCGGGCCGGGGAGGCCTGTGGCGGCAATATTACGGCGCGCGCAAACCCCGTATTAGTGGCGGAACTCCTAAATCACCGTTAATAGCACTTTTTGCTAAAACGCTGGTTTACTGCGTGCCAGTGAGAATAGCGTCAATCTCCGCACACTCCTGCGCGCTAAACGCCCGGTTCGCCAGCATCCCCACCGCATCGTCAAGCTGGCTGGTTTTGCTGGCACCAATCAACACCGAGGTGACTCTCTCCCCGCGCAGCACCCATGCCAGCGCCATCTGCGACAGCTTCTGCCCGCGCCGCTCGGCCACCGCATTCAGCGCCCGCACCGTCGCCAGTTTATCTTCGGTGAGTTGATCCGGGTTGAGGAAGCGGCTGCCGCTCGCCGCACGCGAATCCGCCGGGATCCCTTGCAGATAGCGGTCGGTCAACTGCCCGCCTGCCAGCGGCGAAAACGCGATGCTACCAACCCCTTTTTCCTGCAACAAATCCAGCAATTCGCTCTCAACCCAGCGTTCAAACAGGGAGTATTTCGGCTGATGGATCAGGCACGGCGTACCGAGATCGTTAAGGATCTCGATCGCTTCCCGCGCCTGTGCCGCCGGGTAGTTCGACAGCCCGACATAGAGCGCCTTGCCCTGGCGCACCAGGTGATCGAGCGCGCGCATCGTCTCTTTCAGCGGCGTCTCGGGATCCGGGCGGTGATGATAGAAAATATCGACATACTCAATGCCCATGCGCCGCAGGCTCTGATCGAGGCTGGCAACCAAGTATTTGCGCGATCCCCAGTCGCCATAAGGGCCGTCCCACATGGTGTAACCAGCTTTGCTGGAGATAATCAGCTCATCGCGATAGGGGAGGAAATCCTCCTGCATAATGCGGCCAAAGTTGCTCTCGGCCGAGCCGGGCGGTGGCCCGTAGTTGTTCGCCAGATCGAAATGGGTGATGCCGAGATCAAAGGCATGGCGCAGCAGCTGTCGGCTGGTCTCAAGCAGTGTCGCATCGCCAAAGTTATGCCACAGCCCGAGCGACACCAAAGGCAATTTGAGCCCGCTCTCGCCGCAGCGCTTATAGGCCATTTTTTCATAACGTGCGGGGTCTGCCAGGTAAACCATGCAAATACTCCTGATAAAAGGGGAAGCGATAAATTCCAGGGATAAAAGCGCGCCATGTTGCGCACTATTTCAGCGTACAAACGCGCTCCAGATATTTCCTTGTAACCCACTGCGGCAATAAGGCAGTAATCAGTCTGAAAGCTTAGGGCTAAT
Organism: Kosakonia sp. HypNH10; assembly: GCF_029850615.1. Taxonomy (NCBI): domain Bacteria; kingdom Pseudomonadati; phylum Pseudomonadota; class Gammaproteobacteria; order Enterobacterales; family Enterobacteriaceae; genus Kosakonia; species Kosakonia sp. HypNH10. Next base: position 200,999 of record NZ_JAOTIU010000002.1, read on the forward strand.
CTGTGATGTAGATCGATAATAAAGGGGCACTCGTGATATGGTCGTTGTCGTTACAGCGCCTTGAATTTACAGTGTGCCAAAGATTTATTCTGACTTTAGCGGAGCCGTAGAAGAATGAAAAAATATGCTTTAGTGGGAGACGTGGGCGGCACCAACGCGCGCTTAGCGTTGTGTGATGTCGAGACCGGCGACATTTCCCGGGCGAAGACCTATTCAGGTCTTGATTACCCCAGCCTGGAAGCAGTCGTTCGCGTTTACCTCGAAGAGCACGAGGTGAGTGTGGAAGATGGCTGTATCGCCATCGCTTGCCCCATCACCGGCGACTGGGTGGCGATGACCAACCACACCTGGGCCTTCTCCATTGACGAAATGAGGCAAAACCTCGGCTTCGCGCATCTGGAGATCATCAACGATTTCACCGCCGTTTCGATGGCTATCCCGATGCTGAAAGCGGAACACCTGATTCAGTTTGGCGGCAACGCGCCGGTTGAAGGCAAACCGATTGCCGTTTACGGCGCCGGTACCGGTCTTGGCGTCGCGCATCTGGTGCATGTGGATAAGCGCTGGGTGAGCCTGCCGGGCGAAGGCGGCCACGTCGATTTCGCCCCGAACAGCGAAGAGGAGGGGATTATCCTTGAAGAGTTGCGGGCTGAAATTGGCCACGTCTCCGCCGAGCGCGTGCTCTCCGGTCCCGGGCTTATCAACCTCTACCGCGCGATTGTGAAATCAGACGGTCGCCTGCCGGAAAACCTGCAACCAAAAGATATTACCGAGCGTGCACTGTCGGACAGCTGCACCGATTGTCGCCGCGCACTGTCGCTGTTTTGCGTAATTATGGGCCGTTTTGGCGGCAACCTGGCGCTCAATCTCGGCACCTTTGGCGGTGTTTACATCGCGGGCGGCATCGTGCCGCGCTTTCTTGATTTCTTCACCGCCTCCGGTTTTCGCGGCGGCTTCGAAGATAAAGGGCGCTTCAAAGCCTATGTGCAGGACATTCCGGTCTACCTGATTGTTCACGATAACCCAGGCCTGCTGGGCTCCGGCGCACATCTGCGCCAGACGCTGGGTTATGTCCTTTAAAGATTCATCAGTTGCCTGAATTCTTTTACCTTACTGCGGCTGACGGGCACCTGAAAATCGAGGTCCCGCAGTCGCAGAATATAGGTGTTGTTAAACCAGGGTTCGATCTCGCGGATCTTGTCCAGATTGACGCAGTATGAGCGGTGGCAGCGGAAGAAGTGCGCCGTCGGCAGCTTGCTGCAAAACTCGGTAATATTCATCGGCATCACGTACGACTCCCGCCTGGTGTAGACAAACGTCATCTTCTCGTGCGCTTCCGCGTAATAGATATCGTGAATACTGGTGACAATAATGCGCTCATCTTTCACCAGGTTAATGGTGGCGTTTTCCCGTGACTGCGGGCTGCTCGCGGTTCCTGCCTGCTGCTGCCAGGCGCTCTCCAGCTTCTGCAACATATTGACGATGCGCGACTCCTGGTAAGGTTTCAGGATGTAGTCAAACGCTTCCAGTTCAAACGCCTCCACCGCATGCTCTTTCCACGCGGTGATAAAGACAATAAAGGGCTTATGGGCGAACTGGCTGATATTCTGCGCCAGCAACACGCCATCCAGCGACGGGATGTTGATATCGAGAAAAATGGCGTCCACGCGGTTGTGCTGTAAATACTTCAGCACGTCGAGGCCATCATCAAACGTGCCGACAATCTCCATCTGGCTGTGTTCGCGAATAAGCCAGCTTAGCTCCTGCTGCGCCAGGAATTCATCTTCTACAATGATGACTTTCATCTTCTCTCCGGTGAGGGCAACAGCGTCGCGCGCGACGTCTGGCGGGGCACATAAAAGGCGATTTCGGTGCCCGGCGTCAGGCGGCGAATATGCAGCCCTTCGCCATACAGTAGTTTCACCCGCTGATGAACATTCAGCAGGCCAATTTTATTCCCCGGCATTTCATCTGCTTCGACGCGGGCGATCATTTCCGGCGCGATGCCGTTGCCGGTATCGCGCACCGCAATGCGTACCCGGTTGCCGCACTCTTCCACGCTAATGGTGACCACGCCTTTGCCTTTGCAGGGCTGAATACCGTGAACGATGGCATTCTCCACCAGCGGCTGGATCAGCAGGCTCGGGATCACGCAGCTCACCTCTTCATCGATATCATAGATAACCGTCAGCTTATCGCCGAAGCGTGCCTGCTCAATGGCGATATAGTCCTTAATCTGGTAGAGCTCTTTTTTGATGTCGATCTGCTCATCATCTTTTAATTCAATGTTATAGCGCAGGTAGCGCGACAGATTATAAATCAGCTGGCGCGCGGTATCGGGATTGAGGCGAATGGATGAGGAGATGGCATTCAGGGCGTTAAAGAGAAAGTGGGGGTTAATTTTACTTTGCAGCGCGCGCAGCTCCGCTTTATTAGCCATTTCGCGCAGTTGCTCGGCGCGGGAGACTTCCAGCTGCGTTGAGATAATCTGCGATAAACCGACCGCCATATCCTGCAACGCGGAGGTGATCTGGTGCGCGTGGCAGTAGTAGATTTTTAGCGTCCCGGTGACGATGCCCTGTTCGCGCAGCGGGATCACCAGCATTGAGTGGATCTCCGGCGTGCGATGCGCTTCATCATTGTTTTTAATAATAATTTCGCCGGTGGTAATCGCCTGCTGGGTGGTCGGGCTAATAATATCATCACTATCGAGGTAGTTATTTTCGCCCACTCCGACATAAGCCAGCACGTGATCAACGTTGGTGATCGCCACCGCGTCGGCGTCAATATCGCGGCGAATGATGTCGCACACCTGGCGCAATGACTCGCTGTTCACGTTGCGAAATAGCGGTAGGGTTTTATTGGCAATATCCAGCGCCAGCCGCGCCTGCCGCCCGGCAATCGCCTCTTTCTCTCCCTCAACGCTCTGCACCAGTAGCACAATAAAGCCGATGCACACCGTGCCAAAGATCATCGGCGCGCCGATTTTCGCCACAATATCCAGCCCCAGCGCGGTAGAAGGCGCCCAGATCACCACCAGCAGCATGGTCAGGCTTTCGCAAATCATCCCGCCGATAATCCCGGCGCGCCAGTGCTGGGCTTTGGGAAATTTTCGGTTAATCAGCCCCGACATCACGCCGGCGATAATACTGGTGATAAAACAGGGCACGGCGGTCACGCCGCCGATATCAATCAGGTAACGGTGCGTCCCGGCGATAATCCCGGTAATAATGCCGACCCACGGGCCAAACAGGATCCCGCCGGACATCACGGCAATAATGCGCACGTTGACCAGCGATCCCTCAACCGGCACGCCGGACCAGGTGCTGAACAGCGCAAACAGAGAGAAGATCGCCGTTACGCCGAGCAGCTCCTTCGGTGAGTGAGCGGTTTTATGCAGCAGCTCGCGAAACAGGCGGATGCGGATCAGAAAGAAGAGGCAGATCAGCATCAACGCCGCGCGGTCGAAAACCGCCAGTAACATGTCGAATATTTCGTGCACGGGGGACTCATGTGACAGAGTTCAAAGGGCTATGATAAAAAACCCGGCGGCAGATCACCAGTTAACCATTGATTAGATGAATGAGGAAAAACCATTTTTTAAAAAGGGGATTAAAGAGCATCTGACGCAGGAGAGGACACAACTTAACCCGCATCTCTGTAAGGTAATTTTCTTTTTATCATATTGTTAATAAAAAGCTGTGTTCATCCGCTTAAGCGGCACTCAGTTTTTCGGTTGCTCAAATTACGCTTCCCCTTTTTCGCTTGCGGACTATTTTTTCTCTTCCCTCTCGACAGCGGGAATTTAATCAGGCTATGTTCTGAACAGGCTGCATATGCAGCGACGTCGCTCGGACGGTCCGGGCGCTAACGTAACTTCGAGGAATCTATGGCTGACTCCAGTCCTGAACGCCGCTTCACGCGTATCGATCGTCTTCCCCCCTATGTATTTAATATTACTGCCGAACTGAAAATGGCTGCGCGACGCCGCGGCGAGGACATTATTGATTTCAGTATGGGCAACCCGGATGGCGCCACCCCGCCGCATATCGTGGAAAAACTGTGCACCGTGGCGCAGCGCCCCGATACGCATGGCTACTCCACCTCACGCGGTATTCCGCGTCTGCGCCGGGCTATTTCGCGCTGGTATCAGGATCGCTACCAGGTGGATATCGATCCGGAAACGGAGGCGATTGTCACCATTGGTTCGAAAGAGGGACTGGCGCACCTGATGCTGGCAACGCTGGATCACGGCGATACCGTGCTGGTGCCGAATCCGAGCTATCCGATTCATATCTACGGCGCGGTGATCGCCGGTGCGCAGGTGCGATCGGTGCCGCTGGTAGAAGGGGTCGACTTCTTTAATGAGCTGGAGCGTGCGATCCGCGAAAGTTACCCGAAGCCGAAAATGATGATTTTAGGTTTCCCGTCGAACCCGACCGCGCAGTGCGTGGAGCTGGAGTTCTTCGAGAAAGTGGTGGCGCTGGCGAAGCGTTACGATGTGCTGGTGGTGCACGATCTGGCCTACGCCGATATCGTCTTTGATGGCTGGAAAGCGCCCTCCATTATGCAGGTGCCCGGTGCGCGCGATGTCGCCGTCGAATTCTTCACCCTGTCGAAAAGTTACAATATGGCGGGCTGGCGCATTGGCTTTATGGTCGGCAACCCGACGCTGGTTAATGCGCTGGCGCGTATCAAAAGCTACCACGATTACGGCACCTTTACGCCGCTGCAGGTTGCGGCTATCGCTGCGCTGGAAGGGGATCAGCAGTGCGTGCGCGATATCGCCGCGCAGTATAAGCGCCGCCGCGATGTGCTGGTCAAAGGGCTGCATGAAGCGGGCTGGATGGTCGAAATGCCGAAAGCCTCGATGTACGTCTGGGCGAAAATCCCGGAGCAGTATGCGGCAATGGGCTCGCTGGAGTTTGCGAAAAAGCTGCTGAAGGAGGCGAAAGTGTGCGTTTCGCCCGGCATTGGCTTTGGTGATTATGGCGACACCCATGTGCGCTTTGCGCTCATTGAGAACCGCGATCGTATCCGCCAGGCGGTGCGCGGCATCAAAGCGATGTTCCGCGCCGATGGCCTGCTTCCCGTGACGCCAAAAGGGGCAGCGGAAGAGACCCAGCCATAAAAAAAGGAGCCGCATGGCTCCTTATTTTTTTCTGCGCTATGGCTCAGGCTAGATCATCAGGGCGAATGTGCCGGCCCACACGATAACCATCACCGATATGCCCATAAAGAAATATTTCACGTTCATCGCTCCGCACACAAAGTATGCATTAATGATCTGTCAGGACTGAGTATAGAGAGGTGAAACTACGCCAAAACGAAAATGAGAATTTTCTCCCTTTCGGCCACAGCGCCATCTCAGAATTTCGGGTGATTTCATCACCAAACGAGGGCTAATGTACGCTTAATTTTTTGCCCTTACAAGAGCCTTTTTTCTATTTAATTTTAGCAACTTACAGAGTGTCGGGCTTTGGCGACACAATACTTTCACTGCTAAATAAATTGCCCTTGGGCGACGATTTTTTTGCGCGGCTGAAACGGTTCATTGGCGGTTGAAATATAAGGCGAATTTTATGTGGTGCGTCACAGTTTGCTGCTTGCAGCCATGATATTGGCGGCAACGCCCGCAGCAAACGCGCCGCAGAGTTGACAAGCGAATCATTATGCAAATAAATGTCTATACAACACATGACAAGAGAACCATATGATTGAGCTGACCTCTGACGACCGTTTGTGGCGTAACGCGAAGCTGGCGACCATGGATCCCACACGAGCAGAACCCTATGGCCTGCTTGAGCGCCATGCCATCGTGGTGCGTAACGGGCAGATCCGGGCGATCGTGCCGGAGAGTGAACTGCCCGTGCACGCGCCGCAGAGCACCGATCTACATGGCCGTCTGGTGACGCCCGGTTTAATCGACTGTCATACCCATCTTGTTTTTGCCGATAACCGTGCCCAGGAGTGGGAGCAGCGGTTAAACGGTGTTTCGTATCAACAGATTAGCGCCGAAGGCGGCGGCATTAACGCCACCGTGCGGGCGACGCGGGAGTGTCCCGAAGACCAACTGCTGGAACTGGCGCAGTCGCGGCTTGAGCGGCTGATGCGCGAAGGCGTCACCACTATTGAGATCAAATCGGGCTACGGGCTGGATTTAGCCAGCGAAGAGAAGATGCTACGCGTGGCCGGCACGCTGGCGCAAAACAATAGGGTTGAGGTGAGCCGTACCCTGCTCGCCGCACACGCCGCGCCGCCGGAGTATAAAGCGGATCCGCAGGCCTACATTGAACTGGTCTGCAACACCATTTTGCCCGCCCTGGCGGAGAAAGGGCTGTTTGAGGCGGTGGATGCGTTTTGTGAAAACGTCGGCTTTACCCCGTCGCAAACCGAACAGGTGTTTCGCGCCGCGCAGGCGCTCGGCATTCCGGTGAAAGGCCACGTTGAGCAGCTCTCCTCGTTGGGCGGCGCGGAGCTGGTCAGCCGCTTTAAGGGCTTATCCGCCGATCATATTGAGTACCTGAGCGAATCCGGCGTGATGGCGATGCGCGCCAGCGGTACCGTTGCCGTCCTGCTGCCCGGTGCCTTCTATTTTCTTAATGAAACGCAAAAACCGCCGGTCGCTTTGCTGCGCCAGCAGGGCGTACCGATGGCGGTAGCGACGGATTTCAACCCCGGCACCAGCCCGTTTGCCAGCCTGCATCTGGCGATGAATATGGCCTGCGTGAAGTTTGGCCTGACGCCGGAAGAGGCCTGGGCGGGCGTGACGCGCCATGCGGCGCAGGCGCTTGGTCGTAAGCAAACGCATGGTCAGCTGGCCGCCGGGTTTGTCGCCGATTTTGTCGTCTGGGAGGCCAGTCACCCGGTGGAGATGATCTACGAGCCGGGCCGTAATCCGCTTTATCAACGTATTTTCCGTGGCGAGGTCACTGCATGAATCTATGGAAGCCGGTAGCGCCTGCGTGCTGGCAGGGCAGGGATGACAGCGGCGAAGCGGCAAATGCCCTGCGCCTGTTTCAGACCGTCACCCAGGCGGAGACTTTTGCGCCCGGGCAGCATCTCGGCAAGACGGCGCTGCTCGGTTTTGCCTGTGATGAGGGCGTTAAGCGTAACCAGGGACGCGCGGGTGCGGCAAAGGGGCCGTTTGCCCTGCGTAAAGCACTGGCAAATATGGCCAGCCATGCCGGGCATCAGCATGTTGTTGATTTGGGTAATATTGTCGCCCTGCCGGATGCGCTGGAGCAGGCGCAGCAGGTGCTGCATGATGCGGTGCTCGCCTGCCAGCAGGCGCAGATGCGCACGCTGGTGTTGGGCGGCGGGCACGAAACGGCGTTTGGCCACGGCTCGGCAATCCTGGATGCTTTCCCCCATGAGCAGGTCGCGATTATCAATCTCGATGCGCACCTCGATTTACGCCACGCGGCGCGCGCCAGCTCCGGCACGCCGTTTCGCCAGCTGGCGCAGCAGTGCGACGCTCAGCAGCGCGGCTTTCACTACACCTGTTTCGGTGCCAGCCTGGCGGCCAATACCCAGGCGTTGTGGGATGAAGCGACGCACCGCAACGTAACGGTGATTGAGGATCTGGCGCTGTTAAACGCCTTCGAAAGCGAAGCGCTGCCTGAAATTAAACGCATCATTGAGCAGTACGACAGAATCTATCTGACCATCGATCTTGATGTGCTGCCCGCCTGGGAGATGCCCGCCGTCTCCGCACCGGCGGCGCTGGGCGTGCCGATGCATCTGCTGCTGCGCATTATTGAACCGCTGTGTCGCAGCGGCAAAGTGCAGGCGGTGGATCTGGTTGAGTTCAATCCGACGTTTGATCACGCAGGGCAGGGCGCGAAAGGTGCCGCCCGGCTGGCCTGGCAAATCCTGCACTGGTGGCAGTGATATACTCGCCAGACAAATAACAATAAGGAATTGCCGCGCTATGTATTCACCCCGCCCCCGGGTAGCTTCGGCCACCGCGCCCGTGCCCTTTTACGAGAAGGTAAAGCAGGCCATCAGCGAGAAGATCGCGGCTGGTATCTGGCGTCCGCACGATCGCATTCCCTCTGAAGCGGAGCTGGTGGCGCAGTTTGGTTTTAGCCGTATGACCATTAACCGCGCGGTGCGCGCGCTGACCGATGAGGGGTTGCTGGTACGGCTGCAGGGCGTCGGCACCTTTGTCGCCGAGCCGAAAGGACAATCGGCGCTGTTTGAGGTGCGTAGCATTGCCGATGAGATTGCTGACCGCCACCATCAACACCGCTGTGAAGTGCTGCTGCTGGAGGCGCGCGCCGCCGACGCAACCCAGGCTGCGGCGTTAAATGTGGCGGAAGGGACACGCATTTTTCACTCGCGCATGGTCAATTTTGAGAATGGGATCCCGGTGCAGATTGAGGAGCGCTGGGTCAATGCCGACGTGGTGCCGGAGTATCTGCAACAGGATTACACGCAGACCACCGCTCATGCTTATTTGTCGCTGATTGCGCCGCTCACCGAAGGGGAACACATTGTGGAAGCCGTTCACGCGACGGCTGACGACTGCCGTCTGTTGCAGATCCAGCAGCACGATCCCTGCCTGCTGATCCGCCGCCGCACCTGGTCAACATCGCAGATCGTCTGCCACGCCAGCCTGCTTTATCCCGGCTCCCGCTATCGTTTACAGGGTCATTTCGGCTCCTGAGTGCTGCCAGCAGCAAAAGCGTGATTGTTAACGCACTATCAGAAAAATGTATCTTTCGTGTTAAATCCTGCCTTGCGCGTAATTGTATAGACAAGTATATGTGTTTACACACTCATCGCGTGATTTCAGGAGAACAACGATGTCGCATATCCCCTCTCGCCCGCAGGCGATCCGTGCCCCGCGAGGCACGGCGCTGACGGCCAAAAGCTGGCTGACCGAAGCGCCGCTGCGCATGTTAATGAACAACCTCGACCCGGAGGTGGCGGAAAACCCGCAGGCGCTGGTGGTGTATGGCGGTATCGGGCGTGCGGCGCGCAACTGGGAGTGCTATGACGCCATCGTAAAGGCGCTGACGAATCTGGAGAGCGATGAAACGCTGCTGGTGCAGTCTGGCAAGCCGGTCGGTGTGTTTAAAACTCACGAAAATGCGCCACGCGTATTGATTGCCAACTCTAACCTCGTGCCGCACTGGGCAACCTGGGAGCACTTTAACGAGCTGGATGCGAAAGGGCTGGCGATGTATGGCCAGATGACCGCCGGGAGCTGGATCTACATCGGCAGCCAGGGGATCATCCAGGGCACCTATGAAACCTTTGTTGAAGCCGGGCGTCAGCATTATGGCGGCAACTTAACCGGGCGCTGGGTGTTAACCGCCGGGCTTGGCGGCATGGGCGGCGCACAGCCGCTGGCGGCGACGCTGGCCGGAGCCTCTTCGCTGGTGATTGAGTGCCAGCAGAGCCGCATCGATTTCCGCCTGCGCACCCGCTATGTCGACGAGCAGGCCAGCTCCCTCGACGACGCGCTGGCGAGAATCAAACGCTACACCGCCGAGGGCAGGGCGGTTTCCGTGGCGCTCTGCGCCAACGCCGCCGACGTGTTGCCGCAGCTGGTGCAGCGCGGCGTGCGCCCGGATATGGTCACCGATCAAACCAGCGCCCACGATCCGCTCCATGGCTACCTGCCAAAGGGCTGGTCATGGGAAGAGTATCAACGCAAAGCGGAATCCGATCCGCAGCAGACCGTGCAGGCAGCGAAAGCGAGCATGGCCGAACACGTCAACGCGATGCTGGCTTTTCAGCAGATGGGCGTGCCGACTTTTGATTACGGCAACAACATTCGCCAGATGGCGAAAGAGATGGGCGTGACCAACGCCTTCGATTTCCCCGGATTTGTTCCGGCGTACATTCGCCCGCTCTTTTGTCGCGGCATTGGCCCGTTCCGCTGGGTGGCGCTTTCCGGTGATGCCGAGGATATCTACAAAACCGATGCCAAAGTGAAAGCGATGATTAACGATCCGCACCTGCACCGCTGGCTCGATATGGCGCGCGAGCGCATCAGCTTCCAGGGATTACCGGCGCGCATCTGCTGGGTCGGGCTGGAGTGGCGGCAAAAACTGGGACTGGCGTTTAACGAAATGGTACGCAGCGGCGAGGTCTCAGCGCCGATTGTGATTGGCCGCGACCACCTCGACTCCGGCTCTGTTGCCAGCCCGAACCGCGAAACCGAAGCGATGCGCGACGGCTCCGATGCCGTCTCCGACTGGCCGCTGCTCAATGCGCTGCTTAACACTGCCAGCGGTGCCACCTGGGTCTCACTGCACCATGGTGGCGGCGTCGGCATGGGCTTTTCACAGCATGCGGGCATGGTGATTGTCTGCGACGGTAGCGATGAAGCGGCGGCGCGGATTGCCCGCGTACTGCATAACGATCCGGCCACCGGCGTGATGCGCCACGCCGATGCGGGATATGACAGCGCCATCGAGTGCGCGGTTGAACAGGAGCTTAACTTACCGATGGTAGCCGCCACACAGGGGAAACGTTGATGAACAGCACGCTACACCTAATTCCCGGCCAGTTGACGCTGGCGCAGTTGCGCGACGCCTGGCGTCAGCCGCTCTACGTCACCCTGGATGACAGCGCGTATGCCGACATTGCGCAAAGCGTCTCCTGCGTGAATGCCATTATGGCCGAGGGGCGCACGGCGTATGGCATTAACACCGGCTTTGGCCTGCTGGCGCAGACGCGCATCGCCACCGAAGACCTGGAAAACCTGCAACGCTCGCTGGTGCTCTCCCATGCCGCAGGCGTTGGCGAACCGCTGGATGAGGGGATGGTGCGCCTGATGATGCTGCTGAAAATCAACAGCCTCGCGCGCGGCTTTTCCGGTATCCGTTTACGGGTGATCCAACTGCTGGTGGATATGCTCAACGCCGGGGTCTACCCCTGGATCCCGGCGAAAGGATCCGTTGGTGCCAGCGGCGATCTCGCGCCGCTGGCGCATCTCTCCCTGACGCTGCTCGGCGAAGGTAAAGCGCGCTTTCACGGCGAGTGGCTGCCCTCCAGCGTGGCGCTTAACCGCGCCGGTCTGGTGCCGCTGAAGCTGGCGGCAAAAGAGGGGCTGGCTCTGCTGAACGGCACGCAAACCTCCACCGCGTTTGCGCTGCGCGGGCTGTTTGAAGCCGAAGATCTCTTTGCCTCGGCGGTGGTATGCGGGGCGCTGACCACCGAAGCGGCACTCGGCTCCCGTCGGCCTTTCGATGCGCGTATTCACGAAGTACGCGGTCAGCGCGGGCAGATCGATGCCGCCGCGCTCTACCGACATCTGCTGACCGATGACAGCGCAATTGCGCAGTCGCACCACAACTGCAACAAGGTGCAGGATCCCTACTCATTACGCTGTCAGCCGCAGGTGATGGGTGCCTGTTTAACGCAACTGCGCTTTGCCGCAGGAGTTTTGTTAACCGAGGCGAATGCGGTTTCCGATAATCCGCTGGTCTTTGCTGCACAGAATGAAGTTATCTCCGGCGGCAACTTCCATGCCGAGCCGGTAGCGATGGCGGCCGATAACCTCGCGCTGGCGATTGCCGAAATTGGCGCGCTGGCGGAGCGGCGTATCGCGCTGCTGATGGACAGCCATATGTCACAGCTGCCCCCCTTCCTGGTGAAAAACGGCGGCGTCAACTCCGGGTTTATGATTGCCCAGGTGACGGCGGCGGCGCTGGCGAGTGAAAACAAAGCCCTGGCGCATCCGCACAGCGTCGACAGCCTGCCGACCTCCGCCAATCAGGAGGATCACGTCTCGATGGCACCCGCCGCCGGTCGTCGCCTGTGGGAGATGGCGGCGAATACCCGCGGCGTGATTGCCGTCGAGTGGCTGGCCGCCTGCCAGGGGCTGGATATGCGCGAAGGCTTAACCACCAGCCCGCTGCTGGAGCAGGCCCGCAGCCTGCTGCGTGCGCAGGTCACGCACTATGCGCAGGACCGCTTCTTCGCTCCCGATATCGAGGCCGCTATGACGCTGCTCAGCGCCGGCCATCTGCGGCAGCTGCTGCCGGAGATACTCTCCTCCTCAAACTGAACATCCTGCCCGGCACAGAAGCCGGGCTTTTTGTTTATTGCTGCTCTATGAGAAAAGCGTTTAACTGACAACTACGATTTCTTATGGACAAGAAAAACCATGAATAAAACGCTGCTGTTAATCCCTCTGTTTCTTCTCGCCGGTTGCCCGGGGCCTGGCGATCGTATGATTGAGAAAATACCGGCTGAGGTAACGACAAAGGGGAATCATGTCTGTATTACCTATGCGGTGAAGCCGGGCGATCGCATCACCTCCCTGCAAATTGGCAGTGAAACCGGGGAGACATGGTATGAAGTGTTTAATGACAAGCCTGTAGTGCCGCACAGCGGCGAATGTCTGCCGACCTGGAGTTATCCTTTCGCTAAGAATAAAACCTATACCCTCTTTTATGGCCTGAGCAATGACAGCCAGCCCTATAAACAGCTTATCCATGCCTCCTTCACCTTAGCGCCATGACGTCTATCACGACGCGGCGATAGCGGCTTTCGGTTAGGTCACGGAGTTGGTAAATTGAGCCACGGAGAGTGACTTCATGCAGAAGGGAAGGCCGGGTGAGCGGAAAAATTGATTATCAGATTGAGAAATACAGCTTTGCCGACGTCGCCGGTACGCCGCGTCTGGCGCAGCAGTGGCGCGATGTGCTGGATGAGTGCCGCCAGCTTAACGCCGGAGCCGAAGAGCGGCTGCGCATCGCGCTGCTGAATGTTGATTATGTCACCAGTTTTGAGCTTCCCTTCCGTTTACTGCTGACCCGCGCGCCGCAGCTGATTGCCGCGCTGCGCGACGAATTCACTCTGGCGCAGAAAAATGTTGTGTTTAACGGCAAGCGTTTTGGCTGCGTCTATAGCCTGAAAACCGATTTAAGCGACATTCCCGATACCTTCCAGTACCGCCTTGCGACGCGTATCCGGCGCATCGATCCGACGGGGGCCACGGCCACGCCCTACCAGCAGATTGCCAAAGAGATAAAAGCCCCGCGCGAGCGGCTGAAACAGGCGCTGGAGTCCGGTTTGCAAGTGACCGCGCTGGATGGGCTGTTCTGGTTTGGTCTGCAACGCATAGCGGCGGATGTGCAGCGGCTGCGCAAAAGCGGAATGGCGATTGCCACCGCCGAAACCGAGGTGTTCGACGATCTCACCGGCACCACGCGGCTGATGCCCGTTTACCGCCTCGTCGAAAAATAGCCGCCGTCGGCGGTGAAATTATCAAAGTGATACCCCTTTTCCCGGCTTGATAATCGCCGGGCGCGCGTCTGCCTGCTTTTTATCCGTTATTGCCGCTTTTCGCCCTGTTTAGTCTCTTTTTTATCCAAATTGAAAGTGGCATAGCCATTGCTTATAGCAATCATCCTTTTGCTAGTGGAGAGCGCATAACAATGGAGACGGTGCTGGTTGGCAGTGAAGTAGCCCGCGTAGACGGGCTGGCCAAAGTCAGGGGAACAGCGATTTATGGCGACGATATCCGGCTGAAAAATATGCTTTACGGCGTCTGTCGCTATGTCGATATCGCCGCAGGACGCGTTGATTCCGTCGATCTCAGTGAAGCGGAAAAGGTGCCCGGCGTGGTGCGTATCGCGACCTGGAAGGATATCCCCGGCCAGCGCAAGCTGGGGGTGATTATCCCCGATTACCCGCCGATTATTGAAAATGAGGTGGCCTATCGCGGCGACGTGATTGCCGTTGTGGCCGCGGAGAGCTATCAGGCCGCCTGCCTGGCGGTAGACAAAATTAAGCTCACCTACTCGCCCTGCGAGCCGATCACCTCCCCGGAGGAGGCACTGAAACCGGGCGCGCGGCTGATCCACAGTGCGCTTGAGAGCAACGTCATTAACCGCCACCACACGGTAAAAGGGGATATTGAGGCCGGGTTTGCCGCCTCGACGAAGATCATTGAGCGCGACTATGAGGTGGGGTTCCAGGAGCATGCCTATATCGAGCCGGAGTCGATCACCGCGTGGCTGGATGCTGACCAGCAGATTATGACCATCGCCGGTTCGATTCAGAACGCGCACCGTATTCGCGGCATCGTCGCCAAATATCTCGATCTGCCGCAGAGCAAGGTGAATGTAAAACGCTCGGTGCTCGGCGGCTCCTTTGGCGGCAAAGATGACATTATTGATAACCTCGCCTGCCGCGCGGCGCTGCTGGTGCAGCTGACGGGACGTCCGGTGAAGATGACCTATAACCGCGAACAGTCGATGCGCGAGAGCTACAAGCGCCATCCCTATAAATTGCATTACCGCATTGGCCTTGATGATGATGCCCGCATTCAGGCTATGCAGATCAATATCATCGCCGACGGCGGCAGCTACGCCGGGCAGACGGTGTTCGTCACCTGGCGCAGCTCGGTGCAGGCGGCGGGCCCCTATAACATTCCCAACGTGCGCGTCGATATCACCGGCGTCTACACCAACAATAACTACACCTCGGCTTATCGCGGTTACGGCGCGCCGCAAATCATCTTCGCCAATGAGTCCCTGATGGATGAGGTGGCAGAGATAGTGGGGCTCTCGCCGGTGGAGCTGCGGCTGCGCAATATTTTGCGCCAGGGCGATACCAGCATGGCCGGCCAGCGTATGTGCGATCACACCGTCTCGGCGCAGGAGGTGCTGGAAACCTCGGTGCTGAAAGCCGAATTCGAGGCGCGACGGGCGCACTATCAGCAGCTGAATGCCGAGGGCGGGCCGGTGCGTTACGGCATCGGCCTTGCACTGAGCCATCGCGGCTGCTCTCTTGGTGCGGAGGGGCTGGACGCTTCGTCCGCGCTGATGCAGGTCAATGCTGACGGCAGTATCAATATCTCCACTTCGGTCTCGGAGAACGGGCAGGGGTTGCAGACCACCATGTCGCTGCTGGCGGCGGAAGCCTTTGGCATACCGCTTGCGCACGTCACCTTTAGCGAACCGGCGACGGCGATGATTGCCGATGGCGGCTCTACCGTCGCCTCGCGCGGCACGTTGATGGGCGGGCAGGCGATCCTCAGCGCCGCTAACACCATTAAAAATCGGATGGCCGCCGCCATCCTGGCAACCCTGCACGCCGGTGAGATAGCGGATCTGGTATGGCGCGATGGGTACGTATTCAACCGCCATCAGCCGCAACGCCGTCTCGCGTTTCAGCAGGTAGTCGATATGACCCGCGCCACCGGCGCGAACTTGTCCGCCTACGGCTGGCATGTGGCACCGCCCATTCACTGGGATGAAGAGAAGGGGAGCGGCAGCCCCTATTTCACCTGGGTCTACGGCTGCCAGATTGCCGATGTGGCAGTCGATCTGCGCACCGGCAAAGTGACGGTCAACAGCGTCGTTGCGACCCACGATGTCGGCAAGGTGATCAACCCGGTCGGCTTCAATGGCCAGGTTTATGGCGGCGTGCTGCAAGGGATGATTGGCTACGGCATGCTGGAGGATTTCAACACCGAGCAGGGGGTAGTGAAGTCAGAGAATTTCGACACCTACCTGCTGCCGACCATCAAAGATATGCCGCCAATTATCATCAACGCCATCGAAAATGCCGACAAAGCGGGGCCGATGGGAGGGAAAGTGATCGGCGAACCGGTGCTTGAACTTGGTGCTGCGGCGCTCAATAACGCGGTGAGCTTCGCCATCGGCCGCTTTAACCGCACGCTACCGCTGACGCTTGAGCAGGTCAGGCTCGGTTATAACCTGAAAAAACCGGCGCGCCAGAGCGAGCGGCTCTTCGATTGCGGCCCTAAAAAAGAGGTGCACCGGCTCAATACGGTGTCGCTGAAAGTGGCGCACATGCTGAAAGAAGCGTTAACCCTGATGGCGGAAAACGCGGCGCAGCCGATTGCCGGCGGCACGGATGTGCTGGTGCAGGCGCGTCTGCGCTGCGACACGGTGCCGCTGGTCAATATTGCCGGGCTGGCTGAACTGAAAGAGATCTTCGATCTCGACGGCGGGCTGTCGATTGGTGCCGGGGTCTGCTTTAGCGATTTGATTAAACATCCGCTGGTGCAGCAGCGTTACCCGCTGCTGATTACCGCCTGTAAGACCATCGGCTCGTTACAGCTTCGCAACCGCGCCACGCTCGGCGGCAACGTGGCCAATGCCGCGCCCTGCGCCGACTCCCTGCCGCCGCTGATTATCTATGACGCACAGGTGGAGCTGCGCAGCCTGCGCGGTACGCGCCGCTTGCCGGTGAGCGAATTTGTTACCGATGGCTATCGCACCGGTATCGCTGCCGATGAGCTGGTGACGCGCTTTATTCTGCCGGTGCCGATGACCCAGCCGCTGGTGGAGTGCTACCTGCAACTGGGGCGGCGTAATGCGCTCAACATCACGCGGCAAAGCCTGACCGGACAATTTCATGTCGATAGCCAGGGCACCATCCGCATCTGTCGGCTGGTCGACGGCGCGCTGATGAGTAAACCGCAGCGGCTAAGCCCGGTGGAGGAGGCATTAATCGGCCAGCCTTTGAACGCCGCCTCGATCGATAAAGCGGCACAGGCGCTGAAAGGGCTGGTGGACGAAGCCATCGGTGGGCGCTGGTCCGCGCCTTACAAAATCCCGGTATTTGTCGATATGTTCCGCCTGATGATGCAGGACGTAATAACTGAGCAGAGCAACTAAGGAGCGCGAAGATGCATCCAATTGAACTGAAAGTGAATGGCATCCGTATTCTCCGCGACGTGGACGATAACCTGCGGCTTATCGATCTGCTGCGCGACGATTTACGCCTGACCGGCACCAAAGA
Source organism: Kosakonia sp. HypNH10 (assembly GCF_029850615.1). Taxonomy (NCBI): domain Bacteria; kingdom Pseudomonadati; phylum Pseudomonadota; class Gammaproteobacteria; order Enterobacterales; family Enterobacteriaceae; genus Kosakonia; species Kosakonia sp. HypNH10. Next base: position 217,742 of record NZ_JAOTIU010000002.1, read on the forward strand.
GGGGTGTTCCGTGGGCGAGTGCGGTGCCTGCACCGTGATCCTTAATGGCAAGGCAGTCTGTTCATGCCTGCTGCTCGCCGCCCAGTGTCATGGCGCAGAGGTGACCACCATTGAAGCCCTGCACCATGACCCGGTGGGCAAACGGCTGCAAAATGCGTTTGTGCGCCACGGCGGCGTCCAGTGCGGCTTCTGCACGCCGGGCGTGTTAATGAGCACCAAAGCGCTGCTGGAGCTGAACCCCGCGCCGGACGACGACGCGCTGAAAGAGGCGCTGGAGGGAAATCTGTGCCGCTGTACCGGCTATCAGCCGATCATCACCTCCATCAAAGCTGTGCTGAAGGGCGAGGCGTGAAAAGGAGCGAGTGATGAGTGAAAAGGCGCTGATTGAGTGCGTAATGCTGGCGGCCGGGTTATCCAGCCGGATGGGCGACTGGAAAATGATGCTGCCCTGGGGGGCGGGCACGCTGCTCGACAGTGCGCTTCGCAGCGCCTTCACGCTCTGCGACCGGGTGATCCTGGTCACCGGGCACCGTGGCGATGAGCTGGCGCGCTACTATCGCGGGCAGCCCGCGATTACGCTTGTCCATAACGCCGATTACGCCTCGGGGATGTTCTCTTCAGTAAAGTGTGGCGCGGCGGCGGTGACCTCAAGGCGCTTTTTTCTGGCGCTGGGCGATATGCCGGAGGTGTCGCCCACGGTCTACAGCGCGTTATGGCAGCATGCGGATCATGACCACTGCCTGGTGCCTGGTTATGATCAGGGCCAGGGCCACCCGGTGCTGCTTCCGGCGCAGGCGCTCGCGCTTATCAGCAACGCGCCCGCCGACAGCAGCTTAAAAACGATCGTTCGCCAGATCGGCACCTGCACGGTTGCCGTCGATGAGCCGGGGATCCATTGCGATATCGACACGCCAGCGCAGTATCGCCAGCGAGCTGAGCTAAACCGCTTGCTTGATACGCTGCCGCGGCGGCGCATAAACCCGCATGGCGGCCGGTAATTTCCTCAGGTCATGTTTGCCCGCGCGAGGAGAGTCATTAAAAATTCCGCCACCGCTTTGATACGTGCCGAGGCGATAAGATCGGCATGGGTCACCAGCCAGAGATCTTCGCTCAGCACCAGATCTTGCGGGATCACTTCGACTAATCCCGGCTGCTGCGCGGCGATAAAGCAGGGCAGCACCGCCAGCCCAAGCCCGGCGTTGACGGCAGAAAGCTGGGTTACCAGGCTGGTGGTGGCAAGCGCAGAGGTTTTATCTTCAACCTGTTCATCAAACCAACGGGCAGCGGGAAGATGGCTGAACGAACTGTCCCATGTAATAAAGCGCCGCCCGCGTAAGGGGGCATCTTCCGGCGCGGGGTGAGCGCGCAGATAGCTCTCAGCTGCGTAGACCGCCGAGGCCATCACCCCGGCTTTGCGGATCTTCAACGTGTTTTGCTCAGGCCGCACCAGGCGCAGCGCGATATCGGCATCGTTTCGTGCCACCGAGACGGTGTTGACCCCGGTAATCAGCTCGAGGCGGATCGCCGGGTAATCGGCCTGAAACTGCGGCAGGGCCGGGATAATCAGGTGGTTGGCCAGTGTCTCTGCCGTTGCCAGGCGCACGGTTCCCGCCGCTTCACCATCGCCTCCGGCAAAGGCGTGCTCCAGCGCGCCGACCCGGCTCTCCACCTCTTCGGCATAACTCAGCAGCGCTTGCCCGGCATCGGTAAGAAAGTAACCGGTCTGATGATGCAGAAACAGGCTGGTCCGCAGGCTGCTTTCCAGCGCGCTAATTCTGCGCGACACCGTCGACTGGCTCACCTTTAGCGTGGCGGCAGTTTTAGTCAGGCTGTTGGTGCGCGCAACGGCCAAAAAGAAGCGTAAATCGTTCCAGTCCATGCTCTCTGTTTTCTGTTTATGCAAAATGATTCGCCGATTTTATCCGTAGTTTTCAAAATATGGAAAAAATAGACTTCTGTTACGGCATTACTATTCGAAAAACAGGAGTGAGCAGATGGAAGTCACAGCGAAGCAGGTCGTGGAAACCTACCTTGCGGCGTTCGCCGCGGGCAGGGTGGATGAGATTGTCAGCCTGCTGGCCGACGATGTAGTGTGGCATATTGACGGCGAGCCGGGTGTTTCTACCGTCGGGCTGTTGCAGGGGCCTGAGCAGGTCCGGCGTTGGTTAATGGCTTTCCCGCAGAACTTCAGGCCGCGGGAATTTGTGATTAATGAGATTATCGCGCAGCACGACAGCGTGCTGGTGCTGGGGCGTTTTCGCCACACGGTGGTCAGCACGCGGCACACCGTCGGCAGCGATATGATCATTCACTTCACGGTCACGAACGGCAAAATTCGCCGTTATCAAATCTTTGAAGATTCGGCGCTGCTGGCAAGAGCCTTCAACGCGGATGATGAGTGGTCGCTGCAGCAGTTGCGCATCAATGGCACGCTCTACCGTTACCGCGATATCGGCGAAGGGCCAACGCTGCTTTTTGCCCACGGGCTTTTCGCCAGCCATCAAATTTTTACCGCACAGGTTCAGGCCCTGAGCCACGCTTATCGCTGCATTGTTCTCGATATGCCGGGACACGGCCTGAGCGGTTACGATCCTACCGGCTGGACGCTTGACGATCTGAGCTGCGATCTGGCGCTAATGATTGATGAACTGGCACTCGGCAAGGTCACGATCGTTGGGCAGAGCCAGGGCGCGATGGTAGCGCTGAGGCTGGCGGCGCGTTATCCGAAGCTTCTGGCAGGCCTCGTGCTGATTGGCACCAGCGCGCGTGCGGAGTTTCCTGAACGGCTGGAAATGTGGCGTAGGCAGCGCGAAACCCTGCTGAAGGGTTCCGATGAGGCGCGGGAGGCGTTTTTTACTACCCTTCAGGCCTATGTAAACAGTGAAGAATGGCTACAAAACCACCCCCATGAGGCCGCCGAAGAGCGCGCCATGATGCATGCTCACAACCGCGAAGGATTGGCGCTGGCGCTGGATGCCGCCGTGTTTGACCGGGGCGATATCACGCACCTGTTGCCGACGATCACCGCGTCGACGCTGGTGATCGTCGGGGAAGAGGACAGGGCAACACCGGTTGAGTTAAGCAAGGAGATCGCCGCGCTTCTGCCCGATGCTCAGTTGCTTACGCTGGCAAAAACCGGCCACCATCCGCCAACGGAAGCCGCCGATGCGGTGACGGCGGCAATTGCCGGGTTTATTGCAGCTAAATAGCGGAGATAAAAAAGCCCCGTCAGGGGCTTAATATGCGGTGGTCATATCGCGGATTTAGAAGCGATATTGCAGACCGGCGGTGATGGTGTAGTTTTTGTTGGCAATACCCGCAGCATCGCCACCGATGAATTCCGATCCGCCGTTGGTGGTGTCAATAACCTGCGTCCCGCCTTTGCCCTCTTCATATTTGCTGTAAGTGAACTCAGCAAATACTTTCGCGTGCGGCGTGACGTAGTAGCCAGCATCAAGTGACGCGCCGTAATAGCGTGAGTTGCTGGTCTTCTCACGGAAGGTGAGGTCGCGCATATAGTGCTCATCGTTATCATGCGCGCGCACCCAGTCACTGAATTTCAGCAGCGCATTGAATTCGAAATTATCAATACGGTACTGGCCCGCCAGCCCAACATAGGGCATGGTGAAGCGCTGGCTGTAACCAATCCCGCGTTCGCCTGCCGGGAAGTTGCCCACTAAGGCGCCGTTGTCATAATCGTAAGCGCCGCCGAGCGCCGTCCAGCTGAAGCGCGTCTCCTGATAGCCTGCCACCACGCCCGCTTTATAATTCTCGTCCTGGAAAATCCAGCCTTTCAGGTTGAGATCGAACTCATTGGCGTAATTGACATCCGAATCAGGATGGGTGGAGTGATCGGTCCAGCCTGACTGACTGGCATTCTGCCAGTCGTAATCATCCATATGGCCTGCCCCGGAGGCGAGTGACGTCCAGCCGCGGGCGTTAAGGGTTAAAAAGGAGTAGGGGTTCCAGGAGAGATCGCCTTTCACAATGGCGACATTCTTTATCTTCCAGTTAAGCTGGCTGATTTTTCTCCCTGTTATTTCGTCATAGACTAGCTCATTCGATTTACCGCTCAGCATCCCGGCAGAGGCGGAGGCGGAAAAGCTTTCGGGGGAAAAATCGGGGATTAACTGCTCTGAGTCTGCGTACGCGATACCTGAAATAGCGCCTATCATCATCACTACAATACGAGTTTTTTTCATTTTTCTTTGCTCATATCACAACGGTAATAATGATTTTTGCTACGGGTATAAACTTCCGCAATGGAAAGGGCTTTTTCTTTTTTTATTTTTTGATAAAGATCCTAAGTGTGAAATATATCTTTTTTTGTCCTTCTCTTTTTTAGTTTATGAATTATGCGCATGCACATTTCGTCGGGAGAATATATTTTCCCGACGCAACGTGGTGATGTTTATCTGAGGTAGGGCGCGGGAGTGGCCCCGCGCTGCTGTGACCCGCTAAGCTTGTTAGCCTTCGCTGGATGGCGCGCTTTTCTGCATCGCGTGCTGCTGTGATAAGCGCCAGAAATCGTGGCCAGCGGGATACTGGTATAAGCGCAGGGAGAATTGTCCTGCTACCGCAGTGATATATTCAAATATCGCCGATTGCGTATTCTCATAATCGGCCCACAGGGTTGACGTGGTGAAGCAGTAAATTTCCAGCGGGATACCGGCCGGTGACGGTTTTAGCGTCCTGACGACAATATACATCTCTTTGACAATATCCTGCCGCTCAGCGAGATAAGCCATTAAGTAGTGGCGAAAAAGGGTTAAATTCGTCAGGCCATTATCGATAAACCAGCTATCTGCCACGCCCAGCGGATCGCGGCCATCGAGCAATTTTGACAACGGTTCACTTACGCCGCGTATCGCCAGCATCGGCGCCAGCATCTCCTGCGAGAGAAAGGTCACCGAGTGCTGATCGATATTGGTGCTGCGCATAATGCGGCGCGCGCCGGAGGAGAACATCGCCTGCCAGTTGGTATAGGTTTCGGTGAGGAAGTTTTTCGTCGGAATTCGGGAAATGGTGTTATCCCAGTTCCGGATAGTAATGGTGTGCAGCGCGATATCGGTCACTTCACCGCTCAGGTTTTTATCCGGCATCTCAATCCAGTCCCCGAGTTGCAGGACATCATTTGAGGAGACCTGCACGTTGGCGACCAGCGAAAGCAGGGTGTGTTGAAACACTAACATCAGCACCGCCGCCACCGCACCGAGGCTGGAGATAATAATGGCAGGTGATTTGTTCGACATCACCGCGAGGATCATGATCGCGGCAATAACGTGAATTAAGATTTTACCTATCTGGATATAGCCCTTAATCGAGTGATTTTTACGCTTCGTCTTGCGCAAATAGGAGCTATTAACGATATCCAGCATCTCGTTGAAGAATACCGACAGAAAAATAAAGAACAAAATACCACAGATGGTATTTATTGCCGTCACCAGCGAGGCTGGCATATTTTCCATAAATTGCAGCAGGTAATAAACTGTCAGAACCGGCACAAAGTTGGATAACTTTTCGGCGATACGGCGATCTTTTTCCAGCGGCACATCTTTTTTATGGCTGGCAAAGAAGACTTTACGCACCACCTTAATCAGCAGGAATTTGCACATCAGGTGCGCAAACATGCCAGAGACGATCAGCAGAATAATATTTAAAACAATGGCCAGCGCCGGCCTGCCTTCGATAAACGTCAATAAAGAATTCAAATACGCCATTACTTATCGCCTGAACGAGTATGCCATCTGTATAAGCCCTGGCTGGCGGGCATATATACAAAAATTTAACCAATTCGCATCATGACATAACACGGGGATATAAGTCCACGCCGGGGCGGCGGTGTGTGCCCGGTCACAAAAACGCTCCACTTTAACAAAGTGATCCTATGATTTAGGCTGGTTAACGCAAATTTACGCTGTAACAGGAGAAGCATGATGAAAGCAGTCACACTTAACGCGCCGGGCGGCCTGGAAAACATTACCGTCTCCGATATCGCCGATCCGGGCAGACCCGGCAAGGGCGAAATTCGGGTTGCGATTAAAGCCAGCTCGCTGAACTTTCATGATTTGATTGTTGCCAGCGGCCAGTTCCCGACTGAGGATGGCCGCATTCTGCTGTCCGATGGCGCAGGCGTGGTTGAAGAGGTGGGCGAGGGCGTTGAGGAGTTTGCCGTCGGCGATCATGTGGTTTCCACCTTTTTCCCCATCTGGCTGGCAGGCAAGCCGGGTCCCGAGGTGAGCGGCTTTGCCCATACTCCCGGCGACGGCGTTGACGGCATGGCAAGCGAGTACGTTGTCCGCTCGCAAAACGCCTTTACCCATGCGCCGCAGGGATGGAGCCACAAAGAGGCCGCGACTATCACCACTTCAGCGCTGACCGCCTGGCGGGCGCTGGTGGTGGATGGCAACCTGAAAGCGGGCGAAACGGTGCTGGTCCAGGGCACTGGCGGCGTCTCCATCGCGGCGCTGCAAATTGCGAAAGCGATGGGCGCGAAAGTCATCGCCACCTCCTCTTCCGATAAGAAGCTCGACGTTGTGCGTGAACTGGGCGCGGATGAGACCATCAACTACAAAACCACACCCGAGTGGGGAGACAAAGTGCTGGAACTGACCCAGGGATTCGGCGTCGATCACGTCGTGGAAGTGGGCGGCCCGGCCACCCTGAAAGAGTCCCTGAAAGCCGTTAAAGTCGGCGGGCATATCGCGCAGATTGGTATCCTTTCCGGCGATGAGGCCAGCGTATCGGTGCTCTCCCTGCTGGCGAAGCAGGTGCAGATCAAAGGGGTGATTGTGGCAAGCCGCCAGGATCAGATCGATTTTGTGAAAGCGCTGGAAGTGATGAAGCAAAAGCCAATTATCGATCGCACCTTCAGCTATGAGGCGCTGAGCGAAGCCTTTGGCTACCTGCAAAGCGGTTCCCACCTCGGTAAAATCTGCGTCGAGTGGTAACAGGCCACAGCGGTAGGGGCATGCGCCCTTACCGCCACGTTTTAACGCGCGGTGGCGCGCTCCTTCAGCCGAGCAGGCTTTCCAGCGTCACCGATGCTCCGCCGCAGACAATCACCAGCACGTTATCGCTGGGATTAAAGCGGAGTTTATTGTCATAGAGCAGCGAGAGCGATACGCCGCAGGCGGGCTCGGTCAGCACTCGATGATCGTCCAGCAACAGGCGGCAGGCGCGCACCGCTTCCGCGTCGGAGACAACCTGGCTTCTCACTTCAAGGCGGCTGGCAACGTTAAATGCATTTTCACACACCTGGCTTGCGGCAAGGGTCGTTGCAATGCCGCTCACCTTCTCCAGACGCACTAACTTCCCGGCATTTACCGAGGCGTTAAGCGACGCGGTGCCCTCGGTTTCAACGGCATAGATCGGAATATGGCTCAGGTGATGTTTTTCCAGCCCCTGAGCGATGCCGGAGAGCAGGCTGCCTCCGCCGACTGACAGAATAACGGCATCCGGGATCACGCCTGCCGAGATAACCTCATCCACCAGCGTGCTGATGCCCGCCCACAGAAGCGGGTTATCAAAGGGGTGAATATAAATGATCTCATCGGTGGCTAAAGAGAGGGCATAGTCGTTCGCCTCGCTCCACACGTTGCCATGCACCACGAGGCTGGCCCCTTCCTGCTCAATCAGCTCTCTCGCCCGCAGGGAGGTGGTTTCAGGCACCACGACGGTGACCGGCAGACCGAGTTTGCGACAGCTGTGAGCTACCGCAATACCCGCATTGCCGCCCGATGAGCTGATAAAGCCTTTTGCGCCATGCTCTGCGTAATAGCTACAGGCATGGGCAGCGCTGCGAAGTTTGAACGAGCCGGTGGGCTGGGCAGACTCCATTTTCAGCCACACATTGCATCCGCTGCGCTGGCTCAGCGGCAGTGAGTGCAGCAGTGGGGTCTGAATACTGATTTCCATGACATCGAATCCTTATGCATAAGCCCATACGAGAAAGGCCGTTCTGGACAGGTTTTTAAGCCTGACCAGTAATAACACAAGAACTATCAGGCTGGGTTATCTATTTCCGCGTGCCAGGGATGGCATACGCAGGCCAGCTTATGTCCCTCCGGATCCCGCAGATAGGCAACAAAGAAATCCGGCCCGTAGGCTTCACGGAGACCGGGCGCACCCTCATCGCTGCCGCCATTTTTAAGCCCTGCGGCATGAAATTGCCTTACCTGCTCTGCGCTACTTGCCCGGAAGGAGAACATCGTCCCGTTACCCGGCGTCGCTCTTTTGTTATCGAACGGCGGGCAGATGCAAAAACTAAACCCCTTGTCTGGCGGTTCGCCCCACATCGCCCAGGTTTCACTCCACGCGGGAATGCGCGGCACGCCCAGCACCGCGAAAATCGCATCGTAGAAACGGGTCATCGCCGGTAAATCGTTGCTGCCTATGGTGGTGTACATCAGCATGGTTTGGCTCCTGATTTGCTTTCAGAAAAGGTGAAGCCGTCAGTGATTATGATCGCGCAGAAAAACCGTCAGCACATCTTTCGGCGCGACGCCGCCGCACTCTGAAATCATCCAGCCCACCGCGCCGCGATGATAGGTGCCATGGAACAGCACATGGTTAAGCATATCAATGGCGCGCATCTCGCCGTCGCCGCCGTCGACAAAACGGAAGGTGATGGCTTTTTCAAGATCGCACGAGGAGAGGGCGCCAATATGCTCGATATACCATGCCGCGCATTCGGCCATCTTCACTTCAAGCTCTTCCAGGGTGGGCGTTTCCGGGGTATTTAGCGCGGTGTAACCGTGCTGCTGGCCGGTAAGATTGGCCCTGAAAATCATGTCGACGACATAAATATGGTTCATCAGCCGGATCATCAGGTGGCGCTTTTGCGGATGCGCCGTTTCGTCGATCGCCTTAATGGCCTTGAGGGTTTCGCCATCCATCCAGCGCTTAAATTTCACCAGGCTAACCAGTGTGTCCTTGTCCATCTTCTGCTCCACATGTGACTGAAGCGGTATCATACCGCGCGTGGACTGTTTAGCTGAGTAGATCCTTAAGCAAAAACCAGGGGGGTGGCATTGGTATATTTCAGCGAGCGGCGCTGGTTAACGTGTCGAAAAGGTCGGGGCGTTAAGGTTTTTCTAAGCTTTCTTCGTCACACTGGGGGTATAAAGCGCACATGGTTTCGGTGCCGTTGTCGGATTATAGTCGGCAGGAGATGATGTCCCCTGCCACTTTTTTAACTTTTTATTAGCCAGAAAGTTTGTTTCGTAACTCCCTTTTTTATTTTTCATTGTCATAAAACCTTCAGCAGTATCAATATCTAACATCTTCTTTAAAATCGAAAAAATATTTAACTCACCTTCAGACAATCCTCATTAAATAGTGATGATTTTGCAGGTAAATTACTTTATAAATATATGGGACAACATCGCAGACCTTGCTCACGTAACTCCTCGTGCAGCGAGTAATTACGGGTGTGGCATCTACGCGGGAGGGAAGTGAATGGATATCATAAGTTCAGAACGTGTAAGTGAAGTCTATATGGTTATCGGGCATGCGGTATCATCATTAATTTCAGCGGGAAAACGCGTTGAAAAAGAGGGTATTCTCGAGCAGTTGCAAAAGGGAAAAGCGCAGGCGGTGGATGGGATGAACGACGTGTATGAATCCGCTATTCGCCTCGTTGCCAGCGAGGGCCTTGCCGTCAGCGAGCAGTGACTGGCCCCCACTCTTTTTCACCATATATCCCGCTCGCCTCAGGTAGAGAACCAGCCAGCGGGATAGTATTCGCAGATAAATTCCACAAACGCCTTCACTTTCGGGCTCTGTAGCCGACGCGATGTGTGCAGCACCCACAGCTCGGTAAGCGTATCGGACTCTCCCCAACTCATCAGTTCACCCTTCTCAAGATAAGCGCTGACGATCGACTTCGGCACCATCGCCGCACCGGCACCCGCCAGAACCGCATCGCGGACGGTCAGCAGCGAGGAGAGGCGCATCACCGACTGCGGAGTAAAACGGCGCTGTCCGTTCTCAACGATCCAGTCACTTCCTTCAATATGCGTTGACATCACTACCGCCGGGATCGTCGGCACGCTTTGCCCAGCCGTAACGGGCAGGCTGATAGCAGGCGCAGCGACCAGCACCAGCTTGTCCCTGGCGAAGCATCGGCCAACCAGCGAACTGTTTGCCTGCGGGTTTATGCGGATCGCCACATCAAAGTGCTCTTCCACCAAATCGCTCATGCGGTTTTCCGAGACAACCTCAATATGGATCTGCGGGTAGCGCTGGCGAAATTCTGCCATCAGCCGCCCCAGCGCCAGCTGCGAAAAGAGCAGCGGGGCGGCAACGCGCAGCCAACCTGCGGGCGCGGCGTTATCTTCCCGCGCCGATTCAGCCGCTTCATCAATTTCACGGATGGCGCCCAGCGTGCGTGCCAGCAGGCGTTCGCCCGCCTCGGTGATCTTCAGCTTCTGGCCGCCGCGCTCCACCAGCCGCACGCCAAGAGACTCTTCAAGATCGGTCAGCCTGCGCGAAAGGGTGGCCTTTGGCTTCCCGCTGGCGCGGCTGGCGGCACCAATCCCGCCTGCTGACGCGATGAGGTGAAACTCTTTTAAGGCGTTGATATCCATTAGCTGTCTCATTTTTGGAACAGAGTGTGCAAATAATAGCCTCTTCCGGGCAAAAATGGATCGGGATAGTCTCTGGTTACACCCACCAGACATTACGGAGTAAACATCATGACTATTCTTGTTACCGGAGCGACCGGCCGCGTTGGCCGCCACGTTGTTGACCAACTGCTTCGCCGCGGCGCTGACATCCGCGTATTGACCCGCGATCCCGCAAAAGCCGGTTTTGCTGACAATGTGGAGGTTGTTAAGGGCGATCTGCTGGATATCGATGCCCTGCGCGCAGCTTTGAGCGGCATCAGGACCCTGTTTTTACTCAATGCGGTTGCCGCCGATGAATATACCCAGACCCTGATTACGCTCAACATCGCCCGGGAAGCTGGCATTGAGCGCGTAGTTTATCTCTCGGTCTTCGGCGCAGACGACGCCGTCAATGTGCCGCATTTCGCGGTTAAATATGGTGCCGAGCGCATGCTGACCGCGATGAACTTCAGCGCCACCATTCTGCGCCCCACCTACTTTATCGACAATGAGGTGATGATTAAGGAGGTAATCGTTAACCACGGCGTTTACCCGATGCCGATTGGCAGCCGCGGGCTGGCGATGGTGGATACGCGCGATATCGCCGAGGTGGCGGCTATTGAGCTGATTCGGCGCGACCAGGCGAGGGAGAAGCTGCCCGTCGAGACCATTAACCTCGTTGGCCCCGATACGTTGACCGGTAATGATGCGGCGGCAATCTGGCGCGACGTGCTCGGTCGCGAGGTGATATATGGCGGAGACAGTCCGGATGCCTTTGAAGCGGGCATGGCGGAATTTATGCCGAAATGGATGGCCTATGAAATGCGTCTGATGGCCGAGCGCTACGTCAGCCACGGCATGATCCCACATGAGGGCGACCGGGAGCGGCTGGTGGCGCTGCTTGGCCGCCCGCTGCACACCTACCGCGACTTCGTAACGGCACTTGCCGCACAGTAAAAATGAGAAGGCCGGTGCATCAGCACCGGCCTTATTATTTCGCACTTAAAGCGCAACGGCGCGCAACATGCTCGGCGTCAGATCGGTAAAGTGCGGCACATCGCCCGTCACTTCCGGCGCTTCTGGCGAGTTAAACGCCGCTTTCATCGCCTCCTCATCGCGGAAAACGCACTCGGCGATAGCGACGGTGCCCGTCTGCTCAACGGCCGGGAAGAGGGCGGCTGCGCTGAGCAGCCCATAGGGCTGGAACGCTTTGATCACCAGCGGAATATGACTGTTGACGTAATAGTCCCGGTCAAAACGGCTCTGCGGATCGCCGTAATAGGTGACGTATAGCGTGAAGGTTGAAGTGCTCATCGTGTGACCTCTTTCATAACGGGTTTCGGTTCATTTAAGCCGCTGAAAGTGTAGCTGGCATTGCGGGGTGCTAATATGCATTCCGCGCTGTTAAGCCATCACAGAGAGGGAAATCATGATAACGATTGAAGCGGGCATGCCCGTTCACTACCCGACGTTACTGAAAATATGGGAGTCATCGGTGCGTGCCACCCACGATTTCTTACCGGAGGAGGATATTGAGGCGCTACGCCCGCTGTTAGAAAATCTCTATTTTCCTGCCGTCACGCTGTCGATTGCCCGGCTGATTGAAGACGGCTCTATCGTCGCCTTTGTTGGCGTCAGCGACAACAGGATTGAGATGCTGTTTGTCGATGCCGCCCAGCGCGGAAAAGGCATCGGGAAAGTGCTCCTGCGACACGCCATCGCGCAGGGCGCGGATGAGCTGGACGTCAATGAACAGAATCCGCAAGCGGTGGGCTTTTATCAACAGCAGGGTTTTGTAGTCGTGAGCCGCTCTGAGAACGATGGACAGGGCAGGCCCTATCCACTTTTGCATATGAAATTGCAGAAAACCTGATGCTGCCCATTTTTATATTCACGCCACGTATTTTGCGCCGACCGTAGCGCAAAATTTCTTCACTTTATTTGCGTTACTTAATCCTCGCTTAAGAATACTCCGATAATGTAAGTACTACGCTAGCCCATCCCGGGCTGTTCCGGAGCCTCTCCTATGCAAAATAAGTTCGCAGAAGTCTCTACCGCCAGCAAAGTCCCCGCAGTGACGATGGCGTTCTGGTTAACCAAGATTGCTGCGACAACGCTGGGTGAAACCGGTGGTGATGCGGTGACCATGTCGATGAATCTGGGCTACCTCACCGGGACGCTGATTTTCGCCATCATCTTTTTAATCGCCGTGGTGGTGCAAATTGAACGCCACAGTTTTAATAAGTGGATCTACTGGTTTACGGTGGTTGCCACCACCACCGTTGGCACTACGCTTGCGGACTTCGCCGATCGCTCGCTGGGGATAGGTTATCTGGGCGGCACACTGCTGCTGAGTTCATTGCTGCTGCTTTCGCTGCTTGTCTGGCGTCTGACCTGCGGCACCATCGCTGTCAGTTCGGTGAACAACGGCGTCACGGAGAGCTTTTACTGGGTCACCATTATGTTTTCACAGACTCTCGGCACCGCGCTGGGTGACTGGACCGCAGACAGCGAAGGGCTGGGCTATGACGGCGGGATCCTGCTTTTTGTCGGCGCGCTGGCGATTATCTGGGCTGCCAGCCGCTTTACCTCGCTGTCGCGCACCGCACTCTTCTGGGCCGCGTTTATTCTCACTCGCCCCCTGGGTGCGGTAGTCGGTGATTTCCTCGATAAACCTGTCGCCGCTGGTGGTCTTGCATTGAGCCGCTATAGCGCCTCACTGACGCTGGCGCTGATTATTATGGCGTTTCTCTGGCTACTGCCGCAGCGCCCGGCAATGAAAACCGCAGTGACGAATTAAAAGCGTGACAGCGACAAAGGGGAGCAGGCCTGCTGTGGCTGCTCCCCGCTAAACAGATCATGCCCGCCCGGGCGCGTGAGGGTTGCGGACAAAGTTGAGGATCGCACTGAGCGTGGCAGCCTCTGGATGATTAACTTCACTCAGGTGATCGCCTTTACCGGCGAAAAGCGGTACGGCATAGCGCGTGGCTAACGCCGCCATGGAGGCGTGATAGGGGTCGTCAACGCCCGCCCAAAACCGCAGGGGAACAGGGCAGGGGAAAAAGGCCTCCGCGTCCTGAGCATGTTTTCTCAGTTCATTAAAAAAGCGTTCAGCCCCTTTTTCATCCTCAGGGGTGAGCGAGGCGGTGAGTTCCGGCGCGACCTGCCGGGCATAAGTGATAAACATCTCAAACGTCAGTTTGCCAACAGGCGTTTCAGGCAGGCCAGCCTCACAATCCCATCCCCCCAATACCACCGAGTGCAGGCGCTCCGGGTGAGCATTGACCAGCTCCATTGCCAGCCAGGCCCCGGCAGAGTAGCCGATAATATGCGCTTTTTCATAACCCAGCTCATCCATCAGATTGACGATGGCTAACGCCTGGCTCTGTTGCGTGTAGGCAGCCTGGTTCGCGGGTTTATCGCTCGCCCCGTGGCCGGGCAGATCCGGACATACCACCTGAAAATGGGGGCTTAACGCGGAGATGAAGCCGTTATCCACCCAGCATCTGCTATCCATCAGCAAACCATGAAGCATGATGACTAACGGGCCTTCTCCCTGCGTGCGGTAAAAGAGCCGCGGCGTTGCTGATGTATATGGCATAGCGATTCCTGTAATTTGAGCATTTGTTCAATCAATGATTAACGCTATGTTCTAACATGGATAATCCTTTGAAGGACAACAACAGGCGCGCAACCCCTAATATTGGCGAGGCCATGGATCTGCAAACAGGGAGTAATGATGGCAAGACGACGTGAGCTTCAGGGCATCGCTAACGCGCTCAATTCGAGCTTTGTGAGCCGCAATAATGATTTTCATGGCTACTGGTCTCTGGGACTGCTTAAGCACTTTGCGATCAGGGATGGGGGGACGACTATTGAGCTTTCGTTTCCCTTACCTCAGCCTGAGGCTAGCGATAAGCTGATGAACTTTCTGGTGCGCCATTACACGAATATGCTGACAAATCTGTTGAACAAACAGCGTATCCCGCATGAGTGGGTAAGTCATGTCAGCATTACTCTCGACTTCAGGCCGCAAATTAAAGACGCGGCGTTAATTGCAGGCGCTGCCACCGTCGAACCTTTCGCGTGCCGCTGCCAGATTACTGACGATCGCGGTCGCCACTACGCGTCAACCCTCTATGGCCGCTGCTGGATCCATTCGGCGAAGAAGGAGAGCCGCTCGACCCGCTATCGTGATAAGTAATGCATTTGCATTGCTATTATTCCCGCTTAATCAGCCGTAACCTTCTGCTCACCAGTTTTTTGAACGACTCATATGGCGCGGCGCTGCTTTACGCCGCTTAATCCCGATCGGCGGCGTGTCAGGAAGGCAAACGCAGGCCGAAAATATTCTTGCCCTGCGCGTGGCGATAACAGGCGCTGCCGCCGTGTAGCGCGGCGATGGCGCTCACCAGCGATAACCCCAGCCCGCTGCCGGCGGTGTGGCGGACATTATCTCCCCGCCAGAAGCGCTCGAACGCTTTTTCCGGTTCGGCAAGCGGCTCCCCGTCGTTCGCCACTTCAATTTCAACAGCGTTACCGCGATAAGCCGTGCTGACGGCAATCGTCCCTTTTCCCGGCGCATAGCGAATGGCGTTGGTCAGCAGGTTAGTTATCGCCCGCTGAAACAGCATCTTATCGGCGGTGAGGCTGCCCTGCGCATTCAGCTCGATAACCATTTCACGCTCTTCTGCCAGCGGTTCGAGGAAATCGATCACCATCTCCAGCGACTCACTGAGCGAGAAGGTTTCCTGATTGAGTTTGATATTGTGATGCGTGGCGCGCGCAAGAAAGAGAATGTTTTCCGTCAGCCGCGACAGCGCTTCCAACTCCTCAATATTCCCTTCAAGCAGCGCCTGGTACTCGGCAACGGAACGCTGATGGCTCAGCGCCACCTGATTCTGGCCTAACAGGACATTGATCGGGGTGCGGATCTCATGGGCCAGATCGTCGGCAAACTGGGTGAGGCGGATAAAGTCCGTCGACAGGCTCTGGCGCATGGCGTTAAGCGCATTGCCAAGGGGTAACAGCTCCTGCGGGATCGCCTGCAACGGCACCGGCTGATTTAAGCGGTCGCTGGCGGTCTCGGCCACAATCTGGCTTAAACGGCCAATGGAGCGCAGGCCACGGCGAATCAGCAGCGGGCTGAGGGCGGCGCAGAGCAGAATGGCCGCCAGTGACACCAGAATGCTTTGCTGGCGGTAGCGCTCAAGCATCATTGCCCGCTCACGCGCTACGCGGGCAAGCGTGACGGTGACCGGCCCGCGCGGGGAGTTAGCTTGCAGGCTGAGCGCCGAGGCATCCATATCATCCGCGCTGCGCCAGCGGTGCAGCTGCTGCGCGTTGGGCGGGGTGTTAACCGGGGTCGGTGCGATGTCGGGCAACGCGATGCCGGTATGGTTAATGGTGACGTTTTGCGCCTGCTGCGGGCGGATGCTGAGAATATCCTGGCGAATATCGACCATGCGGTTGAAGTAGAGCGGCAGCGACTCCGGCTGAGCGCCATCTTCCAGCAGCTGGCGCAGTTGCGCGGCGCGGTTGATCAGCGTCTGATCGTCGCGCCACACCAGCTCGCTGCGCAGGGCGCTGTAGAGGATCAGGCTGATGCCTCCGCAGGCCAGCGCCATAATCAGCGTAAAAATCGCCGTCAGCCTGAGTGTCAGGGAGGGGCTATGCATCGCCTGGCTCCTGCACGGACAGGCAGTACCCCATGCCCCGGACGGTGGCGATCAGCTTTTGCGCAAATGGATCGTCGACTTTGCGGCGCAGGCGGCGAATGGCGACATCAACAATGTTGGTTTCACTGTCGAAATTGACGCCCCAAATCTCGCTCGCCAGCAGCGTGCGCGGCAGGATCTCACCGTGACGGCTGGCGAGCAGCCACAGCAGCATAAACTCCTTGCGTGTCAGCGCGATGGGCATGCCATCTCGTGTCACCTGAAAACGCGCTGAATCCATCACCAGATCGGCGACGCGCAGCGTCGTGCTGTGCGGCTGGTGTTGACGAAGCTGATTCTTGACGCGCGCGAGCAGTTCCGCAAAGGAGAAGGGTTTGACCAGGTAATCGTTCGCACCCAGCTCCAGCCCTTTAACCCGATCCTCTACCGAGTCGCGGGCGGTAAGGCAGATCACCGGCATCTGGCTTGCGGTACGCAGGGTTTTCAGCACCTGCCAGCCATCCATGCCCGGCAGCATAATATCGAGGATCACCAGGCTATACGAATGCGCCAGCGCCAGATGCAGGCCATCGCGCCCGTCCGCTGCGTAATCGACGATATAGCCCGCCTCTTCAAGCCCTTTGCGCACCCAGGCGCTGGCTTTCAGGTTGTCTTCAATCAGTAACAGTTTCATCGGCGCAGTGTGCCACGAAATTTTGAGCCGCCCCAGCCTTTCAACGCCAGATGACAATATGGTCATCTTTCTGACAGGCAATTGCGGCAAGCGGGCAGGTATAAATGCCGGGTCATCAACACAGGAGAATCCAACATGAAAAAGTCTATCGCTGCGTTAACCCTGGCTGCACTGCTTGCCGCGCCCGCTCTCACCTTTGCGGCCGATAAAAACCCGCTGAGCGTCCATGTGCTGAATCAGCAAACCGGGCTGCCGGCCGCCAATGTTGCGGTGACGCTTGAGCAGAAGCAGGGGGATAACTGGACGGTGCTTAACACCGCCAGCACCAATCAGGACGGGCGCATCAGTGCTCTGTGGCCGGAAAAGCCGTTTGCCGCGGGCGACTATCGGGTGATTTTCAAAACCGGTAAATACTTTGCTGACCAGAAACAGCCGAGCTTCTTCCCGGAAATTCCGGTCGAGTTCCATATCGATAATACAAAGACCACCTATCACGTTCCGCTGCTGCTGAGCCAGTACGGCTACTCCACCTACCGCGGGAGCTAAGGGCTGATGAAACGTCTTATGCTCGCGCTGCTGCTGGCGGCAGGCCCCGCGACGACGCTGGCTGCAACGCCCGCCACCGTTTATGACATGACGCAGGCGCTCGCTACGCAGCTGGCGACCGAAGCGTTATCGGTTTGTCATGACATGCATCGCCAGGGCGTGGTGGCGGTGGTCGATCGCGGCGGCAACCTGGTAACGCTGATGCGCGATGACAACATCGGGCCGCACAATACGCAGGCCGCCTGGCGCAAGGCGTTTACGGCGCTCTCGACCAAAACGCCGACCCGGCAGTTTGCGAAGCAAGCGCAGGCCTCGTCAGAGACCGCCAACCTCAATACGGTAAATGAGCTATTGCTGCTCGGCGGCGGCGTGCCGGTGAAGTATCACGGTCAGTGGATCGGGGCCATCGGCATGGCGGGCACCGGTGGCGCTGAATCCGACGAACGTTGTGGGCTGGAAGCGATCAATAAGCTTCCCGATCTCAGTGCTGCAATGGCAACGAATAAAACAGTCTCAGATGAGGGGACAGGAAAAATTCAGAGCCGTTGAAGTAGTCTGATGGCCGGATCGGCTGATGGCTGATTTAGCCGCCGCAAGCAGGAAACTAACTGTGGTTTTTACATACTGATTAAATGTCTGGCGAACGTCCCGGTCGCCAGACAGGTTTATTATTTTCGTCGTGCGTCAGATTTATTTATTCAGAATCTCGCGGCGAATAATATCCGCGCCTGCGCTTAAAGCATTAAGCTTGCCGGTGGCGACCTGACGCGACAACGGAGCCATTCCGCAGTTGGTGCAGGGATAGAGCTTATCGGCATCGACGAACTGCAGCGCCTTACGCAGCGTCTCAGCAACCTCCTCTGGGGTTTCAATCGCGCTGGTCGCCACATCAATGGCCCCGACCATCACTTTTTTGCCACGGATCAGTTCAAGGAGATCCATCGGTACATGGGAGTTATGGCACTCCAGCGAGATAATATCGATACCTGAGGTTTGCAGTTTCGGGAACGCCTGTTCGTACTGACGCCATTCTGAACCCAGCGTCTTTTTCCAGTCGGTGTTGGCTTTGATCCCGTAGCCATAGCAGATGTGCACGGCGGTTTCGCACTTAAGCCCTTCGATAGCTCTTTCCAGAGCGGCAATACCCCAGTCGTTGACCTCATCGAAAAAGACATTAAACGCCGGCTCGTCAAACTGGATAATATCCACACCTGCCGCCTCTAATTCACGGGCTTCTTGATTGAGAATTTTAGCGAACTCCCAGGCGAGCTTTTCACGGCTTTTATAGTGATTATCGTAAAGCGTATCGATCATGGTCATTGGCCCCGGTAGAGCCCATTTGATTGGCTGCTTCGTCAACTGACGTAAATAGCGGGCATCTTCAACAAATACCGGTTTCTGACGCTCGACGGCACCCACAACGGTCGGGACGCTGGCATCGTAACGGTTACGAATTCTGACGGTTTCGCGTTTCTCGAAATCGACGCCGCTCAGATGTTCGATAAAAGTGGTGACAAAGTGCTGACGGGTTTGCTCGCCGTCGCTGACAATATCAATTCCGGCCCGTAACTGTTCGTCGAGGGACAAGCGCAGCGCATCCTGTTTCCCGGCGATAAGTTCTGCGTCCTGCAGTTTCCACGGCGACCAGAGCGTCTCAGGCTGGGCCAGCCAGGATGGTTTAGGCAAGCTACCGGCGGTAGAAGTGGGGAGCAATGTTTTCATAGCAGGTGACCTTATATTTAATAAATCAAAGCGGGTAGCGGGCAGACCATTGCTCAAGAATATCCCTGTAGGGTTCGATAAAATGTTTTTCCGTAAACTTCCCCTGCTCAATCGCCAGCTGGCTACGCTCTTCGCGATCGTAAATAATTTTGGTTAATGAGTGATCCTGATTATTCAGGTCGGGCTGATAATGCAGGCCCGCTGCGGCATTTGCGTTGTAAATCTCCGGGCGATAAATCTTCTGGAACGTCTCCATGGTGCTGATAGTACTAATAAGTTCCAGATTGCTGTAATCACTCAGCAGATCGCCAATAAAAAAGAAGGCGAACGGCGCAACGCTACCTGAGGGCATGAAGTACCTGACCTGCAGGCCCATTTTTTTGAAATAGGTTTCAGTCAGTGATGTGCCATCCTGCTGGTATTCGAATCCTAAAACAGGGTGCTGATTGCCGGTGCGATAATAGGCGTTTTTATTGGACACACTCAGGCAGATCACCGGTGGTTTTTTAAATGCATTTTTGTATTCATCGGAGCGGACAAAATGCTTAAAAATATTGCCGTGCAGTTCGCCAAAATCATCCGGAATAGTGAATGCTGACTGGTTTTTATTGTGATCCAACAGACGCACGCTAAAGTCATAATCGCGCACGTATGAGGAGAAATTATTACCGGTAATTCCTGCGATGCGTCGATCGGTTTTTTTATCGATGATCGTGGTGTTTAATATTTCTATTGCCGGAAAGGTGTTACCACTGCCGTCGATATTCATCGTCACAGAAATAATATCCAGTTCAACGGCATAACGATCGCCTTCAGGATTATCCCAGCAGGCTAAGCTGTTAAAACGATTGTTGATCATCGCCAGAGTATTACGCAGATTCTGCTGGCGGTTCTCACCTCTTGCCAGATTGGCAAAGTTAGTGGTAATGCGCGTACTTTCGGAGGGGTTATAATGTTCGTCAAAACGCCCGCTCTTAATCGTGAAGGTAAATTGTGTAGTCATAGAAACCGCATCCGACGTCTGATATAAAATTTTATCGCCTCTGTACTCTACATAATTCGAGTTGTGCAAAGGCGGCAAGTAAGCGGATCCCCGGAGCGTACAGGAGTACGTGACCGGAGGGGAGCGAGCGCTGCCAATGTATGTGCAACCTGAAGTGTTACCGTTACAGTTCCGCTATAGTTTTGCCAGAAACGCGGAGCAAGAGGAAGTGACCATATCTCACGGTAATATGAATCCCTTTCATGATCGGGTGCAGTGCAGGCCAGACGTTGAGTTCTATTCATGTCGAACATAATCTGATTAGCACTCTGGGCATGTTTTATGCGGCTGCGGATGATACAGAAACCTTAAGACTTTTCGCTACCCTGTGCCGCTTAATGGCGACTGTCTGACGGTAATCGGACAGCGGTCGATATCCGCTTTTCGCTCAAAGCGGATCTTCTTTGAGTTGTTATCTGCTTTACTTCCCTTCTTAAACCCTACACCCGCCGTTTACGCGGGAAAATTTACACCTCTTCTTCCGTGGCGCGCCGCGCGTCGTAAACCTCCTGTGCCTGCTCAATTGCCACTCCGTACTGCCTTGCCCAGCTTACCAGCGCCACAAAAGGATCCTGTAAAGAGCGGCCCAGCGGCGTGATGGAGTATTCGACCGCCACGGGTGATGAGGCGATAACACGGCGGTTAACCAGCCCGTTGCGCTCAAGGCGGCGCAGCGCCTCGGTCAGGGCTTTATGGGTGATAGGATCGAGCCGCCTTTTAATGGCGTTAAAGCGCGAGGGTTCGCTGCACAGCACGGTGAGAATCAACACCGACCATTTGTTGGCGACCTGTTCAAGGATCGGGCGTGTGCTGTTGATTTCAGCCAGCAGGGCAGGGATATCGGTCGACATAAGGTTACCTTCTCTATATCTGGTGTATATCAGGTGCGTAATTGACGGTAAATATACGAAATGTATCATCAGGCGTCCATCCCACGTTCTGGAGTAGCCATGTTGAAACTTGAAGGTAAGACCGCCCTGGTAACCGGCGGTAACAGCGGTATCGGCCTTGCGATTGCTCAGCGGTTTGCGCAAGAGGGCGCGCATGTTTTCATCACCGGTCGACGCGAAACGCAGCTGGCAGAAGCGGTGACGCTTATTGGCGGTAACGTTGAAGCGATTGCGGGCGATATCACTAATACCCAGGATCGTACCCAGTTGTTTGACACCATTCATACCAGGGCAGGAAAGCTCGACATTCTTGTCTATTCGTCAGGGGTTTCCGAACCGGCGAGCCTTGAAGAGAGCACGGAAGAGCATATCGATCGCGCCTTTGGCCTGAACGTGCGCGCAATGGTGCTCACCGTGCAGCAGGCCATCACGCAGATGGGTGAGGGCGGCACCATCGTGCTGCTTGGCTCGATTGCCGGCAGCATGGCGGTTTCCGGGTATGGCACTTATGCGGCCAGTAAAGCCGCAGTGCGATCTTATGCGCGAACCTGGACCAGCGAGCTGGCTCCGCGCGGCATCCGGGTCAACACCCTTAGCCCGGGGCCCACGGATACGCCGATGTTCAGCCAGGCGAGTGATGACGTCAGGCAGACGCTGAGCGCGCAGATTCCGGCGAAGCGGCTGGGACATCCCGACGAAGTGGCATCTGCGGCGCTGTTTCTCGCCTCGGACGAAAGCAGTTACGTCAGCGGAGCCGAACTGGTGATTGATGGCGGCATGTCTGCATAAGCAGGGCTTTTGATATCACCCGGCGCTGGCACTAGCGGCAGCCGGGTGCGTGCTTTTCGCGCATAGCGAAAGAAAGACGCCTCATAACAACTCATTGCGTGGTGAATTATTTCAGAAGTGACATTGCAGTTCTGAATGAGTGGCACTATAGTAGCAACTTGTACAAGTTTGCATGGGTAAGTTGTACAACTTACCTCGCTACCAGGCTGCCGGCCCAACCATGCGTAATCCGGGCCCATTTAATGAGTGATAAAAATGAATAATCCGACCGCAACACTCCCGCAGACCCTTCAGTCAGTTTTTTCGGTCTTTGAGGCGGAAAAAGAGATCATTGATGAAGTGACACGCGAGCTTCAGGCCGTGAAAGCGACCGTGGCGAATAAAGACATCATGCTGGCGCTGATCGCCCGCGTAGAGACTGAAACGGATGTGATCCGTAAAGATGTCCTGCGTAACGCCCTTGAACTGGTAGTGCTTCGCACGCTGGACGTTTAATGTTTTACCCGCGCCTCTGCTCTGCCTGAGGCGCGGATGCTTCTCAAAAACCTGCGTTTATAACTGCGCAAATAATAGATCCAGAAAGGCACGCACGGCGGGATTCGCGCGGCGGCTCTCAGGCCACAGCACGGTGAGATTGTGCTTTTCAACGGCAAAATCTGCCAGCACAGGGACAAGCGCGCCCCGTTCAACCCATGACGCCGCCATAAAACTTGCTGCCATTCCAATGCCTGCGCCCGCTGCTACTGTAGTCAACACGCCTTCGCTGGCGTCAACGACAATCGCAGCGGGGAGCACTAACTCGACTTCTCGCTCTCCCACGTTAAACGGCCAGCGAAACAGCTGCCCGCTGCTTTTATAGCGCAGGTTCACCGTCTCATGATCCACCAGTTCGTCCGGATGCTGCGGCATGCCGTGTTTGCTCAGGTAGTCAGGCGAGGCGTAACAACAGAGACGGTAGGGCGAAAGGCGGCGCGACAACAGCCGCGAATCGGGCAGATCACCAATGCGCAGCGCGACATCAATCCCTTCATCTATTACATTCACCCGTTCGTCGCCCAGGCGCAGATCGATGCGCACTTCTGGCTGACGCTGGCGAAATTGCGCCAGCAGGGGCGCGAGCATATGCAGTCCGACCGGCAGCGAGGCGGCAACCCGCACGGTGCCGCTGGGTTCAGCGCGGGCTCTCTTCGCCGCCTGCTCAATCTCTTGCGCATCCTGTAACAGCCGCAGGACCCGCTCATGCAGATCGCGCCCTTCCGGCGTTAAAGCCAGCGAGCGCGTGGTGCGCGTAAAAAGCACCAGCCCCAGATGCTGCTCCAGCCGCTGAATACTTTTACTGACTGCCGAAGGCGAAACCGACAGAGCACGCGCGGCAGCGGTATAGCTGCCAAGGGATCCGGCGCGTGCGAAAGCGATCAGCCCCGTCAGGCTTTCAAAACCGATTTGTTCTTTCATGGCACAAGTAAAGCGAAAGTCAGGCCCATTATCAACCTGAAGTCGCTGTCATATTCTGCTGCTACTGAATACCAGGCAGAGGAAATAAGATGAGTACAATGATGAAAGCCGTGCAACTGCATGAATTTGGCGGGCCGGAAGTGTTGCGTTATGAAGATGCGCCGCGTCCAGTGCCGGGTGCTGGCGAGGTGCTGGTGCGGGTGCAGGCGGCGAGCATTAACCCGCCCGATCTCTATCTGCGCGATGGCTACCGCACGTTACCGCCGCAATGGCAGCCCAACCCTGTTTTTCCGCTTATTCCCGGAACCGATATCGCCGGTGTTGTCGAGGCTATGGGTGAGGGTGCACACGGTTTTCGCGCGGGTGATGATGTTTTTTCCATGGTGAGATTTCCGCAGGATCTGATGAAAGGCAGCGGAGCCTATGCCGAGTACATCGCGGTGCCTACCGACGAACTGGCGTTAATGCCGCAGGGCATTGATTATTTGCAGGCCGCCGCCGCCCCGATGTCACTGCTGACGGCCTGGCAGTTCCTGATCGATCCCGGCCATCATGCAGCTAACCCTT
Organism: Kosakonia sp. HypNH10; assembly: GCF_029850615.1. Lineage (NCBI taxonomy): Bacteria > Pseudomonadati > Pseudomonadota > Gammaproteobacteria > Enterobacterales > Enterobacteriaceae > Kosakonia > Kosakonia sp. HypNH10. The sequence goes on from NZ_JAOTIU010000002.1 coordinate 241,711, forward strand.
TCCAGCCTTTTCCACATATTCCTGTTTCGCTGAAGGGCAAAACGGTGCTGGTTAACGGCGCTGGCGGCGGTGTGGGGCACTTTGCTGTACAACTTGCCCGCTGGCGGGGCGCGCAGGTGATTGCCGTCGCTTCCGGTAAACATGAAGCGCTGCTGCGAGAACTGGGGACGAGCGAGTTTATAGATTACACCCGGCATGCCGCAGAAACGGTCGCGCAGCCGGTCGATCTGGTGGTGGATGCCGTGGGTGGCGTGAATATGGAACGCTTTCTCCCGCTCATCAAAACCGGCGGAGCGCTCTATCTGGTCAATCCGCTCGGCTTTGCCGGGCAACAAGAGGCTGCGCGTCGGGGGATCACGGTCTCTTCGACCCAGGTTCGCTCCAGCGGTCAGCAGCTTCAGCAAGCAGGCCAACTGCTGGCAAGCGGTGAAGTGCGCGTCGTGACGGACAGCATTTATCCTCTTCGTGACGCTGCCGCCGCGCATCAGCGCGCTTCGCAGGGCGGTATTCAGGGCAAAATTGTGCTGCGCGTCAAGTGAGGCGATTCATATTGCCAGCGCTTTTATGCTGACAGCGTTCACCGGGCGCTTTATTGTGAACGCCGATAACTCAGGGCGGCGATGCGCATCCCGCTTTAATAAAAGGAATACCGATGATTACATTGCGCCCCATGCGTGAGGATGAATACCCGGCTTATCTGGACTATTTCATTGCGGACTATGCGCGAGAGATTGCCGCAAACTATCGCCTTTCTGAGGCAGAGGCGCAGGCCAGAGCCACGCAGGAGATCGCAGACGATCTCCCGGAAGGCGTTAATACGCCGGGCCACGTTCTGCTCTGCCTGCTGGCGGAGGGCGAGAAGCATGTCGGCTATCTCTGGTATAAACCCGATGCTTCGATGCAAACCGTTTTTATTTATGATTTTCATATCTTCGACGCTTGCCAGGGGCAGGGCCTTGGCAAAGGCGCACTGCGAGCTTTTGAGGATGAGATGCGGGCGAAGGGCGTTGAGCAGATCCGCCTTCGCGTGGCGGGTGATAACGCCCGGGCGCGCCATGTTTATGAGGCCATCGGCTTTGGCGTGACCGGCATCAATATGAGTAAGAATTTATAAGGCGAGCAGGAGCCGGTGAGTTAGCCGAAGGCAAAGAAAATCCACGCAAGCGCGTGGATTTTTACCTACTGCCTTTCCTTCGGTTTAATCAGCCGTATCAGGCCGTTACGGTCACTACTGAAGTTTTAGTTGTCACCTGGTTGGTCGTCACGGAGGAGTCCGCCTCGGCAACTTGCCCTTTGATCACGCAGCGATACTGTCCTGCATCGCCTGCGGCGACAGCATCCTTACTGTATGTCGCCTTGTTCGCACCGGAGATATTGCTCCAGCTGGTGCCGTTGGTGGATTTCTGCCACTGATAGCTGGCGGCATCATTGGCGTCCACGGTCAGGCTCAGCGTAGCGCCTGTGGCAACAGAAACGGTTGCCGCCGGCTGGGTCTTAATCTGTGGCGTAAAGGCGTAGTAAGGCATCGCATACTCAATGCCGTTGATATTTACCCGCATCCACTGGCGCGGTTTGGATTGCTCAACCGGTACGCTGGATGAGGCCTGCGAACGGGTGCTGATTGCCGCGACATCACTTTGCGCACCGAAGCCCGCCTTACCGTTGTGCATCGAGGCGCGGGGTTCGGCGTCCACGCCGTTCGGTGCTTCAGCCTGCACCTGACCATCCGGCGTAAAGAGGGCCCATTCCCCTCTCTCCTGGCTGGTTTCGCCGGTGCCGCGAACGTGCACCGCATACTCGCCAATGGTCGCCGGAAGTTTGATCCACAAGCCCGGTAGCAGCTTGTTGAACTCCTGAGCAATATACTTCACCTCGGTAATGCCCGGCGCACCCTCCATCCAGTAGGTCACGGCCGGAACATCCGCGGCACCGCGCGCAACGTGAATATGCAACGTTCCCGCCGAGCGATCGTTATTTACCGGCATTGGGCCGCTTCCTCCCAGGCTGCCGTAAGTGCTGCGGCAATCGACCTCAATCTTCCAGTGGGTGCCCGTTTGTGGCATCTGGAACGAACCGATATTCAGCCACAGTTTTTTGCTGTCGATGGTGCCGCGCAGTATGCCGCTCAACCACTTAGCGCGTAGCGGATTGTCCAGATAGGTAATGTTATTTTGAAACAGCGACATGCCCATTTCATAGCCGGAAACCATCGCAGTGATCGCACTGCCGTCCGGGTTTTTCGGGTAGCTGAACCACTTATCGCTGCCAGGCGCGGTGGTGCGGTCATAATTGACGCCGGTTGGGTTTGACCATTGCGACATCACCACGCGTGAGTTGAAGAACACGGCGTCATACGTGGATGATTCAATGCTCAGCGCCTCAATCAGCCACTGGCCGTTGTTGATATCCATCGGCACCGCGCTGTGCTCGATCCAGCCGTTGCGGATCAGCCCCTGGCCGTGACGCGGGATCCAGATTGCCGGGGCATAGCAGTACTGGAAGTTGAATTCAGAAAGCTCAATCGCCGTGGAGTGATCCCAGGAGCCTGCTGGGCGGTTACTCCAGCCCACTTTGATCACCGGCCCCGCCACCTTGCTGCAGTAGATCTGGTTAAATTTACTGTCGAGGCTGTCGAGATAGTAAATCGTCGCCTCGCCGGTATTGCTGGCCTTGAAGTAGGAGACGTTAGCAAAGGTGCCGCCCACGCATTCGTTGGTCAGAAACGGCTGCTTGTTGGAGGCGGTATCGTTGAACACTCCAAGCGTGGCGCCAATCAGCAGGTTACTCTTTTTATCCTGCTCGACGGTTTGCTGCCCCTCCCACTCAATGCCGTAAATGGAGAAATAGCGGTGGTTCAGCGCCAGCACGGCTGAATTCGATTTATCGGAGACAATGCGGGTCGCAATCTGTTTGCCGAAACTGGTGGTCACACCGCGCAGGACAAAGTCACCTGCGGCAAAGTAACCGCTTGGGTTATAACGCAGTTCAGCGTCGTCGGCAGCGATCTTGTTGCCGTAACGGCGCATGTCGAGCGGCTTAATCAGATAGGTGCCTGCACCGAAACGGACGCCAACTTTGCTGGAGAGATTGTTGGTTGCGCCACGCGCAAAGGTACCGTTCATAAATTCGTACATCGCTTTGACGGCAGGAGCACAGTCAACGGTGCCGCCCGGTACAGCACCGAAATCGTGAACGGTGAGTGCGTCAATATCCGCATCGCGTCGCCAGTGGTATGCCCCACCGTTGCTGGCGATAAAACCGCCATCGTCACTGCCCGCCACAAGGTTCCCGATAAACCATCCGTCGCCATAATTGATGGAGCGATCGGAGGCTGACCGCGCATTCCATGAGGTCAGAAAAACACGTTCACCCTCGGTTGCAGGCTTACGTGCACGCAGCGCTGCAAAGGAGGCGACTTCCGTAATGGCGGTGCTGTTTTCATTAGTAGCCATGATATGTGATGTCCTTTAAGTGATGTTTGATACTGTATTTATATACAGTGTTTTTACTGTACGCCGACAATTCAGGCTTTTCAATAGCGATTTTTACTTTTAAATCAGTTGCATTTTTGTAGTGGTTCGTACTAAGGAAATCGCGCTCCGTTCTTTAAAGCATAAGAAAAATTAATATATTTTTTGTTAATGGAGAAAGGTAAACGAAGCGGGTGTTAACGCTTGAGAGAGGCAGAAACGCGCCAACGGAACCGTGCGCGCGATACAAAAAATGGCAACGTTAGCTCACCGAAGTGACGTTGAATTTGTCACTGAAAGGGCGGGCATTCATAAGGCTGTCTCGTGATAGCTTTTTGCGAAAAGGTCGAGAAAGGGAGTGATAAAAAAGAGAATGGGTAGCGAATTTTTATCCCTCGTTAGATTCAGAGGGTGAGGAAGGAGAAGATAAATGCCTGGCGCAGCGGCATAACGTCCCTGTCCGCCAGCCAGGCAATCTACTTATTTTTCAGCGTAATCAATACGGTATCCACTCCCATCCCGGAGAATGCGGGCAAACCCTGCCTGATTTAAATGCATGCCTGCAATGAGCAGTTTTTCGCTGACCGCTTGTTCCATTATTTTTTTCCGGGTTTCCTCGGCCTGCGCGGGATCGACGTCGAACAGAATAGAAACAGCCGGTTGTGCTGACTGAATATGCGGGTAATGGACAATATCGCCCCATATTAATAAGCATTCCCTCCCGGAATCGATGCGAAAACCGCTATGCCCGGGAGTATGGCCCGGTAACCATACAGGCAGAATGCCTTCAGCTATTTTCTCGCCGTTGAAAAAACGGATATTCGGGGCATAAGCCTCTAAGGTATGCCGCGCCAGCAAAAAATTACGCTGCCCGCGCTCATTCGCCATTTCGCGTTTTTTATCATCCCGCCAGTGCTGCGCTTCGAGAGGATGCAGAATAATTTCAGCACGTTTAAAAAGCGGCTCTTTATCAGCGTCGAGCAGGCCGCCAATATGATCCGGATGGCAGTGCGTTAATAAAATGGTATCGACGTCGTCAGGGCTGACGCCCGCTGCGGCAAGATTGGCAGTGAGTTGCCCCGGCGCGCCTGCGCCTGCGTCAACCAGAATAACCCGCCCCCGGCCGCGAATAAGGTAACAGTTGATATGGATATCGCCGGGCTTATCAATTCCGGCACTGCTTTGAATAACGTCTGCATCAGCTGTTGCTATGCCTGATAACAGCTCCAGACTGGCTGACATTGTGCCGTCACTCAACGCGGTTATCTGGAAATCGCCAATCTGGCGGAACGGAAAAGCGTGGTTCATCACGACCTCGGGGTCAGTTGCGGGCGAAAAGGTGTTCTGCTGGCGATCCAAAGCAGCGTATACGGGCCGTCAGACCAGAGGCCTGTTGCGTGGCAAGATCCACTTCACGCATAAACTTCTCCATCACTTCATGGGTTCGTAATGGAGTGAGACGGTAAAATAGCTCGGCATACACCGGTTGCCCGCAGCCCGGCTTTACATCGATAAAAATGATATGCACATTTTTACGTTCTGCGCCGAGGATGTCACAGCAGAGGGCGCTGCATCTGTTGGTTAACGCATCAAGGTTTTGAAACTTGTCAGCATGATTTTCAGAAATATAAAAAGTCAGATTAGGCATGACGTTATGGCGTCCCTTTTTCAGTGCTCTGCAACTGCGATGTAAGAGCCCCGTAGAGCCAGACACCGGGCATATCCGTAAACGGCGAAGCAACTTCAGCAGGCAAAACGTAGGCAACGCGCCGGGCAGGGCTTTTATCCAGCGCCACCGCGGCCATTTCCAGGCCTTGATATCCCAGTTCTGATTCTAAAAAGCCGATTGGTGTTGCGCTCAATAGCAAAATTTCATTGGAAGCGAGGGCTGGCGCAAGGCCGTCACCGGTATAGAGGTTACGGTGCCAGTCAGTAATGCAGGCCTGCCAACGGGAAAAATTACCGCCTCCTTTTAAACGATACTCCTCACTGCTGAGCACATCCGCATCATCGACAGTGTGAATGGCAAGATAAGCCGGGCAGCCAGATTGGAGAGCACGAAAGCGTTGAGAGGTGGTAAAGCCAGTAACAGATATTAATGCGGGTAGCTTTTGCTGGCTGTAAAACGCATTCCATTCAGCCTCGCTTTCAGCATCGGTATACGAGCACTCCACGGTATAGAACATCAGCCCATCTCCACATGAGTCATAAACGCAAGCAAACAGGTTTGCTCAATGATTTTTCATCATGTTACAAGCTGGTTTAACCGCTTAAAATCGATACTATGTCATGCATCAGTGACATTTAGTCATTGAAGGTGAGAGCAAGGAGCCTCTTCTATGCGCAGAAAAATACCCAGCAGTGCATCGCTTCAGGCTTTTGATGCCGCAGCGCGGCACGGAAATTTTGCCCGGGCGGCAGAGGAGCTATCGTTAACGGAAGGGGCGATTAGCCGCCAGATTGCGCGCCTTGAAGCGCTGCTGAACTGTAAACTCTTTGACCGTGTGGGAAGCCGGGTAAAGCTTAATCCGCTTGGCGTGCGCTACGCACATCACGTGCGTGAAACCCTCGATCGGCTGGAAAGGGATACGCAATACATAATGGGAATGCCGCAAGGGAGTCAAAGCCTGGATATCGCTGTCCTGCCGACCTTTTCCAGCCGCTGGCTGATCCCCCGCCTGAACAGCTTTAACGCATTGTTTCCGGATATCACTTTAAATATCGCCGCCCGAACGGATCCATTTATTTTGCCGGGCAGCGGTTTTGACGCCGTTATTCATTTTGAACACTCCGCGTGGGCAGGTATGCGTATGCAATTTCTGTTTCAGGAAAATCTGCTGCCTGTTTGCCATCCTGCACTTTTGACTCATGATGACGTCAATCAGCAGTTAAACGCACTTCCGCGCATTCATCGACGACAGAATCCCGATGCATGGCATCGCTATGCGCAGGAGAGCGGAATAGACCTCGATAACCCGGCGCAGGGCGCACGCTACGATCTGCATGAAATGGCCATCGCGGCCGTTATGGCGGGGCAGGGCGTCGCGTTGGTTCCACGTATGTATATCGAGAATGAGTTGCGGTGCGGCACGCTTGTTTCACCGTGGCCTGCATCAGAAAGCCTGAGCAAAAGATTCTGTTTAGTCAAACCGACGGAGACGGGAATCAATGAAGCCGCGCTGGAGCGTTTTGAAGGCTGGTTGCTGGCGGAAATGAATACGCTCGGCAGCAGCGATTGAAAGTGAACTGTGGCGTTACGTTTGTTGTTTTATTGGTATTAAATGCACTTTATATGTTCTGAGAAGGTTTGTACCACCGAAGTCCTGGAGAAGTATATGCAGCAAATTTTTGCTTTTTTTATGTTAATTGTTCCCGTCGCTCTGTTTTGGAGGCTAATGAGATCCTTCTATAAATCATTACGTCATCCGAAAAAAATCATTACGGAGAGCAACGGGCTAAAGAAAATTTCCACGCCACCGTCATTGTTCGGTTTATTCGCATCTCGCACGCTCTATTACTACGACGATGCGTTTTTTTATCAGATTAAGGAAACGGTGAAGCTCAAAGTTCCGCTTGCAAAAATAGTACGGGTTAAGCCGGGCTACATGAGAGTCAATAACAGACGAAACTGGGTGGTGACATGGCAGAGCGATGGCGCGGAAAAACAGGTCAGTTTTTATCACAACATTACCCTCTTCAACCATAATTTCGCTGATTTTTTACGCGCGGTTAAAGAAGCGAATCCACAGGCAGAAGTAAAAGAAATCTCCTCTTCTTCTCTCTGAATAAATATCTGCTGTCTCTGTTCCTGGCGGGCATTACGCCCGCTTGGCTTGCTGGTTGCCGTTTAAGTGGCCCGACAGATTATTGCTTTGCAATGTTTGGTTCGGTTTCAGCCAGGTATTTCGCCAGCCCTGCAATTACCTCAGGGAAGTCGGCGCTGATGCCTTCGCCGAAAGCCTGCGCGTCCGGGCCTTCTGTGCTGATGGCATAGACAACCCGGCTCTGACCGCTGCTTAAGGGTTCAATGCGGTGTTCCACAACGACGCGGGTTTGATCCACCCAGGTCTCATCAATAAAGTATTTTTCATCGCAAACATCTACTAGCTGGCTGCGGATGTTGTCACCGTCCGGCAGCACCATTGTGAACCATGTTCCTGTCACAAACGGCCCCTCGGCGTGAATGGCTTTCACGCCTGGATTCCAGCGCTTCCAGTTCGCTGTGTCGGTAAATGCCTGCCAGATCGCTTTAGGGTTGCTGTCGATGGTGAGCGTATAGGCGTGATTCCAGACGTTATCTGTGCTCATTTTTTTCTCGTTAGATTCAGGAAATTAATAGTACCCGCTATACCTATAATCCAGCGCCGCTCACCAGGTCAAACCACCTGTCGCTGTTTGTTGCTGTTACCACAAAAATCACCGCAGCGGAGTGAGGCGTTTAGCCCCCCACACTGCTGCGGTGTGCGCCGTTTATTCAGCAAACTTCAGCAGCGCGTCGCCATCAAGACGGTAGCGTACCCATTCAGACTGCGGCAGCGCGCCGATGCTCAGGTAAAAATCAATGGCCGGCTGGTTCCAGTCGAGCACGCTCCACTCAAGGCGGCCGCAGCGGCGCTGCACGGCATATTGCGCGATCTGTTTCAGCATCGCTCTGCCCGCACCCTGGCCGCGATAATCCGGGGAGATATAGAGATCCTCCATATAGATACCGTTGCGGCCGAGCCAGGTGGAGTAGCTGGTGAAGAAGACGGCATAACCGACGGTTTTACCCGCAATTTCACAGATTAACGCTTCGGTATTGCTGCCCGCGCCAAAGAGCGTCTCGCGGATCTCATCCGGGGTGGTGACCACCTCTTGCGGTGCTTTTTCATACACGGCCAGTTCATAAATCATGTCGTAAATAGCGGATGCGTCTTCCGGGCAGGCCGGGCGAATAGTGAGGCTCATCGGTTTTCCTGTTCGTTTGGTCAAGAGGTGAGATTGCTGGCGCTAAGCATAAGGGGTATCGTCTGAAGAATTAAGTGCAATGAAATCACACCATGATGAATATTATGCATCCGGCGCTGCGGCGTCTTGATCTCAATCTGCTGCCGGTTTTTGATGCCGTATACCGTTACCGCTCGGTGCGCCTTGCGGCGGATGAGCTGGCGATGAGCACCTCGGCGCTGAGCCATGCGCTCTCACGGCTGCGATCCACGCTCAACGATCCGCTCTTTTACCGGGAAGGACACCGGATGTGCCCCAGCGTCTATGCCACCCAGCTTGCACCCGCGATCGCCTCGGCGCTGAAATTTCTCAATCAGGAGCTGACGCCGCAGCCGGAGTTCTCACCCGCTACCACGACGGAGCGTTTGCAGATCGCCATCACCGACTTCACCGCGTTTTGCATCTTCCCCGCGCTGATGGAGAAACTGCAACACGACGCGCCCGGCCTCGGCTTTGACCTGATCTATCTTCCGCACAGCCCGGCGCTCACTGAATTACTGGCGGGAGAGGTCGACCTGGCGCTGGGCTTCAGTACGCCGGATGAGGTTCGCCATCCGGAACTGGATGAGATCGACTGGTTCAGGGATGAGTATGTCGTTATCAGCAACAAGAGCCGATCCGCACTGACGCTTGAGGATTATCTTGCAGCGCGGCATCTTGTGGTGACGCCGTGGAATGAGAAGCAGGGAGTGATTGATCTACAGCTTGAGCAGATGGGGTATACGCGGCAGATAGCAATCAAAACGCCGTCGATGCTGAGCGCGCCTTTTATCGTCGCCCAAAGCGACTTACTGATGGCGATCCCGCGTTTTGCCGCTGAGAAAGTGATGCCCGCCGTGGATATCACGCTCTTTGCCTTACCTTTCGACATCGCGCCGTTTGAAGTGAAGATATACTCCCATAAGCGCAGCGGCAAGCGAGGCGCGACAAGCTGGTTGCAGGCGACGCTGCAAATCCTGGCGCAGGAGATGAAAAGCGGGCGGTGAAAATGGGGCAGGAGAGGACGCCGCCTGACGATCCGGGCGGCATCAGGGTCGACTGCTCAGAACGGGTTCATTCTGAGCAGCAGAGGGTTACTGCGTTTTGAAGACGGCAACCAGCTGGCGCAGGCGCGCCGCGCGCTCGGCGAGATCGTCTGCCGAAGAGGCTGACTGCTGAACCAGCCCGGCGTTCTGTTGCGTCACCTGATCCATCTGGCTTACCGCGATATTAATCTGCGACACCCCGGAGCTCTGCTCGGCAGAAGAGGCGGAGACTTCGTTAATCAGCATTGAGGTCTGCTCGATTGCGCTGACGCTCTGCTTCACTTTGTCACCGGCGTTTTCCGCCATCTTAATGCCCGACTGCGCGTCGCTCACCGAGTTTTCAATCAGCTCTTTAATCTCTTTCGCCGCCACAGCGGAACGCTGCGCCAGGGCTCTCACCTCGGAGGCGACAACGGCAAACCCTTTACCGTGCTCGCCCGCGCGGGCCGCTTCAACCGCGGCGTTCAGCGCCAGGATATTGGTCTGGAAGGCGATGCCATCAATCACCGCGATGATCTCTTCAATCTGACCGGCGCTGTTGCTGATCTTATGCATCGAGGCCAGCACGGACTCCATCGCTTCACCGCCGAGCAGCGCGGCACTGGTTGCCGAGCCTGCCATCGACGCGGCATGGCGGGTGTTGTCCGCATTCTGCTGAATAATCGAGGCGAGTTGCTCCATACTGGCGGCAGTCTGCGCCAGCGAAGCGGCCTGCTCTTCTGTGCGTGAGGAGAGATCGCTGTTGCCGCTGGCGATCTCTTCAGAGGAGGTCGCAATGGTCACGGCGTTGTTCTTAATATCATTTACCAGCGATGAGAGGTGTTCGCTCATCTTCATCAGGGACTGCAACAGCGCGCTCATCTCATTACTGCCGGTGACGGCAATACGGGAGGTGAGGTCGCCGGTTGCCACTTCCTGCGCGATGCGCGCCGCTTCATTAACCGGGCCGGTAATCGAGCGAATAATCATCACCGTCAGGGCAATACCCAACAGCGCGCTGAAGATCAGCACCGCCAGCAGGGTGATCTGTGCGCTACGCTGCGCTGAAATCTGCTTCGTTAACTGCTGCGAGAGCTCATCGCTCATGCCGTTACCCAGCACGGTGAAGTTGTTGATGGCTTCGGTAAAGATCGCCACATACTCCGTCGGTGCCATCGCCGGGCGCGAATGGGTAATAAAGATCTCGCGGGCCGTAGAGAGTGCCTGCGTCGCGCCCTGAATAGCACCTTCCGTTTTGCGGCCAAACAGATTGCGGATCTCTTCATTAGTGCTCAGGTATTTCTTCATGCCGACGTCAAACAACTGCAGCGCTTTTTCGCCGTTGCCAATCTGAAACTCCATGCGGGCGTTGTCGGTCTCGCTGATGCCATCTTTCTTCGCCAGCAGTGAGGTACCGCTGGCACGGATTTGGCCCAGAGTTTCGGTCAGCTCAGGCAGGTGAAAGAGCGCCGCCGTAATCAGTTGCGAAGTATCTAAATCGGGATCCAGCGACAGGCCATAAAAATCAAGCACGTCGATATTGAAGTCCAGCAGGCTGCGGATAAGCGCGGCATGGGAGACCAGGCTTTCCGGCGCGGTCAGGCTGCGGCTGTCGATCTGGTTTTGCAGCGCCTGCCACTGTTGATTAACCTTGTCGAGCTGTTGTAAAGGGTGCGCATCCGGGTTTTCAGCCACGATATCTTTTCTGATCTCATCAGCCAGCACGTTGATCTGATCGCGCAGCGCAATGCGCGGCGGGTAAGCCGGGTTGCCTTGCGTAACAGCAATAGCGGATTCGGCGCGGTGGCGCTGAATCAGGTTAAGCAGCTTTAACAGCTTTTTCTCAACCGGAATCGCTTTCAGTTCAACCTGTTTGGCCTGCACTTTTTGGCTGCTTTCATTAACAAATAAAGCAGTCGGCAGTGCAAAGAGGAGAAGTGAAATGATACCCAGCACCATAAACTTCGTGGAGAGGTTAATTTTATTTAATAGGCTTTTCATTTTTACCCTGGTGATTGTAATGTTTTAAATGGCATCAATAAAATGGTTAATGCGCTCATGATAAAAATTAACCCCCTGGATTCAGGAGGTTTTAATTTAAAGAAAGCTGGCGACAAAGGAATTATAGATACGCATGGTGAATTGTCCATGAAGTAAATTGTTTAAATTTTCTAATTAAAATTTATAATTAATATGAATTTAAATCAATGAGTTGTATTTATTGCCTGGTAAGAATTGACCGAAAGTGTTCACTTCGCTTAATGGTTTATTTTTATTTGGCAAAAAGCATAAAGTTTTCATTTCTCTCGCCGATAATCATCCCTTTAATTTTATTTTCCGGGTTTTAATAATTGAATAATAAGTCGGCTGGTGATTATATTTATGATAATGAGTCGCAATTAGAAAATAAGCTTACGCAAAGTAATGCTATTTAATAATAGTTACTAAATTAATTTCTATATTAGCCACAATTGATTATTAACCCGTTATTAATGTGGTTATAGGATGTGGGCCAGGTTTTATAGCAGTAATTGAAGTAAACGCCGCGCGATGCGGCGTCTTTTAAACACGCTCAATAACTTCAAACTCTTCCGCCACCAGCTCCATCTCTTCAGAGAAGATCCCGGCTGCGCTGAAAAAGCGCTGATGCTCTTTGCGCCAGTAGTCGAGGCTTAAGTCGCCTTCACCCTCTTTACGGGCAAACGCTTCGGTGACATCACAAAAGCGCGTCAGGCGCAGCGAGATGATGCGGATCACGCACACCGGCTCATCCTGGCCGTTAAGAATAATATTGTAACTGCCCAGTTTGGGCGCGGGATCTTCTGCCTGCCAGCAAGCGAATGAACCGCAGGAGGCGGTTTTGATGCCGCTGGCGACTAATGTTGCCAGCTCATCAGCCAGCGCCGGGCTGTCGCCGATCTGCCACGCCTGCGCGCCGGGGTACTTTGCTTTTAATTGTTCGAGGGTGCTCATCATAAAACCTTTTTTAACAGTCTGTTAACGGTTGACGATAGCACGTCTTGATGCGCAATGAATGCGCCGAAAATTGAGGGGAGGGGGCAGGGAACGCGCCGACGGATTAAGCCAGCGCGTTCCGGAAAGAGAGAAGAATGAAGTTATTTCAGTTCAGCCCAAGAAAATATTGCGCAATTTTGAAGTAGATAATCAGGCCGGTGCCGTCTATCAGCGTGGCAATAAACGGCGCGGAGACCACCGCCGGATCGATACCGACGCGTTTAATCACCATCGGGATCACGGAGGAGACTACCGCGCTCCAGAGCGTAATGCAGAGCAGCGTCAGGCTGACAATTAAGGTGATCTCCGGGCCGATGCCCATCATCCATGCGCGCAGGCATCCGGCAGCGGCAAGGGTGACGGCAATCATCAGCGCGGTAGTCATCTCTTTACGGATCACCCGGCCCATGTCGGCCATCCTCACTTCGCCCAGCGCCATCGCACGCACCAGCGTAGAGGTGATTTGCGTTCCGCTATTGCCCCCCGTACCGATCAGCAGCGGAATGAAGAACGCCAGCGCAATCGCCGATTCCAGCGCCTCTTCAAAGTGCTGGATCACGCTGCTGGTATAGGCTTCTGCGACAAACAGCAGTAACAGCCAGAGCGCGCGTTTTTTCCATAATCCGACCGGGCTTATCTCCAGATACGACTTTTCCAGCGGCAAGGTTGCACCCTGGCGCTGGGCATCCTCTGTCGCTTCATCGGCGAGCAGGTGCGCAATCTCTTTTTCTGCCAGACAACCGACCAGCCTGCCGTGCTCGGTTACCGGGATCAGCGTCATCCCCCGGCTTTCGATCAGCCGGGCGGTTTCATGGCGCGTATCATCAGGCGCGGCGTGAACCAGATCGCTGGTCATTAAAGAGGTGATGGGCTTCGCGACATTCTCCTCCTGCAACAGCGCTCTGATGGGCAGAGCGCCGCGCAGCATCGCACCGCATACGATAAAGACGTATGTCGGAAAATAGTCATCGCTAATCTGTTGCAGAAATGTCGAGCGACCCTCTTCAACGGTCAAATCGTCAGAGAGTGCAATAAAGTCGGCAGACATATAGTGGGCAAGCTTATCGCCAGCCTGATGCGCCTCTGAATAGTGTGCGCCGTGAGTATAAATATGTGACATACAACGTTCCCTATAGAAAACTGCTTACAGGGCGAACAAAACAGGAAGATATAGAAGAAGATCCCTACGTCCCGGTTTTAGCACTGAGCAACGTATCCGCGATAAACACGCCGGAAGTTACCTTGGCAACACCTTGATTCGATGGATGCCTGTATTTCCCTGTGTGGTCTCTCTCGACACCATCAGGGCGGTAACTTGTTTTTGCTCAGGAGCCTCGCCATAACAAGATCGAACTGCGGGCGGGAGTATACCCCTATATTTAAGGGGGGATAATGTGAACGTGCAGATGATTGAGGGAGCGTTTAAGTTCGCAAAAACGTTCCTGAATGAGACGATAAATACAAAAAGTTTGCCGTTTGGCTTAAGCGGCTGAAGCCGCGCCACTCAAGCCTTCCGGCTTCTGCAGGCAGCCGTCCAGGTGTGTAAGCGGTTAAAATAATTAAACTTAAACGTTGCCAAAAGAAATTTGCTGTGTCTTAATAGCGCCATCGGTTTGGAAGACAGACCTTATGAAAGCAGTTTTAGTAAAGCAGTCCTCAGTTCAAGAGTTATCCAAAGATACCCTTCTTCGTGAGCCTCCTCCTAAGTGCCAAATAAGATACTCTCTAATTACAGGCCATTATCGCCGCGCTAAGTGGCTCATCTATTAAGGAATTATCTATGTCTAATAAAATGACTGGTTTAGTAAAATGGTTCAACTCTGATAAAGGTTTTGGCTTTATCACTCCGGACGACGGCAGCAAAGATGTATTCGTACACTTCTCTGCAATCCAGAGCGACAACTACAAAACCCTGGATGAAGGTCAGAAAGTTTCCTTCACCATCGAAAACGGCGCTAAAGGCCCTGCAGCTGGCAACGTTACTGCCCTGTAAGCCGCGCTGATTATCAGCAAGCCTTACAACCGCGATGACGGCGATAGCCTGAGCAGTAAGCGCAACTGATAATGAAAAAAACCCGCCACGAGCGGGTTTTTTATTGCCTGAATTTCACGCAACCTTACTTCTTCTTGCCCAGCATCGACTTTAAATCCGCAAACGGGTTGTAGGTCGCCGCGCCGACATCTTTTTGCGCATCCTCTCCCGCAATCACATTCGTGCCATACTGATCCGCTTCGGTGTATTTCGAGTGCTCATGATCGTGGCAAAACAGACACAACAGCTCCCAGTTGCTGCCATCTTCCGGGTTATTGGTGTGATCGTGATCGATATGATGAACCGTCAATTCACGCAGGTTTGAGTAAACAAACTCCCGCGAGCAACGCCCGCATACCCACGGATAGATTTTAAGTGCTTTTTCACGATAGCCGCTTTCCAGCCGCGCGTAGTTTTTAGGGATTAAAGCCATTACCGACATTACCTGTTTTTTAGAAGAGGGTATTTGTTGACGCAGGCTAGCCTGCCTGGCCTGCGAGTTCAACCTATTCTCTTCCCCGGCGCGCGATAGCAAAAATCTCAGGCAAGCAGCAGGGGCAGATTAGCGCCTTCCCGGGGGATGAGAAGGCGCTTGCCGTTACTTAAACACTTTCTGCACAAACTCGGCGTAGGCCGGGCGCCAGACATCCATCTCATGATTGAGGCCCGGGTACATTTTGTAGTCGAAATGGACGCCCTTGCTCTCCAGCTCCGTTTTCAGACCGGCGATATCCTTGCCGGTAACGGAGTCTTTTTCGCCAACCACCACGGTGAAGTTATGCAACTGCTTATTCACCGCCTGGGCATTATCGAGCTGGCGGGTAATTCCGCTATCCGGCACCGTTGCGGTGGTCACGCCGCTGAAGGTCGCCAGCCAGCCAAAGTGCTCAAGATGGTGCATACCGGAGTAGAGCGCCTGGAATCCGCCCTGCGATAAGCCCGCCAGCGCGCGCCCGTCGGCATCTTTGCGCACGTTAAAGCGGCTATCAATCAGCGGAATAATGTCCTGCATCAGTTCACGGTCAGCGGCCTGCGCATTCAGCGGATAGAACTCCTTACGCCGCTCTTTCGGCGGGAAGTTCTCCGGGATCGCCTCAGTAATATCCGTCTCCGTATCCGGCACCACCACCAGCATCGGTTTGATTTTTCCCTCCGCCAGCAGATTATCCATGATCTGCGGCAGGCGGCCCTGGTCAATCGCCGACAGGCCGGTATCGCCAAAGCCATGATAGAAGTAGAGCACCGGCAGCGGCTCGCCTTTGCCGTCATAACCCGGCGGCGTCCAGACATACATCCGGCGCTCGGCACCCAGCGCTTTCGCGTGGTAGGTAACCGTCCGCAGATCGCCATGCGCCACTGCGTGATCGTCAAGCAGCGAGCCCGGCACCAGAATCAAGCTGGTGTTTACCTGGCGCTGCGGTTTCTGAAAACGGCTGCCGGTATCGACCGAGCGGAAACCGTCCACATCGAAGTAGTACTCATACAGATTAGGGGCCAGCACCTCGCTTTTCCACGACCAGACGCCGCGCTCATCTTTTTGCATATCATGCGAGACATAGCTGTCCGGGCTGGAGCCGGTGACTACCGAGACCCGCTTTGCGCCCGGCGCGAAAAGGCGGAAGGTGACGCTCTTATCGGCGTTAACCTGCGTAATGTAGTTACTGACCGGCACCGATTGATCCGGCGGGGCCGGAAGCGGCGCAGCCAACGCGGGTAGCGTCGACGCACCGAGCAGGGCGGAAATAGCGAGTGTCAGGCAGGCGAGGTTTCGTTGCATTGTTGTTCCTTTTTATCGTTATAGGAGGGTTAACCGGGCATCAGGCGATAAGCCCGGCAAACATCCGCTAAGGGATAAAAACAATACCATCTCCCGGGGCTGCGAACAGCCCGCTTAATCCGGAATACAAACCCGGATGCGATGGCCGTCCGGATCGCGGGCGACAAAGGTCCGGCCGAAAACCGCCTGCGCAGGCGGCTGCTCGATCTCAACGCCCAGCGCCAGCCACTGCTGGTAAAGCGCATCAACCGCCGCGCTATCCTGCACCATAAAACTTATCTCCATGCGGTTGCCTTCGCCGCCGGAGAGAAAATCCGCGGCGCGGGTGGACCATAATCCGAGGTTAAGTCCGTTGGTGAAGGAGAACGCTGCCCAGGTGGGCAGCACCACATCGGGTGCTTGCTGAAACAGCGTCTGGTAAAAATCGCTGCTGCGCTGTGGGTCGGAAACATACAGGATGAATAAATTCGGTATCATTGGGCACTTCTCTCCTCAAGGTAATGGGGAGATGACTATCGCAGGGAGGAGTGACAAAACATGTCAGCATCAGGACCGACACGTGCCGCAAGATTGCTCGCGCTTTTGCAAATCCTTGCCCGCCACCGCTATCCGGTAAGCGGTGCAAGCCTGGCGGAGGAGCTTTCCATCAGCCTGCGCACGCTCTACCGCGATATCGCCTCGCTGCGTGCGCAGGGAGCGGATATCCAGGGCGAAGCGGGCACCGGTTATTTGCTCGCTCCGGGCTATCTTCTGCCGCCGCTTATGTTTACCCCGGAGCAGCTGGATGCGCTGGCGCTCGGCCTGCGCTGGGTGGCGACCTATGGCGATGCGGAGATTGGCAAGGCGGCAAGCGAGGTGGCAGGCAAAATCATGCAGATCATTCCGCCGCCGATGCAATCGCTGTTCGAACACGCCACGCTGCTGGTGGGAAGAGCGGAAACGGCGATTGAAAGCGAGCACGTTGCCGGGCTGCGTGCCGCCATTCGGCGACAGTTGAAAGTGAGCATTCGCTATACCGACCGCCAGGGAAAAACGAGCGAGCGCGTGATCTGGCCTTTCGCCCTCGGCTACTTATCCCGCGATCTGCTGCTCGCCGCATGGTGTGAAACCCGCGGCGATTTTCGCCACTTCGCCGTCGCGCAGATTGAGAGTGTGCAACTGCTTGAGTGCGCCGCTCCCCACTCGCGCCAGCGCCTGCTGCGCATGTGGCGCGAGGCGGGCCGCGATACGCTTGATGAGATCAGTGGCGCAGCGCCTGTGTTGCGTCTTGATAGTACGCCGTAAGCTTATCGAGAAACTGGCACAGGATATCGTTCATCTCGCGGTAATCATGGGCGCGCAGCGCTTCAGCCGTTTCGACAAAACGGAACTGTGCGGCGCGGCTCAGATCCGCCTCGGAGTGGGCGATAAGCCGCTCGACCACCTCAGGCGTTAACTCCATATGGCACTGGAAGCCGAACACGCGATCGCTGTAGGCGACAATCTGCCGCGGGCACCCTTCACTGAAGGCGAGCACCTGCGCATCGGCCGTCAGGCCCGGCATATCGTTATGCCAGTGCCCGACCGCCAGCGTTTCAGGGAAATGGGCAAACAGCGGATGACTTTTGCCCGCCGCCGTGAGCGTAATGGGGAATTTACCGATCTCCTTCTCAGGGCTGTGTGCAAAAGCAGCGCCCAGCGCCTCGCCGATTAATTGCGACCCGAGGCAGATGCCGATCACCGCTTTTCCGCCCGCGATCGCCAAAGCGATAAGGGCCTGCTCGGCGCGGGCATCAAAATGGGGACACTCTGCCTGGGTGGTATGCGGATCCTGAGGGCCGCCCATAATAATGAGCAGGTCAAAGCCGTCAGCCGTGGCCGGAAGCGCATCGCCCGCATAGACGCGGGAGTGGCTAACCTGGTAACCGCGCTGCTGCGCCCAGCTTTCATACGCGCCGGGCGCTTCAAAACTCTCATGAACGATAAAATGAATCCGCATTGATGTTTGCTCCAGATTGCGATGGGGTGATATAACCCGGCCAATCATAAATGCAGGTTTTGAATCTCAAATGCCAAACAGCATAGATAAAGCGCCAAGACATGATGAGGCTATTGGCTGGTCAAACCTTGCCAGAGGTTATCGACGCGGAGAGGTCGATCCGCCCCATTACCATCTGGAAGGGCAGTTGCTGTTTGCCACCCGCGGCGTGTTGCTAGTGGAGACCGGCGAGCGCCGCTGGGTGATCCCGCCGCAGCGCGCGTTATGGCTGCCGCCGTTGCAGGAGCATAGCTATACGCTGCTTTCAGAAACCGACCTGCGCACCCTCTACTTCAGCCGCTCGCTGATCGCCGAATGCAGCAACTTCACCAAGAGCGAACTGGTACATGTGATTGGCGCGACGCCACTGGTGAAAGAGCTGATTGCGGGGCTGTTCAGCCATGAGTACAAAGCGCCAAGCCAGCGGAGAATGGCGCTGCTGTTGCTGGAGATCCTCAGCGAGACAGAGCAGCTTGCCGCTGAGCTTCCCCTGCCGCAGGATGAGCGCCTCGCCCGCGCCGCTAACCAGTTACTGATTGGGCAGCGCTGGGAGGCGTCGTTAAGTGAACTGGCGCATATTGCGGCGATGTCGGAACGCACCTTTTCGCGCCAGTTTATCCGCGACACCGGTTTCAGTTTCAGAAGCTGGAAGCAGCGGGCACGCATCTGCGCCTCGCTGGATCTGCTCTCTAACGGCATTCCGGTGAAGCAGGTCGCTTACCAGCTCGGCTTTTCCTGTCCCGCCGCTTTCACCGCAGCCTTCCGGGCGATTCTCGGCGCTACGCCCCACGAATTTTTACCTTAATGTCTTCCCGTTAGCCTCTACTCAGCTGCTGGCTGTTGTTGGGCATAGACTACCAGCCGCAGGTGGCGATCTTCGTCGATAATTAACGTGGTGTGCTCGAACGGCACGGAATGCTCATCCATCCACAAATGACGCACGCCGTTGCACGGGGCGTGAACATCATGCTGTCGCCACCAGCCGCTAAACTCTGGCGACACGCGCTCCAGCTCATCCACCAGTTCGACAATATCGGTGCTCTGGCTGGCGCGGGCGAAGTCGCGGCGAAAGCTCGACAGCATTAGCGGAGCCTGCTCATGCCAGGCGACAAAACGTTCCTGCAGCAGCGGATCGGTGAACAGCAGCCAGAGCAGGTTACGCCGCTCGGGCGCGTGGCGACTGAAGCCGAAAAGCGCGTCAGCCGGGGCATTAAAGCCCAGCACATCCCAGCGCAGGTTGAGCACAAAGGCGGGGTGGGGGAGATCGTGCATCAGGCGGCGCACCAGCGGCGGCAGTACGCACCAGGTTTTGCCCGGTTCGGCGGGTGGGCGCGCGTGGGTGAGCATAAAGAGATGACGGCGCTCGGCCGCATCCAGTTTCAGCACCCGCGCGAGGTTGTCGAGAAGCTGCGCCGAGACGCCAATATCGCGCCCCTGTTCAAGCCAGGTGTACCAGGTTAAACCGACCCCGGCGAGCGCAGCCACCTCTTCGCGCCGCAGCCCCGGCGTGCGGCGTCGGTTACCGCTCGGCAGGCCGACATCGGCGGGCGACAGGCGCTGGCGGTGCGCGCGTAAAAAGGCTGCCAGATCGGGGCGGGTTCGTTCCAGAGTTCGCATCTCGGCTCTCGTTGCTAAAAGTAATAGTATAAATGGTTAAATTGTAACGGCTTAATGAAGCAGGGAGAATCGTCGCACACTCCGCTGATAATGGAAATGCGCTATGAAATCTACCCCCTCTGCTGCGATCTCCTGCGATCGCTTAACCGTCGCCGCGCCGCCGTGGGCAGGCTTAGCCGTACTGCTGCTGGCAGGCTTTGTCACCATTTTCGATCTCTTTGTGGTTAACGTCGCTATCCCGAGTATTCAGAGCGGGCTGGGTGCCAGCTTCGCGCAAATCAGTTTTATCGTCGCAGGCTACGAGCTGGCCTTCGGCGTGCTGCTGATCACCGGCGGTCGGTTCGGCGACCGCTTTGGTCGCCGTCGCCTCTTTATCCTCGGTATGGCTGGCTTTACCCTCGCCTCGGCGCTTTGTGGCCTGGCAACAAGCAGCGAGACGCTGATTGCCGCCCGCGTATTGCAGGGGCTCGCGGCGGCGCTGCTCTTCCCGCAGGTCTACGCCTCGATTCGCGTTAACTTTGACGGTAACGACCGACGCCGCGCGTTTGGCCTGCTCGGCATGACCCTCGGACTGGCGGCAATTGCCGGGCAAGTGTTGGGTGGTGCGTTGATTCACGCCAATCTCTTTGGCCTGGGCTGGCGCACCATCTTTCTGATTAACATCCCGGTTGGCGTGATTGCCATCGTTGCCGCGCGCGCTATTCCCGAATCTTACGCGCCGCAAAAACCGCTGCTCGACGGGCGCGGCGTGCTGCTAATTAGCACCGCGCTCGCACTGTTACTGGTGCCGTTGATCGAAGGGCCAACGCAGGGCTGGCCCGCATGGACGCTCTGCTCACTGAGCGCGGCAGCGGTGCTGTTAGTGCTCTTTTATCGCCAGCAGGAGCGGCGTCGGATTGCAGGCTTATGGCCGCTGGTAGATATGCGCCTGCTGGCGCAACGCCATGTCGCACTCGGTGTGGTGCTGGTGCTGCTGGTCTACTCCACCTCCAGCTCCTTCTTTCTCTGCTTTGCCCTGCTGGTGCAAAAAGGGTTTGGACTGGACCCACTTCAGGCGGGGCTGATTTTTGCCCCCTGTAGCGTCGGTTTTGTGCTGGCGTCGCTCGCCGCACCGAGGCTGGTGGCGCGCTGGGGGATCCGGGCGATTATCGGCGGGGCGCTGATCTACGCGCTGTTTATTGCCGCGCTGATTGCGCAGGTGGCGATGGCGGGCCCACAGTTGAACCCCGTTACCCTGATCCCAGTGCTGGTGGTTGTCGGGGCCGGGCAGGGGGCGATCATGACGCCGCTACTCAATCTGGTGCTTGGCTACGTTGACGAAGCGCAATCCGGCATGGCATCCGGCATCATCTCCACCGTCCAGCAGGTCGGTGCCGCGCTGGGCGTTGCGGTGGTGGCGATGCTGTTCAACAACGCCCTTAGCGATGCCGGGCCAGTGGCGCAGGCGGGGCAGTACGCGTCGGCGTTTGTCGCGGGCATGCTCTGCAACCTGGCAACCTCGGTCGCCATCTGCCTGCTGTTACTGGCGCTGGCAACACAGCGGCGGGCGGTGTAGGGCAGCCCGCCGGGGCGGGTACATCACGCTTTCTCCTGCCGCTCTTTTTGCACTTTGCGCAGCAGCAGCCACATTCTCACGGTGCGCACCGCCACATTGCGCGCGGCGGCGCTCGGCGGCAGCGGATCGGGGGAGGGAGCATGATGGGAGAATTTAAACGGCGCGCTGCCGTTGAGGGTCAGGTTGGCGACAATCGCCGTCAGCGTGCCGATGGTGATGCCGCTGTGCAGAAACAGCTGCACCGTTGGCGGAAACTGGGTAAACAGCGTCGGCACCAGCACCGGCATCATCCCCAGCCCGAGCGTCAGCGCCACCACCATGCCGTTATTGTTGTTGCGATAATCGACCTGCCCGAGGGTGCGAATGCCCGAAACGGCGACCATGCCGAACATCACAATCCCCGCGCCGCCCAGCACCGGTTTGGGGATTAACACCACCAGCGCCGCCAGTTTGGCAAACAGCCCCATCAGCATCAAAATCACCCCCGACATGGCAACGACAAAACGGCTGCGCACACCGGTCAGGCCGATAAGCCCGACGTTTTGCGCAAAGGCGGCGTAGGGAAAGAGGTTGAATAAACCGCAGATCGTTGTCGCCAGCCCGCAGGTGTTAAGGCCGTTACGCAGCATCCGCGCATCGACATTTTTACCGACAATATCGCCGGTCGCCATCATCGACGACATGGTCTCTACCATCACCACCACCATTACCATCGACAGCAGGGCGACGGGCAGCAGGTGAAACTCCGGTTTCGCAAATGGCAGCGCCTGCGGCAGATGCAGCCAGGGCGTCGCCTGCACCAGCTGAAAATCGAGCGGTTTAAATACGCTCCACAGCAGCGTGCCGACCACCAGCCCAATCAGCACCGAGGTGTTTTTAATCACCCCGGAAGCAAAGGTGTAGATATTGAGGATCACCACCAGCGTCACGGCGGCCATCAGGAGTGAAATCAGGTCGCCAAAGCCGTGCATATCGCTTGCGCCGCCGCCGACCCAGCCACCGGCGACAGGCAGAATCGATAAGCCAATAAGCGTGACGATACTGCCCATCACCACTTTGGGGAAAAAGCGGATCAGCTTACTGATCCACGGTGCGCAGCAGAGGATAAAGATCCCCGAGATAATCACCGCCCCGGAGATGCCGCCGAGGCCATACTCCTTACCAATCAGCACCATCGGGATGAGTGCTGCGAAGGTGCAGCCCTGAATCAGCGGCAGCCGACAGCCGAGCCACTGCGTCACCCCCAGCGACTGCATCAGCGTCGCGCCGCCGCAAATAAACAGATCGGCGCTGATAAGCAAAATAATCTGTTCCGCAGGCAGCCCGACCGCGTTGCCCACCACTAGCGGCACCGCCACCGCACCGGCATACATCACCAGCACATGTTGCAGGCCATAAAAAAACATCTGCGTTACCGGCAGAACCTCATCAACGGACGCGGCCGAAGCCGACATAGCACTCTCTTTCATGAGCTTTTTCTCTCCTGTGCTGGCCGGGCGATTCACCCAACCCTACCGTGTAGCGCCTGCCAGCCCGGTTTGCTCTGCCGGACCGGCAGGCGGGGTCAGTTCAGGGCGTCCATCTTCGCCCATAGCCGTTTCGCCACCGCCTGCGCTTCGGCAAACAGCGGCGCGCAGTCGAGGGTGAAACGGCGATCCTGATAAATCATCCTGCCGTTCACCATCACGCTGTGCACGCTGTTGGAACTGAGGCCAAACGCCAGATGCCCGGCGATGTTCGCATCAATCAGCGGCGTCGGCGGCAGATAGTCGCAGATGGTTAAATCCGCTTTATACCCCGCTTCGATACGGCCAAAGCGGGCGTTGAAGTTGCGGTTCAGCACCTCGTTGCCGTTATAGAGCGCGCGGGCGAAGCTGTCGGGCCACAGCGCGCCGCCCGCATCGCGGTGCTTGAAGAAGGCGAACTTTATCTCTTCAAACATATCGGAGCCGATGCCATCGGTGCCGAGCGCAAAGTGGCGGAACTGCGCCAGCCGGTGGTTATAGCCGACGTGGTTGTTCATGTTTGAGCGGGCGTTATGGATCAGAAAACCGTCATGGGCATTGAGCAGCGAGATGTCGATGTCGGAGAGATAGAGCCCGTGGGCGACAAGGGTTTTCTCATCAAGCAGGTCATACTCTGCCAGCCGCTCCAGCGGATCTTTTCCGTAGTGGTGATGGCTATGGGCGACATCATACCTATCCTCGGCGACATGAATATGCAGCCCGCGCCCGGTCGCTTTCCGCGCCTCGCTGAGCATCACCAACCCTTCGTGCGGCACAGTGAAGGGCGCATGCGCGCCAATACAGGCCTCGACCAGGTAAGGCTCCTGCTCTTTTTGCCGCGCGGCGTCGATCTCTTTGGCAAAGCGAATATTCTCCTCCACGCCTTTACACACCTCGCGCAGCCCCTCGTTGCGATCGGTGGTCTCAAAGCAGGTCATACCGCGCAGCCCGACGGTGAGAAAAGCGCGGCGCAGCTGGCTGAGCGAACCGGCGATATACCCCGGCGAAGCGTGATGATCGATAACCGCCGTGCAGCCGCTGCGCACTGCTTCCAGCGCACAAATCAGCGCGCTGTAGTAGAGCGACTCGGCGTCGATGGCCCGGTCGAGCCGCCACCAGAGGTTTTTCAGCGTCGAGATAAAATCGGGGCTGGGGGCGATTTTCGCCTGGATCCCGCGCGACAGACCGGAGTAGAAGTGGTTATGGGCGCAGACCAGGCCGGGCATCACCAGCCGGCCCTGCATCTCAATCACCTGCGCGCCTATATAGCGCTGCTCCAGCCCGCTGTCGACCGCGAGGATCAGATCATCTTTAATCGCGATATCGACCTGCTGCCACACTTTCGCCGGGAAGAGCTGCGCGGCGGTGGCATTTTTCAGGATGGTGAGACTCATTGTTCTACCTCGCTAAGCAGATAGTGATGGTGCTGGTGAACGTGGCCGATAATGCGGCACATCGCCTCCAGTTGTGGCGGCACCTGGCCGAAATGGCCGTCCGCATCGATATCGAGCTGCCACTGCTGGTCATGCTGGCGGATATGCACGCGCTGGTTGTCGATGAAAAAGCCGGGGTTGTGGCTATTGAGGAAATCCTCTTCGAGGCTGAAGAGGGTCACTTTGTCCTGATAGGGCTTCCCCTGCCACGGGCAGAACTGCGCGCAGTTGCCGCACTCGTTGCACCAGGCATCCAGATGCAGGGTCTGGAAACGGTTGTTGAAGCCGGGGATCGGCAGTGAGATATTCGCCCGGTTCGGGCAGACATCGACGCATTTGCTGCAAATGTAGTTGCAGGCCAGGCAGCGGCTCGCCTCCTGGGCGACAAACGCTTCGCGATCCGCCTTATCTACCTGCGCCGTGGCGATGTCGCCTTTGCGCCGGTAAATCTCCGCCGGGTCGACGTTGCTCCAGTATTTGTTCTGCTGATGGCTGGCGAGGCTTTCGCGTGTGAGGATCGCCTCCGCTGCCCGCCGGGCATTGCCGATGGCGGCAACAATCGACGCCGGGCCATTTTGCACATCGCCAATTAAAAAGACGTTGGCGAGGCGCGTTTCACCCTCAATATTGACCGCCACGCGCCCCTGTTCATCAACTGGCAGGCCGAATGCCGCCAGCGCCGCGTTATTCTGCTGCTCGCCGATGGCGGTAATGACGCTATCGACCTGCATAGTGCGCGTTTTCTCTGTGGCCTGCGGCTGGCGACGCCCTGCGGCATCGGCCTCGCCCAGTTGCATCACGCGCAGGGTCAGCGTGCCGTCTGGCGCAAACTGCTCCGGGTTGCTCAGCCACGCAAACTCCACACCTGCACGACGCGCCTCCTGATACTCTTCGCGCCAGGCGGGCATCTCTTTGCGCGAGCGGCGGTAAACCACGGTTGCCCGCTCAACGCCCGGTATGCGTAGCGCCGCGCGGGCGCAATCCATCGCCGTGTTGCCCGCGCCGATAATCGCCACATGTTTACCGGGCTGCAAAGGCTCGCCGCGATGAAAGGCGCGCAGAAACGCCAGCGAGGCGTGAATATTCGGGTTATCACCGCCCAGCGCCACTGCGCGGCTCTTATCCGCGCCGGTCGCTACCAGCACGTAGTGAAAACCCTGCTTTTGCAACTGCGCAACGGTCAGGTTTGGGTCGCAGCCGTAAACGATCTTCACGCCGTGCTGCACCACGAAATCAATATCGTGCTCAATCAGCTCTGCCGGGATACGAAACGGCGGAATGATGTTTTTCACCACGCCGCCGGCGCTCGCTTCGCGCTCAAACAGCGTGACCGGATGTCCGGCGCGGGCGAGAAAGTAGCCGACGGCCAGCCCGGCAGGCCCGGCACCGATCACCGCTACCGGATGACGCGAGCCGGAGCCCGCCGGTTTATGCCAGCGGCGTCGGTACTCTTCCCACCCCTTTTCCAGCGCCACCTTCTTCAGTTCACGAATATTCACCGCACTCTCATAATCGAGACGGGTGCAGTTGTACTGACACTGGTGATCGCAGATATGCCCCGTCATCGCCGGGAGCGCGTTACGCTGGTAAATCAGCGCCAGCGCATCGGCGTAGCGCCCCTCGCCGAGCAGGCGAATATACTCGGGGATATCCTGCTTGATGGCACAGGCGCTGACGCACGGCGCAACATAACAGTCGGTGGCGGGCAGCGGGCGGGCGACGTCGATGCGGTCGTCCGGCTTCCACGCTTTCTGCGTGTACTCCATGGTGATGGCGCGTTCAGCCAGTGCGTCGAGGCGCGCAACGTCAATGGAGGTCATCTCCCAACCCTGCGCCTGCTCCAGCTCGCGCAGGCAGGCGGTGAGGCGCAGATAGCCGCCCGGTTTCAGCAGATCCGTTGCCAGCGTGATGGGGCGAATGCCGGTCTCGAAGATATCGCGGATGGTGAGCTGGCTGGCCCCGCCGGAGTAGGAGATGGGCAGCTTGCCGTCGAAGGCGCGCGACAGCCGGGCGGCAACATTGATGGCGAGCGGGAAGAGGGCGCGCCCGGACATATACATCTCGCCGCCCGGCAACACGCCGCGGGTATTGACCGTACCGAGGGTGTTGGTCAGCTTGACGCCGAAGCCGCGCTGTTGCCCGGCCGCCAGCGCCATTAGTCGCGTCAGCATCGCCACCGCCGGGGCAAACTGTAAGTCGTGGGCGAAGGACTCCTCATTGAGCACGATCTCCTCAAAGCCGCAGCGGTCGAGGATCTCGCGTACGCGTCCGTAGCCCAGCAGGGTTGGGTTGAGTTTGACGAAGGTGTTGAGGCGCTTCTCCACCAGCATATAGCGGCAGATGGCTTCAATCTCATCCGGCGGGCAGCCATGCATGGTGGAGAGCGTCACCCCCTGTACCAGCGTGGCGGGAATGCGCTCAGAGAGCGATTGCAGCCTGGCCGAGCGGGCGTGATGCGGCAGGCGGGCAAGAAAATCGGCGTTATTCAGGCAGTGATGCAGGGTGGTGCGATAGAGGTGAAATTTTGGCTCCGCTGAGGAGTCCATCATGCGGGCGATAAAGGTCTGCATCGGCGCTTGCTTGATGCCGTCGAGGTTGTAACCGACGCTCATATTGAAAATAAAGGATTTCTCTTCTGTTCTCGGCGTCTGCGGGAACACCGCATCGAGCAGATGCAGCACAAACCAGGCTTTCAGGTACTCATCCCAGGCCTTGGCCAGGGTGAACTCCGTCGACCATTCGGTATTAAAACCGGCATCTTCGGCATCAATACAGGGTTTTTCAATCTCAAGGCGATCGAGGATCTGCACGGTTTTTAATTCGATAAAACGCCCGCCCGTCAGCCAGGCGGTAATAATATTTTGCGCCAGCTGCGTATGCGGTCCGGCGGCCGGGCCAAGCGGGGTGACGCAGGTTTCGCCAAATACCGTGATGGGCCGCGAACGGATGGTTGAACAGAATTGCTGTTCGGGAATACCAAATATTGACCGCTGGCTCTGATACTCCTCAAAAATACGCGTCAGTAGCGCCTCAAACGGCACGGGGCGCATAATATCTCCCATAACCCTCTCCTCTGGCTTATTCAGATAAACGACATTGCCGCACTATTTTTCATCGCAGCGGCGGAGAGAGAGGAAGCAACAATCACACCACTCCTGGTTTAAGTGATTGAAAGAGCGCGAAAGTGTGAGGTGTATCTAAAGTTGTGCTGGTTGAGGGTGCTCTATTAAGCCGTTATCAGACAGGCGTGATTTTCATTTTCTCAAAAAGCGCAGAGAAACTATCAGAGTGATAATTTCCCGGCCGCCGCTGCGTATTAACGCGGTTATCGCTGATGACTCCTCAGGTAAATAACAGGCTCGTTTACGACGCGGCTCACGCTTTAAAAAATAAAACGGCAGACGAGTATAAATATTGCATTACTCAAAGGTGAAAAAGCGTGCCACGCGCGGACTAAATAACCTTGAGGATGTTATGACGATTTTTGCAGAAGCAGCAAAGCTTGAAGAGCAGAACCGGCCTTTTGCCCTGGCGCAGATTATTGACAGCCGTGGGTCAGCCCCCCGGCACACTGCGCAGATGTTGATTCGCGATGACGGCACGATCATCGGCACCATCGGCGGCGGCGTGATTGAGCGTCACGTTATCAACGAGGCGCTGGAGGCACTGCGGGAGAAAACCGCCCGCGTCTTTCATGGCCGTATGGCGCGCAGCGGGCAGAATGCGGTCGGCTCGGACTGCGGCGGCGCGATGACCGTGCATATCAGCGTGCATGGCCTGCGTCCCCGGCTGGTGCTGGTTGGCGCAGGGCATGTTAACCGCGCGATGGCGCACGCCGCGGTGCCGCTCGGGTTTGATATCGCCGTTGGCGACACCTATTTACAGAGCCTCACCTCTGATGCCTTCCTCCCCTCCATTCGGCTGGTGTATGGGCAAAACTTTGTCGAGGTGATCGATAACCTTGCGATTCAGCCGCAGGACTACGTGCTGATCGCCACCCATAACCAGGATCGTGAGGCGCTGGAGTTGCTGATTGACCAGCCGGTTGCCTGGCTCGGGCTGCTGTCGAGTCGGCGTAAGGTGCAATCCTTTTTGCGCCAGCTGCGCGATGCGGGCGTCAGTGACAGCGCGCTTGCCCGCCTGCGCGCGCCGGTGGGGTATGACATTGGTGCCGAGACGCCGCAGGAGATCGCCATCAGCGTGCTGGCGGAGATCCTGCAGGTAAAAAACCGTGCGGCGGGCGGGCTGCTCGGCCTCAACGCGCCCGCACACCAACGGAGTGAAACGCCGATCGCGGTCAGTTGATCGGGCAAGCCCGGCCGCTGGTTACTGGCTAATCAGCGTACCGGTTTTCCCCTCAATGCCCGCTTTCGCCTGGCGTAGCTCGGTGATCAGCGCCTGGCGGCCAGGTCGCGAGCGGGCAAAGGCGACGGCGGCCTCCACCTTCGGCAGCATTGAGCCTGCGGCGAAGTGGCCTTCGGCGATAAAACGCTCCGCATCCCTGACGGAGAGCGTATCGAGCAACTGCTGGTTGGGCTTGCCGAAGTGCAGCGCCACTTTCTCCACGGCGGTAAGAATGATCAACATATCGGCATCGATCATGGCGGCGAGGGTGGCGCTGGCCCAGTCTTTATCGATCACCGCGCTGACGCCGCGCAGATGCTGCCCCTCATGCACCACCGGAATACCGCCACCGCCGCAGGTGATCACCACCTGATCGGCGGCCATCAGCGCTTTTACCGTCTCTTTTTCAATGATATCGACCGGTTTTGGCGAGGCGACAACCCGCCGGTAGCCGCGCCCGGCATCCTCCTTCATGGTGTAACCCTGGCGGATAAGCGCCTGCGCTTCAGCTTCGGAAAAGAAGGATCCAATCGGTTTATCCGGCTGGCTGAAGGCGGGATCGCCCGCCGCCACTTCCACCTGGGTTATCACCGTGGCGACGGGAATATCGAGGTTACGGGCGAGCAGGGCTTCGCGCAGGGTATTTTGCAGATCGTAGCCAATATAGCCCTGGCTCAGGGCGACGCAGACCGACATCGGCAGCATCGGCGTGTGCGCCTCGGTTCTGGCGGCGGCCTCGAAGGCGAGGGTGATCATGCCCACCTGCGGGCCGTTACCGTGGGTGATCACCACCTGGTGCCCCTGGGCGACCAGTTCCGCTATTGTTTGTGCAGTCTGCTGTAGCGCCTGCATCTGCCCGGCGAGATCGCACCCGAGGGCATTTCCGCCGAGGGCGAGAACAATCTTTTTCTTCATAGCACACTCTCTTGTAGCAACGGTTCCGCTGACGGCAGCGTAAGCGGCTGAAAGGGTTGGCGGCGTAAAAAGCGCCCCTGGCCAGCAACGCCGGTGAATACGCCGTTATCGAAGATCACCCGCCCGCGCGACAGGGTCTGGCGGATCGCCCCCTGGCAGATAAACCCCTCCCACGGCGAGTAGTCCGCATTGTCATGCAGCCGGTCGTGGCGAATGGTGGTGGTGCGCTGCGGATCGATAATCACTACATCGCCATCCGCGCCGGGGGCCAATAGCCCTTTTTGCGGCCACATGCCGAACAGTTTGGCCGGGTTGGCGCTGGTGAGCGCCACAAAGCGCTCGGGCGAGATGCGCCCGGTCATCACCCCGTAGGAGAAGAGCAGCAGCAGGCGGTTTTCCACCCCCGGCAGCCCGTTCGGGCAGCGGCTAAAATCGCCGCCGGAGAGGGTCTGGCGCTGCGTCAGCGAAAAGGCGCAGTGATCGGTGGCGACGGTATCAATCGTGCCATCGGCAATGCCGCCCCACAGCGCATCATTGTGGCGGGCGTTACGCAGCGGCGGGCTGAGCAGATACTTCAGCGCGTCCTGGCGTTCGTAGCAGCGCTCGTCGAGCAGCAGATACTGCGGGCAGGTCTCTACCCACACCGGCTGCTGCTGCGCGCGGGCGAGACGCAGGTACTCCAGCCCCAGTTGATTGGAGAGGTGCACGATATAGAGCGGTGCATCCCCGGCCAGCCGCGCGAGGTTGATCACTCTGGCGATCGCTTCCGCTTCGCACTCCGGCGGACGGCTCAGGGCGTGGTAGCGCGGCGCAGTTTTCCCGGCATTGAGAAACGCCGCGCGGCGCTGGGCGATGGCGGCATCGTTCTCCGGGTGGACGGTGGTCAGCGCGCCCGCCAGATGCAGATGGCGCATCGCCTGCAAAATCTCATCATCGTTCAGCTTGTACTGGTAGGTGAGATAGAGCTTGAAACTGCTGATGCCGCTCTCCACCATCATCGGGATCTCATCCAGAATGCCGTGGTTCACATGCTGGATCACGCCGTGAAAGCTGTAGTCAATCACCGCTTTATAGGCGGCGTAGTTATGGTAAACACCCAACTGGTGGCGCAGATGGCAGCCGGGCGGGCCAAAGCCCATATGATCAACCACCGTGGTGGTACCGCCGCAGGCCGCCGCGCGGGTGCCGGTAAAGAAGTCGTCGCAGCTGCGGGCGAGCCCGGTATCAATATTGAAATGGGTGTGAACGTCGACGCCGCCGGGCATCACATAACAGCCTGCGGCATCAATCACCTTGCAGGAGGCATCAGCCTCAATCGTGCTGGCTATCTGCTTAATCCGCCCGGCATCGATAAGCAGATCCGCGCAGGCTCTCTTGTCAGCGTTGACGATAAGGCCATTTTTAATCAGTACGCGCATAGAGACTCCAGAACGCCCGCCGCAAATCAAGCGGGCGTGACATCGACAAACTACTCGTTCGCCAGCCAGCTCAGCGGGATCGCGGCATACATCGCCGCACAGGTGACCAGGTGCGACTTCCAGGTCTTCTCATTCGGCGCATGGGCTTCCGGCTCTTTACCGGGGCCAAAACCGATCACCGGAATGCCGTGCCGCCCCATAATCGAGACGCCGTTAGTGGAGAAGGTCCATTTATCAACCACCGGCGCGCTGTCGAACAATCCCTCATAGGCGTTGTAGAGCGCGCGCACGGTGAAATGATCCTCTTCCACTTTCCACGTCGGGAAGTAGCACTCGGTAGGGTAGATAAGCCCGGTCCACGACGGGCGGTCGTAGCTGTACATCGATACCACCGCTTCGGCCTTTTTCACCGCGGGCAGCGCGCGGATCTCCTCCAGCGCGCCTTCCCAGCTTTCGCCCCAGGTGAGCCTGCGATCGATAGAGATAGCGCAGCTGTCCGCCACCGCGCAGCGGCTTGGTGAGGTAAAGAAGATCTCCGAGACGGTGAGCGTGCCTTTGCCGAGAAAATCGTCATTTCCCAGACGTTGCGACAGCTTCTCCAGCTCGCCGAGAATCGGAGCCATTTTGAAGATGGCGTTATCGCCGCGTTCCGGCGCGGAGCCATGACAGCTGACGCCATGCACATCGACGCGGATCTCCATGCGCCCGCGATGGCCGCGGTAGATCTGGCAATCGGTCGGTTCAGTGCTGACGACAAACTCCGGGCGAATGCCGGACTGCTCAATGATGTACTGCCAGCAAAGCCCGTCGCAATCCTCCTCCTGCACGGTGCCGGTCACCAGCAGGGTGTACTCATCCTCAAGGCCGAGATCTTTGATAATCTTCCCGGCATAGACCATCGAGGCCATGCCGCCCTCCTGATCGGAGGCGCCGCGCCCGCCGATCAGCTCATCGGTTTCAATCCCGTGATAGGGGTCAAAGCCCCAGTTTTTGATATTGCCGACGCCGACCGTATCAATATGCGCATCCATGGCGAGCAGCCGCGGGCCGTGGCCGATATAGCCGAGCACGTTGCCCATCGGGTCGATCTCCACTTTGTCGAAGCCGACGCGCTCCATCTCCTCTTTGATGCGGTGAACGACGCGCTTCTCATCACAGCTTTCGCTGGGGATGGCGATCATATCGCGCAGGAAGCGTGTCATCTCCGCTTCGTAGAGGTGTGCTTTTTCAACAATCTGTTTAAACGGGATAGCTTTAGCCATCGCTCTCTTCTCCTGTTATGACGCTTGCCGCTTGGCGGGAGCGGCGCTGACGCCGGGGAAATTATTCAGCCGCCGGATGCTTGCCTGCCCACACCACCTCGCGGTAGTGCTGCGCATCGGTATCGCCTTCGGTGCTGATCAGCAGCACCACCGAGTCGCGATTAAGCTGTAAGCTTTTTCTCAGCGACTCGCCCTGTGGGTGCAGCGGGATAGCGGCGAGCAGGCCCGCGCCAACGGCGCCGGATTCGCCGGAGATGATGCGCGGATCGTCACCCAGCGGATGGCCGAGCACACGCATGCCCAGCGCGGCGACGGCATCTTCACAGGCGATAAACTGGCTGGCGCAGTTGCGCAGGATTGTCCAGCCGAGCGGGTTGGGTTCGCCGCAGGCAAGACCCGCCATAATGGTCCCCATCTCGCCGCCGACCTTGACGATCTCCCCCTTTACGGCAGAGCGGTAGAGGCAGTCGGCCCGCTCCGGCTCAATAATCACGCTGTGCAGATGCCGGGCGTCAAAGGTTTCTGCCAGGTAGTTCAGGACGCTGGCCGCCATTGCGCCGACGCCCGCTTGCAGGAAAACATGAGTGGGGCGGGGCGTGCCCATCGCGGCCATCTGTTCGATCGCTTCATCAATCAGCGTGGCGTAGCCCTGCATTATCCAGGTGGGGATTTTTGTGTAGCCGGGCCAGGCGGTATCCTGCACCACCTCCCAGCCATTTTTTTGCGCCCGTTGCAGGGTAAATCGCACGGTATCGTCGTAATTCATATCGGTGACGATACACTCAGCGCCGAGGCGCAAAATGGCATCGACCCGCGCCTGCGCGGAGCCTTTTGGCATATAGATCACGGCGTTCTGCCCAAGCTGCTGCGCCGCCCAGGCGACGCCGCGCCCGTGGTTGCCATCGGTGCAGGTGGCAAAGGTGAGCTTCTCTTTGGCGATCGCTTTGACCTGCTCAAACGAGAAGGCGTTGATATCAAGATGATATTTTTCACACAACAGCTGCGCGATGGCGTAAACGCCGCCGAGCATTTTGAAGGCGTTAAGGCCGAAGCGCTGCGACTCATCTTTCACCAGAATCGTATCCACACCGACGCACGTCGCCAGCGCATTCAGCGCATAGAGCGGGGTGGGCTGATAGCCCACCAGTTTTTGATGGAACTGGCGCGCCTGCTGCGCCTGCTGGCGGGTGAAGCGCGGCGAGGCTTCGCCGGTAAAGAAGTGGTTTTCGGCAATATTGATACGCAATGGAAGAGCGGACATGTTCTAACCTTCTCCATAATGTCAGAAACAGTAAGTGGCCGACTGGCTAGCCGGTCGGTTACAAAATGCGTTTTTGCGCGTCGGTAAACAGCTGTTCCAGCAGCTGGCCCGGCTCGGCATATTTGCGACAGAGGATCATTGAGGCGATGATGTAGGGCTTCCAGCTCGCCTCTTTGTAGGTGGCAATGCGGTATTTTTCGAACACCTCAGCCGCGACTTCGCCTTCGTCGCAGGAGACGCCGCTGATATCTGCCGGCAGGCAGTGCATATAGAGCGCCTCGCCGTTGCGGGTGGTCGCCATCAGCGCCTCGGTACACTCCCACTCTTTATGGCGGGCGTTCTGCGCCAGGCAGTGCTGCTCCAGCGCTTTCAGCCCCTGATGATCGCTGGCGCGCAGCAGGTCCGTGCGCTGCTCCATTACGGTGTAGGGCGCCCAGGATTTCGGGTAGACGATATCGGCATCCTTAAACGCTTCTGCCATATCATTGACCTGGCGGAAGCTGCCGCCCGAAGCTGCGGCATTGCTTTTTGCCACTTCAATCACATCCGGGATCAGGTCGTACCCTTCGGGGTGCGCGAGGGTGACATCCATTCCAAAACGCGTCATCAGGCCGATGATCCCCTGCGGCACCGAGAGGGGTTTGCCATAGCTTGGCGAGTAGGCCCAGGTCATGGCGATTTTTTTGCCCTTCAGCGCCTCCAGCGAGCCGAAGTGTTCGCGCAGCCAGGCGAGATCCGCCATCGACTGGGTCGGGTGGTCAATGTCGCACTGTAAGTTAATCAGCGCCGGACGCTGCGGCAGCACGCCCTGTTTATGGCCGTCATCCAGCGCTTCACCCACTTCCCGCATCCAGGCGTTACCGGCTCCGAGATACATGTCGTCACGAATTCCGATGGCATCCGCACAGAAGGCGATCATATTGGCGGTTTCGCGTACCGTTTCGCCGTGGGCAATTTGCGATTTGCCCTCATCAAGATCCTGTTGTGCGAGGCCGAGCAGATTGAGCGCCGAGGCGTAGGAGAAGCGGGTGCGGGTGGAGTTATCGCGGAACACCGAAATGCCCAGCCCGCTGTTGAACACGCGGGTGGCAATATTCTCTGCACGCAGCGCCTTCAGGGCCGCGGCGACATCAAGCACCTGCTTCAGCTCATCCGGCGACTGCTCCCACGTCAGCAAAAAATCTTTCTCATGCAGATGCGAGTGAAGGGTGCGGATCTCCTTGATTAATTCATTAACAGTTTTCATTTTGCAATCCTGATTAAGAATGACGGGCTTACGCGTGGCGGTGCGGTTGCAGGGGGAGTGTGACGCGCGACGGCCAACGTGTAGTGGCACCCTAACAATAAGCGTGCCACTTCCCGCCGGCTGCGCTGGCGGGCGGGTAAAGGGCGGGGTATATGTGAGGAATATCACGGATTTTTGCGATGTTGCGCAGAAAAGAAGCAATACGCTGCGGCATGTGAAGAGACGATGCGGTGGCGATAAAAAGGCGAAACGGGAAATGCGGGAAAAATAACCGGAAAATAACCGCTAAATTGATAAACCGCGCGGCGGAATTATCATATTGATAGCGAAGTGTGATAGCTATTACATATTTACCATTCGTCACAAAGCGGTCGGGTGTGGTTATTCCGTAATACGCGAAGGGGAGTGTTATCCTGCAACTAAGGAAAGCAGAGCGGAAAGATGCTGTTAAAAGTTTGTGAGCAATAAATAAGGACGATTATGATTCCATCCACCACGCCCTCCATTTTGATGCAGATTCAACCTAAGATACAAAAATTCGCCGGAATGCTGGCGAGCGTTCTGCAACTGGAAGTGGAAATTGTTGATAATTCATTATGCAGGGTCGCCGGAACGGGAATTTTTGATACGCAAATTGGGCGTAAATTAAATACAAGTTCACAACTATTGCGCCACATTGTTGAGACAAAAAAGGAAAAAGTGGTTACCCACTCGCGCTTCGATCCCTTCTGCAACGGCTGCCACAGCAAAGCGAACTGCAAAGAGAAAGCCTTTATCGGCACCCCGGTTATCTATCATGGGCAGTGTGTTGGGGTGATTAGCCTGGTGGCGTTAACCCATGAGCAGCAAGTCCGTATTAATGACAATATCCAGGCCTTCTCAGATTATGTTCGCCACGTCTCGTCAATATTTGTCTCGCGTTTTCTTCAGGATCTCTCCAGCAACGATAATATTCAAAAAGTCTTTTTGACCATGATTGAATTTATGGATCAGGGCGTGCTGGTGGTCGGCCACGATCATAAAATTAAATTCGCTAACCCTTCGGCGCTGAAAATTATGGGTGCCTCCGCAGGAAATATGATTGGCAAGAGTATTCACTTTCGCCCGCTGACCTTTGAAGACCATTTCCGCCACGGCCATATGCTGCACGTCGTTTCATTCGATGATAAGAAAGAGCTTATTATCGGTCAGCTACATGCGGTTCAGGATCAGTGGTTATTTTTAATGGCCTTTCACCAGTCCCACTCATCAGCAGAATTAAGCGCCGCCCACGAGGAGCCTTTAATTGAGAGCCTGATCGGGGAGTGCCGCCCGATGCGGCAGTTGAAAAAGCTGATTCACCGCGTCGCGCCCGTCCCCTCAAGCGTGATGATTGTTGGCGAGAGCGG
Organism: Kosakonia sp. HypNH10; assembly: GCF_029850615.1. Classification (NCBI taxonomy): domain Bacteria; kingdom Pseudomonadati; phylum Pseudomonadota; class Gammaproteobacteria; order Enterobacterales; family Enterobacteriaceae; genus Kosakonia; species Kosakonia sp. HypNH10. The sequence continues at coordinate 277,956 of NZ_JAOTIU010000002.1, forward strand.
CACCGGCAAAGAGGTGGTCGCCAGAGCGATCCATAAACTGAGCGACCGCAGCGTCAAACCTTTTGTCGCCATCAACTGCGCGGCGATCCCTGAGCATCTGCTGGAGAGCGAGCTGTTCGGCTACGTTAAAGGCGCGTTTACCGGCGCATCGGCCAATGGCAAAACGGGACTGATTCAGGCGGCAAATCATGGCACCCTGTTTCTCGATGAGATTGGCGATATGCCATTAACCCTGCAGGTGAAGCTGCTGCGCGCTATCGAGTCGCGGGAAGTGCAGCCGGTGGGTGCCTGTCACCCGGTGCCGGTGGATATTCGTATTATCTCCGCCACCAATCAAAACCTCGCGCAGGTTATCGCCGAGGGGAAATTCCGCGAGGATCTCTACTATCGCCTGAATGTGATCCCGCTGCGCTTACCGCCGCTGCGCGAGCGTCAGGAAGATATCGAACTGCTGATCCACTACTTTCTTCATCTGCATACGCACCGGCTGGATCTGGTCTACCCGGGCGTTGCGCCAGAGGTTGTGTCCTTCCTGCAACGCTACCGCTGGCCGGGCAATATCCGCGAGCTGAGCAACCTGATGGAGTACCTGGTCAACGTCGTCCCCTCCGGCGAGATCATCGATATCTCACTTTTACCGCCCAATCTGTTGAGCAGCGACAACGTGAACGGAACCGGCGCGCATGTTACAGCAGCCGAAGGGCGGGCAGAGAGCGTTACGGCGCTGGAGGAGATGGAGCGGCAGATGATCTTTGATGCGCTCTCGCGTTACGGCAATAAAAAGCAGGCGGCGGATGTGCTGGGGATTGGTATCGCTACGCTCTATCGCAAAATTAAAAAGTATGCGCTGGAGGGGGCGTGAATAACGAGGGAAATAGTCGGGGACAGAATATCAGTATGTCCCTTCAGGAATCGAACCTTTAATCAATCTCTATTTTCCGGTACAGAAGCGAAATAACCGGGATTGCGGATGCTGACGGTATATCGCCATCGCCTGACGTTTGCTGATGATTTTCATCGTTATATATTCCTTACAGCCAGCCACGTTCGGCAAAAGACACAATATCCATCCCGCCAACCACCAGGTGGTCCAGCAGCGAATAGCAACCACCTCCAGCGCCTGTTTCAGGCGTTCTGTCATTAACCTGTCGGCCTTACTGGGTTCAGCTGACAGTAAATGAAACGTTCTCCGCCGGGACATAAAACCGCTTATGTTTCTGATGTGTTCCTTATGGCTATTGCTGTGTTTCCCACATGAAGCAAGGCTATGACTTTCTGCCCCTCTTATCTCTTTCTGATCTAAAACCATATCTTTAAAAAAGCATGGGTATTTTAATCTTCCTGATATTGATGCAAATCAATACAAGATCATCCTATTAACAATTGTCCGTTTGTTTTTACTACTGCGACATAAATGTTTTTTGTGTGCTGGGGGTAGTTCATTACACTGCCATTACATCGCAACTATTCATTAACATTTAGTAGAAAGTTCTTAAGAGTTTTCTATATAACGATTAAAGATCTGAATATTTGATCCTAATCCGATTATTATTCTATTATAGCGCGTAAATTACTTTGGTCTGAAAGTGCAGGCAGCGATAAACCGAGGGATGATGAGATGGCTGATAGTTTCCAGAATGAAGTGCCAAAGGCACCTGTTAATCTGAAGCCTGGCCTGCATACAGGGGGAGCCAGCAAGAAAACCGGGCTCCCACTGAAATTACTGGTAGCGGGCGACCTGACAGTTAAAAACACGTTGGCCGATGACGGCAGCGAAGACACCATCAGCCTGACCTGCCAGAGCATGAAAGATTTCACCCCGGAGCAGCTCTCCCGGCAAATCCCTCAGCTGCACCTTCTATACCCCGCGTTCGCTGGGGGATGTGAGTCTTGAACTCTTTGCGGTGCTGCGCTCATGAATAAATCCGAACTAAGTCAGATTGAACGTATTATTTTTATTCTGATTATCTTCGCAGTTATCGCGGGGAATGAAGACTGAAAAGATATCGAAGGTTTTGGTCACATTCATCTGGACTTTTTTTGAAGTTGTACGGTGATTTCGAAAACGGGATGCCTTTACATGACACGATCGTCAAAGTAGTAAGTTGTGTAAATACTAAAAAATTTCACGAAAGTTTTATTAACTGTATTAAAGAAAGCCATTCAATAAATGAAGGAGGAGAAAGTCATTATGGATGTCTACGGGCAAAGATATGCCATGTTCATTTCTTTCGATGCCGTAGCCGTATCGGGTATTACGGTGGAAGCGTTGAAAATTTCACAAAGTCTTAAGCAGAAAGGTATTAAGTCCTATCTTGATCTCGGTTACGATATCAAAGTCGACAAAGGCAATTTTAATAAGCCCTACGGTCATGAACACGAAATTTATCAAGATGTTTTTACGCTGACACGTATCAATGATATTACTTCTGTTCCACATTACTCCCCCGAATTCATTGATAAAATCCATGCCGTGCTGATCGGAGAAAAGCTCGCTGTATCTCCTGAGGAAAAATCAAATATTATCGCAGCCGCAGACGAATCATCACGGGCTTTAGCGGAGAGAATCGTTCTTCAGTGGGAACAATTGCAAATCTGTATCGTTATTGTTGAAAACGGTACGCTTCCTGAAAATATTATCTACACCAGAGCACTTTATCTCGCCATAGAGCAGTATGGTCGTCGTCATCAGCTTAAGAATTTCGTTATCTGGCGAGATCACGATCTGATGTGGAACAGCGAGAAAAATATTATGAAATACGGCTTGCCGCCGTACCACCATGCAATTAAGCCAGTGAAATCCCCCTTCATTAGTTACGTCACGCTGAACAACGATCTTAAAGAAAAACTGGAACACTGGTGCAAGCGGGAAGTGAATATTCACGTCGTCAAAAATACCTACAGTTTTACCCCTCAGCAGTCCCTGAAAAATATTCGCGCTTCGCTGGGTATTCCTGCACAGGATATTGTCATCGCCAGAACAACACGCATCATTCCGCAGAAACGTCTGGACCGTGACGTAGTGCTGATTCAGCGTCTTAACCACCTGTTCAGAGAGCATAACATTGATAAAACGGTGTGGTTGCTGATTGCTGGTGATACTCAAGAACATCCCGGGCATACCGCAGATCTTGAACAATTAATTCATAGGCTGGATGTCGGTGCCTGCGTGAAGTTTCTTGGCCCGCTACACCATAATTTTATGCCGATGAGCCAGGGCAAAATCACAATTGAGGATCTCTATCATTCCTGCGATGTGGTCTCATTCCTTACCTCATGGGACTACGACAGCTATGGGAATCCGATAGGCGAAGCCATCAGTAGCCACCGCTGTTACATCTCCACCCACTACGAATACTACACAGAAGTTTACGGCCAGCACGGTTTCGAAGCCCCGGTAATGAAAATATCAGATGGTGAAGACGGTCTTCCTGACGAGGATTTTATCAATGAAGTCTTTTTACTGCTGACAAATAAACCGGAAATGGATCGAATTGCCGCGAAGAATTTTGCCATTGGCAAAAGAATACTTTCTAACAACGTTATGGATATTCTTAATATAACCGCACCAGGAGTAAATATGCGCGATAACATTTTTGTCTCAGTAGTACTGCCTGTTTACAATGAAAGTGACAGGATTGATGAGGTATTAGCATCATTGTTTAACCAAAAAACTCATGGCAGATTAATTACGCATGATTCGTATGAAATAATTATTGTAGATAACAATTCTCGTGATGATTCAGTTGAGAAGATAAATCAGTTCAAAGAAAAATATCCAGCTATGGATGTTCATATTATTCAGGAGAAAATCCAGGGTGTCTCTTCGGCTCGTAAATGCGGTATGGATTATGCATCCCTGCGCTCACGTGCTCGCGATGCCCGGTTGGGCAAAAGCAATAAGCATTATATTGTCTCAGCCGATGCGGATTGCACCGTTGATCCCTACTGGTTGCATGCGCTGATAGAAAAAATGATTGCTGATGATGGCGATCTGGGCACCTGTAATTATTACTACAATCGCGATGTTTTCCTGCAGCGGCCAAATCTGTTTCGAGAAATCCAGAAAACCCTGAGCTGCCGCGACGTTTCATTCTCGCTGTTTGGTGGCTTTCCGGATGGAAAGGGCTTTGCCGTAGAGCGCGGACTCTATGAAAAAATTGGCGGAATCGAAATATTTTATCAGCTGGAAAAAGGTCGCTTTGTCGAACATCTTTCCGACGACTGGGATTTTGGTATTAAAGTTATTGCCTTTGGCGGCAAACCGGTTTATGCCAAAGAATCTTTTGTTGAAATTAACAGCCGCCGCGTGGATACCATCATTGATGACGTGATTAACGGCATTGCTTACGGCAGCGACGGCATTATTATTATGAAAGACGTTCGTCCGGACGCTTCCCTGCAAAAAAATACCCTTGTTGATCTTAATGAAGAGCAGGCCAGACAGGGATGGGAATACTCAATAAAGGATTACATTCCGAAGAATATCATTCTGCCGGTACTGCTCAATCCGCATATTTTATTAGAAAATGAGTGCGTACGAGATTTTTTCTCACCTTCAGTTGCAGATCGGCTTTATCAGCGCATTCATGCCATTAAACGCGAAATGAGCATCATCGACTTCAAACCTATTCATAGCTATAAAACGCCGGCCTATCGGCTTTACTTCGAATTCCGCCACGAGATATTTGCTGCCTTACGCAACGCGGTCGGGGAAGACATTGGCTTTGCACCGCCCCTGCCGGCCTGTTTTGAAGATGTAGCTGAAAAAGATTTCGAACGTTTTGTCTGGTATTTCTGTGAAGATCGCGAGTCCGGTGAAGCCCATAACTACTTTGCCAATGGGGGGGTATTTTGATGGATAGTGACGCTATTGCATCATTAAAAGATCTCGATCCTGCCTACCCGGTTCCGGCGGTGTACCATTTTCTTTTACAGCCTGAAAACCAGGAATTTTTGGATTATGTCCACAAAGATCCATTTGGCTGCCACGTCTTTCCTGGTGATATCGAAAACTACCCGCTCGAGTCCTTTTTTTCCGATATGGAACAGGACATTCGTGAAGCAAAACAGATCCATCTTTGGGCTTATATTCCTACCTGCCGGTATCGCTGCCATTTCTGCCAGTTCCCGACGGTTATTCTGAATCCTGAGTCAGCGTCGGCTGAGGGGATATTCCGGGATGTGGTTGATTACAATATTAAAGAAGCCAGGATGTGGCTGGAAAAAGTGCCGAGTCTGGCAAAGGCGGAAATTGGCGAGTTCAATATTTTCGGCGGCACGCCTTCCCTGCTCCCGGAGCCTGAGTTGCGCCGACTTATGGACTTCTATTACACGCATTTCAATTTCTCCGCAGCGACGCTTCGCTTTGAAGGTGAGCCTGGAACGCTGAACCGTGAATATCTCGGCATTCTGAAAGAGCTGGGCTTCAGCAAAATCAGCTTTGGAGCTCAGTCTTTTAACGATGCCATCATTGCCGCCAGTGGCCGCCAGCACACCGCCGATGAGTGTGAAGAGACCATTCGCTGTGCTCGGGAACAGGGCATCGACTGGGTAAGCGTTGATCTTATCTACGGTATGCTGGGCCAGACCGTGGATGATGTGAAATACGATATGGAACGCGCCCTGGCGCTTGATCTCTCGCATGTGGTATGTACCAAGCTACACATGGAAGAGTTCATGAAAACGCGCACCGGCGTTTCCGGAGAACGCGAAAGCCTCTGGCAAAAGAAAGGGCTTATCAGGACGAATGGTATGACCTTTCCGGGACTGGGCAAGCAATACCAAATGCGTGAGCTGATAGAGAAATACTTAAAAGAGAACTATCGCGAACACCCGACGATGTATTTCCACCAGAATCACCTCGAAGCTGAAAAATGGAAGGGGCTGATTACCGACCTCGATAAGCAATATCCTGAGGTGGCTATAGGTCTGGGCGGCAGTTCAAAATGCACCCGCGCTGAAGCCATTAATATCACCCACTATAAACAATATAAGCAGTACCTCGATGAGGGCCGCCTGCCGATTGAAAAAAGCCATGGCATCTCGCCCGGGCAGCGCGAAGTGAACGCTTTCAAAATGGCGCTCTCCACGCTGATCCCGGTTGATGACAGCGTATTCTCGAAACGCTTTGGCGGTAAAAGCTTTTTAAAAAACAACATCATCAAAACCACGCTGGAAAAGCTGCAGGAGAAAAAGCTGGTAGTTATCGAGCAGGGTGTAGTTACTCTGACGCCAGTAGGCACGACGCTTGTAGAAGCGATCATTAATACCCAATTCACCTCAACCGATGCCGGGCAGGAGTAAACCATGAACCATTCTTCAACCTCGCCGGTCTTCAGCCTCTATTATATCGCCATCGACACTGAAGCTGGCATTACTCCGCAGGCGTTTGAAACGTTTGTCCGGAACAAAGGTGTGCATATTCCCTGCTACCCGGGCTGGAGCTGGACGCTGCTTCGTGGGCTGCGCGGTGAACGTGCCGGCCAATATCTGATGTTGTTTGAAATTGAAAGTGCAGAATTGCGTGACCGCTACCTGACCGCCGACGGCAACCAGACAGCGCTTGCCCGTCAGTTCTGGCTACAACATCCTGAGGCAGAAACGCTGCTGGCTGAATGGCGTGGCTATGGCACCTTCAGCGAGTTACCAACGCTGTTCACCGATTATCGCCTGCTGGCTGAGAATAAAAAAAGCACCGTTCTGCCCGGGCCCCGCTATCAGCATCAGCCCCCTGTTGCGAGGGTAATTGGTATTCACAATCTCGCGCTGCGCCCGAACATCAGTGCAGAGCAGTTCGAAAGTTTCATTGCAGATAATCATCACCGTATTGAAGATTATCCCGACTGGAAATTCCGGCTGTTAAAAGGAGAACGCGGTAACCGGCTCGATCAATATGTGGTTCTGATGGAAATCGCCAGCCTGGACGCGCTGGATGTCTTTTATCCCGAACCGGATATTGCCACGGATGAAGCGGCTAAGTTTGCCAAAGCGCACCGGGATACCAAACAAATGTACGAAGAGTGGAAAAAACTGGCGTCATTTTCCGGGTCACCGCAAATTTATACCGACTATATCTCGGTAGCTGAAAACCTTAATTAATCATTATTGGAATACGTGTCTGAAGGACCAGACACGATACAGAAGCATATTCATTCGCCATAAAACGTGCAATGAATTAACAGAGATGAGTTGCTAACTTACTATGGATATTAATTCAACACCTTCCCTGGCGTATATTCAGTCACGGGAGCAGAATGCTACACGCGCTATATTTTTTATTGCCGGGCTAGCGATGTCATCCTGGGCTCCGCTGATTCCCTTTGTTAAAACACGGCTTAATCTTAACGATAGTACTTTGGGGTTGCTGCTATTTTGCATTGCCGCTGGTTCAATGTTAATTATGCCATTTATCGGCAGTATAATTAAAAAATTTGGCTGTCGCCGCCTGATTATTCTTGGCGTGTTGGGACTTGCTGTTGATTTACCGCTGCTGATGCTATTTGACCAGCGCAGTACAATGGTGATGTCATTGCTGCTGTTCGGCATGTTTAACGGCATGCTCGATGTCGCGATGAACGCCCACGCCGTTGTTGTTGAGCAGGAAAGCGGGCAGGCGAAAATGTCCGGCTTCCATGGATTTTATAGTATCGGTAGTATCGTCGGGGCGGGAAGTGTCAGTCTCTTCCTGTGGCTTGATGTAACGCCTCTGCTTTCCGTTTGCGCTATCTCCGTTTTGTTGGCTCTGCTTCTCGCGACCTATTCCCGCTACATTTTGCCGAAACAGAGCGATGCAACAGGCGGCAAATGCGAAACGCTTCGCGTATTGTGTCATCCTCCCGTTCTGATTATCGCGGTTCTCTGTTTTTTTGTCTTTATGCTCGAAGGCGCAATGCTGGACTGGTCGGCGGTCTTCATGACGTCAGAGCGGGGGATGAGCGTTTCGCTTGCGGGCTTCGGCTACACTCTCTATTCCATCACTGTTGCTCTTGGACGCCTGAGCGGTGACCGGCTGGCTGGCTCTCTGGGTAGCAAATCTCTGCTGTTGCTCGGTTGTACGATTGCCTGCGCAGGAATTGTGTTACTCGTCTTTACACGCTGGGGCGCGTTGCCTGGGTTTATCCTGGTAGGGGCGGGACTGTCCAACATCATCCCGATCCTCTTCACGTTAGCCGGAAACCAGCCGGATATTTCACCCGATTTTGCTATCCCTGCCGTCACGCTTTTCGGATACAGCGGCCTGCTTGCCGGGCCTGCTCTTATCGGCTTTATCGCCCACTATATCGGACTCACTATCACCTTCAGCGGCGCACTGTTACTGCTTTTTCTTGTGGCATTCGGTTCGCAGCTTGTTTCTCGTCAGCGTTAACTAAACAGGAATTTTTATGAGTCAATCTTCATCAGCAGTTTTCAGTCTCCACTATGTTGGCCTTAACCTGAAAAAGGGTGTCACCGAAGAGACATTTGAAACGTTTTTACAGGAGAAGGGTGTGCATATTCCAGCTTATCCCGGCTGGCGATGGACCCTACTTAAGGGCCTGCGTGGCGAACGTCAGAACCAATATTTGATGTTGTACGAGGCGGAGAATGCCGAATGCTACGCGCGCTACATTGATGAACACGGTGAGCAAACTGAGCAGGCCCGCGCGTTCTGGCGCGACCATCCTGAAGGTGTGGAGCTGATCGGCACCTGGAAGACCTTCGCAACATTTGGTGAATTGCCCACTATTTTCTCGACCTACAGGCTACTGGCTGAAAATGAACATAGTTCCCTGGCAGAAGGAGCAAATTATCAGCGTCGGGAGGGACGGGAACCGGTCAAACGCGTCGTTGGTCTGCATAATCTGGCGTTGCGTTCAGGTGTTTCGTCTCAGACCTTTGATGACTTTATCCTTAACAACGTCCACCGGATTGACGATTATCCCGGGTGGAAATTCCATATGCTCAAAGGTACGGGCGGTAACCGCATTGAGCAGTACCTGGTAATGCTGGAGATTGAAAGCCTGGCATCGCTCAACTCTTTCCATCCCGGGCTGGACGTTTCCACTGAAAAATCACTGCAGTTCGTTAAAGAACACCAGGAAAGCGAAAGGATGTACGACGAATGGCGCGAGCTGGCCTCTTTTTCTGGTGCACCGCAGCTATATACTGACTACATAACTATTGCTGGTAGCCTCTAGCCTGGTATTCCCCTTCTCCTGACAGAGAAGGGGTACTTCACGACGAAAGCAGTTTTTCCGTCGTTTCCCCCATTTTCGATATCAAAGATCGAACACGGGAATACCTGAAGTATTGCATTAACGGCAATAACCATTGATATGCACAGTATGAACCGGGGAAATTGCACCATTTTCCACTGGACTGGTCCGCATTTCGATTACCGCTTTATTTCACTGAAAGAGATGTGAAAGCGCTAACTGAGCAAATGAATAGTTTGCACACTATAAAAAATTTTGGGGGCCTCGTTTTTCATTGAACAGGATAAGCCCCCATTAAGGCCCCCAGGTGTTTATTGATTCACCTTGATATGGGTAGACATCAGTTGACTTCGCATAGCCAGAATAGAGGGTTTATCACTGGTTATAAGAGGGTTTTATTGAATTTGGTAGATGCCAGGCGAGGTGTGTATGGTGTCCCCTGCAGGAATCGAACCTGCAACTAGCCCTTAGGAGGGGCTCGTTATATCCATTTAACTAAGGGGACGCAGAGCGGGGCCGTGAATTGGCGTGCGTATGCTACCGTAACTGCTTGCTGCGCTTCAAGGTTTTTGTTCTTTTGTTTTGGCGTGGGGCGATATTGCGTAGGGGCAGGATGCCATCCTGAGATGGCATCCCTCTGTTCAGGCTTTTTTTAATAAGTATTTTCTGAACAGTGAGCTGAGCTTTTTCTCTAACAAATAGTATGAAATAACGGCAAAGATAAATGAGAGGATCACCGCGAGAATAAACAGCATTAAACCGCCCCATGCAGATTGATTATGGTGCAGAGCTTTGCCGAGCAGTGATTTCGCGCGGTAGTGAACAAGATAAAGTGAGAAAGAAATTTTCCCGGTATAGAGCACCGGCTTCGGTGCCCAAAAAGCGTATTGCGCTTCGTGGTTGGTCAGAGAAAAAACAAGGGCAAAGGCGGCGAGAATATAACCGAGGCCGCCGATCTTGCTGTAATGGGTTAACAGAATAAAGAGAAACAGCGCGAAGCTGAGCACGATTAAGGCAATGCTGACGCCTTTTCCGTAAGCGATCTTTTTATTCACCACCAGCCAGCCGATAAAGGTGCCGACAAGAAATTCCAGCATCAAACTGTTGGTGAGAGTGGCGAGATACCCCGGATAGTTATAGTGGTTTGAGGGCGAAATCGCCACGTTGTGCAGCCAGGCAGGTATGGCGACCGCCAGTGCCACAGTCATAAACAGCACACTGTTTTTGCGTGTTTTAAACAACATGCAGAGGGTAAACAGCGTGTAGAAAATAAATTCGTAGTTGAGCGTCCAGCCAACAAACAGTTTGGCGACGCCAAACCAGGGCGCGATTTGCGTCGTGTCTAACGGAATAAACAGCAGTGAAGTGGCGGTTTGCATCCACGACTCAACGCTACTGCCAGCCACCAACAGCGTAATGGCGAAATAGGGCGGGAAGACACGGCAAAAGCGCTTAATAAAAAAGAGCTTTGCAGAGGATAAACCGCCATTATCGTCGCGGGTGATGTAGTAAATAATAAACCCGCTGATAACGAAAAAGAGGTCGACGCCGATATCACCATTGAGAAATAGCCGATCGCCCCAGCCCTGAAATGACTGATTAATAAAGCTTTTAAAATGAAAGCACATCACTATTACCGCAGCGAATGCCCTCAATGCCTGTATTGAATAGAAATTTCTATCAGTCATCACATCATCCATATTTTATGAGTTTTTACTGCCACGTGTTTTTTTATTGTGATGTCGCTAACACGCATTTTTAGTGTCGTTAAGTCAATCTAAAACCAAGGCTAAATGCCCGAAGAGAAGCAAACCTCCCCACCATTACCGCGTAGGGAGGCTAAAAATTACAATGAAACCTTTTCTACATGACCTTCAGGAATATGGCCGTAATACCAGTGCTCGCCATTGATTTCCGTTGATTTCAGCTTCTCTGCCGCGAGGGTACGGCGCGCGTGACCCACTTCAACAGTAACCGGCTGAGTAATCGGCTGCGGGCTAATGATGATTAAATCACCCTGCGCGTTGCTGTAGGCGGTGATATTGTCCGCAACCCGGATAACCTCACCATTGGCGATAGCGGAGTAATCAAAGTCCACCGTTTCGCGGTAAACATTATCAACACCAAAATATTCGCCGTAGACTTCAGGATCGTGGAACAGGCCAAACTGACCGCCGCTGTTCTGCATTTTAATAAAGTAATAATCTGGAATGGTGATCTCTCTGTTTCCCTGCGCGGACTCTTTTTCGATAATGCTCATCCGCACCTGCTCTTGCAGCGCAATACGCGTGTAGCTTTTATGCATCAGCGTCCAGGACCAGGCGAAAGTGCCCGCGCACAGCAGGGTGATAATCGTTGTGCAAATAACGGCTTTTCTGACGCCGCTCATTAAAATGCCGTAGGCGATAAAAGCGATGGTCAACAGGAAAAACATAAAGGTGCCGTTGACGACCCGGTCCGGATAGGAGGGCGAGGCGAACATAATCAGCACCGTGCCGACGCCAAAAATTGCGGTCAGGATAGCCGGCAGCACCGTGCGACGAGTAATTTTCGCTTTCACCTCTTTATTAAAGAGAATAACCAGCACCAACAGCAGCAGCACAACGTAGCTAATCCAGATTAATGCCAGATGATTGTGTACCCGCTCGGTTAAGTGAATGGTAATACGCTCCAGCAGCGGTTTGCCGTACCAGTAGGTTTTACTGGCCGCACGCACAAAATTACCCGGGGAAAAGATCAACGTACAGGAGCCAGCCAGCGCTGAAAGGGCATAGATGATTTTGTTTTTGGCTACCGATTTCGCCGTGACCATTTCATAGCCAATAGCGACCAGCACGAGAAGCACCACAAAAGGCGACACGCTCTCATTCGAGCAGCCCGCCATAAAAGCGAGCACCATCAGTAATGGATTAATGGTTTTAATATTATCGACGGTGATGCGGTAGAGATAAAAAATCCACGCGGCGACAAACAGGTTTGTCCAGAGATAGTTGGCCGCGCCGACCAGCCAGAAGGTGGTCTGCCCTAAGTTGGGGTTAGCAATCCAGTAGGTGCAGAAGACCAACGGCAGCAAAATATTATCGCTTTTTTGCCAGCGCAGGGTTTTGCCCGGCGTTTTGGCAATGAAATAACAGAAAGCCAAAGCTGCAAACGCGGTTGAAAAAGCGTAGACAAATTGCGACCGGGTGAAGAGGATCAGCGAACTGGCATAATCTGCCACGATCCTACCGCTCCAGGTCATATAGTGATGATAATGACTGGCAGGGGAGATACCCAACAGATAGTAGCGGTAATCATCTGAGTGAATCGGCGTTAGCCACTCAATGGCGAACAGGCTCGCAAAGGCGAGCGCAATAAGCAGAGCTTTATAAGATTTCTCTAACATAGTAATTAACGTTCCAGGTTTCTTTTTCTGTTCTTAATAAGATAACGCGGTCTCTTTTTCACTTCGGTATAAACGCGTCCCATATATTCGCCAAGAATACCGATGCCGATAAGCTGAATACCGCCTAAAAAGAGGATCGCCGTCATCAAAGAGGGATAACCGGGTACCGGATTTCCCCATAACAACTTATCGATCACCATCCAGATGGCGTAGAAAAAGGAGAGCAACGAGACGCTAAGCCCGATATAGGTCCAGATACGCAGCGGGAAGGTGGAGAAACTGGTGATGCCATCAAGCGCAAGATTCCACAGCTTCCAGCCGTTGAATTTTGACTTACCGGCCACGCGGTCAGCGCGAATATATTCAACAATATCGGTGTTACCGCCAACCCACGAAAGGATGCCTTTCATAAACAGATTCCGTTCGGAAAGCAGTTTGATATTTTCGACGACCTCCCGGGACATCAGCCGAAAATCACCAACGTTCTCTTCTATCTGCGGATAGCTGATTTTATTGTGCAGCTTATAAAACCACTCTGCTGATTTGCGCTTCATTCGGCCATCGGTTGAGCGGTCGCTGCGCTTGGCCAGCACCATATCGGCACCCGCCTGCCACTTCGCAATCAGATGGGGGATGACCTCAACCGGATCCTGCAAATCGACATCCATCGGAATAATGGCCTCTCCCGTCGCGTGCTCAAGCCCGGCAAATAACGCCGGCTCTTTGCCGAAATTACGCGTGAAAGATAACGGTACGACAAGCGGATCGGAGAGCGCGAGAGTATTAATAATGGTTTCAGTGGCATCTTTGCTGCCATCATTAATAAAAACCAGCTCAACGGTATAGGGCTTTAACGCGTCAAAGCCGCGCACCGTTTTATAAAAGATGGGTATCGCCTCTTCTTCATTAAAGACGGGAACCACCAAAGAGATCTTCATTTCGCATCCCTGAAAACAATTAACTTTGACCAGGCGAAGCCGCACACCAGACTGATAGCGGAAAAGAGAATCAGCGTCACGATAGGCGGCATGCCGGAGCTATCGGCCAGCCAGCCAACGGCAACGCTCAGCATGCCCATAAATCCGACATACATCAGATAACGCCCGGCGGTCGTTGATGATTTGAAGGTGAATCTCGCATTAGCGAAAAAGCTGAAACTGACCGCCACAATAAAGCCGGCAAGGTTAGCCAGCGCCTGGCGCGTGGAGAAACCATAAACGCACAGACAAAAAATAAGCCAGTGCAGGGCGGTATTTAATAAACCAATAGAGGCGTAGGTAGAAAATCGTTTAAACATAATTCTGAGCAATGAGTCGCTGATGGCGCGAGTGTAGCAGACAACCCCTGGAAGGTCATTAAAGGGCGCCAGTCCGCGAAAACCAGCGCTCATTGCTCAATGTGATATATCACCGCAATTTATCAGTCGCTGACAAATTACGCTTCACCACGCGCCTGCTTCTCCTCTTTCGCTTTGGCTTTCGCCTCCGCTTTGCGGGCGGTGCTCATATCGTTGCGGATCTGCGCATGGCTGAGCAGGGCGAAAATAAAGGTGCCGCCGCAAATATTCCCGGCGAGGGTCGGCAGGGCGAAAGGCCAGAGGAATTCGCTCCAGTGCAGCGAGCCATTAAACACCAGGTAGAAGATCTCTACAGCACCGACGACGATATGGGTGGTGTCGCCGAGCGCGATAAGCCAGGTCATCAGAATAATCACCACCAGTTTTGACGCTCCCGCCGCCGGGAACATCCATACCATGGTGGCGATGATCCAGCCGGAGATAATCGCATTGGAGAACATCTCCAGCGGCGTGTTCTTCATCACATCCATGCCAATTTTGACAAAGGCATCGCGCGTTGGCTCATCGAAGATCGGCATATACTCAAAGGCAAAGGCGGCCACGGCGGTACCGACCAGGTTCCCGAGCAGCACCACGCCCCACAGGCGCCCGAGCAGGCCCATATTTTTCCAGCTTGGGTTTTGCATCACCGGCAGAACGGCGGTGACGGTGTTCTCAGTAAAGAGCTGCTGACGCGCCATGATGACGATAATAAAACCGAAGGTGTAACCGAGGTTCTCCAGCAAAAATCCGCCGGGAATCCCCTCCAGCTGGACATGAAAAATGCCCTTTGCCAGTAACGATGCGCCCATCGATAAGCCTGCGGCAATCGCTGACCAGAAGAGCGCCATTGCGTCGCGCTCCATCTCTTTTTCACCATCCTGGCGAATATGTTCATGGATCGCCATCGCCCGCGAGGGCAGACGCTCTTCATCAACCTCTATCTCCTCGCCGCGCTGCTTCTCTTCGCTTTCGACTTTCATATCATCGCTGTGCTGGTCGATCTTCTCTTCTTCTATTTTGTCCACGAAGGCCTCACTTCATTGATTTTTGTGCGTTAAGCGTAGCGGCTTTCTCCCCGTATTCAGGGCGGTATCCTCCGAAATTATAGTGAAGAGCAAAAAAGGCGATAGATTGCCTGGAAACAATGTATAAGATTATTAACACGCCGCACCGGCAACTGCGGCTATGCTGAAGTGAATCACACAGACCACGACATAGACATCATAAGACGCGCTGTTACAATGCGTTGCATTTTGATGAATGGCCTCGAAGAAGGCCGTATTCTGCAGGGAGAGAATGATGAAATACCGCCTGTCGGCGCTTGCGCTGGCCACCACTGTGCTGGTCGGCTGCGCCAGCTCGAACGAGACGCAAGGGCGCTCGGACCCGTTAGAAGGGTTTAACCGCACCATGTATAACTTCAACTTCAATGTGCTGGATCCCTATGTTGTCAGACCGGTTGCCGTTGCCTGGCGTGATTATGTGCCGCAGCCGGCGCGTAACGGGTTGAGCAACTTCACCAGTAACCTTGAAGAGCCGGCAGTGATGGCGAACTACTTCCTGCAGGGCAACCCTTATCAGGGGATGGTTCACTTCACCCGCTTCTTCCTTAATACCGTACTGGGGATGGGTGGCTTAATGGATGTGGCCGGAATGTCCAACCCGAAACTGCAGCGCGAAGAGCCGCACCGGTTTGGTAGCACGCTGGGTCACTACGGCATGGGTTACGGCCCGTATGTGCAACTGCCGTTCTATGGCAGCTTCACCCTGCGTGAAGATGGCGGCGATATGGCGGATACACTCTATCCGGTGCTCTCCTGGCTCACCTGGCCGCTCTCCGTCGGTAAATGGACGGTTGAAGGCATCGAATCGCGCGCCCAGCTTCTCGACTCCGACGGCCTGCTGCGCCAGTCCTCCGATCCCTACATCCTTGTGCGTGAAGCCTACTTCCAGCGCCATGACTTTATCGCCAACGGCGGTAAGCTGAAACCGCAGGAGAACCCGAATGCGCAGGCGATTGAGGGTGATTTAAAAGATATCGACTCGGAATAAGAGCCAATAAAAAAGGTGAGCCAGAAGCTCACCTTTTTTTATCCCTACGCGCTTATCAGAAGGCGTAGTTGAAGTTGGCACCATACAGCCAGGCGCGACCTTCAGATTTGAAAGTATATTGCCCTTCGGTGAACTTCACTTTCTGACCGTGCATATAGGAGACGCCGACATCCACTGATGCATCTTTATTAAATGCATAGGTTGCACCGGTGCTCAGCCAGAAGCGATCCTGGTCCGGAATGGAGATAGAGCGTTTATCGGCAGGAACCGGGCTGTCATCAAAGGCGATACCGCCGCGGAAGGTCCAGTTATCATCCATGTAATAGGTAGTACCGAGCGCGATACGGTAGGCGTCTTTAAAGCCCTCTTCTTTATAGAAGAGCTGCTGACCCTGGCTACCCGTCGCTTTCAACTGCTGGAACTGACTCCAGCTGGTGTAAGCCAGGCTGTAGTGGATCGCCCACTGCGGATCGACACGGTTATAACCTGACACTTCCCACATTTCCGGCAGATTCAGCGTCAGCGAGCCAGGAATGGTGGCACCGCCGGTGGCGACAGGCAGGCCTTGTAGACCCAGTCGTTGACCGACTGCGTTAACCGCCAGCGGCAGGTTGCTCTTATAGTCGCCGTCGAAATCAACTTTCACTTCTGAACGGTAGGTCAGACCCCAGCGGTTATTTTTATCCAGCTCATACAGGATACCGGCGTTCCAGCCGAAGCCCCACTCGTCGCCTTTCAGATGCGCAATCTGCGTATCAGGCGGGATCAGTCGGCTGAGACCAAAAGTATTGCCGGTGCTGGCATCAATCTGCTGCGGCAGATCGCCCGCGTAGCGTTCAATTTTCGCGCGTGCATATACCGCGTCAAAACCGAGGCCGAAGCTCCAGTTGTTATTAAGACGGTATGCGCCACTAAGGTTAAGGTTCAGCGTTTCGAGATCGGTTTTACCGCCCACGGAGCCAGCTGAATAGTTGTTGTTGAACTCTGTCGCCAGGCCGTAGTTGGAGGTGACGGATGCGCCCCAGCCAAACTGATCGTTAATCGGCGCAACAAAGTGCAGGTTCGGCACCCATGCTGTTGGTGCGATGTTGTCCTGGCTGGCGTTATTGAAACGAGAGCTGCCGGTGACATCCACACCCGGATCGACAAACACCGCGCCGCCAGAGAAGGTCGGGCGATCAAACATGGTGATCAGTGCCGGGTTACGGCTGGCATTGCCTGCATCATCAGCAATTGCGCCTTCACCAGAGTAAGCGCGACCGAGGCCGGAGGCGGAAAATTCGTTGAGTTGAAAGCCTGCGGACCAGGCCTGGGTAGAAACGAGTGCCACTGCGACTGCCAGAGCAGACTTGGTAAAACGGGTTTTCTGGCTCATGACCATAACCTCATTCGAAGCGAGTTATTTTTATACAAACTTTCTTACGCCTTGTTAAAGAAGCGCGAAGTGTAGGGTCTGAGCTACCGCAGAGAAATCAGACCAGTGGCGAGAGTATAGGTCTGACCAGAACTAATGTTGCAAGTATGTAATCAAGATTTTTCAATTGTGATCTCCGAAACGGGATCTGCGTGGCAAATTTGGCCGTAGCACGGATCCCCGTTTTCGGTAGTTTTTGTTTTAGATCATTTTTAATTGTGATTTCGGTCACTTAAGGCCGTTCCGGCGATTAACGACTGGAGCGCCCCTGCGCGGCGGCGTAAAATATGTGCAATCTTGACCTGGCACCCAGGGTGCGAATTTAGAGGAAATCTTCTATGAGTAAATGCAGTGCTGATGAAACCCCGGTTTGCTGCTGTATGGATGTCGGAACCATTATGGACAACTCCGACTGTACCGCCTCCTACAGCCGCGTATTCGCTAACCGCGCCGAAGCAGAAGAGACGCTGGCGGCACTGAGCGCCAAAGCACGCAGCGTTGAGTCTGAACCATGCGAAATTACCCCGACTTTCACCGAGGTGGCAGAGGGCGTTCAGCTGGATATCGATTTTGTTTTCGCCTGCGAAGCGGAAACCCTGATTTTCCAGCTCAGTCTGCGCTAAACCCCGCTCTCAACGCTCCCCTCTGTGGGAGCGTTTTTTTATCCGTTTATCTGTGCCTTAGCTCCCATTTTTATCTCCCTGCCATTGGCTAAATGTAAAAGATTGGTTAAGACTGTTATCAGGTCAGACCACTTTATTGATTCCGTTGTTAACAGGGGAGTGTTATGAGTCAGGCGTTACCGCTTGTCACCCGTCAGGGCGACCGCATTGCCATTGTCTGCGGGTTACGAACCCCATTTGTCCGCCAGGCGACCGCGTTTCACGGCGTACCGGCAATCGATCTCGGCAAAATGGTGGTGGGGGAGATGCTGGCGCGCAACGAAATTCCCCCCGAAGTGATTGAACAACTGGTCTTCGGCCAGGTGGTGCAGATGCCGGAAGCGCCGAATATCGCGCGTGAAATCGTGCTCGGCACCGGCATGAGCGTGCACACCGATGCTTATAGCGTCAGCCGCGCCTGCGCGACCAGTTTTCAGGCGGTGGCGAACGTAACGGAAAGCCTGCTGGCCGGCACCATCCGCGCCGGAATCGCTGGCGGCGCCGACTCCTCTTCTGTACTGCCTATTGGCGTCAGTAAAAAACTGGCGCGCGTGCTGGTGGATGCCAACAAAGCGCGCACCGTCGGGCAGAAACTCAAACTCTTCTCGCGCCTGCGTCTGCGCGATCTGCTGCCCGTCCCGCCTGCGGTTGCTGAGTATTCGACCGGCCTGCGCATGGGCGATACCGCCGAGCAGATGGCGAAAACCTACGCCATTAGCCGTCAGGAGCAGGATGCGCTGGCGCACCGCTCCCACCAGTTTGCCGCTCAGGCCTGGGCCGAAGGCAAGCTGGCTGAGGAGGTGATGACCGCCTACGCGCCACCGTTCCGCGATCCCATCGGGCAGGACAATAACGTGCGCGGCAACTCCAGCCTCGCCGATTACGCCAAACTGCGCCCGGCCTTTGACCGCAAACATGGCACCGTTACCGCAGCCAACAGCACGCCGCTTACCGACGGCGCGGCGGCGGTGATCTTAATGACCGAATCACGCGCCAGAGAGCTGGGCCTCGTGCCGCTGGGCTATCTGCGCAGCTACGCCTTTACGGCAATTGGCGTGCAGAAAGATATGCTGCTCGGCCCGGCCTGGGCGACGCCGCTGGCGCTGGATCGCGCCGGGTTAACCATGGCCGACTTGACCCTTTTTGATATGCATGAAGCCTTTGCCGCCCAGACCTTAACCAACCTGAAACTGATGGCCAGCGACCGCTTTGCCCGCGAGGTGCTCGGGCGTTCGCAGGCCACCGGCGAGGTGGATGAGAGCAAATTTAACGTGCTTGGCGGCTCGATTGCCTATGGTCACCCCTTTGCCGCCACCGGCGCGCGGATGATCACGCAAACCCTGCATGAGCTGCGACGTCGCGGCGGCGGTTTCGGTCTGGTCACCGCCTGCGCGGCGGGAGGATTAGGCGCGGCAATGGTTCTGGAGGCGGAATAATGACGGTTTCTGCATTTACCCTTAATGTGCGCCCCGACAATGTCGCGGTCGTTACCATTGATGTACCCAATGAAAAGATGAACACCCTGAAAGCGGAGTTTGGCGCACAGGTGCGCGCCATCTTAAAAGAGATCCGTGATAACCGCGCTCTGCGCGGCGTGGTGTTTATTTCGGCGAAGGCGGACAACTTTATTGCCGGGGCCGATATCAACATGATTGGCCGTTGCCAGAGCGCGAAAGAGGCGGAAGAGCTGGCGCGCCAGGGGCAGAAGATCATGGCAGAGATCCACGCCCTGCCGATCCCGGTTGTTGCCGCCATCCACGGTGCCTGTCTCGGCGGCGGGCTGGAGCTGGCGCTGGCCTGCCATCGCCGCGTCTGTTCGGATGATGGCAAAACCATTCTCGGCCTGCCGGAAGTGCAGCTCGGCTTGCTGCCCGGCTCCGGCGGCACCCAGCGTTTGCCGCGGCTTGTCGGTGTCAGCACTGCGCTGGATATGATCCTGACCGGCAAGCAGCTTCGTGCGCGGCAGGCGCTGAAAGTGGGGCTGGTGGATGATGTGGTGCCGCACGATATTCTGCTGGAAACCGCAGTCGAGCTGGCGCAGCAGGAGCGTCCGCTCAGCCGCCGTTTACCGGTGCGTGAGCGCATTCTCGCCGGGCCGCTTGGCCGCACGGTGCTGTTTAAGATGGCGGCGAAGCGCACCGAGCAGAAAACCCACGGTAACTATCCAGCTGCACCGCGAATTTTATCGGTGATTGAAACCGGCCTGGCGCAGGGGCGCAGTAGTGGTTATGAAGCGGAAGCGCGCGCCTTTGGTCAACTGGCGATGACGCCGCAGTCGCAGGCGCTGCGTAACATCTTCTTTGCCTCGACCGACATCAAAAAAGATCCTGGCAGCACTGTTGCTGCCGCGCCGCTGCATACCGTCGGTATTCTCGGCGGCGGATTGATGGGCGGCGGCATTGCGTATGTCACCGCCAGCAAGGGCGGTTTGCCGGTTCGCATTAAAGATATTAATGCGAAAGGCATTAACCACGCGCTGAAGTACAGCTGGCAGGAATTAGATAAAAAAGTGCGTCGCCGCTTTATCAAACCCGGCGAGCGCGACAGCCAGATGGCGAAGATCTCCGGCTCGCTTGATTACCGCGGCTTTGCGCATCGCGATGTTGTAATCGAAGCGGTGTTTGAAGATCTCTCCCTTAAACAGAAGATGGTGAGTGAAGTGGAGGCGCACTGCGCGCCGCACACCATTTTTGCCTCTAATACCTCGTCGCTGCCGATTGCAGATATTGCCGAAAACGCGGCGCGTCCCGGTAAGGTGATCGGATTACATTTTTTCAGCCCGGTAGAGAAGATGCCGCTGGTGGAAGTGATTCCGCATGCCGGTACCGATGAGCAGACCATTGCCACCACGGTGAAGCTGGCGAAGAAGCAGGGCAAAACGCCGATTGTCGTTGCCGATAAAGCGGGCTTTTACGTTAACCGCATCCTCGCACCCTATATCAGTGAAGCGATGCGCATGCTGAGCGAGGGCGAGCCGATTGAAGCCATCGACCGGGCGCTGGTGAAGTTTGGTTTCCCGGTAGGCCCGATTCAGCTTCTGGATGAAGTAGGCATCGATACCGGGACGAAGATCATTCCGGTGCTTGAGGCCGCTTATGGCGAACGTTTTAGCGCGCCTGCAACGCTTGTCTCCGCGATTTTGAATGACGATCGCAAAGGGAGAAAAAATGGTCGTGGTTTCTATCTTTACCCGACAAAAGGGCGTAAAAGCAAAAAACAGCCCGACCCCTCGATCTACCGTTTAATCGGCGTGTCGGCGAAAGGGCAGTCGTCGGCGCAGCAGATTGCCGAGCGCTGCGTCCTGCTGATGCTTAACGAAGCGGCGCGCTGTTTTGATGAACAGGTGATCCGTAGCGCGCGCGATGGCGATATCGGTGCCGTTTTCGGCATTGGCTTCCCACCTTTTTTAGGGGGGCCTTTCCACTATATGGATACGCTGGGCGCGGCAAGCGTCGTGGCGTCGCTGCAGCAGATGGAGGCGCGTTATGGGGCACGATTTGCACCGTGTGAAGCCCTGTTACGCATGGCTCAGGAGGGGAAACGCTTCTGGCCGACAGCGGAAAGTGAGCCTGTAAGTTAAGGTCGAAAAAAGTAAATTTGTTATACCTCATGGCCTTTGCGGTTATTTCATAAACAGTGATTGACTATACTTGCGCCATTGAGGTAAAAAACAGCGTTTCATTCAACGAATGAATCAGGCAAAATGCCCGGCCATCCCGTTTTTTTGCCAGCGTGATCTCTTTTCACCGGCAAAAGCGCGATGCTTCTGGTTAACAAAAGCGGTGCAATATGCAAGTTTTTATCATGCGTCACGGCGATGCTGCCCTCGATGCAGCCAGTGACTCCGTTCGTCCGCTTACCCCTTGCGGCTGCGACGAATCGCGTCAAATGGCAACGTGGTTGAAAGGCCAAAAAGTGGATATCGATCGTGTTCTGGTTAGCCCGTTTTTACGCGCTGAACAGACGCTGGAGAAGGTAGGGGAGTGCATGAACCTGCCTGACAACGTGGATGTCCTGCCGGAGTTGACGCCCTGCGGCGATGTCGGCCTGGTAAGCGCTTATCTGCAGGCGCTGGCCAATGAAGGCACCGAAACAGCGCTGGTGATCTCGCACCTGCCGCTGGTAGGCTACCTGGTCGCCGAGCTCTGTCCCGGTGAAACGCCGCCCATGTTCACCACCTCGGCTATCGCCAGCGTCACGCTGGATAAAGAGGGCAAAGGGGTGTTCAACTGGCAAATGAGTCCCTGCAACCTGAAGATGCCGAAAGCCATCTGATCCATCGGACCGATGCAAAAAAAGAGCCGCACTGTGCGGCTCTTCTCATTTCTGCCTCACGGCAACTCCGGCGGCTGCCACTCTTCGACTTCAATCAGCACCAGCACTGCCGCATCGCCGCCGTACTCTTTTGGCGCCTGGTGAAACGCCATCACGTGCGGATGTTGTGCCAGCCAGAGTGGCGTTTGCTGCTTAAGAATGTGCTTGCCGTGGCCGTGCATCACGCAGGCGCAAAAGACATGCTCGCGGCGACAAGCGGCAATCAGCGCGCCAAGCTCCTGTTTGGCCTGCATCTGCGTTAAACCGTGCAGGTCGAGAAACAGCTCCGGGGAGTAATCGCCGCGGCGCAGTTTTTTCAACTCAAAGTGGCTGACATCGCTGCGAACATATTTCACCGGGCCATCGGTGTTGAGCAGCGGCTGAAACTCGTCGGAAAAGTAGTGGCTGTTATCCGCCTGCTCCTGCAACAGGCGCTTGACCGGCACTTCGGCGATCTTCTTGCGCGCCGGGCGGTGAACAACGGTGTCCTGCTTCATCTGGCGCGTCCCGGTCATCAATTGCCGGAACAGGGCCTGCTCCTCCTCGCTAAGCGATGGTTTCTTTTTCATTTGCGCATCCTGTTTTTTCTTTGCGCCAGTGTACCCGACTGCAGGCGGCTGCGGTGCAGCAAAATGCATTTTTACGCCGCGCAGATGCGCGTGGATGCTGATTTATCCCCATCTTCATGGCAAACTAGCCGCCGAATTTATTGCGAGCATGCCCTGGGGGATAGTATGGATAAAATTTTCGTCGACGAAGCAGTGAACGAGCTGCACACCATTCAGGACATGTTGCGCTGGTCGGTCAGCCGATTTAGCGCCGCCAACATCTGGTACGGCCACGGCACCGACAACCCCTGGGATGAAGCGGTGCAGCTGGTGCTGCCAACTCTCTATTTACCGCTGGATATTCCCGAAGAGATGCGTAACGCGCGCCTCACCTCCAGCGAGCGCCACCGCATCGTTGAGCGCGTGATCCGCCGCGTTAACGAGCGCATTCCGGTGGCCTATCTCACCAATAAAGCCTGGTTCTGCGGCCACGAATTTTATGTCGATGAGCGCGTGCTGGTGCCGCGTTCGCCGATTGGCGAGCTGATTAACAACCACTTCGCCGGGCTTATCGATCAGCAACCGCAGCACATACTTGATATGTGCACCGGCAGCGGCTGTATCGCTATCGCCTGCGCGTACGCCTTCCCGGAAGCGGAAGTGGACGCGGTGGATATCTCTGCCGATGCGCTGGCGGTAACGGAACACAATATTGAAGAGCATGGCCTTATTCACCATGTCACGCCAATCCGCTCCGATCTCTTCCGCGATCTGCCGAAAGTGCAGTACGACCTGATTGTCACCAACCCGCCGTACGTTGATGAAGAGGATATGTCCGACCTGCCGTCGGAATACCGTCATGAACCGGAGCTGGGTCTTGCCTCCGGCAGCGATGGTTTGAAATTGACGCGCCGCATTCTCGCCTGCGCTCCGCAGTACCTCTCTGATAACGGCATCCTGATTTGTGAAGTCGGCAACAGCATGGTACATCTGATGGACCAGTACCCCGATGTGCCGTTCACCTGGCTGGAGTTCGACAACGGCGGGGACGGTGTCTTTATGCTGACCAAAGCGCAACTGATTGCGGCACAAGAACATTTCAGCATCTACAAAGACTGATCAACGCGCAAACACACAACGAATAACGGAGCCGTGATGGCAGGAAACACGATTGGACAACTCTTTCGCGTCACCACTTTCGGTGAATCGCACGGGCTGGCGCTGGGCTGTATTGTTGATGGCGTACCGCCGGGCATTCCGCTGACGGAAGCGGATTTACAACACGATCTCGACCGCCGCCGTCCTGGCACCTCGCGCTACACCACCCAGCGCCGCGAGCCGGACCAGGTCAAAATCCTCTCCGGCGTGTTTGAGGGCGTGACTACCGGCACCAGCATCGGCCTGCTGATTGAAAACACCGATCAGCGCTCGCAGGATTACGGTGCGATCAAAGATCTCTTCCGCCCCGGCCATGCGGATTACACCTACGAACAGAAGTATGGCGTGCGCGACTATCGCGGCGGCGGTCGCTCCTCCGCCCGTGAAACGGCGATGCGCGTCGCGGCTGGCGCAATTGCGAAAAAATACCTCGCACAGAAATTCGGCATCGTCATTCGCGGCTGTTTAAGCCAGATGGGCGACATTCCGCTGGAGATCAAAGCGTGGGATCAGGTTGAGCTTAACCCCTTCTTCTGCCCGGATCCGGACAAGATCGAGGCGCTGGACGAACTGATGCGCGGCCTGAAGAAAGAGGGCGACTCCATCGGCGCGAAAGTGACGGTGGTTGCTGACAACGTTCCGCCAGGCCTTGGTGAGCCGGTGTTTGACCGTCTGGATGCCGATATTGCCCACGCTATGATGAGCATCAATGCGGTGAAAGGCGTTGAGATTGGCGACGGCTTTGAGGTGGTGAAGCTGCGTGGCAGCCAGAACCGCGATGAACTGACCCGCGACGGCTTCCAGAGCAACCATGCTGGCGGCATTCTCGGCGGAATCAGCAGCGGTCAGCAGATCGTTGCCAATATCGCGCTGAAGCCTACCTCCAGCATCACCGTGCCGGGTAAAACCGTGACGCGTTCCGGCGATGAAGTGGAGATGATCACCAAAGGGCGTCACGATCCCTGCGTTGGCATTCGCGCGGTGCCGATCGCCGAAGCGATGCTGGCGATCGTCTTAATGGATCACTTCCTGCGTCAGCGCGGTCAAAACGCTGATGTCACTCCTTCACTTCCACGCTGGTAACCGATGAAAAACACGGCAATCGCGCTGTTTGCGCTGCTGCTGAGCGCCGCCGCTACGGCGGCGACACCGTGGCAAAAACTGACCCATCCGGTGCCCGGCAGCCCGCAGTCGATTGGCGCATTCTCGAATGGCTGTATCGTCGGCGCGCAGGAGCTGCCGCTGCAATCTGACGCCTATCAGGTGATGCGCACCGATCAGCGCCGCTATTTCGGTCACCCGGATCTGGTGCTGTTTATTCAGCGCCTCAGCACCCAGGTGCATAACCTTGGGCTTGGCACAGTGCTGGTGGGCGATATGGGCATGCCGGCGGGCGGGCGCTTTAATGGCGGTCACGCCAGCCATCAGTCGGGTCTGGATGTGGATATCTTCCTGCAACTGCCGACCACGCGCTGGAGCGCGGCGCAGCTGCTAAAACCGCAGGCGCTGGATCTGGTCTCGCAGGATGGAAAAAGCGTGGTGCCTTCGCTGTGGAAGCCGGAAATCAGCAGCCTGATTAAGCTTGCCGCGCAGGATGATGAGGTGACGCGTATTTTCGTTAACCCGGCGATCAAACAGCAGCTCTGCCTCGATGCCGGCACGGATCGCGACTGGCTGCGCAAGGTGCGTCCGTGGTTCCAGCATCGCGCGCATATGCACGTGCGCCTGCGCTGCCCGGCCGACAGCCTTGAGTGTGTCGATCAGCCAGTGCCGCCGCCGGGCGACGGCTGTGGCGCAGAATTGCAGAGCTGGTTTGAACCGGCGAAACCGGGCAGCAGTACGCCTGAGAAAAAGACGCCGCCACCGTTGCCGCCTTCCTGTCAGGCTCTACTGGATGAACACGCCCTCTGATGGAACTCTTTGACTCGCTGTTTATGATGACACCGCTGATGCTGGCGGTGCTCTTTTTGGTCGCGCTGCTGGCGGGCTTTATTGATGCGCTGGCGGGCGGCGGCGGGCTATTAACCGTTCCGGCGCTATTGGCCGCCGGAATGACGCCTGCGCAGGCGCTGGCGACCAACAAATTGCAGGCCTGCGGTGGATCGCTCTCCTCCTCGCTCTACTTTATTCGCCGCAAAGTGGTCAATATCGCCGACCAGAAGCTCAATATTCTGATGACCTTTATTGGCTCAACCAGCGGCGCGCTGCTGGTGCAGTACGTGAAATCGGACGTGCTGCGCCAGATCCTGCCAATCCTCGTTATCTGTATCGGCCTCTACTTTTTATTAATGCCGAAGCTTGGCGAAGAGGATCGGCAGCGTCGGCTGTATGGCCTGCCGTTTGCGCTGGTAGCAGGCGGCTGCGTCGGCTTCTATGACGGCTTTTTCGGCCCCGGTGCCGGGTCGTTTTACGCGCTGGCGTTTGTCACCCTCTGCGGGTTCAATCTTGCGAAATCTACCGCGCACGCCAAAGTGCTTAACGCCACCTCCAACGTCGGCGGTCTGCTGCTGTTTATCATCGGCGGCAAAGTCATTTGGGGCACCGGTTTTGTGATGCTTGTCGGCCAGTTTCTCGGCGCGCGCATGGGATCGCGGCTGGTGCTCAGTAAAGGGCAGAAGCTTATCCGTCCGATGATTGTGATTGTCTCGGCGGTGATGAGCGCAAAACTTCTCTATGACAGTCACGGCCAGGAGATCCTCCAGTTTCTGGGGGGGAATGTATGACGCACCACTATCAGCAATTAATTGATATTTTTGATGGCTGCTTTGCCAGCGATTTTAATACCCGTCTGATTAAAGGCGACGACGAACCGATCTATCTTCCCGCAGATGCCGATGCGCCTTATAACCGGGTAGTGTTTGCCCACGGCTTTTACGCCAGCGCCCTGCATGAGATTTCACACTGGTGCATCGCCGGGGCAGAGCGGCGCAAGCTGGTTGATTTCGGCTACTGGTACTGCCCGGACGGGCGTGATGCTGCAACCCAGGGGCAGTTTGAAGATGTCGAAGTAAAGCCACAGGCGCTGGAGTGGTTGTTCTGCGCGGCAGCGGGCTTCCCGTTTAATGTCAGCTGCGACAACCTTGAAGGCGACGTCGAGCCGGATCGCGTGGCGTTTCAGCGCCGCGTACACGCCCAGGTGATGGTGTGGCTGGAGCAGGGGATCCCGGCGCGTCCGGCGCGCTTTATCAAGGCATTACAGGATTATTACCAGACGCCGCCATTAGCGGCAGCACAGTTTCCGTGGCCGGAAGATCTGTAGGGCCACGTTTTTACGAGAGGAAGAGAGATGATCGCGGAGTTTGAATCACGCATTCTGGCGTTAATTGACAATATGGTGGATCACGCCAGTGATGATGAACTGTTTGCTGGCGGTTATCTGCGCGGGCACCTGACGCTGGCGGTGGCCGATCTGGAGAGCGGCGACGACCACTCGCCGGAAGCGGTATCCGCACGCGTGACCACCAGTGTGGAAAACGCCATCCAGGCCGGTGAGCTGTCGCCGCGTGACCAGGCGCTGGTGCTCAGCATGTGGGAAAATCTTTACCAGCAGGCGAAGGCGCACTAAGCCTGCTTTAACCTGTGGCGGAGTTGCCGGATGGCGGCTCCGCCTTATCCGGCCTACGGGTATGGAGCGGCTGAAACCGCGTGGTCGGGTATGCACGGATTGCCGGATGGCGGCTCCGCCTTATCCGGCCTGGGGGGCGGGGATGCTGAAACCGTGTGGTCGGGTATGCACGGGTTGCCGGATGGCGGCTCCGCCTTATCCGGCCTACGGGTCAAGGATGCGGAAACGTGTATGGAGCGGCTGAAACGGCGTAGGCCGGATAAGCGTTTACGCGCCATCCGGCAATCTGTTTACGGCGATACACGGCCGCAACCCCTTATTTCACCGCTTTTCCCTTCAACAACTTTCTCACCCATAAACGATTCGGGTTCATCGCCGCCAGCGTTTCGCCATCCAGCGGAATGGGTTCATCGCTCATCTGCGCGGCGAGGATTTCTGCCGCCAGCGGCGCGCTGCACAAGCCGCGCGAACCGAGCGCACCGATCATAAATAACCCCTCATGCACCGGCGCACTGACCGCCGCCTGCGGATGTTCCGCAAGCTGTGCATAAGCCGACAACGTGGCGTCGTAATCCGCCACATTACCGACCATCGGCAGATGATCGCGCGTGGCGCAGCGCACGCCGCAACGGGCCTCTCCGGCGCTGACATCCACCGTTTGCGCCCATTCAGCCTGCGGGAAGCAGTCAATCAGGCGCTGGCGGTTCTGCTGCTGATCCGCTTCGCTGTAGGTCGCTTCCTGCTGACCGCGATGGTAGCTCGCGCCAATACAGTGCTGCTGGTTATGCGGGTTGTGCGGCGTCAGATAGCCGTCATAACAGAGCACCTGGCGCAGGCGGGCCAGCGGCTCAGTGGTGGGAATATGGCTTACCTGACCGGCGACCGGGTAAACCGGCAACTTCTCAGTTTGGGAAAAGTGCTGAATGCGGTGACCGTTGGCCAGCACCACGCTCTCATGCTGGCGCTCACTGCCATCGGTGAAACGCAGCTGCCAGCCATCGCTGTTCCGAACAAGCGCTTCAACCTCATGGCAATAGCGCACCTGCAAACCTTGTTCGATTCCCAGTTCAATAGCGCCCGCGGTCAATTGCGCCGGGCACAACCAGCCGCCGGCAGGGTAGGTGATGCCGCCGCAGCCAGTCTCCACGCCGCTCTGTGCCAGCACCTCCTGCGCATTGATGCGGTGCGCCAGCTCGTGAGGCAGTTCCAGTGTCAGCATCTGTTCGATTTTATGCTGACTCTTCTCGTCCCAGCCAAGCTGCGTGACGCCGCACCACTGGTGATCAAATGCCACCGGCAGCCCATCATAAAGCCTGCGGGCAAAGGTAAACGCGGCGCTGAAAAAGCGCGCCAGCGCCGGATCGTGCGCGCTAAGCAGCGGGTAGAGTGCGCCCTGGCGGTTGCCGGATGCGCCCTCTGCCGGGGCGTCATCTGCGCAGTAGAGTGTGACCTGCCAGCCACGGCGCAGCAGCGCAAGGGCCAGCAGCGCGCTTGCAACACCGCCGCCAACCAGCGCGACTTCCCGCTTATCTGTGCCGCTGCGGGCAAACCACGGTGCGCGCGACGCGCAGGCAACATCGTTTTCCATCACACCGCTCAGCATCTCCCGCTTACGGCCAAAGCCTTTGCGTTTCTGCATGGTGAAGCCCGCTTCCTGTAAACCGCGGCGCACAAACCCGGCGGAGGTAAAGGTCGCCAGCGTCCCGCCTGGGCGGGTGAGGCGCGCCATTGCCTGAAAAAGCGCGGGCGTCCACATATCGGGGTTTTTCGACGGTGCAAAGCCATCAAGGAACCAGGCATCGACTTGCTGGTTCAGGCTCTCATCGAGGGTATCGGTTAACTGATTGATATCGCCGAACCAGAGATCGAGCGTCACACTTCCCTCATCCAGTAACAGCCGATGACACCCGGCAAACGCCTGCGGCCACTGTGCCTGCAACTGCCCTGCAAAGGAGGCCAGTTGCGGCCAGTGGGCGTGGGCTTTTTGCAGGTCATCACGGGTAAGCGGAAATTTTTCGAAACTGATGAAATGTAATCTTTCCAGGGTAGCGTCAGGATGTTCGGCGCGAAAAGCGGCGAAAGCCTGCCACAGCGTGAGGAAGTTGAGGCCGGTACCAAAGCCGCTTTCCGCAACAATGAATAGCTTCCTTGAATGTTCTGGAAAACGCGTCTGGAGGTCGTTACCGCCGAGAAAAACATAGCGGGTCTCTTCAAGCCCGTTATCATTAGAGAAGTAGACATCGTCAAAATCTCGGGAAACAGGTGTACCCTCAGCGTTGAATTCGAGGTTAGCGGTCTGTATAGCGGTGTGTTTCACGTAAGTTACTCGTCCGGCAAGCAGTGCGTCGATCTTAACGAGGGTCAAAGAAAGGCGCAAATTTCTGTGTGAAATGTCTGATCGGACTTGTTCGGCGTACAAGTGTACGCTATCTTGCGACACGAAACTTAATTAGTGCGACTTAGGGGTATTGAATGAAGCGTGCAGTAATTACTGGCCTGGGCATCGTTTCCAGCATTGGTAGTAACCAGCAGGAAGTCCTGGCATCTCTGCGTGAAGGACGCTCAGGGATCACATTTTCTCAGGAGTTCAAAGATTCCGGCATGCGCAGCCACGTCTGGGGTAACGTCAAACTGGACACTACGGGTTTGATCGACCGTAAAGTGGTTCGTTTCATGAACGATGCCTCTATCTATTCCTACCTCTCCATGCAGCAGGCCATCGAAGATGCCGGCCTGAAAGAAGAGGTCTATCAGAACAACCCGCGCGTGGGCCTGATTGCAGGTTCCGGTGGTTCGTCTAAAGCTCAGGTTTTCGGCGCGGATGCAATGCGCACCCCGCGTGGCCTGAAAGCTGTTGGTCCTTACGTAGTGACCAAAGCGATGGCCTCTGCGGTTTCCGCCTGCCTCGCCACGCCGTTCAAAATTCACGGCGTTAACTACTCCATCAGCTCCGCGTGTGCCACTTCCGCACACTGTATCGGTAACGCGGTAGAACAGATTCAACTGGGCAAACAGGACATCGTTTTTGCCGGCGGCGGCGAAGAGCTGTGCTGGGAAATGGCCTGTGAGTTCGACGCCATGGGCGCGCTCTCCACCAAATACAACGAAACGCCGGACAAAGCGTCCCGTACCTACGATAAAGAGCGTGATGGCTTTGTTATCGCTGGCGGCGGCGGCATGGTAGTGGTTGAAGAGCTGGAGCACGCGCTGGCGCGCGGTGCGCATATCTACGCTGAGATCGTCGGCTACGGCGCAACCTCCGATGGCGCTGACATGGTTGCACCATCAGGCGAAGGCGCAGTGCGCTGCATGAAGATGGCAATGCACGGTGTTGATACGCCGATCGATTATCTCAACTCCCACGGCACCTCCACGCCGGTTGGCGATGTGAAAGAGCTGGGTGCGATTCGTGAAGTGTTTGGCGACAACACGCCTGCCATTTCCGCCACCAAAGCAATGACCGGTCACTCACTGGGTGCGGCTGGCGTGCAGGAAGCGATCTACTCTCTGCTGATGCTGGAGCACGGCTTTATCGCGCCGAGCATCAACATTGAAGATCTTGACGATCAGGCGGCGGGCATGAATATCGTGACCAAGCCGACCGAGCAGACGCTGAACACGGTGATGTCCAACAGCTTCGGCTTCGGCGGTACCAACGCCACGCTGGTAATGCGCAAGCTGAAATAAGTGAGCGATTTCATTCATGTACTGCCACGGCTTTACATGAATGATTGAGCAGCTGTATTAAAAAAGGGAGCCCTCGGCTCCCTTTTTTTGGTATTGACAAGCCGTTGTCGCGACAGGCAAACTCCGGCCCAACATTATCGTTTTGATAATGCGTAAGCGTTTAACGTCAACCAACGCACCCTAATCCTGACTGTCAGGCGGAGGGGGCGTGGTCAAAATCTCTTCCCGCCTTGCTCTGCCCTATGGAGTAATGCATGTCCGTTCAAGCAGACGCTGTTCATACCCCTTCAGCCACATTCTCGCTGTTTCGCATCGCCTTCGCGGTGTTCCTGACCTATATGACGGTTGGCCTGTCGCTGCCGGTCATTCCGCTGTTTGTTCATCATGAGCTGGGCTTTGGCAACACCATGGTCGGTATCGCCGTTGGTGCGCAGTTTCTCGCCACGGTCTTAACGCGCAGCTACGCCGGTCGGCTGGCCGATCAATATGGCGCAAAACGCTCGGCGTTACAGGGCCTGTTTGCCTGTTCGCTGGCGGGTGTCGCCTTGCTGCTGGCGGCACTCTTGCCGGTTGATGTATGGGCCAGGTTTGCGCTGTTGATCGTCGGGCGATTGATCCTCGGTTTCGGTGAAAGCCAGCTGCTGACCGGCACGCTCACCTGGGGCGTTGGCCTGGTTGGTCCGGTGCGTTCGGGCAAAGTGATGTCGTGGGTCGGTATGGCGATTTATGGCGCGCTGGCCGCCGGGGCGCCGCTCGGGCTGCTGATCAATAGCTATTTTGGCTTCGCGGCGCTGGCGGCGATCTCTCTTCTCTTACCGCTGCTCGCCTGTGCATTTAACGGCGGTGTGCGTAAAGTCCCGGCCCATGCCGGAGAGCGTCCGTCGCTCTGGAGCGTGGTCGGCCTTATCTGGCAGCCGGGCCTCGGGCTGGCACTGCAGGGCGTCGGCTTTGCGGTGATCGGCACCTTTATCTCCCTCTATTTCGCCAGCGAAGGCTGGCCGATGGCAGGCTTTACGCTGACCGCGTTTGGCGGCGCATTCGTTCTGATGCGTATCCTGTTTGGCTGGACGCCGGACCGTTTTGGCGGCGTGCGGGTAGCGCTCGTTTCTCTGCTGGTGGAAATCGCCGGGCTGGTATTGCTGTGGCAGGCCAGCGGTGCGTGGATGGCGCTATTCGGCGCGGCGTTAACCGGCTGTGGCTGCTCGCTGATCTTCCCGGCGTTAGGGGTAGAAGTGGTCAAACGCGTACCGCCGCAGGTTCGTGGGACGGCACTGGGCGGCTATGCGGCGTTTCAGGATATTGCCTACGCCGCCAGTGGCCCGCTGACCGGCTTTCTGGCCACCTCGCTCGGTTACGCCTCCGTCTTTCTTGCAGGGGCAATCTCAGCGGCAATCGGGATTGTCGTAACGCTGATCGCGTTTCGCCCGCGCAATAAATAGAAGCAAATACTCTCTTTGCAACCGGTTTCACAAAACGCGACCGCGGCGATGTCATCTCTGCGCGGTCGCGTTTATGCTTTTCGCACTGATGAGCGAAAGGAGAGAGATATGTCCGGTTTTAAAGCGGATTTTCTGTGGGGCGGAGCGGTTGCTGCGCATCAACTGGAAGGCGGCTGGCAGGAGGGCGGTAAAGGCGTCAGCGTAGCGGATGTGATGACCGCAGGCGCGCACGGCGTACCGCGTGAGATCACCGATGGCGTACTGCCGGGGAAAAACTACCCTAACCACGATGCCATCGACTTTTATCACCGCTACAAAGAGGACATCAAACTCTTTGCCGAGATGGGCTTCAAATGTTTTCGCACCTCGATCGCCTGGACGCGTATCTTCCCTAATGGGGATGAGCTGGAGCCAAACGAAGCCGGTTTGCAGTTCTACGACGATCTGTTCGACGAGTGCCTGAAGTACAACATTGAGCCGGTAATCACGCTCTCCCATTTCGAAATGCCTTATCACCTCGTCAAAAAATATGGCGGCTGGCGCAACCGTGAAGTCATTACCTTCTTTGTGCGTTTTGCCAACGCCGTCTTCACCCGCTATCGCAGCAAGGTCAAATACTGGATGACCTTCAACGAAATCAACAACCAGGCTAATTACAACGAAGACTTCGCGCCATTTACCAACTCCGGCGTGAAGTATCAGCCGGGCGAAGATCGTGAAGTGATCATGTACCAGGCCGCGCACTATGAGCTGGTAGCCAGCGCGCTGGCGGTGGAAGCGGGTCATAAAATTAACCCCGATTTCAAGATTGGCTGCATGATCGCCATGTGCCCGATCTACCCGCTCACCTGCGATCCAAACGACATGATGATGTCGGTAGTAGCGATGCATCGCCGCTACTGGTTCACCGATGTACACGTGCGCGGTTACTACCCGCAGCACCTGCTCAACTACTTTGCCCGCCGGGATTTCAAGCTTGATATTACCGACGAAGACTTGCAGATCCTGACCCGCGGTTGCGTCGACTACATCGGCTTTAGCTACTACATGTCTTTTGCCACCAAAGCGACGGAAGATAACCCGCAGCTTGATTACGACGAAACCAAAAGTCTGGTGAAAAACCCGTATGTCAAGGCATCGGACTGGGGCTGGCAGATTGATCCGGTTGGCCTGCGCTACTCGCTGAACTACTTCTACGACCACTACCAATTGCCGCTGTTTATTGTTGAAAACGGCTTTGGGGCTATCGATCAGCTGGGAAGCGACGGCGTGGTCGACGACCAGTACCGCATTGAGTACCTGCACAACCACATCCGCGAAATGAAAAAAGCGGTGGTGGAAGATGGGGTCGATTTGATGGGGTATACGCCGTGGGGCTGTATCGACCTGGTTTCTGCCGGCACCGGCGAGATGAAAAAACGCTACGGCTTTATCTACGTCGATAAGGACAATGAAGGGAACGGCACGCTGGCGCGCAGCCGTAAGAAATCCTTCTGGTGGTACCAGGATGTGATCAAACAGAACGGCGATAACATCAAGTAAGAGGTTGGGCCGTAGGATGTTAAAAGCGCCATCAGGTCTTTGCCTGATGGCGCTTCGCTTATCAGGCCTGCGGTTTTTTTACAGGCTTACAGAAAGCTAGATCACCAGCCACAGTACAAACATCACCACCAGCAGGGCAATAAAAAAGAGGCCCGGACGCATCGACATCGCTTTTACCGTATCGACTATCGGCGCGACGAAGGGGCTGTAAATCGGCTGCACATCACGCACTTCGATCATTCCCGACGCGCGCTCGGTGCGTCGTAAAAAGACCTGATTGAGAATATCCTGCACCTGGGCATTGGTCAGCACCGTCTGAGGCGTCACCTGGAATGTCTGCTGCGCATAGTCGCTGATGCCGCGCCACTCGGCGCTGTCCAGCGGCTGTTTCAGCGCGGCCTGCACCGTTTGCAGTGTCGGTGCCGTATGCGTCGCCAGCGTCTGGCGCGCCTGCAGCCAGGTCATCAGCGGCGTAAAATGTTTCGCCGGGATCAGCTCGCCGCTCTTCACGCCGGAGAGCTCCAGCATCGATTGCCAGATAAGCTTGCTCGATTCGCCGGTTGCCGCCGCCAGTTTCGTCACCGCCTGGTTGAGGGAGTTGTGCTCCGCCGCCACCAGAGGACGCTCGGTTGCCGGGCGCTGCTGCGGTTGCGGGATCGCAATCTGGTTGTTCTGCAACATCGTCAGCACGGTCTTTAACTGCTGCGGCGTAAGCTGGCTGAGCGCCGTCTGGCCGAACTCCTGACGAATAAAATCGCTCACCGCCTGGCGATTGTTCCCCTTGCCGAGCAGCTCGGTCAACTGGGTCACCATCTGGCGCGTGGTGTGGTTCTGCGTGGCCGTCTCCATACGCTGAGTCAGATTCTGCTCAGCGGCAGGGAAGTGGCGCGAGAGCAGGGGCGCATCGTTTTTCAGCCCCAGGTCATGCTTTACGCCTGCCCAGACCTCAGCGCTCTGCTGTTGCGTCAGGGCGATCAAACGCGTCACCAGCCGCTCCAGCACCGTACGCTGCTGGGTGGATAATGGCTGCTCGCCGACAGGGTTAGCGGCTTGCGGTGGCTCTTGCCCGGGAGGACGCGCGGGTGCGCCCGGAATGGGTTGAATCATGGGTTTCCTCTTACTCTCGCATGGCGGTGGCCGGCATTGCGGGTATGCCTGGCGGCGAGATTATGGCACACTTGCGCGCTCAACTCCCGCTCTCAAACAGGTACTGTAGTGTGAAAATCCTTGTTGATGAAAATATGCCTTACGCCCGCGATCTTTTTAGCCGACTGGGCGAGGTTAAAGCCGTGCCCGGACGCCCGATTCCGCTGGCAGAACTGGCTGATGCAGAAGCATTAATGGTGCGATCCGTCACCAGGGTGAATAGCGATTTGCTGCAAGGGACCGGGATCAAATTTGTCGGTACCGCCACGGCGGGAACTGACCATGTTGATGAGGATTTTCTGAAACAGGCGGGCATCGCGTTCTCCGCAGCACCGGGGTGTAACGCTATCGCCGTGGTGGAGTATGTCTTCTCCTCTTTATTGATGCTGGCGGAGCGCGACGGTTTTGCGCTCACGGATCGTACCGTGGGGATTGTCGGTGTCGGTAACGTCGGCAGCCGCTTACAGGCGCGGCTGGAAGCGCTGGGCGTCCGCACGCTGTTGTGCGATCCGCCGCGCGCCGATCGCGGTGACGCGGGCGACTTCCGCTCGCTGGATGAGCTGGTCAATGAAGCAGATATCCTTACCTTCCATACCCCGCTGTTTAAAGAGGGGTCTTATAAAACCCTGCATCTGGTCGATGACGCGCTGCTTAGCCGCCTCAAACCTGGCACTATTCTGATTAACGCCTGTCGCGGGCCGGTGGTGGATAACGCCGCACTGTTGCAGCACCTGCAGGCCGGGCAGGATCTCAGCGTCGTGCTGGACGTCTGGGAGCCGGAGCCGGATCTCAACGTTGAGCTGCTGGCAAAGGTGGATATCGGCACGGCGCATATCGCGGGCTACACGCTGGAGGGGAAAGCGCGCGGCACCACGCAGGTGTTTGAAGCCTATAGTGAATTCCTCGGCCAGCCGCAGCAGGTGGCGCTGAATACGCTGCTTCCTGCGCCAGAGTGCAGCCGCATCTCCCTTCATGGTCCGGTTGGACAGGCAATGTTAAAAAGGTTGGTGCATTTGGTGTATGATGTGCGCCGCGACGATGCCCTGCTGCGAAAAGCGGCGGGCACACCGGGTGAGTTCGATAAGCTGCGTAAGCACTATCTTGAGCGCCGTGAATGGTCGTCACTCACCGTTGAGTGCGACGACGCGGACGCCTCGGCGTTGCTGCAAAAACTGGGCTTCGACGCCGTTTATCACCCGGTACGTTAATTCATCTTTATGCTCCCCGTCGCCGACGGGGACGCTTTTTTCTGGAGTGAATCACCATGTCTGAAGGCTGGAATATTGCCGTTCTCGGCGCCACCGGCGCGGTCGGAGAAGCCTTGCTCGAAACGCTGGCAGAGCGCCAGTTCCCGGTTGGCGAACTCTATGCGCTGGCAAGGAGCGAAAGTGCCGGAGAAAACCTGCGTTATGCCGGTAAAACCGTACGCGTAGAAGATGCTGCCGAATTCGACTGGACGCAGGCGCAGCTGGCGTTCTTTGTGGCCGGTGCGCAAGCCACCGCCACCTATATTGAAGAAGCAACCAACGCCGGTTGTCTGGTGATCGACACCAGCGGTCTGTTTGCCCTCGAGCCGGACGTGCCGCTGGTGATGCCGGACGTCAACCCGTTCGTGCTGGCGGATTACCGCAACCGCAACGTTATCGCTATCCCGGACAGCCTCACCAGCCAGTTGCTGGCAGGCCTGAAGCCGCTGATCGACGAAGGCGGCCTGTCGCGTATTGCCGTGACCAGCCTGCTCTCTGTTTCCCGCAGCGGTAAACAGGCGGTGGATGCGCTGGCAGGGCAGAGCGCCAAACTGCTGAACGGTATTCCCATTGATGATGATGACTTCTTCGGTCGCCAGCTGGCATTCAATATGCTGCCGCTGCTGCCGGACAGTGAAGGCAGCGTGCGCGAAGAGCGCATCATTATCGATCAGATGCGTAAAATCCTGCAGGACGACGGGCTGATGATCTCCGCTAACTGCGTGCAGTCGCCGGTCTTCTACGGTCACGCGCAGATGGTGAACTTCGAAGCGTTACGCCCGCTGGCGGCGGAAGAGGCGCGCGATGCGTTTGCCCGCTTTGAGGATATTGCGCTCTCTGAAGCGAACGCATTCCCGACCCAGGTGGCGGATGCTTCCGGTCAGGCGCATCTCTCCGTCGGCTGCATACGCAACGACTACGGCATGCCGGAGCAGATCCAGTTCTGGTCGGTCGCTGATAACGTCCGCTTTGGCGGCGCGCTGATGGCAGTGAAAACCGCGGAGAAACTGGTGCAGGAGTATCTGTACTGATGCAGGAAGAAACCACCGCGCCGCGCTACAAAATCGCGCTGGGAATTGAGTATGACGGCAGCCACTACTACGGCTGGCAGCGTCAGCAGGAAGTGCGCAGCGTGCAGGAGAAGCTG
The DNA here is from genome assembly GCF_029850615.1 of Kosakonia sp. HypNH10. Lineage (NCBI taxonomy): Bacteria > Pseudomonadati > Pseudomonadota > Gammaproteobacteria > Enterobacterales > Enterobacteriaceae > Kosakonia > Kosakonia sp. HypNH10. The sequence goes on from NZ_JAOTIU010000002.1 coordinate 315,798, forward strand.
GAAAAGGCGCTCTCGCAGGTCGCCAATGAGCCGATCTCAATCTTTTGCGCCGGGCGCACCGATGCCGGCGTGCATGCAACAGGGCAGGTGGTCCATTTTGAGACGACTGCGCTGCGCAAAGACGCCGCCTGGACGCTGGGCGTAAATGCGAATTTGCCTAAAGACATCGCGGTGCGTTGGGTCAAAGATGTGCCCGATGATTTTCATGCGCGTTTTAGCGCGACGGCGCGCCGTTACCGCTACGTCATTTACAATCATCGCTTGCGTCCGGCGGTGCTCGGTCATGGTGTTACGCACTATCATCAGCCGCTGGATGCCGAACGCATGCACCGCGCGGCGCAGTGTCTGATTGGCGAAAACGACTTTACCTCGTTTCGCGCCGTGCAGTGCCAGTCGCGTACGCCCTGGCGCAATCTGATGCATATCAACGTCAGCCGCTACGGCACTTATATTGTGGTCGATATCAAAGCCAATGCCTTTGTACATCATATGGTCAGGAATATTGTCGGCAGCCTGATGGAAGTAGGCGCCCACAACCAGCCGGAGAGCTGGATAGCAGAGCTGCTGGCGGCAAAGGACAGAACGCTTGCAGCAGCAACGGCGAAAGCGGAAGGGCTCTATCTGGTGTCGGTGGATTATCCATCACACTTTGCGCTGCCCGCTGCGCCAATGGGCCCGCTGTTCCTGGCGGACTAGTCGCACATTAATAAGGCATAAGTAGATGGACTTAATACGCTTCCTGATTGACTTCATTCTTCACATTGACGTTCACCTCGCTGAGCTGGTGGCGCAGTATGGCGTCTGGGTCTACGCGATCCTGTTTATTATTCTCTTTTGCGAAACGGGTCTGGTGGTCACGCCGTTCCTGCCGGGCGACTCGCTGCTGTTTGTCGCGGGCGCGCTGGCGTCCCTTGAGACCAACGATCTCAATGTGCATATGATGGTGCTGCTGATGCTGGTGGCCGCTATTGCGGGCGATGCGGTGAACTACACCATCGGGCGGCTGTTCGGTGAGCGGTTATTCAGTAACCCCAACTCAAAGATCTTCCGTCGCAGCCATCTTGATAAAACGCATCAGTTTTATGAGAAACATGGTGGGAAAACGATTATCCTCGCGCGTTTTGTGCCGATTGTGCGTACTTTTGCACCTTTTGTTGCCGGCATGGGGCATATGTCTTATCGCCATTTTGCTCTCTATAATGTCGCGGGCGCGCTGCTGTGGGTGTTACTTTTCACCTACGCCGGATACTTCTTTGGCACCATCCCGATGATTCAGGAGAATCTCAAGCTGATGATTGTCGGAATTATCGTAGTGTCTATACTTCCCGGGGTCTTTGAGATTATCCGCCATCGCCGCGCCGCGTCCCGGCAGACAAAATAATCACCTGTTGGCGGTTCGACCACTTTTTTATCCCAAGTTGCGAACCGTTATGTTTTAATGTGCCCCAGTCAAGGGCTACCAGGTTCATGTAGAAAGGTTATCAATGAGCTGGATTGAAAGAATTAAAAGCAACATCACCCCCACCCGTAAGGCGAGCATCCCTGAGGGCGTGTGGACAAAATGCGATAGCTGTGGTCAGGTGCTTTACCGCGCCGAACTGGAGCGTAACCTTGAAGTCTGCCCGAAATGTGATCACCACATGCGGATGTCAGCGCGTAATCGCCTGCATAGCCTGCTGGATGAAGGATCGCTGGTTGAACTGGGCAGCGAACTTGAGCCGAAAGATGTGCTGAAGTTCCGCGACTCGAAGAAGTATAAAGACCGTCTGGCGACAGCTCAGAAAGAGACCGGCGAGAAAGACGCGCTGGTAGTGATGAAGGGCACGCTGCATGGCATGCCGGTTGTCGCAGCGGCCTTTGAGTTCGCGTTCATGGGCGGTTCAATGGGTTCCGTAGTTGGCGCGCGCTTTGTGCGTGCGGTTGAGCAGGCGCTGGAAGATAACTGCCCAATGATCTGCTTCTCCGCTTCCGGCGGTGCGCGTATGCAGGAAGCGCTGATGTCGCTGATGCAGATGGCGAAAACCTCTGCAGCGCTGGCGAAAATGCAGGAGCGCGGTCTGCCGTACATCTCCGTGCTGACCGACCCGACCATGGGCGGCGTTTCTGCCAGCTTCGCGATGCTGGGCGATCTCAACATCGCTGAGCCGAAAGCGCTGATCGGCTTTGCCGGCCCGCGCGTTATCGAGCAGACCGTGCGCGAGAAACTGCCTGCCGGTTTCCAGCGCAGTGAGTTCCTGATCGAAAAAGGCGCTATCGATATGATCATTCGCCGCCCGGAATTGCGCTTTAAGCTGGCGCGTATTCTGGCGAAGATGATGAATCTGCCTGCGCCGGATGCGGACGATACGCATATTGGCACGGTGGTAACGCCAGAGCCGGATCAGGAAGGCGAAGCCTGATAATACACGTCACGCTTTCTGCTGCAGGTGCGTTGACGCGCCTTGCTTAGCTCGCTCTTTCTCCACACAGGAAAGCGGGATGGCTATGTGACCACGCGCCAGCAGCGAAAACGAGCATGTGTATACTCATGAGGGCAGGGCCAAAAGGCACTGCCCTTTTGCTTTTCAAACCGCACACTATCAACGGGCATCATGGACACTCTCTCTACTCCGCAAGCCACGTCGCCCCTGGCCGCATGGCTCTCTTATCTGGAACAGCTGCACAGTAAACCTATTGATTTAGGGCTCGATCGCGTAAGCCAGGTGGCGGCGCGGCTTGATGTGCTGCGTCCCGCGCCGTTTGTCTTCACGGTCGCCGGTACTAACGGCAAAGGCACCACCTGCCGCACGCTGGAGTCGAGCCTGCTGGCGGCCGGTTATCGCGTCGGCGTTTATAGCTCGCCGCATCTGGTGCGCTACACCGAACGCGTACGCGTACAGGGCGGGGAGCTGGCAGAAAGCGCGCACACCGCTTCCTTCGCGGAGATCGAAGCCGTGCGCGGCGATATCTCTTTAAGCTATTTTGAATTTGGCACCCTGTCAGCCCTGTGGCTGTTTAAGCAGGCACAGCTGGACGTGGTGATCCTCGAAGTGGGCCTTGGTGGACGTCTTGACGCCACCAATATGGTCGATGCCGATGTCGCGGTGGTCACCAGCATCGCGCTCGATCATACCGACTGGCTCGGGCCGGATCGTGAAAGCATCGGCCGTGAAAAAGCGGGTATCTTCCGCACCGGCAAACCCGCGGTGGTTGGCGAGCCGGATATGCCGCACACCATCGCGGAGGTGGCGCAGGAGAAAGGCGCGCAGCTGTTACAGCGCGATGTGGCGTGGCACTACGAGGTTGGCGCACAAAGCTGGCGTTTTCGCGATGCGCAGGGCGAGCTGAACGATCTGCCGCTGCCGCAGGTGCCGCAGCCGAACGCGGCTACCGCGCTGGCCGCGCTGCGCGCCAGTAAACTGGCAGTAAGCGAGCAGGCGATCCGCGACGGCATTGAGCGGGCGATTTTACCCGGTCGTTTTCAGATTGTGAGCGAAGCACCACGTCTGATCCTCGATGTTGCGCATAATCCTCATGCCGCAAGCTATCTTGCCGGACGCCTGGCAGCGCTGCCGAAAAGCGGTCGCGTGCTGGCGGTGGTTGGCATGCTGCATGATAAAGACATTAGCGGAACGCTTGCCTGTCTGGAGCCGGTGGTCGATAGCTGGTATTGTGCCCCTCTGGAGGGGCCGCGCGGCGCGACGGCGGAGCAGTTGCTGGCGCACCTGGCGTCGGGGCAAGCATTCCCGGACGTGACCCAGGCCTGGCAGGCGGCAATGGCGGAGGCCGACGCCTGCGATACCGTGCTGGTGTGTGGCTCGTTCCACACCGTGGCGCATGTCATGGAAGCGATGGAAGCGGGGAGAACCGGTGGCAAGTAAGTTTCAGAACCGTTTAATGGGCACCGTTATACTGGTCGCGCTCGGGGTGATTATTCTGCCCGGGCTGCTCGACGGGCAGAAAAAGCATTATCAGGATGAGTTCGCGGCGATCCCGCTGGTGCCGAAGCCGGGCGATCGCGACGAGCCGGATATGATGCCGGCCGCAACCCAGGCGCTGCCCGCGCAGCCGCCGGAAGGTGCTGCGGAAGAGGTGCGTGCTGGCGATGCCGCCGCACCGTCGCTTGATGCTTCAAGGCTTGCGGCAAACAGCAATCCCGACCCGGAAGTGACCACCACGCCGGTAACGCCGAAGCCAAAACCCGTTGAAAAGCCGCAGCCTAAACCGCAGCCTGTGCGCGAGCAGCAGACGGCGGCGAACGAGGCTCCGGCTAAAGCGCAGGAGGAGAAACCTGCTCCGACCGGCAAAGCTTATGTGGTCCAGCTGGGTGCGCTGAAAAACGCCGATAAAGTGAATGAAGTGGTAAGTAAACTGCGCGCTGCGGGCTATCGCGCTTACACATCGCCGACGACGCCAGTTCAGGGTAAAATCACCCGCATTCTGGTTGGCCCTGATGCTTCGCGCGATAAACTCAAAGCGTCGCTTGGTGAGCTGAACCAGCTGTCAGGCCTCAATGGCGTGGTGATGAACTACAGCGCCAATTAACCGCGCAACCCTGCGCTATTTTGCTGGCAATGGCCCGTAAAACGGGGCAGGGGAGCCAGATAAATGTGCGGTCATTAAGGCCAATGTTCTGCTGGCGTTGAATATTTTTTCAGCGCCATTTTTATTTCCGCGCGGGAAGGAAATCCCTACGCAAACGTTTTCTTTTTCTGTTAGAATGCGCCCCGAACTGGATGACAGGGCGTAAAATCGTGGGACACATATGGTCTGGATTGATTACGCCATCATCGCGGTGATTGGTTTTTCCTGTCTGGTAAGCCTGATCCGCGGCTTTGTTCGTGAAGCGTTATCGCTGGTGACATGGGGTTGTGCTTTCTTTGTCGCCAGCCATTACTACACTTACCTGTCAGTCTGGTTCACGGGCTTTGAAGAGGAACTGGTACGTAATGGAATTGCCATCGCGGTGCTGTTTATCGCGACGTTGATTGTGGGCGCTATCGTTAACTACGTTATCGGTACGCTGGTGGAGAAAACCGGCCTGTCGGGTACAGACAGGGTGTTGGGGATCTGCTTTGGTGCGCTTCGCGGCGTGCTGATCGTCGCCGCCATTCTGTTCTTTCTGGATACCTTTACAGGCCTGTCGAAAAGCGAAGACTGGCAAAAGTCGCAGCTTATCCCGCAATTCAGCTTCATCATCAGGTGGTTCTTTGACTATCTGCAAAGCTCGTCGAGTTTCTTGCCCAGGGTTTAAGCCCTGAGATGTGGCTTAGAGTTTGGTTTAACAGGCGGTTTTCGCGCGCTGTCGCTGTTCAAGCGGTCTTTGACGATTACGCCTGGTAAACCAAGCTCTTAACGAGGAAAAGACGTATGTGCGGTATTGTCGGTATCGCCGGTTTCATGCCGGTAAACCAGTCGATTTATGACGCGTTGTCGGTGCTGCAGCACCGTGGGCAGGATGCAGCGGGCATCATCACCATTGATGCCAATAACTGTTTCCGTCTGCGTAAAGCGAATGGCATGGTGAATGATGTATTTGAAGCCCGCCATATGCAGCGCCTGCAGGGCAATATGGGGATTGGCCACGTTCGTTACCCCACCGCGGGCAGCTCCAGCGCTTCAGAAGCGCAACCCTTTTACGTTAACTCCCCGTACGGCATTACGCTTGCGCACAACGGCAACCTGACCAACGCGCACGAACTGCGTAAAAAGCTGTTCGAAGAGAAGCGTCGCCACATTAACACCACCTCAGATTCTGAAATCCTGCTCAATATTTTCGCCAGCGAGCTGGATAACTTCCGTCACTATCCGCTTGAAGCGGATAACGTTTTCGCCGCGATTGCCGCGACCAACCGCCAGATCCGCGGTGCCTACGCCTGCGTGGCGATGATTATTGGTCACGGTATGGTTGCCTTCCGCGACCCGAACGGCATTCGTCCGCTGGTGCTGGGCAAGCGCGAACTGGGCGATGGCCGCACCGAATATATGGTGGCCTCCGAGAGCGTGGCGCTCGATACGCTGGGCTTTGAGTTCCTGCGCGATGTCGCCCCGGGCGAAGCGGTCTATATCACCGAGAAAGGGCAGCTTTATAGCCGCCAGTGCGCGGAAAACCCGGTCAGCAACCCGTGCCTGTTCGAGTACGTCTACTTTGCGCGCCCGGACTCTTTCATCGACAAAATCTCCGTCTACAGCGCCCGCGTCAATATGGGCATGAAGCTCGGCGAGAAGATCGCCCGCGAGTGGGAAGATCTTGATATTGACGTGGTGATCCCGATTCCGGAAACCTCCTGCGATATCGCGCTGGAGATCGCCCGCATTCTGGACAAGCCTTACCGCCAGGGGTTTGTGAAAAACCGCTACGTTGGCCGCACCTTTATCATGCCGGGCCAGCAGCTGCGCCGTAAATCGGTGCGCCGCAAGCTGAACGCCAACCGCGCCGAGTTCCGTGATAAGAACGTATTGCTGGTGGATGACTCCATCGTGCGCGGCACCACCTCGGAACAGATTATCGAGATGGCGCGCGAAGCCGGGGCCAAGAAGGTTTACCTCGCTTCCGCGGCTCCGGAAATTCGCTTCCCGAACGTCTACGGCATTGATATGCCGACCGCCAATGAGCTGATTGCCCACGGTCGTGAAGTGGATGAAATCCGCCAGATCATCGGCGCAGACGGGCTGATTTTCCAGGACCTCAACGATCTGATTGATGCCGTACGCGCAGAGAACCCGGACATTCAGCAGTTCGAGTGCTCGGTGTTTAACGGTATTTACGTCACCAAAGATGTCGATCAGCAGTATCTTGATTACCTCGACTCCCTGCGTAATGACGATGCCAAAGCGGTACAGTTGCAGAACGAAGTTGAAAGCTTAGAGATGCACAACGAAGGCTGATCCCGCCGCGCCCCTCGCATGAGGGGCGCAACTTGTTGCAACACCCTCTGTAATCAGGCAAAGTTTGCGCTTATGTTAGCGGGTGGATAAGCAGATGAAACGACTGATTGTGGGCATTTCCGGCGCCAGCGGCGCAATTTATGGCGTTCGCCTGTTACAGGTGCTGCGCGATGTCGCTGAAGTAGAGACCCATCTGGTGATGAGCCAGGCCGCCCGGCAAACCCTCTCCCTTGAAACCGACTACTCCCTGCGCGATGTACAGGCGCTGGCAAACGTGGTGCACGACGCCCGCGATATCGCTGCCAACATCTCCTCTGGCTCGTTCAAGACCGCAGGCATGGTGATCCTTCCCTGTTCTATCAAAACCCTTTCCGGCATTGTCCATAGCTACACCGACGGGCTGCTGACCCGCGCGGCGGACGTGGTGCTGAAAGAGCGTCGCCCGCTGGTGCTCTGCGTGCGTGAAACGCCGCTGCATCTTGGACACTTGCGCCTGATGACCCAGGCGGCAGAACTTGGTGCGGTGATCATGCCCCCCGTGCCCGCCTTTTACCATCGTCCGCAGAGCGTGATAGATATCGTCGATCAGACCGTCAACCGCGTCGTGGATCAGTTTGATATCGAACTGCCGGAAGATCTTTTCGCCCGCTGGCAGGGCGGCGATGCTGCAAAATAGTGCAACGTATCGCCGGATGCGCTTTTTTAGGGCAAATTTGTAAGCGCGATCATATCCTCAACATTTAATCCTCTTTTCCCCCGCTTACTGCTGCGGTTCGTTCCGCAGACCTGCTATCTTTCATCACAACGGTCAATCTGCAACGTTTTATTAACAATTCCCGCGCCGCGTTATTTCGTCATCGGGAAAGTGGCATAAGACGTGCAAGGCTACTGGCTGCAACACAACACACGACACAATAAAAAAACAGCACACTTGAGGGTAATGTATGAAGAAGACGGTCCTCGCTCTGTCTTTACTGCTGGGGCTCTCCGCCACCGCCAGCGTTTATGCAGCGCTTCCCCAGACAGTCCGTATCGGCACCGATGCCACCTATGCACCTTTCTCCTCGAAAGATGCGAAAGGGGAGTTTGTGGGCTTTGATATCGATCTTGGTAATGAGATGTGCAAACGCATGCAGGTGAAATGCACCTGGGTCGGCAGCGATTTTGATGCCTTGATCCCCTCTCTGAAAGCGAAGAAGATTGACGCCATTATCTCGTCGCTCTCCATTACCGAAAAACGCCAGCAGGAGATCGCCTTCTCCGAGAAGCTCTACGCGGCGGATTCACGCCTGATTGCCGCCAAAGGCTCACCCATCAAACCGACGCTGGAGTCGCTGAAAGGTAAACATGTCGGCGTGCTGCAAGGCTCAACGCAGGAAGGCTACGCCAACGATAACTGGCGCAGCAAAGGCATCGACGTGGTCGCCTACCAGAACCAGGATCAGATCTACTCTGACCTGGCTGCCGGTCGTCTCGATGCGGCATTCCAGGATGAAGTAGCCGCCAGCGAAGGCTTCCTGAAACAGCCTGCGGGCAAAGAGTTTGCTTTTGCAGGCCCATCGGTGAAAGACAAAAAATACTTTGGCGACGGCACCGGGATTGGCCTACGTAAAGATGATACCGAGTTGAAAGCGGCGTTCGACAAAGCTTTTACCGAGCTGCGTAAAGATGGAACCTACGACAAGCTCGCCAAAAAGTATTTCGACTTTAACGTCTACGGCGAGTAAGGCTGTACGGCCTGCGCCAGCGGGCCGTGAGGGAAAACGGTGCGCCATGCGCCTTTCGCGGCATGGTGCAGCAAACGGTGCCTGTTCCAGCGTGGTGCAGCGGCTGCATCACAACAGTGCAGAGCTGCATAGTTACGCATTCAGATTGCAAAAAAAGTTAGGCTGCCGCGTTTATCTTTTGCCTTGCCGGGGGAGATGATGGCACGATAACGCACCGTTAAGTTGTGAGAATTCCCTTAGGAAAGACAGTCTGTTGAGGATAATGATGAAAAAATTGGTGCTCTCCCTTTCTCTGGTGCTCGCTGTATCCAGCGTCTCTACTGTATTTGCTGCCATCCCGCAAAAATTACGTATCGGTACCGATCCGACTTACGCCCCGTTTGAGTCAAAAAATGCGCAGGGTGAGTTAGTCGGTTTTGATATCGATCTGGCAAAAGAGCTCTGTAAGCGCATTAGTACGCAGTGTGTGTTCGTTGAGAACCCGCTGGACGCGCTGATCCCCTCTTTAAAAGCGAAGAAAATCGACGCGATTATGTCCTCGCTGTCGATCACCGAAAAGCGCCAGCAGGAGATTGACTTCACCGACAAGCTCTACGCGGCGGATTCCCGCCTGGTGGTAGCAAAAGATTCTGCTATCCAGCCGGAGCTGGACAAGCTGAAAGGCAAACGCATCGGCGTATTGCAGGGCACCACCCAGGAGACCTACGGTAACGTCCACTGGGCGCCGAAAGGGGTCGAAATCGTCTCCTATCAGGGGCAGGACAATATCTACGCCGACCTGACCGCAGGCCGTATTGATGCCGCGTTCCAGGATGAAGTCGCCGCCAGCGAAGGTTTCCTGAAAACCGCGATGGGCAAAGCCTACAAATTCGGCGGGCCGTCGATTAAAGATGAGAAGCTGTTTGGCGTCGGCACCGGCATGGGCGTGCGCAAAGGCGATAGCGAACTGCGTGACGCGCTGAACAAAGCCTTCGCCGAGATGCGCGCTGATGGCACCTACGACAAGCTGGCGAAAAAGTATTTCGATTTTAATGTTTACGGTGGTTAATCCCACACAACACTAACGTGCGACCCCTCCCGCAAGGGAGGGGAAGAGACACGGCAAACACCACACACGACAGGACAGGCTGCATGCTGCACGGGTTTTCTCAAGTGATATTCCAGGGCGCGCTGGTGACCCTCGAGCTGGCGCTCAGCTCCGTGGTGCTGGCGGTGCTGATTGGCCTGGCGGGCGCGGGCGCGAAGCTATCGAAAAGCCGCGCGCTGGCACTGATTTTTGAAGGCTATACCACCCTTATTCGCGGCGTGCCCGATCTGGTGCTGATGCTGCTTATCTTCTACGGCCTGCAAATTGCCCTTAACGCCATTACCGACGCGCTCGGCATGGCGCAGCTGGATATCGATCCGATGGTGGCCGGTATCATCACCCTCGGCTTTATTTACGGCGCTTACTTTACCGAAACCTTTCGCGGCGCTTTTATGGCGGTACCGAAAGGGCAGATTGAAGCGGCGACGGCGTTTGGCTTTACCGGCCGCCAGGTATTCCGCCGAATTTTGTTTCCGGCGATGATGCGTTTTGCGCTGCCGGGCATCGGCAACAACTGGCAGGTGATCCTGAAAGCGACGGCGCTGGTCTCCTTACTGGGGCTGGAAGATGTGGTGAAAGCGACCCAGCTCGCCGGCAAAAGCACCTGGGAGCCGTTCTACTTCGCCATTGTCTGCGGCGCAATCTATCTCATTTTTACCACGGCCTCCAACGGCGTCCTGCTACTGCTTGAACGTCGCTACTCGGTGGGTGTGAAGAGGGCCGACCTGTGATTGAGATTATTCAGGAGTACTGGCAATCCCTGCTCTGGAGCGATGGCTACCGCATTACCGGCGTGGCGATTACGTTATGGCTGCTGATCGCTTCCGTGGTGATGGGCGGCATTCTGGCGCTGTTTCTTGCTATCGGGCGCGTCTCCAGCAACAAATTCATCTGCTTCCCGATCTGGTTATTCACCTATATCTTTCGCGGCACGCCGCTCTATGTGCAGCTGCTGGTCTTCTACTCCGGCATGTACACGCTGGAGATCGTGAAAGGCACCGAGCTGTTAAACGCCTTTTTCCGCAGCGGCCTCAACTGTACGGTGCTGGCGCTGACGCTGAATACCTGCGCTTACACCACCGAGATTTTCGCCGGGGCGATCCGCTCGGTGCCGCACGGTGAAATTGAAGCGGCGCGGGCGTATGGCTTCTCATCCTTTAAAATGTACCGCTGCATTATTTTGCCTTCGGCGCTGCGTATCGCGCTGCCGGCCTACAGCAACGAGGTGATCCTGATGCTGCACTCTACGGCGCTGGCCTTTACCGCGACGGTGCCGGATCTGCTGAAAATCGCCCGTGATATTAACTCCGCCACCTACCAGCCCTTTACGGCGTTCGGTATTGCGGCGGTGCTCTATCTCATTATTTCGTATGTCCTGATTAGCCTCTTCCGCCGCGCGGAAAAGCGCTTTTTACAGCATATGAAGCCCTCTTCGACGCACTGAGAGCACGATGTCTGAGAATAAATTAAACGTTACCGATCTGCATAAGCGCTACGGCCAGCATGAAGTTCTGAAAGGCGTGTCGTTGCAGGCTAATGCCGGGGATGTGATCAGCATCATCGGCTCCTCCGGCTCCGGCAAAAGCACCTTCCTGCGCTGCATCAACTTCCTTGAGAAACCAAGCGAAGGCACCATTGTGGTGAGCGGGCAGAATATCAATCTGGTGCGTGACAAAGATGGTCAGCTGAAAGTCGCCGACAAAAATCAGCTGCGCCTGCTGCGTACGCGCCTGACAATGGTGTTCCAGCACTTTAATTTGTGGAGCCACATGACGGTGCTGGAGAACGTGATGGAAGCGCCGATTCAGGTGCTGGGGTTGAGCAAGCAGGAAGCGCGCGAGCGGGCGGTGAAATATCTGGCGAAAGTGGGCATCGATGCGATGCAGCAGATAAAGTACCCGGTGCATCTCTCCGGCGGCCAGCAGCAGCGCGTGTCGATTGCCCGCGCGCTGGCGATGGAGCCAGAAGTGTTGCTGTTCGATGAACCGACCTCAGCCCTCGACCCGGAGCTGGTGGGTGAAGTGTTGCGCATCATGCAGAAGTTGGCAGAAGAGGGGAAAACCATGGTGGTGGTTACCCACGAAATGGGCTTCGCCCGCGATGTCTCCAGCCACGTGATCTTCCTCCATCAGGGAAAAATTGAAGAAGAGGGCACGCCGGATGAGCTGTTCGGCAACCCGAAAAGCCTGCGCTTGCAGCAGTTCCTCAAGGGATCGCTGAAGTAAGCCATGACTGCCTGATGGCGCTGCGCTTATCAGGCCTACGGGAGAGTGCAGTTGTAGGCCGGATAAGGCGAACGCCGCCATCCGGCACTGCACCGTTGCAACATCACTTATCGGGGCGATTAACCGGCCACCAGCCTTGCGGAATGCCCGAGGCGGAAATAAAACGGTAATGGGTAAATATCGCCCCACGCGCGGAGACGCGCTTCTCAAGCTGAACCGTTTGCGCACCAGGCGGCACAAGCGCGTCGCGGGTGCAAATCTCCACCGGGCGCTTTAACCACGCATCGTAAAATCGCAGCCCTGCCGGGCAGCGGTTGGCGCGGCTGATAATCGGGCCTGGGTGGGCGATGGTAAACGTCACCTCGCTCTGTACTATTTCGCTTGCGGTAAACTTTACCCACGCTTCCGGCACGTTCCACAACGTTGCAATGCAATACATAAAGAGAACCACAAAGCCGATAAGCTTACTACGCAGCCTGGTGATAAAAGGGATACGCCAGATGATCAGCAGGCTTAACACCACGGCAACGATTAATACCGCCCAGGTGTCCGGCGCACCCGCTTGCAGGTAGACCCGGTTGTCAAGCCCGACGGCGTAAAGCAGCCATATTAACCACAGAAAGAAAAATAGCACGCACAAGGCGAGCTGCACTCTCCCCGATCGCAATATCCGTTTAGCGTTTTTCACGGCGATAGATCCAGTCATCGTAATATTTCCCGCGCAGCAAATAGGCCTGCTCCAGCACCTGTACGCGCGTGAAACCGCTCTTCTCCAGCACCCGCACCGAGCCGAGGTTGTCCGACAGCACCCAGGCATTGAGGGCGTGAATATCACGCTGGGTAAAGGCGAAATCGCACAGGGCGGCAACGACTTCTGACGCCACGCCCTGGCCCTGCGCTTCAGGCAGGATTGAGTAGCCGAGATCCGCTTCCTGCAAAAGATGCTGGCTCGGGCGCAGGCCGACATCACCGATTGCACGGCCTTGCTCATCGCGGATCACAAAGGCATTCGGATCGTTAAGCCGGTCTTCAAACAGGGTGCGGATCTGGCTTTCAGACGCGATCTCCGCCATATAGCGCATCACGCTTTTATCCTGACGTATCTGCAAAAAGAAGGGCCAGTCAGACGCCTGAAATGGCGTCAGGGTAAAACGGGGGGTCTGCAACGTCATTACGCGTCCTTGTGAGAATCAAACGAAGAAGCTTAGCACTGCAAAGGCGGGCGCGAGCGCCACAAATATTAGGGGGTAGCGGGCTGCCAGGCGTAGGTTTTGCCATTCTCAGCGATAAAGCGGTAGCGGGTAAACCAGGCACCGCGTGCGGCGAGGCGTTTTTCGACCTGCACCGAGCTGGCATCGCGCGGCACGCTCCCTGTGTGAGTGCAGAGGGTCACTAATCGCCCGAGCCACGCATCATCAATGCGCAGACCCGCTTCGCAGTGGCTTTTGCGCCCGAGAGAAGGGCCGGGGTAGGTGAGGCGAAAGGTCACGTCGCTCCGTATCGTTTCGCCTGCCGTCAGACGCACCCAGCCTTCCGGGACATTGAGCAGCGTGACGCCAACAAAGGCCGCGACGCAGAGGCAAAGCTGCCACGGAGCTAACGCCTTAAATGCGCTCGCCTCGCCGCGCACCGCCCTGCGCCTGCCACACCAGAGGCCAGTCAGCAGGGCAACCCCCAGCAGAACTGGCGTATCGGGCGCATCATCACGCATAAAGACCATTACGCCCAGCCGATCGCTCTCCCACATCCAGAGTGCCCATACCAGCACCAGCAGACAGAGTGCGGAGAGGCGGATTTTTTGCGACCTGGTCAATGGCAACCCTTTTGCTTCAAAAGGCGTAGCTTACCACCATCATCCCAGGCTCAAGGCGACAAAATTTATGTGTTTACCACATCCGTCAGCGCCTCTTCGAGATCGTGCCAGCGAAAGGCAAACCCGGCCTCTTGCAGGCGTTTAGGCAGCGCGCGCTGGCCGCCTAGCACCAGCACCGACGATTCCCCCATCATCAGGCGCACGGCCGTGGCGGGCGCGTGCATAAACGCCGGGCGGTGCAGGGCATGACCGAGCGCGTGAGCGAACTGCTCGTTGCGCACCGGGTAGGGCGCGACCATATTAAACGGCCCGCGCAGATCGTTATCCAGCAGCCAGAGAATCGCGTTGACCATATCGTCGATATGGATCCACGCCATATATTGCCGGCCCGTGCCAATCGGCCCGCCGAGACCGAGGCGAAAAAGCGGCAATAGTTTGCCGAGAATGCCGCCTTTCGGCGTCAACACCACGCCGGTGCGCAGCAGGCAGACGCGGGTGCGGTCGCTCTGCGCTTCGCAGGCGATCTGCTCCCAGCGCGCGCAGAGCTTATGGGTAAACTCGTTATGCGGCGGCTCCTCTTCTGTCACCACCACTTCGCCGAGATCGCCGTAATAGCCGCAGGCGGAACCGGAGATCAGCACCTGCGGCGGGTTGTCGCTGGCTTTGATCAGATCTGCCAGCCGTTGCGTAATCTGCCAGCGGCTGTTGCATAAGCGCTGTTTCTGCTCTTCCGTCCAGCGCTTATCAGCAATCGGCTCGCCCGCAAGATTGATCACCGCATCAAAGTTGTTGAGATCCGTAAGATCGTTAAGCCCCTTCAGCAGGCTGACGCGGGCATCAAGCTTTTGCTGCGCTTTGGCCGGATTTCGCGTGACCACCGTTACGCTGTGGTGCAGCTCCAGCAGACGGGGGATCAGATGGTGGCCAATCAGGCCGGTACCGCCAGTAACGAGTATCTTCATGCTTCCCTCCGAAGCGTGATTATCCTTAAAAGGCGCAGCTTATGGCAGCTGCGCTTTCTGCAATGCACTCTCGGTGGCCGGGCGCGTGCGAATGCGCTCAAACCAGTTAAAGACCGCCGGGTAATCCTCAAGCGAAATACGCTGGCGCGCATGGGCGTTGATCCATGGCCAGGCGGCGATATCCGCAATGCTGTAGTGCTGGCCCGCCAGCCACGGCACCTGCTCAAGACGTTTATTCATCACCTGGTAGAGCCGCTGCGTCTCCACCTGGTAGCGCTCAATGGCATAGGGCACTGGCTGCGGTGCAAAGTGGTTAAAGTGATGATTCTGCCCGAGCATCGGCCCAAGCCCCGCCACCTGCCAGAATAGCCACTGCAAAGTGACATGACGCTCGCGCAACTCACCGCTCAGGAGCTGGCCGGATTTCTCCGCCAGATAGAGCAGGATCTCGCCCGATTCGAACAGGCTGAGCGGCGCGCCGCCGTCGGCGGGTTCATGATCGACAATCGCCGGGATCTTATTATTTGGTGAGATATCTAAAAATTCCGGGCGAAACTGCTCGCCTTTACTAATATCTACGCGGATCAGACGATACGGCAGCCCGGCCTCTTCGAGAAACAGCGTGATTTTATGGCCGTTCGGTGTCGGGGCGAAATAGAGGTCTATCATCGAAACTCCTGTGAGCGGAATGGGCGTCGCCTGTTAAGTATAGGTGTTCCCCGTAATGACAGAGTTTTCCGCAAGTGACAGAAGGCAGAAGAGGCTATATTTTGGTCGAAACCTACCCGCTAAACGAGGATGTTATGAGCGAACCGGCAATCACGTTGTGGTCTGACAATGAGTACTTCTCCCCGTATGTGCTGTCGGCGTACGTTGCCCTGCATGAAAAGGCGCTGCCCTTCACGCTGAAAACCGTCGATCTGGCGAGCGGGGCGCAGCATAGCGCGGGCTGGCCCGGCTTTCGTCTGACGCAACGTGTTCCCTCCTTAGAGATTGATGGCTTTGTGCTGAGCGAGTCGTCAGCGATTGCCGAATATCTCGATGAGCGTTTTGCGCCGCCGGAGTGGGAGCGTCTCTATCCCCACGACCGCGAGAACCGCGCCCGCGCGCGGCAGGTGCAGGCCTGGCTGCGCAGCGACTTGCTGCCGATCCGCGAAGCGCGCTCAACGGACGTGGTGTTTGCCGGAGCGAAAAAAGGGCCGCTCAGCGAAGCAGGCCAGGCGAGCGCCGATAAACTGTTTACCATCGCGGGTGAATTGCTGGCGCACGGTAAGCCGAACCTGTTTGGCGAGTGGTCTATTGCCGATGTCGATCTCGCCCTGATGCTTAACCGACTGGTGATGCATGGCGACCCGGTGCCGGAGCGCTTAGCGGAGTACGCCACCTTCCAGTGGCAGCGCTCCTCGGTTCAGCGCTATGTTGCACTTTCCGCTAAGCGCGCGGGCTGATAAGCGGTTCGCGTTCCGGTATCATATGGGCGTTTTTTTCAAAGAGGTGCAGTGATGAAACTGATGTTTGCATCGGATATTCACGGGTCGTTGCCCGCGACGGAACGCATACTGGAACGGTTCGCGCAAAGCGGCGCCCGCTGGCTGGTTCTGCTTGGCGATGTGCTCAATCATGGCCCGCGCAACGCGCTGCCGGAAGGGTACAATCCGGCGCAGGTGGCAGAACGGCTCAATACGCAGGCGAGCAGGATTATCGCCGTGCGCGGCAATTGCGACAGCGAAGTGGATCAGATGCTGCTGCGCTTTCCCATTACCGCGCCCTGGCAGCAGGTTTTATTACCTGCGTGCCGCCTGTTTTTGACCCACGGTCATCTCTTCGGCGCGGAGAATATTCCGCCGCTGGAAGCAGGCGATGTGCTGGTGTACGGGCATACCCATATTCCGGTTGCTGAAAAGCGTGATGAGATTGTGCACTTCAACCCCGGTTCGGTCTCTATCCCGAAAGGTGGATTTGCCGCCAGCTACGGCATGCTGGAAGAGAATATGTTACGTGTTATCGCACTTAATGATCAGCGGGTTATTGCGCAGGTTGCGATTAATCCGTAATTTACCCGTCAACCGAAACGCGCCGTAAGAGCGCCATAAAGAGAAGATGTCCCGATGGTGGAACAGAGTCATTTTGCAGGCATGGAATGGGTAGATATTGTCAACGAAGACAATGAGGTGATCGCACAGGCCAGCCGGGAGCAAATGCGCGCGCAGTGCCTGCGTCATCGCGCAACCTATATTGTGGTGCATGATGGGATGGGCAATATTCTGGTGCAGCGTCGTACCGAGCTAAAAGACTTTATGCCCGGTAAGCTGGACGCCACCGCGGGCGGCGTGGTACAGGCGGGTGAAAACCTGCTGGAATCCGCGCGCCGCGAAGCGGAAGAGGAGCTGGGCATTGCCGGTGTACCGTTTGCCGAACATGGTCAGTTCTACTTTGAAGATGAGCATTGTCGGGTGTGGGGTGGGCTGTTTAGCTGCGTTTCCCACGGGCCGTTTGCCCTGCAGGAAGAGGAGGTGAGTGAGGTCTTCTGGATGACGCCGGAAGAGATCACCGCCCGCTGCGATGAGTTTACCGACGATTCACTGAAAGCGCTGGCGCTGTGGATGAGCCGTAACGCCAGCAATGATGTGGAAAAGCGCGAGCAGGAGACGGAGTAACCCTCCTTGCTTAGTAGAAAAAGCGACCTTCAGGGTCGCTTTTTTATTGCCCGATAGCCGGCGTAAGGAGGCTGGTTTATTGCCGGATGGCGCTGCGCTTATCCGGCCTACACACCTCAGTATAAAAAAGGCGACCCGAAGGTCGCCTTTTTTGTCTGGTGGCGGAGAAGCTTATCAAACCGTAGGTCGGATAAGGCACAGCCGCCATCCGACATCTTACTGCTGCTGGGACGCCTGAATCGCGGTCAGAGCGATGGTGTAGACGATATCGTCTACCAGCGCGCCACGAGAGAGGTCGTTCACCGGCTTGCGCATACCCTGCAGCATCGGCCCGATAGAGATCAGGTCGGCAGAGCGCTGTACCGCTTTGTAGGTGGTGTTACCGGTGTTCAGATCCGGGAAGATGAACACGGTAGCGCGACCGGCAACCGGCGAGTTCGGCGCTTTGGATTTCGCCACATCCGCCATGACCGCGGCGTCATACTGCAGCGGACCGTCGATAACCAGGTCAGGACGTTTTTCCTGCGCCAGGCGAGTCGCTTCACGCACTTTCTCAACGTCGCTACCCGCGCCGGAGTTGCCGGTGGAGTAGGAGAGCATCGCCACGCGCGGCTCGATGCCGAACGCAGTCGCAGAATCAGCGGACTGAATAGCGATCTCGGCCAGCTGCTCAGCGGTCGGATCCGGGTTGATTGCACAGTCACCGTAAACATAAACCTGTTCCGGCAGCAGCATAAAGAACACGGAGGAGACCAGCGAGCTGCCCGGTGCGGTTTTAATCAGCTGCAGCGGCGGACGAATGGTGTTCGCGGTGGTGTGAACCGCACCGGAGACCAGGCCGTCAACTTCATCCTGCTCCAGCATCAGCGTGCCGAGCACCACGTTGTCTTCCAGCTGTTCACGTGCTACGGCTTCGGTCATGCCTTTGCTCTTACGCAGCTCAACCAGGCGAGCGACGTAGCTTTCACGCACCACGTCCGGATCGACGATTTCGATCCCGGCGCCCAGCTCAACACCCTGAGCCGCTGCAACGCGGTTGATCTCATCCGGGTTGCCCAGCAGGATACAGGTCGCGATACCGCGTTCAGCACAGATAGCGGCCGCTTTCACGGTACGCGGCTCGTCGCCTTCCGGCAGTACGACGCGTTTGCCCGCTTTACGCGCCAGCTCGGTCAGCTGGTAACGGAAGGCTGGCGGCGAGAGGCGACGGCTGCGCTCGGAGGTGGCAGTCAGGGAGTCGATCCACTGCGCGTTGATATAACGGGCAACATATTCCTGCACGTTTTCAATACGCTCGTTATCGTCAACCGGCACTTCCAGGTTGAAGCTTTGCAGGCTCAGGGAGGTCTGCCAGGTGTTGGTGTTCACCATAAATACCGGCAGGCCGGTAGCAAACGCGCGTTCGCACAGCTTGCGCACGCTCTCTTCCATCTCGTAGCCGCCGGTCAGCAGCACGGCACCAATCTCAACGCCGTTCATCGCTGCCAGGCAGGCCGCAACCAGCACGTCAGGACGATCGGCAGAGGTCACCAGCAGTGAGCCCGGACGGAAGTGTTCCAGCATGTGCGGAATGCTGCGCGCACAGAAGGTGACGGACTTCACGCGGCGGGTTTTGATATCGCCTTCGTTGATGATGGTTGCATTCAGGTGGCGCGCCATATCGATCGCACGGGTGGCGATCAGATCGAAGCTCCACGGCACCGCGCCCAGCACGGGCAGAGAGCTGGTCTCTTGCAGCTGTGCCGGATCGATATGCACTACTTTTGCTTTTGAGGAGTCATCAAAGATCTCAGAGAGATCCGGGCGCGTACGGCCCTGCTCATCAACCGGGGCGTTCAGTTTGTTAACGATAACGCCGGTGATGTTGCTGTTTTTCACGCCGCCGAAGCTGTTGCGCGTCAGCTCGATGCGCTCTTTCAGCTGCTCCTGCGTGTCAGTGCCCTGGGACATGACGAAGACGATTTCCGCGTTCAGCGTTTTCGCGATTTCGAAGTTCAGGGACTGGGCGAACTGGTGTTTACGGGTCGGGACCAGGCCTTCAACCAGCACCACTTCAGCGTCTTTGCTGCTTTCGTGGTAGCGGGCGATGATCTCTTCCATCAGCACATCTTTCTGATTGCTGGAGAGCAGCGACTCGACGTGGTTCATTTTCAGCGGTTCAGCCGCCGGCAGCCCGGAGTTGGCGCGCACAATAGTGGTGGTCTGGTCAGGCGCATCGCCGCCCGCACGTGGCTGGGCGATCGGTTTAAAGACGCTCAGACGAACGCCTTTGCGTTCCATAGCACGGATCACGCCAAGGCTGACGCTGGTCAGGCCGACGCTGGTTCCGGTAGGGATCAGCATAATAATACGGGACACGGTTAATCCTCTTTCGTTACCGTCGAAGCGGACGGGTTACAAAACAGCACCGCCAGCGTTGGCTGGCGGTGTGGGTAAGCTATCAGGCAGTCAGGCGGCTTGCGTCTTGCGCAATCACCAGCTCTTCGTTAGTCGGGATAACGATCGCCGGGCGGGTGCCTTCTTTGTTGATAAAACCAGACTTGCCGAAACGGGCAGCCAGGTTGCGTTCGTGGTCAACTTCGAAGCCGAGCACGCCCAGTTTGCCCAGGGAGAGCTCGCGTACCATCGCCGCGTTTTCACCGATACCGCCGGTGAAGATCACCGCGTCCAGACGACCATCCATCAGCGCAGTGTAAGAGCCGATGTATTTCGCCAGGCGGTGGCAGTAAACGTCCATCGCACGCTTCGCGTCTTCTTTAGTTTCGTAGTTATCTTCTACATAACGGCAGTCGCTGGTGACTTCGGTCAGACCCAGCAGGCCGGACTCTTTGGTCAGCATTTTGTTGATCGCTTCAACGCTCATGCCCAGGGTGTCATGCAGATGGAAAATGATTGCCGGGTCGATATCACCAGAACGGGTACCCATTACCAGGCCTTCCAGCGGGGTCAGACCCATGGAAGTATCAACGCACTCGCCGTTACGGATAGCAGAAACAGAGCCGCCGTTGCCGAGGTGGCAGGTGATGATGTTCAGTTCAGAAACCGGCTTGTTCAGCACTTTTGCCGCTTCCTGAGTCACATAGAAGTGGCTGGTACCGTGCGCGCCGTAGCGACGAACGCCGTGCTCTTTGTACAGTTTGTACGGCAGGGCGTAGAGGTAGGACTCTTCCGGCATGGTGGTGTGGAACGCGGTGTCAAACACGGCAACGTTCTTCTCTTTCAGGCTCGGGAAGGATTTCAGCGCTTCGGCGATACCGATCAGGTGAGCCGGGTTGTGCAGCGGGGCGAAAGAGGCCGCGTCTTTAATACCCTGAATCACAGACTCATCGATCACTACGGAACGGGTGTATTTTTCACCGCCGTGGACGATACGGTGACCGATTGCGGTCAGCTGAGCAGACAGTTCTGGTTTTTGTGCCAGAATAGTGTTAACGATAAAGTTAAGCGCTTCGCTGTGAGCGGCACCTGCACCTAAAGCCGCTTCTTGTTTACCGCCATCCATTTTCCACTTGATACGTGCTTCAGGAAGGTGGAAACATTCGGCTAAACCAGAGAGGTACTCTTCACCGTTTACAGCATCGATAATTGCGAATTTCAGTGAGGAGCTACCGCAGTTCAGAACCAGTACTAACTTACTCGACATGGAAGTACCTATTTATGATACGTGGCTAAAAAAGGTCAGTGAGTCGCACAGCGTAGCGCAGGTTGACGCTGACATTTATGATTAACATCATGTCGAGAGAACTTTCTGACACGATGAAAGAATAGTTAAAATTTTAAGCTATTTTGCGCAATTTTCAGACAGTGGCATAATGAGCTTATTATTTGACGACTCAAACCTATTCGTCTAAGGCCTGGTAAAGGCCGCCACAGAATACCCGATAGCAGGTGGGATTGACAAAAAATTTTAACGTTGTCATTCACAGTTGTTGTTTTGCATAATTTTTTTAATTTTTATACGTGAAGTTGAGGTGAAGCCATGTCAAATCCTGAGATTCGACCCGTCAGTTTCTTCAGTTTATTTCGCCGGGGTCAGCACTATGCGAAGACCTGGCCTATGGAAAAACGCCTCGCTCCCATGTTTGTAGAGAACCGCACTATTCGCGCGACACGCTACGCGATTCGCTTTATGCCGCCGCTGGCAATCTTCACGCTCTGCTGGCAAATCGCCCTCGGCGGCCAGCTCGGCCCGGCTGTTGCCACCGCGCTGTTTGCCCTGAGCCTGCCGATGCAGGGGCTATGGTGGCTGGGCAAGCGCTCGGTCACGCCGCTGCCGCCCTCGATTCTGAACTGGTTCTATGAAGTGCGCGGTAAGTTGCAGGAGGCGGGCCAGGCGCTGGCTCCGGTGGAAGGCAAGCCCGATTATCAGGCGCTGGCCGATACCCTTAAGCGCGCCTTTAAGCAGCTGGATAAAACCTTTCTCGATGAGCTGTAAAAGTTGTGCGTGATTGATAAGAAGAGAGCATCCCCGGATGCTTTCTTTTTTGGTAGATACGCGCAACACCCCCGGCAAATCAAGAAAGCGCCTTTTACTCACAGGTAGACTGAGGCCAACTTATTTTACTGCGCCGAAGTGCCACAGGAGTCGAAGATGGAAATGACCAATGCCCAACGTCTGATCTTATCCAATCAATACAAGATGATGACCATGATGGACCCGGCCAATGCGGAGCGCTATCGTCGTTTGCAAACCATTGTTGAACGGGGATATGGTTTGCAGATGCGCGAGCTGGATCGCGAATTCGGCGAGCTGAAAGAGGAAACGTGCCGCAACATCATCGATATCATGGAGATGTACCACGCACTCCATGTCTCCTGGACCAATATGAAAGATAACGCCGCCATTGACGAGCGCCGCGTCACGTTCCTCGGCTTCGACGCCGCGACCGAAGCGCGCTACCTCGGCTATGTCCGCTTTATGGTCAATATAGAAGGGCGCTATACCCACTTTGATGCCGGTACCCACGGCTTTAATGCCCAAACGCCGATGTGGGATAAATACCAGCGCATGCTGAGCGTGTGGCACGCCTGCCCGCGCCAGTACCACTTAAGCAGTAACGAAATTAATCAAATTCTCAACGCCTGAGGAGGTGAACGTGCAGTGCAAAGGCTTTCTGTTTGATCTGGATGGAACCCTGGTGAATTCACTCCCCGCCGTTGAGCGAGCCTGGTGCAGCTGGGCCGATCGCTTTGGCATCAGCCATGACGAGGTGCTCAATTTTATTCACGGCAAACAGGCCATCACCTCACTGCGTCACTTTATGGCGGGTGCCTCAGAAGCGGAGATTGCGGCTGAATTTACCCGCCTTGAGGAGATTGAAGCGTCAGACACGGACGGCATTACGCCGCTGCCCGGCGCGATTGAACTGCTTCAGCATCTGGATGAATCCGCTATTCCGTGGGCCATTGTCACCTCCGGCTCGGTGCCGGTCGCCCATGCGCGCCATCGCGCCACCGGTCTGCCGATGCCGAAAGTCTTTGTCACCGCCGAACAGGTGAAGCATGGCAAACCTGAACCGGACGCCTATCTGCTCGGTGCCGAGCTGTTAGGGCTGGCACCCGAAACCTGCGTGGTGGTGGAGGATGCGGCTGCGGGCGTGCTCTCCGGTCTCGCGGCCGGGTGTCACGTGATTGCGGTCAATGTGCCGCCGGGTTCACCGGGGCTTGAGAAGGTCGACTTCTCGCTGACCAGCCTGGAGGCGATACGCGTCACAAAAGAGCATGACGGCATCGTCAGCGTCGATCTAAAAGCCTGATTCAATGATGTAACCCCACCCCGGTGGGGTTTTTTTATGGCACTCTTTTACCACCCTCAACAAACAAGGACAGGTTGTGAACGGTGAATTGATTTGGGTTCTCTCTCTGCTGGGCATTGCCGTGCTGCTCTTTGCGACGAGCAAAGTGCGCATGGACGCGGTGGCGCTGTTTGTCATTGTCGCTTTCGTGCTGAGCGGCACCCTGACACTCCCCGAAGCGCTCTCCGGTTTTAGCGATCCAAACGTTATTTTGATTGCCGCGCTGTTTATTATCGGCGACGGGCTGGTGCGCACCGGCGTGGCGGCCAATATGGGCGCGTGGCTGGTGACGATGGCGGGCAGCAGCGAAACCAAAATGCTGATCCTGCTAATGATCACCGTCGCCGGGCTGGGCGCCTTTATGAGTTCGACCGGCGTGGTGGCGATTTTTATCCCGGTGGTGCTGAGCGTCTCGCTGCGCATGCAGGTCTCGCCGTCGCGGTTAATGATGCCGCTCAGCTTTGCCGGGCTTATCAGCGGGATGATGACGCTGGTGGCGACGCCGCCCAACCTGGTGGTGAACAGCGAACTGCTGCGCGAAGGGTTGGAAGGGTTTGGCTTTTTCAGCGTTACGCCGCTTGGCCTGGTTATCCTGCTGCTTGGCATCGTCTATATGCTGTTAATGCGCTTTATGCTGAACGCGGAGGGGAGCGACGCCCAGCGCGAGAGCTGGAAGCGGCGCTCATTTCGCGATCTGATCCGCGAGTATCACCTGGCGGGCCGCGCGCGCCGGTTAGCTATTCGCCCTGGCTCGCCGATGATTGGTCAGCGCCTCGACGATCTGCAACTGCGTGAGCGCTATGGTGCTAACGTCATCGGCGTTGAGCGCTGGCGGCGTTTTCGCCGGGTGATTGTTAACGTCAATGGCGTTTCGGAGTTTCGCGCCCGTGACGTGCTGCTGATTGATATGTCCTCCGCCGATGTAGACCTGCGTCAGTTCTGCGTCGAGCAGCAACTGGAGCCGATGATCCTGCGCGGGGAGTACTTCTCCGACCAGGCGCTGGATGTCGGCATGGCAGAAGTCTCGCTGATCCCTGATTCCGAACTGCTGGGCAAAACGGTGCGCGAAATCGGTTTTCGTACCCGCTACGGCCTGAACGTGGTGGGCCTGAAGCGCAACGGCGTGGCGCTGGAAGGGGCAGTCACTGACGAGCCGCTGCAACTGGGCGACATTTTCCTTGTGGTCGGCAACTGGAAGTTAATCAGCCAGCTTGCCGGACACGCCCGCGACTTTGTGGTGCTGAACCTGCCCGTTGAAGAGAGCGCAGCTTCGCCAGCGCACAGCCAGGCGCCGCATGCGATTTTCTGCCTGGTATTGATGGTCGCGCTGATGCTGACCGACGATATTCCCAATCCGATTGCCGCCATTATCGCCTGCATGCTGATGGGGAAATTCCGCTGCATCGACGCCGAAAGCGCCTATAAAGCGATCCACTGGCCGAGCATCATTCTGATTGTCGGTATGATGCCTTTTGCATTGGCGCTGCAAAAAACCGGCGGTGTCGATCTGGTGGTGAAAGGGCTGATGGAGTTGGGCGGAGGTTATGGCCCGCACCTGATGCTGATCTGTCTGTTTGTGATGTGCGCGGCGATTGGGCTGTTTATCTCCAATACCGCCACGGCTGTCTTAATGGCACCCATTGCGCTGGCTGCGGCGAAATCGATGGGCGTATCGCCTTATCCCTTTGCCATGATGGTGGCGATGGCCGCCTCTGCAGCGTTTATGACGCCGGTCTCATCGCCAGTGAACACGCTGGTATTAGGGCCGGGCAACTACCGGTTCAGCGACTTTATCAAACTCGGCGTGCCCTTTACGCTGCTGGTGATGATGGTGTGCGTGGTGATGATCCCGATGCTCTTTCCCTTTTAAGCGGGCATGATCGCCCTTGTTATAAGGGCGAATCCTGGCTGATCTCATCCA
This sequence comes from Kosakonia sp. HypNH10, assembly GCF_029850615.1. Classification (NCBI taxonomy): domain Bacteria; kingdom Pseudomonadati; phylum Pseudomonadota; class Gammaproteobacteria; order Enterobacterales; family Enterobacteriaceae; genus Kosakonia; species Kosakonia sp. HypNH10. The sequence continues at coordinate 340,852 of NZ_JAOTIU010000002.1, forward strand.
GCGACAGCTGGAAGCTCGGCACAAACACCTGCATAAAGTAGTCCATCTCCGGGCTGCGACGGGCATCGAGGGTTTTCTCCAGCCGCGATTTGGCAAGCAGAAACTCATTGTTGCCAGCGGAAAGCTCCTCGAGGCACTTCAGGTAGGCGCAAAGCGCATCGGCCTGTTTAACAATTAATCGCTCCTCCTCGCTGTAGTGATGCTCATCAATCAGCGGCGCGAAAATATCCTGCAACTCTTCGGGCACCATTTCCACCAGCTTCTGCTGGGCGATCTTCTCAATCGCTTTGTACTCCTGGGCAATCTGCGAGTTGAAGTACTTAACAGGGGTCGGGAGATCGCCGGTGATCACTTCCGAGGCATCGTGATAAATCGCCAGCAGCGCAATGCGCTCTGCGTTAAGCGCACCGCCGAATTTGCGGTTTTTGATCGCCGCCAGCGCGTGCGCGACCATTGCCACTTGCAGGCTATGCTCGGAGACATTCTCGGTGCGCACGTTGCGCATCAGCGGCCAGCGGTTGATCAATTTCAGGCGGGAGAGGTGGGCGAAGAAGTGACTCTGACTCATAGTTAACCTTGTCTTGAATGCGACTGGAGCCATTGTGCGCAGAGAGTGGGGGAAGATGCAAACCCTCCCCCGGAGTCAATTACTGATGATAACCGGAGAGGAAACGCCCGAAGCGGGTAATCGCCATCTCCAGATCGTCCTCACGCGGCAGGGTAACGATGCGGACGTGATCCGGCCACGGCCAGTTGAAGGCGGAACCCTGTACCAGCAGCACCTTCTCCTGCAGCAGGAAGTCGAGCACCATCTTCTGATCATCCAGAATATTGAAACGTTTCGCGTCAATTTTCGGGAACATATAGAGCGCACCGCTCGGTTTTACGCAGGAGACGCCGGGAATTTCGTTAATCAGCTCCCACGCGCGGTTGCGCTGCTCATAGAGACGCCCGCCGGGCACGATAAATTCGCTGATGCTCTGATAGCCGCCGAGTGCGGTCTGGATCGCGTGCTGCGCCGGCACGTTGGCGCACAGGCGCATCGAGGCGAGCATCTCCAGCCCTTCGATATAGCCTTTGGCGTGCTTTTTCGGCCCGCTCAGCACCATCCAGCCCTGGCGGAAACCGGCCACGCGGTAGGTTTTCGACAGGCCGTTAAAGGTAATGGTGAAGAGATCCGGTGCCAGTGCGGCAATAGAGTGGTGCTGCGCTTCGTCGTAGAGGATCTTGTCGTAGATCTCATCGGCGAAAATAATCAGGTTGTGCTGGCGCGCCAGCTCGACAATCTCCAGCAGCAGCTCTTTTGAGTAAACCGCGCCGGTCGGGTTGTTCGGGTTGATGATCACAATGCCGCGCGTGCGTGGGGTGATTTTGGCGCGGATATCGTCCAGATCCGGGAACCAGCCGGCGGATTCATCGCAAAGATAGTGCACCGCTTTGCCGCCGGAGAGCGACACCGCCGCAGTCCACAGCGGGTAGTCCGGCGCCGGAACCAGCATCTCATCGCCGCTGTTCAGCAGCGCCTGCATTGACTGCACGATCAGCTCAGAGACGCCGTTGCCGATATAGATATCTTCGACGGTGACCTCACGCATGCCGCGCGCCTGGTAGTGCTGCATGATCGCTTTCCGGGCCGAGTAGAGCCCTTTCGAATCGCAGTAGCCCTGGGCGCCAGGGAGGTTGCGGATCACATCGACCAGAATCTCATCCGGGGCTTCGAAGCCGAACGGGGCAGGGTTACCGATGTTGAGTTTGAGAACTTTGTTGCCTTCTTCTTCCAGACGCTTTGCTTCTTTAAGAACCGGGCCACGGATGTCATAACAGACGTTATCTAACTTGCTGGATTTTTCGATGGAGGACATGAACCTTTGCCTTTTTACTGGAATCGCCACTCCCTGCCGTGGAAGTGAACACGGAACAATGTACTCCCACGCCCGCTTATTTTGAAGGGTTAACAGGAGAAGATTTTGCCAGGCCGGGCAGTTGCCTTTAACGATCTTTTAACTATTAAATGTTCGCTTTTACTCTTTTACATGCTGACTATTCGCAAACTGATAGTAATAAGTGTCAGTTAAATATCTGTTAATGATATTTTCCACCGCGTAGAACCCTTCCCGCAGTGCGGGATTTAATTTTTTGCGACGTTCGGCAGGACGATAGAGATGAGATCGAGTGTATAAAGAGAAGATATAAAGTAACGGTTAGCATCCCGCTTTGTTGCTGTGAAGATAATGTTAATTTCTATTAAAGAGATCCATTTCCAGAACCGTTCGCTATTTAATATTGAGAATAGTAACTATGACCATCACTAATATTTATATGTCTCATTTTTTCGTACTGACATTTTAAGAATTTAAGATAATTCGTATTAACGCTTATAAATAAAAAGGTTTTGGGGTAAACTCAGACAGCCTGAAAGGGCGCTCAGGGGCAAAGCCCTGAGTTCGGTAAGGTTGAATTCTTAATTTTACTTAATTGCTATTACTCTTTTTTTTACTTCAGAGCCTCTGTTGGGTTCACTTTTATCTGCGACGCGCGATGTTAAATCGGTATTCGCCGCGAAAGACGCGTTTTAAATGCATCAACACAATTTGGCTGGTTTATATATCTCCGCGTGGGATGTTCGCCAAATAAAGACGTTGAGTTCTGCTTGCACCAGGTAGCGAACAAAAACATCACACACGTTGTCTGGCTTCATCGGCAATGGCAGTGCAGGATGCGCTTTTTAAATGGATTTACTTAATCTTATGAACACAGCATAAACCCGGGGCACGCAGCGCGAGCAACCCGTAAGTGAAAAATGATGATAAATGCAAATCGTCCGATACTGAATCTCGACCTCGATCTGCTGAGAACCTTTGTTGCAGTCGCGGATTTAAACACCTTTGCAGCGGCCGCCGCGGCGGTTTGCCGTACGCAATCCGCGGTAAGCCAGCAAATGCAGCGCCTTGAACAGCTAGTGGGAAAAGAGCTGTTCGCCCGTCATGGCCGCAATAAATTGCTGACCGAGCATGGTATCCAGCTATTAGGCTATGCGAGAAAGATCCTGCGCTTCAATGATGAAGCCTGCACCTCTTTAATGTTCAGCAATTTGCAGGGTGTATTAACCATCGGCGCGTCAGATGAATCCGCCGATACCATACTGCCATTCCTGCTTAATCGTATTAGCTCGGTCTATCCAAAGCTCGCGCTCGATGTGCGGGTGAAACGCAATCCGATGAGCAGCGATCAGCTGCAGGAAGATGAAGTTGATCTGGTGGTGACCACGCATCGTGTCCAGCCGTTTGATTATTTAACGCTGCGCACCTCACCGACGCTCTGGTATTGCGCGGCGGAGTATGTGCTGCAAAAAGGGGAGGCGGTGCCGCTGGTCCTGCTGGATGAGCCGAGCCCGTTCCGCGATATGGTGCTTAACGCGCTTAATGAAGCCGAAATTCCATGGCGCATGGCCTATGTGGCTTCTACGCTCTCAGCGGTGAAAGCTGCCGTTAAAGCGGGGCTTGGCGTCACGGCGCGACCGGTGGAGATGATGAGTCCCGACCTGCGCGTCTTAAGCAGCGCCGAAGGTTTCCCGATTTTACCGGAAACGGAATATCTGCTTTCACGCAACCCGAACAGTGGGAACGAGCTGGCGCAGGTGATTTTCGATGCCATGGAGCACTATCGCGATCCCTGGCATTACAAAGGATCTACCCCGGAGGGGGGAGATGAACAGCTGCTGGTTGATGGCGATTTCTAGCTAAAATTTCGCCGCTAACTGGTAACATTTTGTAAGTGTAAAAATGGCCCGCTGATGAGAGAAACGATCACAGTGGGCCATTTTTTGCATAAATAATAAGCAACTGAATTATTCCCGCTCTAAATCATTATTTCTTTCAATCTGTTAATCCACCTCACAGCACAATCCCCCTTTATCATCTATAGTCTTTCATGCCCTCTGCTCATGTTAAAAATCAAGCAAGATTGTTGCCGAATCATTGTATGAATTAACAAAAGCGTGTCTCAGATCAAAAAAATACCTCCGCAGAGGGGGAGGAATCCTGGGTAAATCCTGTCAAAATAGGAGGGTAATTTTTGTAATCCTCCACAACGGACTCGATTCAACACCGGATTTTGCCGCAGGAAAAGTAGTTGCTGGTCAATAAAACGGCACTAAATGTTAATGGATTGCTGCCGATGTAAACTAATGTGAGGAAACTTTTGTTAAAGTTGACAAAAGGTTATAGAAAGGAGTAAAAACCCACATCATTTAGCTGTTTTTCAGCTTTTTGCACAGTAAGTATGTGGTTTTTTATTCCTCCCCGTGAATCGATGTGGCGTCATCTGCCAACAAGAGCAGAGGTTTTAACGCTACCTTTTGAGTTAAGCAATGCGTATGTCAACATCCACTGAAATCATCGCTCATCACTGGGCATTCGCTGTCTTTCTTATTGTCGCCATCGGCCTCTGTTGCCTGATGCTGGTCGGCGGTCGGTTTTTGGGCGGACGCGCGCGCGCAAGGCACAAAAACGTACCTTTCGAATCTGGTATCGACTCCGTCGGTTCCGCTCGCTTACGTCTCTCCGCCAAGTTCTATCTGGTCGCCATGTTCTTCGTCATCTTCGATGTCGAAGCGCTCTATCTCTACGCATGGTCTACGTCCATTCGTGAGAGTGGCTGGGTGGGATTTGCCGAAGCCGCAATTTTTATCTTAGTGCTGCTGGCTGGTCTGGTTTATCTGGTGCGTATTGGCGCGCTCGATTGGACGCCGGTGCGTTCGCGCCGTGCGCAGGTTAACCCTGAGACCAACAGCTACACTGACAGTCAACGCTAACCGCGAGGCAATAAGATGGATTATACGCTCACCCGCATAGATCCTAACGGTGAGAACGACCGTTACCCCCTGCAAAAACAGGAGATCGTAACTGACCCCCTGGAACAAGAGATCAACCGTAGCGTCTACATGGGCAAGCTCGAAAATGTCCTGCACGATATGGTGAACTGGGGTCGTAAGAACTCAATTTGGCCGTATAACTTCGGCCTTTCCTGCTGCTACGTCGAGATGGTGACCTCGTTTACCGCCGTGCACGACGTGGCGCGCTTTGGCGCAGAAGTACTGCGTGCCTCGCCGCGCCAGGCCGACCTGATGGTCGTTGCCGGTACGCCGTTCACCAAGATGGCGCCGGTTATCCAACGCCTCTATGACCAGATGCTGGAGCCGAAATGGGTTATCTCCATGGGTGCCTGCGCAAACTCTGGCGGTATGTACGACATCTACTCCGTCGTGCAGGGCGTCGACAAATTTATCCCGGTGGATGTTTACATCCCTGGCTGCCCGCCGCGTCCTGAAGCCTATATGCAGGCGCTGATGCTGCTGCAGGAGTCGATTGGCAAGGAGCGTCGTCCGCTCTCCTGGGTAGTTGGCGATCAGGGCGTTTACCGCGCCAACATGCAGTCAGAGCGTGAACGTAAACGCGGTGAACGTATTGCCGTCACCAACCTGCGTTCGCCGGACGAGATTTAATTTGCGCCTGTGGGCAAGGGTAAAAAGCGTCGCATTTCAATAATCCAATAACGCGACGCACTGCCCCACAGTCACCACGGACCCTTTGCAATGGTGAAAAATATGACCGATTTAACTGCGCAAGAAGCCCCATGGCAGACCCGGGATCATCTGGATGATCCGGTCATTGGCGAATTGCGCAACCGTTTTGGGCCGGATGCCTTTTCCGTTCAGGCGACCCGCACCGGGGTACCCGTCGTTTGGGTGAAGCGTGAGCAGTTACTGGAAGTGGTCGATTTCTTAAAGAAATTACCGAAGCCTTACGTCATGCTGTTCGATCTTCACGGCATGGACGAGCGTCTACGCACACACCGCGCCGGTCTGCCCGCCGCGGATTTTTCCGTTTTCTACCACTTCCTGTCGATCGATCGTAACAGCGACATCATGCTGAAAGTGGCTCTCGCAGAAAACGATTTGCATGTGCCGACTATCACTAAACTCTTCCCGAACGCTAACTGGTATGAGCGTGAAACCTGGGAGATGTTTGGTGTCACTTTTGATGGCCACCCGCATCTGACGCGCATCATGATGCCGCAGACCTGGACCGGCCACCCGCTGCGTAAAGACTACCCGGCGCGCGCCACCGAATTCGATCCGTTTGAGCTGACCAAAGCCAAGCAGGATCTGGAGATGGAAGCGCTGACCTTCAAGCCGGAAGATTGGGGCATGAAGCGCGGCACCGACAACGAGGACTTTATGTTCCTCAACCTCGGTCCGAACCACCCCTCTGCGCACGGTGCGTTCCGCATCATTCTGCAGCTTGATGGCGAAGAGATCGTCGACTGCGTGCCGGATATCGGTTATCACCACCGCGGCGCGGAGAAGATGGGCGAACGCCAGTCATGGCACAGCTACATTCCTTATACCGACCGCGTTGAGTACCTCGGCGGCTGCGTCAACGAGATGCCATACGTACTGGCGGTCGAGAAGCTGGCGGGCATTACCGTGCCGGAACGCGTGGAAGTGATCCGCGTGATGCTCTCTGAGCTGTTCCGCATCAACAGCCACCTGCTCTATATCTCTACCTTTATTCAGGACGTCGGCGCGATGACGCCGGTCTTCTTCGCCTTTACCGATCGTCAGAAAATCTACGATCTGGTGGAAGCGATCACCGGTTTCCGTATGCACCCGGCCTGGTTCCGCATCGGCGGCGTCGCGCACGATCTGCCGCGCGGCTGGGATCGCCTGCTGCGCGAGTTCCTCGACTGGATGCCGAAACGTCTGGCTTCCTATGAGAAAGCCGCACTGCGTAACTCCATTCTGAAAGGCCGTGCCCAGGGCGTTGCCGCTTACGGCGCGAAAGAGGCGCTGGAGTGGGGCACCACCGGTGCAGGCCTGCGTGCTACCGGCATCAACTTTGACGTGCGTAAAGCGCGCCCTTACTCCGGCTATCAGAACTTCGACTTCGAAATCCCGGTCGGCGGTGGCGTCAGCGACTGCTACACCCGCGTGATGCTGAAAGTGGAAGAGCTGCGCCAGAGCCTGCGCATTCTTGAGCAGTGTCTCAACAATATGCCGGAAGGGCCGTTCAAAGCGGATCACCCGCTGACCACGCCGCCGCCGAAAGAGCGCACGCTGCAACATATCGAAACCCTGATTACTCACTTCCTGCAGGTATCGTGGGGCCCGGTAATGCCGGCCAACGAATCCTTCCAGATGATTGAAGCAACCAAGGGTATCAACAGTTACTACCTGACCAGTGACGGCAGCACCATGAGCTATCGTACCCGTATCCGTACGCCGAGTTTCCCGCATCTGCAGCAAATTCCGGCGGCAATCCGCGGCAGCCTGGTCTCAGACTTGATTGTCTACCTGGGTAGTATCGATTTTGTTATGTCAGATGTGGACCGCTAATTATGCACGAGAATCAACAACCAGAAACCGGGGCTTTTGAGCTGAGTGCGGCAGAGCGTGAGGCAATTGAGCACGAGAAGCACCACTACGAAGACCCGCGTGCGGCGTCCATTGAAGCGCTGAAGATCGTTCAGAAACAGCGTGGCTGGGTGCCGGACGGCGCAATTTACGCTATCGCCGACGTACTGGGCATTCCGGCGAGCGATGTCGAAGGCGTGGCTACGTTCTACAGCCAGATCTTCCGCCAGCCGGTCGGCCGCCATGTGATCCGCTACTGCGACAGCGTGGTGTGTCACATCACCGGCTATCAGGGGATCCAGTCGGCGATTGAGAGCCACCTGAAGATCAAGCCGGGCCAGACCACGTTTGATGGCCGCTTTACGCTGCTGCCAACCTGCTGTCTCGGCAACTGCGACAAAGGGCCGACCATGATGATCGATGAGGACACCCACAGTTCTCTGACGCCGGAAACGATCCCTGACTTGCTGGAGCGGTATAAATAATGAAGACCATTATCCGTACTCCCGAAACCCATCCGCTGACCTGGCGTCTGCGCGATGATAAACAGCCGGTCTGGCTTGAAGAGTATCAGAGCAAGAACGGCTATGCCGGTGCGCGCAAAGCCCTGACCGGGCTGGCACCGGACGAGATCGTCAACCAGGTAAAAGACGCCGGCCTGAAAGGGCGCGGCGGCGCGGGCTTCTCCACCGGTCTTAAGTGGAGCCTGATGCCGAAAGACGAATCGATGAACATCCGTTACCTGCTGTGTAACGCCGATGAGATGGAGCCGGGCACCTATAAAGACCGCCTGCTGATGGAGCAGTTGCCGCACCTGCTGGTGGAAGGCATGCTGATCTCCGCCTTTGCGCTGAAAGCCTATCGTGGCTACATCTTCCTGCGCGGAGAGTACATCGAAGCGGCGGTGCATCTGCGCCGCGCCATTGCTGAAGCCACCGAAGCGGGCTTCCTTGGCAAAAATATTCTCGGCAGCGGGTTCGATTTCGAACTTATCGTCCATACCGGCGCAGGTCGTTACATCTGCGGCGAAGAGACGGCGCTGATCAACTCGCTGGAAGGGCGTCGCGCGAACCCGCGCTCGAAACCGCCTTTCCCGGCAAGCTCCGGCGTATGGGGTAAACCGACCTGCGTTAACAACGTCGAAACCCTGTGCAACGTTCCGGCAATCCTCGCCAACGGCGTGGAGTGGTACCAGAGCCTGTCAACCAGCAAAGATGCCGGTACCAAACTGATGGGCTTCTCCGGGCGCGTGAAAAATCCGGGCGTCTGGGAGTTGCCGTTTGGCACCACCGCGCGTGAAATCCTCGAAGAGTACGCGGGCGGCATGCGCGACGGGCTGAAATTCAAAGCCTGGCAGCCGGGCGGCGCGGGAACCGACTTCCTCACCGAAGCACACCTTGATCTGCCGATGGAGTTCGAAAGCATCGGTAAAGCGGGCAGCCGTTTAGGTACCGCGCTGGCGATGGCCGTTGACCATGAAATTGGCATGGTGCCGCTGGTGCGTAACCTGGAAGAGTTCTTCGCCCGCGAGTCCTGCGGCTGGTGTACGCCGTGCCGCGACGGGCTGCCGTGGAGCGTCAAAATCCTGCGTGCGCTGGAGCGTGGCGAAGGCCAGCCTGGCGATATCGAAACCCTGGAGCAACTCTGCCGCCAGCTTGGGCCGGGTAAAACCTTCTGCGCACACGCGCCGGGTGCGGTTGAACCGTTACAGAGCGCAATTAAGTATTTCCGCGAAGAGTTCGAAGCGGGGATCAAGCAGCAATTCAGCAATACCCATGCGATTGGCGGTATCCAGCCAAACCTGCTGAAAGCGCGCTGGTAATGGTTCCCCCTCATCGTGAGCAGGTGAGGGGACGCGGAACGAATTTTGATTAATTCTCAGCTCCGGCTGAGACAACTGGAAGCATGCTAATGGCTACTATTCACGTAGACGGCAAAGAATACGAGGTAAACGGCGCAGACAACCTGTTAGAGGCTTGTCTCTCGTTGGGCCTTGATATTCCTTATTTTTGCTGGCATCCGGCGCTGGGGAGCGTGGGTGCGTGCCGCCAGTGTGCGGTGAAGCAATATCAAAACGCGGAAGACACGCGTGGCCGCCTGGTTATGTCCTGTATGACACCGGCATCCGACGGCACATTTATCTCTATTGACGATCACGAAGCGAAAGAGTTCCGTGAGAGCGTGGTGGAGTGGTTGATGACCAACCACCCGCACGACTGTCCGGTCTGCGAAGAGGGCGGCAACTGCCACCTGCAGGATATGACCGTTATGACTGGTCACAGCTTCCGTCGCTACCGTTTCACCAAGCGTACGCACCGTAACCAGGATCTCGGCCCGTTCATTTCTCACGAGATGAACCGCTGTATCGCCTGCTACCGCTGTGTGCGTTACTACAAAGATTATGCCGACGGTACCGACCTGGGCGTCTATGGCGCACATGACAACGTCTACTTCGGCCGCCCGGAAGAGGGTACGCTGGAGAGCGAGTTCTCCGGTAACCTGGTTGAAATCTGCCCGACCGGCGTTTTCACCGATAAAACCCACTCCGAGCGCTATAACCGTAAATGGGATATGCAGTTCGCGCCGAGCATCTGCCAGCAGTGCTCGATCGGCTGTAACACCAGCCCGGGCGAGCGTTACGGCGAACTGCGTCGTATCGAGAACCGCTATAACGGCACGGTTAACCACTACTTCCTCTGCGACCGCGGTCGTTTCGGCTATGGCTACGTCAACCTGAAAGATCGTCCGCGCCAGCCGGTACAGCGTCGCGGCGACGATCTCATCACCCTCAACGCCGAACAGGCGATGCAGGGCGCGGCGGATATTCTGCGTCAGTCGAAGAAAGTGATCGGTATTGGTTCTCCGCGCGCAAGCGTTGAGAGCAACTTCGCGCTGCGCGAATTGGTCGGTGCGGAGAACTTCTACACCGGTATCGCGAAAGGCGAGCAGGAGCGACTGACGCTGGCGCTGAAAGTGCTGCGCGAAGGTGGCATCCGTACTCCGGCGCTGCGTGAAATCGAATCTTACGACGCGGTGCTGATCCTCGGTGAAGACGTGACCCAAACTGGCGCGCGCGTCGCGCTGGCGGTACGTCAGGCGGTGAAAGGCAAAGCCCGCGAAATGGCGGCGGCGCAGAAAGTTGCCGACTGGCAGATTGCGGCGATCATGAACATTGGTCAGCGCGCTAAACATCCGCTGTTTGTCACCAACGTCGACAGCACCCGTCTGGACGACATCGCTGCGTGGACCTACCGCGCGCCGGTGGAAGATCAGGCGCGTTTAGGTTTCGCCATCGCCCATGCGCTGGATAACTCCGCACCGGCGGTTGACGGCCTGAGCAGCGATCTGCAGGGCAAAGTGGATGTCATTGTCCAGGCGCTGGCCGGGGCGAAGAAACCGCTGATTATCTCCGGCACAAACGCCGGTAGCACCGACGTGATCCACGCGGCAGCGAACGTGGCGAAAGCGCTGAAAGGGCGCGGTGCCGATGTCGGCATCACCATGATTGCCCGCTCCGTTAACAGTATGGGCCTTGGCCTTATCGGCGGCGGCAGCCTCGATGATGCACTCTCCGAACTGGAGAGCGGCAGCGCCGACGCGGTCGTAGTGCTGGAAAACGATCTGCACCGTCATGCTTCTGCTGCGCGCGTTGACGCTGCGCTGGCGAAAGCGCCACTGGTGCTGGTGGTCGATCACCAGCGCACGGCGATTATGGATAACGCCCATCTGGTGCTCTCTGCGGCAAGCTTCGCAGAAAGCGACGGCACGGTAATTAACAACGAAGGCCGCGCTCAGCGCTTCTTCCAGGTTTATGACCCGAGCTACTACGACAACAAAGCGCTGATGCTGGAAAGCTGGCGCTGGCTGCACTCGCTGCACAGCACCGTGCTGAACCGCGAAGTGGACTGGACGCAGCTCGATCATGTGATCGACGCCGCCGTCGCCGCGCTGCCGCAGCTGTCGGGCATCAAAAATGCCGCGCCGGATGCCAGCTTCCGCATTCGCGGGCAGAAACTAGCGCGTGAGCCGCACCGCTACAGTGGTCGTACCGCAATGCGCGCCAATATCAGCGTCCACGAACCGCGTCAGCCGCAGGATAAAGACACCATGTTCGCCTTCTCAATGGAAGGGAACAACCAGCCTTCAGCTCCGCGCTCGCAAATTCCGTTTGCCTGGGCACCGGGCTGGAACTCCCCGCAGGCCTGGAACAAATTCCAGGACGAAGTGGGCGGGCACCTGCGTCACGGCGATCCGGGCGTACGCCTGATTGAAGCGACGGAGACCGGGCTGGATTACTTCACCGTCGTTCCGGGCGCCTTCAGCGCACAGGATGGCGAGTGGCGTATCGCGCCTTACTATCACCTGTTCGGCAGCGATGAGCTGTCGCAGCGTTCGCCGGTGTTCCAGAGCCGTATGCCGCAGCCTTACATCACGCTTCACCCGGCCGATGCCGCGAAGCTTGGCGTAAACGCAGGCGCACACGTCTCCTTCACCTACGAAGGGCAGACCCTCAGCCTGCCGCTGCAGGTATCGGAAGGTCTGACGGCGGGGCAGGTCGGTTTGCCGATGGGCATGCCGGGTATTGCACCGGTGCTGGCCGGGGCACGTCTTGAAAATCTGCGGGAGGCGCAAGCATGAGCTGGTTAACACCGGATGTTATCGACATTCTGTTAAGCATTCTGAAAGCGGTGGTCATCCTGCTGGTGGTTGTCACCTGCGGCGCCTTCATGAGCTTTGGCGAACGTCGCCTGCTCGGCCTGTTCCAGAACCGTTATGGGCCGAACCGTGTGGGCTGGGGTGGTTCACTCCAGCTGGTCGCGGACATGATCAAGATGTTCTTTAAAGAGGACTGGATCCCGCGCTTCTCCGATCGCGTGATCTTCACCCTCGCGCCGGTGATCGCCTTCACCTCGCTGCTGTTAGCCTTCGCCATTGTGCCGGTCAGCCCCACCTGGGTGGTGGCCGACCTCAATATCGGGATCCTCTTCTTCCTGATGATGGCGGGTCTGGCGGTTTACGCGGTGCTGTTCGCTGGCTGGTCCAGTAACAACAAATACTCCCTGCTCGGCGCGATGCGTGCCTCTGCGCAAACCCTGAGCTACGAAGTGTTCCTCGGGCTGTCGCTGATGGGCGTGGTGGCGCAGGCCGGTTCATTCAATATGACCGACATCGTCAACAACCAGGCGGGTTTGTGGAACGTCATTCCGCAATTCTTTGGCTTCGTTACCTTCGCTATCGCGGGTGTTGCGGTGTGTCACCGTCACCCGTTTGACCAGCCGGAAGCGGAGCAGGAGCTGGCGGATGGTTACCATATTGAATACTCCGGCATGAAATTCGGTCTCTTCTTCGTCGGCGAGTATATCGGTATCGTCACCATCTCTGCGCTGATGGTCACCCTCTTCTTTGGTGGCTGGCAGGGTCCGCTGTTACCGCCGTTTATCTGGTTCGCGCTGAAAACCGCGTTCTTTATGATGATGTTCATTTTGATTCGCGCCGCACTGCCGCGTCCTCGCTACGATCAGGTGATGTCTTTCGGCTGGAAAATCTGCCTGCCGCTGACTCTGCTTAACCTGCTGGGTACCGCAGCAGTCATTCTGTGGCAGCAATAAGGGGTGATGAGACCATGACGTTAAAAGAGTTATTCGTGGGCTTTGGCACCCAGGTTCGCAGTATCTGGATGATTGGCCTGCATGCGTTCGCCAAACGCGAAACGCGTATGTATCCGGAAGAGCCGGTTTACCTGGCCCCGCGCTACCGTGGCCGTATTGTGCTGACGCGCGATCCGGACGGCGCAGAGCGCTGCGTAGCCTGTAACCTGTGTGCGGTTGCCTGTCCTGTCGGCTGTATCTCGCTGCAGAAAGCGGAAACCGTTGATGGCCGCTGGTATCCGGAGTTTTTCCGTATCAACTTCTCGCGCTGCATCTTCTGCGGCATGTGCGAAGAGGCGTGCCCGACTACAGCGATTCAGCTGACGCCGGACTTCGAACTCGGTGAGTTCAAGCGCCAGGATCTGGTGTATGAAAAAGAGGATCTGCTGATCTCCGGTCCGGGCAAATACCCGGAATATAACTTCTACCGGATGGCAGGTATGGCAATCGACGGCAAAGATAAGGGCGAAGCGGAAAACGAAGCCAAGCCTATCGACGTCAAAGGCCTGTTACCGTAAGGAGAGGGGCAATGGAGTTCGCTTTTTATATCTGTGGCCTGATCGCCATCCTGACGACGGTACGCGTAATTACGCATACCAATCCGGTGCATGCTCTGCTGTACTTGATCATCTCTCTGCTGGCGATTGCCGGGGTCTTCTTCTCCCTCGGCGCGTACTTCGCTGGGGCGCTGGAGATCATCGTCTACGCCGGGGCCATTATGGTGCTGTTCGTCTTCGTGGTGATGATGCTGAACATGGGCAATTCGGTGGTCGAGCAGGAGCGTAACTGGCTCACGCCGCAAATCTGGATTGGTCCTGCGGTGCTCTCTGCTGTGCTGCTGGGCGTCATGATCTACGCCATTATGGGCGTTAACGATCAGGGCATCGAGGGCACGGCGATTAGCGCGAAAGCCGTCGGTATCACGCTGTTTGGTCCTTACGTTCTGGCGGTTGAGCTGGCCTCAATGCTGCTGCTGGCAGGTCTGGTTGTCGCGTTCCACCTTGGACGTGAAGAGAGACCTGGCGAATTGCTGAGCAATCGCACGGATGACCGCGCGAAAAGAAAAACGGAGGAGCACGCATGATCCCGTTACAACATGGATTGATCCTCGCGGCGATTTTGTTTGTGCTGGGTCTGACTGGTCTGGTTATTCGCCGCAATCTGCTGTTTATGCTGATTGGGCTTGAGATCATGATCAACGCTGCCGCGCTGGCTTTTGTGGTCGCCGGTAGCTACTGGGGCCAGACCGACGGTCAGGTAATGTATATTCTCGCCATTAGCCTTGCCGCTGCGGAAGCGAGCATTGGCCTGGCGCTGCTGCTGCAACTGCATCGTCGCCGCCAGAGTCTGAATATCGATTCAGTAAGTGAGATGCGTGGATGAACATGCTCGCCTTAACCATAATTTTTCCTTTTATTGGCTTTGTGTTACTGGCTTTCTCCCGTGGCCGCTGGTCGGAGAATCTCTCCGCCGCCGTTGGCATGGGCTCGATTGGTCTCTCTGCGCTGGTCACGGCGCTGGTAGGCGTTGAGTTCTTCAACAACGGCCAGCAGGCTTTTGTTCAGCCGCTGTGGACGTGGATGGCGGTCGGTGATTTCAATATCGGTTTCAACCTCGTGCTGGACGGCCTGTCGCTGACCATGCTCTCGGTGGTGACCGGCGTTGGCTTCCTGATCCATATGTTCGCCTCCTGGTATATGCGTGGGGAAGAGGGCTACTCCCGCTTCTTCGCCTACACCAACCTCTTTATCGCCAGCATGGTGATTCTGGTGCTGGGCGATAACCTGCTGCTGATGTACCTCGGCTGGGAAGGCGTGGGTCTCTGCTCCTATCTGCTGATCGGCTTCTACTACACCGATCCGAAGAATGGCGCAGCGGCGATGAAAGCGTTTGTCGTCACCCGCGTTGGTGACGTCTTCCTCGCGTTCGCTCTGTTCATTCTCTACAACGAGCTGGGCACGCTGAACTTCCGCGAGATGGTCGAGCTGGCACCGCAGCACTTCGCCAACGGCAACCATATGCTGATGTGGGCAACCCTGATGCTGCTGGGCGGCGCGGTTGGTAAATCGGCGCAGCTGCCGTTGCAGACCTGGCTTGCAGACGCAATGGCTGGCCCGACGCCGGTCTCTGCGCTGATCCACGCCGCAACGATGGTTACCGCAGGTGTCTACCTGATTGCCCGTACCCACGGTCTGTTCCTGATGACGCCGGAAGTGCTGCATCTGGTCGGTATCGTCGGTGCGGTCACGCTGCTGATGGCGGGTTTCGCCGCGCTGGTGCAGACCGATATCAAACGCGTCCTCGCCTACTCAACGATGAGCCAGATTGGTTACATGTTCCTGGCGCTTGGCGTACAGGCATGGGACGCGGCGATTTTCCACCTGATGACGCACGCCTTCTTTAAAGCGCTGCTGTTCCTCTCCTCCGGTTCGGTGATCCTTGCCTGCCACCACGAGCAGAACATCTTCAAGATGGGCGGCCTGCGTAAGTCAATTCCGCTGGTGTATGCCTGCTTCCTGGTCGGTGGCGCGGCGCTCTCTGCACTGCCGCTGATTACCGCGGGCTTCTTCAGTAAGGATGAGATCCTCGCAGGAGCGGTAGCGAACGGTCACGTTAACCTGATGATTGCAGGTCTGGTCGGGGCGTTTATGACCTCGCTCTACACCTTCCGTCTGATTTTCATTGTCTTCCACGGCAAAGAGCAGATTCACGCCCACGCAGGGAAGGGGATTACCCATCACCTGCCGCTGATTGTGCTGCTGATCCTCTCCACCTTCGTTGGCGCAATGATTGTGCCACCGCTGCGCGGCGTCCTGCCGGAAACGGCTGAGCTGGCGCACAGCAGCGTGGTGATGCTGGAAATGGCCTCTGGCGCAGTGGCGGTGATCGGCATTCTGCTGGCCGCCTGGCTGTGGCTGGGTAAACGCACGCTGGTGACATCGATTGCCAACAGCGCGGCGGGCCGCTTCTTCGGCACCTGGTGGTTCAATGCCTGGGGCTTCGACTGGCTCTACGATCGCATCTTCGTGAAACCGTATCTGGGCGTGGCCTGGCTGCTGAAGAGTGATCCGCTGAATGCGCTGATGAACATTCCGGCGATCCTCTCCCGCTTTGCCGGAAAAGGACTGCTGTTCAGCGAGAACGGTTATCTGCGCTGGTATGTGGCCTCCATGAGTATCGGTGCCGTTGTGGTGCTCGGTCTGCTGATGGTGTTGCGCTGAGTTCCTGGGCCGGGGAGCAGAGTTGTTCTCCGGCCTAAGAGCAGAATCTGAATTTTGTGAAAATTCGTTGAAAATCAGGTCCGAAAGGACAGGCAGTAACGGTGAAGTCAGATGACGAGCCAGAAAGCCTGAGCTGGACTTAAACAAGGAATATGAATCGCCATGTTATTACCCTGGCTAATATTGATTCCCTTTATCGGTGGTTTCCTGTGTTGGCAAACCGAGCGCTTCGGCGTGAAGGTGCCGCGCTGGATCGCCCTGATCACCATGGGACTGACGCTGGCGCTCTCTCTGCAACTCTGGTTGCAGGGTGGCTACTCTTTATCGCAGTCTGCCGATTTCCCGACGTGGCAGGAGAGCTTTAAACACGACTGGATCCCGCGCTTCGGCATCACTATCCATCTGGCGATGGACGGTCTGTCGCTGCTGATGGTCGTGCTGACCGGTTTTCTTGGCGTGCTGGCTGTTCTCTGCTCCTGGCGTGAAATCGAGAAATATCAGGGCTTCTTCCACCTGAACCTGATGTGGATCCTCGGCGGCGTTATCGGCGTGTTCCTTGCCATCGACATGTTCCTGTTCTTCTTCTTCTGGGAAATGATGCTGGTGCCGATGTACTTCCTGATCGCGCTGTGGGGCCATAAAGCCTCCGACGGGAAGACGCGTATCACCGCGGCGACGAAATTCTTCATCTATACCCAGGCAAGCGGCCTGGTGATGTTGATCGCCATCCTCGGCCTGGTGTTTGTGCACTACAACGCCACCGGCGTGTGGACCTTCAACTATGAAGAGCTGCTGAAAACGCCGATGTCCCACAACGTTGAATACCTGCTGATGCTCGGCTTCTTTATCGCCTTTGCGGTGAAAATGCCGGTGGTGCCGCTGCACGGCTGGCTGCCGGATGCGCACTCGCAGGCACCGACCGCAGGTTCCGTTGACCTCGCGGGGATCCTGCTGAAAACCGCTGCTTACGGTCTGCTGCGCTTCTCGCTGCCGCTCTTCCCGAACGCCTCGGCGGAGTTTGCACCGATTGCCATGTGGCTGGGCGTGATTGGTATCTTCTACGGCGCGTGGATGGCTTTCACGCAGACCGATATCAAACGTCTTATCGCCTACACCTCCGTTTCCCACATGGGCTTCGTACTGATTGCCATCTACACCGGCAGCCAGCTGGCCTACCAGGGTGCGGTGATTCAGATGATTGCCCACGGTCTCTCGGCGGCGGGTCTGTTTATTCTTTGCGGTCAGCTTTACGAACGTCTGCATACCCGCGATATGCGCATGATGGGCGGTCTGTGGAGCAAGATTAAGTGGCTGCCGGCGCTGTCGATGTTCTTCGCTGTGGCGACGCTGGGGATGCCGGGTACCGGTAACTTCGTCGGTGAGTTCATGATCCTGTTCGGTAGCTACCAGGTTGTACCGATGATTACCGTGATCTCCACCTTCGGTCTGGTCTTCGCCTCCGTTTACTCGCTGGCGATGCTGCATCGCGCTTACTTCGGTAAAGCGAAGAGCGAAATCGCGAACCAGACGCTGCCGGGTCTGTCACTGCGCGAGCTGTTTATGATCCTTATCCTGGTCGTGCTTCTGGTACTGCTTGGCTTCTATCCGCAGCCGATTCTGGATACCTCGCACGCTGCGATGGGCAATATCCAGCAGTGGTTTGTTAACTCCATTACTACAAGGCCGTAATTCGCCATGACAATAACTCCACAACACCTGATTGCGCTGCTGCCGCTGCTAATCGTCGGATTGACGGTGGTGGTTGTGATGCTCTCCATTGCGTGGCGACGCAACCATTTCTTTAATGCCACGCTGTCAGTCGTTGGTCTGAACGTTGCACTGCTCTCGCTGTGGTTCGTTGGCCACGCCGGAGCAATGGATGTGACGCCGCTGATGCGCGTCGATGGCTACGCCATGCTCTACACCGGGCTGGTGCTGCTGGCGAGTCTCGCCACCTGCACCTTTGCCTATCCGTGGCTTGAAGGCTATAGCGACAACAAGGAAGAGTTCTACCTGCTGGTGCTGATTGCCGCGCTGGGTGGCATTCTGCTGGCTAACGCCAATCATATGGCCTCGCTGTTCCTCGGGATTGAGCTGATCTCTCTGCCGCTGTTCGGGCTGGTGGGCTACGCCTTCCGCCAGAAACGCTCGCTGGAAGCCAGCATCAAATACACCATTCTGTCGGCGGCCGCCTCCTCATTCCTGCTGTTCGGGATTGCGCTGGTCTACGCTCAGAGCGGCGATCTGTCGTTTGTCGCCATTGGTAAAAACCTCGGTGAAGGCGTGCTGCACGAGCCGCTGCTGCTGGCGGGTCTCGGTCTGATGATTGTCGGCCTCGGCTTTAAACTGTCGCTGGTGCCGTTCCATCTCTGGACACCGGATGTTTACCAGGGCGCGCCTGCGCCGGTCTCCACCTTCCTGGCGACCGCCAGCAAAATCGCCATCTTCGGCGTGCTGATGCGTCTGTTCCTCTATGCGCCGGTGGGTAACAGCGAAGCCGTTCGCGTGGTGCTGGGCGTTATCGCCTTTGTCTCCATTATCTTCGGTAACCTGATGGCGCTGAGCCAGACCAATATCAAACGTCTGCTCGGCTACTCCTCCATCGCTCACCTCGGGTATCTGATGGTGGCGCTGATTGCCCTGCGCGGCGGCCAGATGTCAATGGAGAGCGTTGGCGTTTACCTGGCTGGCTATCTCTTCAGCAGCCTGGGTGCCTTTGGTGTGGTAAGCCTGATGTCCAGCCCGTATCGCGGCCCGGACGCCGAGTCGCTCTACTCCTATCGCGGCCTCTTCTGGCACCGTCCGATCCTCTCTGCGGTAATGACGGTGATGATGCTGTCGCTGGCGGGTATCCCGATGACGCTGGGCTTTATCGGTAAGTTCTACATTCTGGCTGTCGGTGTGCAGGCCAACCTGTGGTGGCTGACCGGTGCAGTGGTGGTCGGTTCTGCAATCGGCCTCTACTACTACCTGCGTGTTGCGGTGAGCCTCTATCTCAACGCGCCGCAGCAGCTGAACCGCGATGCGCCGTCCAACTGGGCTTACAGCGCGGGCGGTATTGTAGTACTCATCTCCGCTCTGCTGGTGCTGGTGCTCGGTATCTATCCGCAGCCGCTGATTAGCATCGTCCAGCTGGCGCTGCCGATGATGTAATCGCGCCTCGCGCAAATGAAAAACCGCCGGGTTTGCAGCCTGGCGGTTTTTTTTGCGCATAAAAAAACCCCAGCGGGGAAGCTGGGGTTTTAACGGTATAGCGCAAACTGGTGAGGGATGCGCCACGCCGTTGTTTACGTTTCCGGCCCGTCAGGGGGGTAAGAGCGTATGCAATACTCAACGCGTTGAAGCTTCCGATATATGCTGTTTTATTTCAAGCGCAAACAGTTGGGTTAGCTGATGTTTAAGAAAAACGCCTGAAAACAGGTCGTTTTTCCTGATGTTTTTTAATTACATTTCAGTTGGTTACATGAAGTGTAAAATCAACTTCGTTGGGGTTACTGCATCTAACTTTCGGGCCGGGCAAAGGATTTCCCCCGCTGTACACGTGGTGGTGACAGGGTTCAGGCCTGGAAGGGGCGTAGGCAATACTCAACATCTGCTCGCCCTGATTCGGGGGAGTTTAAGGGCCAGTCCGGGCGGCTCCTTCCTCGGTTGAGGAAAACGGATGATGTATAACCGTGAATTCGCGAAACGCGTAATCACGATCATCATTGCTGTGTTACAGCTGATCTTGTCGTTCTTGTAATGACCTGAAACGTACTTAAGGCGCTACCGTTTGACCAACGGTAGCGCCTTTAATCGTTGTGCCGGCGTTACTTCGCCAGCAGCGGGGTCGGAGCCATCTGGCGGTGGCTGATCAGCGGGCCGCGAACGTTATTCGCTGCGCGATCGAGCACCTCCTGGATCACCGCTGAAAGTTCGTTAATTTCGAACTTCGCGACATAGCCATCGGCCTGCACTTTACGG
The DNA here is from genome assembly GCF_029850615.1 of Kosakonia sp. HypNH10. NCBI lineage: Bacteria > Pseudomonadati > Pseudomonadota > Gammaproteobacteria > Enterobacterales > Enterobacteriaceae > Kosakonia > Kosakonia sp. HypNH10. The sequence goes on from NZ_JAOTIU010000002.1 coordinate 361,098, forward strand.
ACGTGATCTTCGTTCGCGCTGCCCGAGAGGGATGAGTGGATCACCACCGGGATATTCTTCAGGCGCGGATCGGTTTTGATCAGGCGTGTCAGGGTGAAGCCGTCCATCTCTGGCATCTCCAGATCGGTCAGCACCATTGAGATTTTATCGCTTACCGGCACACCCTCTTTTTCCGCCTGCTGCGCAATAAGCTGGATTTTCTCCCACGCATCTTTGCCGGTGATATGCATCATGCTCGGGATCTCCATGGCGTTCAGGCCTTTTTCCAGCATGGCGCGCGCCACTTTGGAGTCTTCAGCCACAATCGCGATAGAACCCGGTTTCAGGTTGAATTTCTTATCCGGAACATGGTCACCGTGAACGTCATGATCCGCCGGCACGATGTCATAGAGGATCTGTTCAACGTCCAGCACCATCGCCAGGTTGTTGGTGTCCTTATCATCATCGAGGCAGGCAATACTGGTGATATAGCGGCCATTGATCGCTTTTTCCGCCGTGTGTACCTGTTTCCAGTCCAGGCGCGTGATGTTCTCGACGGACTCGACGGCAAAAGCCTGCACGCTACGGGCATACTCAGTGATCAGCAGAATGTTTAAGCCGGTCTCCGGTTTGCAACCAGCGACGGCGGAGAGATCAATCACCGGGATCACCTGATCGCGGATATTGACCATCCCCATCAACGGCGGCTTCATTCCCGCAGGGCGAGTAAATGTGGGCATCGGTACGATTTCGCGCAACTTAAACACATTGATGCCAAACAGCTCAGATTTCGTCGCATCTAATGATGTGCCAAGGCGAAACAGCAACAGCTCAAACCGGTTCGACAGAGTAAGATTCGCCCTGTCATCGATGTCTTTCTGGAAATTATCCATCATGCCCTCAAAGAAGAAATGCCTGCGTATAACTTATTATCGGCATGACGGCGAAAAAATAGAGTGCCTAAATTAAAATCAAATGCGAACTACGTCAAAATCTGCTGCTAAGGTCGTCTCCGGGAATATTTCACGACACTCTTTTAGCAGCGCCTGGCTCCCCTCGGCGTCATAACGCGAACTGATATGGGTAATCACCAGACGTGAAGCGCCAGCCTGCTGAGCCAGTTGCGCCGCCTGCCGCGCTGAACTGTGGCCGCGGCTGTTTGCCTTCTCTTCCATGGCGCTCTCAAGCGTCGCTTCATGCACCACCACATCGACATCTTGCGCCAGCTCAAGTGAGGCGGGGCAGGGTGAGGTATCACCGAAGATTGCCACCCGTTTACCCGGCTCGGCCGGGGCCAGGTAATCTTTTCCCTCGATAACGCGCCCGTCATCCAGCGTTACCGTGCCGCCCGCCTTCAGCGTCTGAAACAGCGGCCCGGCGGGAACGCCTGCGGCGACAAGCGCAGCGGCATTCAGCGCGCCCGGTTTATCGTGCTCTTCCACGCGATAGCCGTAACACTCCACCGGATGCGCCAGCGGGAAGGCCGTCACTTTGCGCAGCCCATCATCCATCACCAGGCCAGGCTTAACCTCTTCAATGGTCAGCGGATAGTCGGTCCACGAGCCGCTCAGGCGCAGCGCGGTCTCAACAAACTCCTTAATGCCTTGCGGGCCGTAAATGTGCAGCGGCTGCGTATTGCCCGCCATCGACCGGCTGCAGAGCAGGCCCGGCAGACCAAAAATATGGTCGCCATGCAGATGGGTAATGAAAATTTTGTCCAGCTTGCCCGGGTTAAACGCGGTGTGCAGCAGCTGATGCTGCGTACCTTCACCACAGTCGAAAAGCCACAGCCCGGCGCTCGTCGGGTGCTGAAGATTGAGCAGAATGGCGGTGACGTTGCGCGCCCGCGTCGGGACGCCTGCTGAAGTACCTAAGAAGATCAGTTCCACATGCTTTGCCTGAAATGAAAAGAATCTAGTATAACCACATGAGTCTATTTGAGGAGATAACGATGATCCGCTGGCAAGACCTGCACCATTCCGAACTGACCGTGCCTGCGCTCTATGCGCTGTTGAAACTGCGCTGCGAAGTATTTGTGGTCGAACAGACCTGCCCTTATCTCGATGTTGATGGCGACGATCTGGTGGGAGAGAACCGCCACCTGCTCGGCTGGCAGGGGGATGAGCTGGTGGCGTATGCGAGGATTCTGAAAAGTAATGATGATTTCTCGCCGATTGCCATCGGTAGGGTGATTGTCAGCGCCAGCGTACGCGGGGAAAAACTGGGCCATCAATTGATGTCGCGCGCGGTGGCCTCCTGCCTGCAACACTGGCCGCAGCACGCGCTATACCTGAGTGCACAGGCGCATCTGCAACCCTTTTATCAACAGTTCGGTTTCCAGCCGGTCACCGATATCTATGATGAAGATGGCATTCCCCATATCGGCATGGCCCGCGAGGTCGGCCAGGCGTAAACGCCAGCTATTGTCTATAGTTAGCGTACAGGTTCATAACATGGAGAAAAGAGATGACTAATCAATTCGATTCACACATTGACGACGACCTGACCCTGCTGAGCGAAACGCTGGAAGAAGTTCTCCGCTCATCGGGCGATCCCGCTGACCAGAAGTACATTGAGCTGAAAGCACGTGCCGAACAGGCGCTGCATGATGTGAAAAACCGCGTCAGCAGCGCGTCTGATACCTACTACTATCGTGCGAAAAAAGCGGTTTACCGTGCCGATGACTATGTGCACGAAAAACCGTGGCAGGGCGTTGGTGCTGGTGCGGCTGTAGGTCTGGTGCTCGGTCTGCTGTTAGCCCGTCGCTAAACTTTATCTCCCCTCCCTGGAAGGGGGTACTGCTATTCATCGTAGTACCCCGTATACTGTGTGGTTTTTAAAACCGTGCCGTTTTTCCGGGAGGGGTTCGCATGTTTTCTCTGTCCTCTGCGCTTGGCGTTTTACACCAGCGTCTTGCCGACACGTTTCCTGACACCCCTGGTTTTACCCTTTTTGACGTTCCCTTCCCGCTAAATAATGCCTTCGATCCGCTGGCATGGCTTTGTGCCCAGCATGTTTACCCGCAATTCTACTGGCAGCAGCGCAGCGGCGATGACGAAGCGGCCGCCCTTGGCGCACTACGCGCATTTACCTCTCTCGTTGAGGCGCAACAGCATTTACAGACCTGGCCCGATGATGTGCGCATTTGGGGGCTGAATGCCTTTGAGCCGAGTGAAGGTGCGCTCTTTTTACCCCGTCTCGAATGGCGGCGCGAAGGGGGCAAAGCGATGCTGCGCCTCTATCTCTTTAGTGCCACCTCGCTGCGTGAAGATGCGCAGTGTGCTGCCGATTTTCTCAACGCACTTTCTCCTGCTACTCCGTTGGTTATGAGCCCGCCGCGCTGCGTTGAGCAGCAGCACTTCCCGACGCGCGAAGGGTGGGAGATGCTGATAAGCCAGGCGCTTGAGACCTTGCAGCGCGGCGAGCTGGATAAAGTGGTGCTCGCCCGCGCCACCGACTACCGCTTCGATGCGCCAGTGAATGCCGGTGCGCTGATGGCCGCCAGCCGCCGTCTCAACCTCCACTGCTTCCACTTTCTCTATCGCTTTAACGCCCAGACCGCCTTTCTCGGATCGACCCCCGAGCGGCTATGGCGGCGACGCGGCGTGGCGCTGCGCACCGAAGCGCTGGCCGGGACGGTGGAAAATCATGATGACGATGCACAGGCGCAGCAGCGGGCAGCATGGTTGATGAGTGACGATAAAAACCAGCGGGAAAATATGCTGGTGGTGGAGGATATCTGCCAGCGTTTGCAGCAGCAGACCGGCGCGCTGGATGTGCTGCCGCCGCAGGTGGTGCGGCTGCGCAAGGTGCAGCATTTGCGCCGCTGTATCTGGAGTGACCTGCGGGTGGCAGACGATGCCCTCTGTTTAGATCTGCTCCAGCCGACCGCGGCGGTGGCGGGCTTACCGCGCCCTGAAGCCCGGCGTTTTATCGCCCGTCACGAACCCTTTGCCCGCGAGTGGTACGCCGGGTCGGCAGGTTACCTGTCGCGTAAGCAGAGTGAGTTCTGCGTGGCGCTGCGCTCGGCGAAGGTGAGCGGCGAGACGGTGCGGCTCTATGCCGGGGCGGGTATTGTGCCCGGTTCTGACGCTGAGCAGGAGTGGCAGGAGATCGATAATAAAGCCGCCGGTCTGCGATCGTTGTTGCTACAGACGCACCCATAGACGACCTATATCAAAAACTAATCATTTCAGAAAATTTATACTTAGTCCCAATATTGATACCGGACAAATTCATGTCGATAAGCTCATTCAACCGACGCTGGGCCGCGGTGATTCTGGAAGCCTTAACGCGCCACGGCGTCAGGCATATCTGCATTGCGCCAGGCTCCCGTTCGACGCCGCTGACGCTCGCCGCCGCCGAAAACCGCGCATTTATTCATCACACCCATTTTGATGAACGCGGGCTGGGCCATCTTGCGCTCGGGCTGGCGAAAGCGAGCCATGAACCGGTGGCGGTGATCGTCACCTCCGGTACCGCCGTGGCGAACCTCTATCCGGCGCTGATTGAAGCGGGGCTGACCGGCGAAAAATTGATATTGCTGACGGCGGATCGCCCGCCGGAGCTGATTGATTGCGGTGCCAACCAGGCAATTCGCCAGCCGGGCATCTTTGCTTCCCATCCGACAGAGGCCATCGCCTTACCGCGCCCGTCACAGGATATCCCGGCGCGCTGGCTGGTCTCGACGATTGATAATGTAATAGGCACATTGCAGGGCGGGGCGGTGCATATTAACTGCCCGTTTGCTGAGCCGCTGTATGGCGAAATGGATGAGACCGGTCTTGGCTGGCAGCAGGCGTTAGGCGACTGGTGGCAGGATGATAAGCCATGGTTACAGGCGTCCGCGCCGTGCGGCATTAACAGAGAGCGGGACTGGTTCTCCTGGCGGCAGAAACGCGGCGTGGTGATCGCCGGGCGCATGAGTGCAACCGAAGGACGCAAGCTGGCTGAGTGGGCGAAAACCCTCGGCTGGCCGCTGATTGGCGATGTGTTATCGCAAACCGGGCAGCCGCTACCCTGCGCCGATCTCTGGCTTGCTAATAGCCAGGCCGTTGAAGCGCTCAGCGAGGCGCAGATTGTGCTGCAATTTGGCAGCAGCCTGACCGGAAAACGTCTTTTACAGTGGCAGGCGACCTGCACGCCGCAAGAGTACTGGCTGATTGATAATCTCCCCGGCAGGCTCGATCCGGCGCATCACCGTGGCCGTCGTTTAGTGGCGGATGTGGGCGGCTGGCTGGCGCTGCATCCGGCTGAACCCCGCGCGCCGTGGTGCGAAAAGCTTACCTCGCTCGCAGCGCTTGCCTGGGAGCGGGTGCGTCTACAGCGTGAGAATTTCGGCGAAGCGCAGCTGGCACACCGTATTAGCGACTATTTACCGCCTCAGGGTCAGCTTTTTCTCGGCAACAGCCTGGTGGTGCGGCTGGTGGATGCGCTGGCGCAGTTGCCGGCAGGTTATCCGGTCTACAGCAACCGCGGCGCGAGCGGCATTGATGGCCTGCTCTCGACCGCAGCCGGGGTGCAGCGGGCCACCGCGCGCCCGACGCTGGCAATCGTCGGCGATCTCTCTGCGCTCTACGATCTCAACGCCCTCGCACTGCTGCGCCAGGCCTCCGCGCCCTTTGTGCTGCTGGTGGTCAATAATAACGGCGGGCAGATCTTCTCCCTGTTACCGACGCCGCCCGCCGAGCGCGAGCGCTTCTATCTGATGCCGCAAAATGTCCATTTCGATCATGCCGCCGCGATGTTTGAGCTTCCTTATCATCGCCCGGAGAGTTGGGCGCAGCTGGAGCAGGCGCTGAGCGAGGCTTGGCAGAAGCCGGGCGCGACGGTGATTGAAGTGGTGGTAAACGAGACGGACGGCGCGCAGACCCTGCAAAACCTTGTCGCGCAGGTCAGCCAGCTATGAGTTTGCATGCAGAGATCCACGCTGGTCGGCAGCCGCTGCCGTGGCTGGTCTTTCTGCACGGTTTTTCCGGTGATGGTCGCGAATGGCAGCCCGTCGGCGCAGCGCTTGCGGATTTCCCGCGTCTCTATCTCGATTTGCCGGGCCACGGTGCGTCAGCCACAACCTCTGTTGACTCCTTTACCGGGATGGATGCGCTGCTGCGATCGACGCTTAGTCGTTACAACATACTAAGTTACTGGCTGGTGGGGTACTCCCTCGGCGGCCGCATTGCGATGTTTCACGCTTGCCAGCAGCCAACGGGGCTACAGGGCATCATTATCGAAGGCGGGCACCCAGGCCTTGCCGATGAGCAGGCGCGTGCCGCAAGGCTGGAGGCTGATGAAGCGTGGTGTCAGCGCCTGCGCCACCAGCCGCTCAGCGAGGTGTTTGACGCCTGGTATCGTCAGCCGGTATTTGCCGGGCTGACGGAAACCGAACGTGCGACCCTGGTTGCGCTTCGCAGCCACAATGACGGCAACGCGCTGGCGCAGATGCTGGCGGCAACGTCGCTTGGCCGTCAGCCCGATCTGCGCGCTGCACTACGGGACGCCGCTTTTCCCGTTCACTATTTCTTTGGCGAACATGACCGTAAGTTTCGCACGCTGGCGAGCGAGGCCGCACGCCACTGTTACGCCATTCCTGCCGCCGGGCACAACGCGCACCGGGAGAATCCCACGGCCGTTGCTGCCCTGCTGGCGCGAATTCTGCCTCTTGAGATTAAGGACCGACCATGATCTACCCTGATGAAAAAGAACTCTACGCCGCCGTTGAGTGGCACGACTGCTCCGAAGGTTTTAGCGATATCCGCTATCAAAAATCCGCTGACGGCATCGCCAAAATCACTATCAACCGCCCGGAAGTGCGCAACGCGTTTCGTCCTGTGACGGTAAAAGAGATGATTCAGGCGCTGGCCGATGCGCGCTATGACGACAATATCGGGGTGATCATCCTGACCGGCGAAGGTGATAAAGCCTTCTGCGCCGGTGGCGATCAGAAGGTGCGCGGCGATTACGGCGGCTACCAGGATGACTCCGGCGTGCATCACCTCAACGTCCTCGATTTTCAGCGCCAGATCCGCACCTGCCCAAAACCGGTGGTGGCGATGGTAGCGGGCTACTCCATCGGCGGCGGCCATGTGCTGCATATGATGTGCGATCTGACCATCGCGGCGGAAAACGCGGTTTTCGGCCAGACCGGCCCGAAAGTCGGCTCCTTCGACGGCGGCTGGGGCGCGTCCTACATGGCGCGCATTGTCGGCCAGAAGAAAGCGCGCGAAATCTGGTTCCTCTGCCGCCAGTACGATGCGCAGCAGGCGCTGGATATGGGTCTGGTCAACACCGTGGTGCCATTAGCGGATCTGGAAAAAGAGACCGTGCGCTGGTGCCGTGAAATGCTGCAAAACAGCCCGATGGCGCTGCGCTGCCTGAAAGCGGCGCTGAACGCGGACTGCGACGGTCAGGCCGGGCTGCAGGAGCTGGCGGGCAACGCCACCATGCTCTTCTATATGACCGAAGAGGGTCAGGAAGGTCGCAACGCCTTCAACCAGAAGCGCCAGCCTGACTTCAGCAAATTTAAACGGAACCCGTAATGCGCCAGGCGCAGATCTACCGCTGGCAGATCCCGCTGGATGCAGGCGTGGTGCTGCGCGAGCGTCGGCTGAAAACCCGGGACGGGCTCTTTATCCAGTTGCAGGAAAACGGTGGCGAAGGGTGGGGCGAGATTACCCCTCTGCCGGGGTTCAGCGTTGAGACGCTTGATGAGATGCAGCCTGCGGTGATGGCGTGGGTGCAGGCCTGGCGTGACGGCGCGTCACCCGCGCTGCCATCTCAACCCAGCGCGGCCTTTGGCCTGAGCTGTGCGCTGGCTGAACTGGCAGGGGAGTTGCCGCAGCCTGCCGATTACCGTGCGGCGATGCTCTGTACCGGCGATCCCGATGAGCTGTTTGCCGCACTTGGCGCACTGCCCGGCGAGAAGCTGGCGAAGGTGAAAGTAGGTCTTTACGAAGCGGTGCGCGACGGCATGGTAGTTAATCTGCTGCTGGAGTCGATCCCCGATCTGCGCCTGCGTCTGGATGCCAACCGCGCCTGGACGCCGCTGAAAGCTCGCCAGTTCGCTAAATATGTTGCGCCTGCCAACCGCCCACGCATCGCTTTTCTGGAAGAGCCGTGCCAGAGCCGCGAAGCGTCGCTGGCCTTTGCTGAGGAGACCGGCATTGCGATTGCCTGGGATGAGAGCCTGCGCGAGGCGGATTTCACCTTTACGCCGCAGCCGGGCGTCAGCGCGGTAGTGATCAAGCCGACCCTCACCGGCAGCCTGCAAAAAGTGGCGCAGCAGGTCGCGGCGGCACATGCGCTCGGCTTGACGGCGGTGATCAGCTCATCGCTGGAGTCGAGCCTCGGGCTAACGCAGCTGGCGCGGATTGCAGCCTGGCTGACGCCCGGCACCGTGCCCGGTCTTGATACTTTACAGTTGATGACCGCGCAGCTGGTTCGCCGCTGGCCCGGCAGTGAACTGCCCTGTATCGCGGCGGCGGAGCTGGACACGTTACTATGAATTTTTCCGACTGGCCGTGGCGATACTGGCGCGAGCAGCGCGGCGAACACCCTGCGCTGCGCTCAGGCCAGCACACCCTCACCTGGCAGCAGCTTTGTGACGAGGTGGATGCCCTGGCAAGCAGCTTTGCCCGCCAGGGCGTACGCGTAGGTGATGGCGTGATGCTACGTGCGCGCAACCAGCCGCAGACGGTGCTCGCCTGGCTGGCGCTATTGCAGTGCGGCGCGCGGGTTTTACCGATCAATCCGCAGCTTCCCGTCGCCTTGCTGGATGCGCTGCTGCCCGCCATGACCCTGCGCTTCGCCCTCGATCTCACCCCCGCGCCGCTGGCGCACGATTTTATCCCTCTGCGCTGCGCGCAAGCGCCGGGTGAGCATGCGGTTGCATGGCAGCCGCAGCGGCTGGCATCAATGACGCTCACCTCCGGCTCAACCGGTTTGCCGAAAGCGGCGGTGCATACCTGCGCCGCCCATCTGGCGAGTGCGCAGGGCGTGCTCGCATTAATCCCCTTTAATAAGGAAGATGACTGGCTGCTCTCGCTGCCGCTGTTTCATGTCTCGGGGCAGGGCATTTTGTGGCGCTGGCTGCTGGCGGGCGCGCGCATGACGGTGCACGATAAGCTGCCGCTCGATCAGGCGCTGCGCGGTTGCAGCCATGCGTCGCTGGTGCCGACACAGCTTTGGCGCTTACTCAATGATAATGCCCCGCTGTCGCTGAAAGCGGTGCTGCTCGGCGGCGCGGCCATTCCGGTAGAGCTGACTGAACAGGCACGCGAGCGCGGCATCTGCTGCTGGTGCGGATATGGTTTGACGGAGTTTGCCTCAACGGTGTGCGCAAAAGAGGCCGACGGCGCGCCCGATGTCGGTTATGCGTTGCCGGGGCGTGAGGTAAAGATTGTCGGCGACGAGGTGTGGCTGCGTGCCGGGAGCCTCGCCGCAGGCTACTGGCGCAACGGCGCGTTGCTGCCGCTGCTCAATGATGCAGGCTGGTTTGCCTCCCGCGATCGCGGCAGGCTGCATGAAGGGCGTCTGACTCTGCACGGTCGGCTGGATAACCTCTTTTTCAGCGGTGGCGAAGGCATTCAGCCTGAAGAGGTGGAGCGCGCCATCGCCCGTCACCCGCAGGTGCAACAGGTGTTTGTGGTACCGGTTGATGATGTGGAGTTTGGTCAGCGCCCTGTCGCGGTAATTGAGTGCGAAAGCGAAGTCAATGTCGCGGCTTTAAGCCACTGGGCGGCGGATCAGCTGGCGCGTTTTCAACAGCCGGTGCGCTGGCTGCCGTTGCCAGAGGAGCTGAAAAACGGCGGCATCAAAATCTCCCGCCGCGCCCTGCAAACATGGGTCAACCAGCAGCAGCGCTAGTGCCGCAACTCTTTTTGCGAGCTACCTCGACAGAGCGAAAACTGACGGCTGACACGCGCTCAGAGTGTGCTAATTTGCGACAGGGATGCAAAAGCGGATCAGCAGCAGAAGGAGACGTTAATGAACATTGCACAATATCTTCGCGAAGAGGGGCTGGCTCAGGGGCGAGCCGAAGGCGATGCGCATCGCGAAAGTGATGCTGGAAAAGGGGATGGAGCCTGACGTTGTGGCCTCCCTGACCGGTATTCCGGTTGAGATGGTAGAGAAGGCTCGCCACTGAACTCCCCAGAGCAGTCTTTTATCCCTCAGCCCCGAAAGCGTATTTGCCTCAGGCCGTGCACGCTATTAGACGTTCTGCTGTCGGGAAAATAAGCGTACAATCAGACGCTTTGGGGCGCTGCCCCGTTTCGTGCGGAACGTGAAAATGAAAAAGTTAGCTCTATTAGGATGTGCTGGCATGTTGCTGGCCTCCGCCGGTGCGCAGGCGATTAGCCTGAATGGACAGATTGGTAAAGATTACAGCAGCCTCGGTTTCGGTCTGGGAACCGAAACCAGCGGTATCGCGGTCAGCGGTAACTGGGCGCATAGCGAAGATGATGGTGATACCGCAAGCCTTGGGCTTGGTTACAACCTGCCGCTCGGGCCGTTCCTGGCAACCGTTGGTGGTAAAGGCATCTACCTGAACCCGGATGAGGGCAGCGAAGGCTACGCCATCGCTGTCGGCGGCGGTTTGCAGTGGGAGATCGCCCGCAGCTTTAACATTTTCGGCGAGTATTACTACTCTCCGGACTCGCTCTCAAGCGGCGTTAAAGAGTACCAGGAAGCCAAGGCCGGTGCGCGTTATACCATTATGCGCCCGTTCACCGTCGAAGCCGGTTATCGCTACATTGAGATGGCAGGCAAAGATGGCCGCCGCGACAGCATCGTTGCGGATGGTCCTTATCTCGGCGCCAGCGCCAGCTTCTGATCCCCCGGCGCGGCAACCGCCGCGCCCGTTTCCCCTCTTTAGTCTGCGCATGCGCTATAGTGTTTCAACCCCGATTGCAGGAGCGAACGATGTTAAATGTGGAGATGTTATCGACCGGCGATGAAGTGCTGCATGGCCAGATTGTCGATACCAATGCGGCCTGGCTGGCCGACGTATTTTTTAACCAGGGGTTGCCGTTAACGCGCCGCCATACCGTTGGCGATAACCTCGACGACTTGATTGCGATTTTGCGCGAGCGCAGCGAGCAGGCCGATGTGCTGATCGTCAACGGCGGTCTTGGGCCAACCAGCGACGATTTGAGCGCGCTGGCAGCGGCCACCGCCAAAGGCGAAACGCTGGTGCTGCACGAAGCGTGGCTTAAGCAGATGGAGCGCTTTTTTACCGATCGCGGCCGCGTCATGGCACCCAGCAACCGCAAGCAGGCGGAGATCCCCGCCAGCGCCGAGCTGGTCGATAACCCGGTCGGCACCGCCTGCGGGTTTGCATTGCAGTTTAACCGCTGCCTGATGTTCTTTACCCCCGGCGTCCCCTCAGAATTTAAAGTGATGGTTGAGCAGGAGATCCTGCCGCGTCTGCGTGAGCGTTTCACTCTGCCGCAGCCGCCGGTCTGCCTGCGTCTGACCACCTTTGGTCGCTCCGAGAGCGATCTGGCAGAAAAACTCCAGCATCTCGATCTGCCGCCCGGCGTGGTGATGGGTTACCGCTCATCGATGCCGATTATCGAACTGAAACTGACCGGTCCGGCAGAGCAGCGTACGGCGATGGAAGCGCTGTGGCCGGAAGTGAAAAAAGTGGCGGGGGAAAGCCTGATTTTTGAAGGCACCGAGGGTTTACCGGCCGCGATTGCCGCCGCGCTGCGCGAGCGCCAGCTGAGCCTGACCCTGAGCGAGCAGTTCACCAGCGGGCTTATCGCGTTGCAACTCTCCCGCGCCGGTGCGCCGCTGCTCGCCAGTGAAGTGCTGCCGTCGCAGGCGGAAGCGCTGGCACAAACCGCGCGCTGGACAACCGAGTCACGCAACCGGCATCTCGCCGGGCTGGCGTTAACCGTCACCGGGCTGGAAGAGGATCATCTCAACTTTGCGCTGGCGACGCCGGAAGGCACCCGCGCGCTGCGGGTGAAGTTCAACAGTAGCCGCCACAGCCTGGCGGTGCGCCAGGAAGTCTGCGCAATGATGGCGCTCAATATCCTGCGCCGCTGGCTGGCTGGCAAAGATATCGCCAGCGATCACGGCTGGATTGCGGTGGTTGAAACTCTCGCCGTGGAATAAGCCAGCAGGAGAGGCGCTGGCGTTAGCCTAATGCCCGCGCCAGCAACGTAATGGGATGTTCGCAGGGTTTTCCGGTGGACATCTCAATCTGCCATTTGCAGGTCTCACAATCCGTCACCACCAGATCCGCGCCGCTGGCGTCAATTTGTGCAAACAGCGGTGCGCCAATGGCCTGTGAGGTGGCGTAGTTCTCCCGCTTAAAACCGTAGGTGCCCGCGATGCCGCAACAGGCTGAGTCCAGCACCGTCAGCTCCAGCCCCGGAATGCGCCGCAGCAGATCCAGCGTGTAGTGCGTCCAGCCCATCTTCTCCATATGACACGGCGTGTGATAAACCACTTTCAGCGGCATCTGCCTCAGCCGCAGCATATGCCCCTCATCGAGCTGTCGCCAGAGCCAGCGGGTGGCTAAATCGATGTGCGAGCGCAGATGGCTGTTATCGACCTCCAGCAGGTGCGGATACTCGTCGCGCAGGGTGAAGGCGCAGGTGGAGGAGGTGGCGAGCACCTGCATTCCATCCATGCCAATCGCCTGCTCTAATGCGCTGAGGTTGAACTGCGCCTGCTTTTTCGCCTTTGCGAAGTAGCCGTTGGCAATCAGCGGGACGCCGCAACACTTCTCACGCTGCAATAACTGCACGCCAATGCCCATCTGATTCAGCACGCGGATCAGGTCTTTTCCCAGCTGTGGATGGTTGTAATTGACATAGCAGCCGTGGAAAAACGCCACCTGCTCGCCATAGGCGCGCTGCTGCGCCGCCACGCTGCGATACCAGTGGCGAAACGTGCCGCCGCGGGCGTATTTCGGCAACGTGCGGTGGTGATCGATTTTTAACGTTTTATCCAGCAACTGGCGCACCGGCTTCAGGGATGTCGCGGCGTTGACCAGCGGCGCGAGAGGCGTCGACAGGGTACCCATTAAATCCGTATGGCTGAGAATGGCATTACGCACTGAGAGCGGTTTTGCCCCATGCTGCGCGCGGGCGCGCTGGATGAGATCGCCAATTTTCACCCCGGACGGGCAGGCGGTTTCGCAGCGCTTACAGTTGGTGCAATATTTCAGCGCTTCGTCATACAGCGCGGCATCTTTCAGCCGCAGCCGCTCGCCATCCGGCCCGGCCTGTTTTGGCCCGGGATAAGCGGGATTGACCCTGCTTACCGGGCAGGCGGTGGTGCAGGCGGTACATTTGATACAGCTTTCGAAAGAGGTGTGCATTAGGGTTTTCCTCCCTGATCGAGGATCTGCTGCGCCGCATGCAGCGCCGTCACGGCGCAAACACCGCCGCCGCAGCCCTGGGCGATGGCGTCATAGCCGCCAAGTAGCGAGCCGATCGCATAGAGATTTTCAAGCGGTTGCCCGTCGTGCAGACCACGAAGCTGTTCATCGGTGCGCACGCCGAACTGGTGCCACGGCTGCGGGGCAAAGAGATCCTCGCCGTACCACTCCCGGCGCGAGGCGCTTTGCAGAACATCGAGATTGAATACCGCTTCGCGCACGCGATCGCGTCCGGCGATCAGCCCGTTACTGAAAAAGCTGCCGCTGGCCAGCACGATATGGCGGGCGCGCAGCGGCAGATCGTCATGTTTGCGCGTCCAGAGTTGTGTTACCTGGCCGTGATGAATATCGGCGCGCAGCACCTCATCGCCCGGCATCCAGCTGCCGCCGCTGCGCGTAAACCGCTGCTGCAAGGCGTGCTGTAAGCGCATGCCCAGCACCGAAGGGGGCAGCGTGGCGATCAGGCGCAGCGGGCAGGCCAGATCTTCGCTTAACTGCGTAAACACGTTGCTCTCCGTCAGACCAAAACAGGCGGGAAGCCACAGCATCTCATACCGCGCACTCAGCGGGCGCAGGGCGGCGCAGAGATCGGCGTAATGTTCAGGGCGATCGAGCTGGCGCGCGATGGTCACGGCGCGAAATTCGCTCGGGTTATCGCGAAGCGTGTCGAGAAGCGGTAACGCAATCTCTTCCGCCTCGGCAGCAATGCCGCGCTGGCGCAGCGCTTCTACCGCCAGTTGCGGCTGAAAGTCGAGAAAGCCGCTGATGCCGACGACACCGACACGCAGCCCCTGCTGTGGTTTCAACGCAATCTCTTGCGGGCTGAGCCACGCCCGGCGATAAGTGCCCAGCGGTGTGACGCGCAGGTGCGGCGTATCGACATCGCCCTGCATCTGTAGCCCGCAGTCGGCGAGCAGAGTTTGGGTTTGCCGCGCATAGTGGCGCACGCGCTCGGCGCCAAGCCGTGCATAAGGGTGCTCAGGGTGATGGTGTTGCAGGTGCGCAATGGCATCCGTCAGCGTGTCGACCGGTTTGCCGTCCGGCAGACGGGAGAGCAGATCGAGAGAGCCGGAAGAGAAGCTGAGCGCGCTCTGCCCGCGGCTGACAATCGCGCAGCGCTGGCCGCTCTCGCTCAGACGAATGCCGCACAGCAATCCCGCCAGCCCGCCGCCGATAATCACCGTATCAAATCTCATCATCGTGCTCCTTCTCCAGCCCGCACAGCCCCTGGTAAACCCAGCGGGTAAACTCGCTTTCACGCAGCGCATCGCCCCAGGCGATGGGTTTGATTCCCTTCCAGCGCTCGTTCAGAAACTCCGCCAGTTGCCTGCGCGCCTCGTTGTCGCGCGTGACGTGCAGCCGGTTAAGCTGCCCGGCGGCGCGGCAGGCGCAGAGCTCGCCCTGGCAGGTACCCATACCGACGCGGGTGCGGCGGCGCAGATCGAGCAGTGAAGTGACATTGAGGTTTTCCACCGCGTACTGCACTTCACCGGCGGTGACGGCTTCGCACTCGCACACCAGGCTGCGGCTGTGCCGGTCGCTGGCGAGCCACGCCGGGGCGCGATCGCCGTGGCGGTAGACTGCTGAACCGCGCAGCGGCGTTGGCAGGGAGATGATCTTCTTCAGCGCCTCACCCGGGGAACCCAGCGATCCTGGCAATGCTTTTGTCGCCGTGGTGCAGGCTACGTTATGGTTGAGCTTGCGGCAGACGGCATCCGTTGCCCACTCGGCCATCAGGCGGTAGGTCATCAGCTTGCCGCCGGTAATAGTGATAAAACCCTCCAGCCCGTCGCGCGCAGCATGGTCGAGCAGCACAATGCCACGGCTGACGTTGCGCCCGCTGGGATCGTCATCGCTCGCCACCAGCGGGCGCACGCCAGCATAGGCGCGCAGAATGCGCGTCTGCCCCATTACCGGTGCCAGTTTTTCCCCTTCGCGCAGCAGAATATCCACCTCATCCGCCGTGACGCGCACGTTATCGATATCGGCATAGTTAATCTGCGTTGAGGTGGTACCAATCAGCGAAATAGTGTCGCCGGGCACAAGAATATCGGCATCAGCGGGCTTGCGGCAGCGGTTAATAACATGCTGATTAATGCGGTGATCAAGGATTAGCAGCGCGCCTTTTGCCGGGAACATGCGAATGCGCAGATCGGCATATTCCGCGATGCGCTGGCCCCAAATCCCGGCGGCATTGACCACCACCGGGGCATGCAGGTCGCGGATTTCACCGCTGGCGACATGGCGCAGGCGCACGCCATACACCGTGTCGCCCGTGCGCAGCAGGCCGCAGACTTCGTGGCCGGTAAGGATTTTTGCACCGTGCTCGCGGGCATCAAGCATATTGCTGGCGGTCAGGCGGAAGGGGTCGACAGTGCCGTCCGGCACGCGCACCGCGCCAATAAGCTGCGGGTTGACGCTCGGCTCCATGCGCCTCGCTTCCTGTGGGCTAATGGCCTGCGCGGCAATCCCGGCGCGGGTGCAGGCCGCAATGAAGTGTGACTGGTAGCTCAGATCGTCTTCCGGCAGGGTGATAAACAGCCCGTCGGTCGCTTCAATACAGTGGCGGGCAATACGTTTGAGGATCTGGTTTTCGGCGATGCATTCACGCGCTGATTCGTTGTCGGTCACCGCATAACGCGCGCCGCTGTGCAGCAAACCGTGGTTGCGGCCGGTGGCTCCGGTGGCAATGTCGTGGCGTTCGAGCAGAACAGCGCGCAGGCCGCGCAGGGCGCAATCACGGGCGATACCGGCACCCGTTGCGCCGCCGCCAATAATGATCACATCGTAGTCGTTTGAGTAGGGCACGGTCGTCTCCTGGCTGGTCGACGTTCTTTACCGGCCATTTAGCCATACCCTTACTGTGGTTTGTTTGATATCGCGCATATACGAACAAGAAACGAAAGTGAAATGCACTTTTCCGCACGAAGTTAGAGCTTTGTCATATTTCTGTAACATTATATGTGGCATTTCGTTCTTTCTCGTCAAAACTTTCTCTACAATCCGCCGCGAACAACTCAAGCGATTTTCGTTTTCACTCATGACGCCTGATGTCATGACTTTTACCGTGCCACGGAGGCAGTTTATGTTGAGCATTTTCAAACCCGCCCCCCACCAGTCTCGCGTGCCCGACGCGCAGGTTGATCCTCTGTACCGCCGCTTACGCTGGCAAATCTTTCTGGGCATCTTCTTTGGTTACGCCGCCTACTACCTGGTGCGTAAGAACTTTGCGCTGGCAATGCCCTATCTGGTAGAGCAGGGCTTCTCGCGCGGCGATCTGGGCTTTGCGCTGTCGGGGATCTCGATTGCCTACGGCTTCTCAAAATTCATCATGGGTTCGGTGTCGGATCGCTCGAATCCGCGCGTTTTCCTGCCCGCCGGTCTGATTCTGGCCGCAGCTGTGATGTTGTTTATGGGCTTTGTGCCGTGGGCCACCTCCAGCATCGCCGTGATGTTTGTGTTGCTGTTTCTCTGCGGCTGGTTCCAGGGGATGGGCTGGCCGCCGTGCGGACGCACGATGGTGCACTGGTGGTCGCAGAAGGAGCGCGGCAGCATTGTGTCGGTGTGGAACTGCGCCCATAACGTCGGCGGCGGTCTGCCTCCGCTGCTCTTCCTGCTGGGGATGGCGTGGTTTAACGACTGGCACGCGGCGCTCTATATGCCGGCATTTGGTGCCATTCTGGTGGCGATTATCGCTTTCGCACTGATGCGCGATACGCCGCAATCCTGCGGCCTGCCGCCGATTGAAGAGTACAAAAACGACTACCCGGATGATTACAGCGACAAGCATGAAGAGGAGCTGACGGCGAAGCAGATCTTTATGCAGTACGTGCTGCCGAACAAGCTGCTGTGGTATATCGCCATCGCTAACGTCTTTGTCTATCTGCTGCGCTACGGCATTCTCGACTGGTCGCCGACCTACCTGAAAGAGGTGAAGCACTTCGCGCTGGATAAATCCTCCTGGGCCTACTTCCTCTATGAGTACGCGGGCATTCCCGGCACGCTGATCTGCGGCTGGATGTCGGACAAAGTGTTTAAAGGCAACCGCGGCGCGACCGGCGTCTTCTTTATGACGCTGGTGACCATCGCCACCATCGTTTACTGGCTCAACCCGGCGGGCAACCCGGGCGTGGATATGGCCTGCATGATCGTTATTGGCTTTTTGATTTACGGCCCGGTGATGCTGATTGGTCTGCACGCGCTGGAGCTGGCACCGAAGAAGGCGGCCGGTACCGCGGCGGGCTTTACCGGCCTGTTTGGCTACCTTGGTGGTTCAGTGGCGGCGAGCGCCATTGTTGGTTATACCGTCGATTTCTTCGGCTGGGACGGCGGTTTCATGGTGATGATTGGTGGCAGCGTGTTAGCGGTTCTGCTGCTGATCGTGGTGATGATTGGCGAAAAACGCCATCACGCTGACGTGCTTGCGCGTCGTCAATAACAGGAGATGTTATGAAATTGACCTTTAGCCGCATTACGACAGGCCTGCTGCTGGCGGGCCTGATGGCAGGCCAGGCACTGGCTGCGGAGAAACTGGTAATCGCCCATCGCGGTGCCAGCGGTTATCTGCCGGAGCATACGCTGCCTGCCAAAGCGATGGCCTATGCCCAGGGTGCCGATTATCTGGAGCAGGATCTGGTGATGACCAAAGACGATCGTCTGGTGGTGCTGCATGACCACTATCTCGATCGCGTCACCGATGTTGCCGAGCGCTTTCCCGACCGCGCCCGCAAAGATGGCCGCTATTACGCTATCGATTTCACGCTGGATGAGATCCGCTCGCTGAAATTCAGCGAAGGGTTTGAGTTAAAGAACGGCAAGAAAGAGCAGGTTTTCCCGGGCCGTTTCCCGATGGGCAAGTCCGATTTCCGCATTCATACCTTTGAAGAGGAGATTGAGTTTGTACAAGGGCTGAACCACTCGACCGGCAAAGATATCGGGATCTATCCGGAGATCAAAGCCCCGTGGTTCCACCATCAGGAAGGGAAGGATATTGCGAAGGCGACCCTCGAGGTGCTGAAGAAGTACGGTTACAGCAGCAAGAAAGATAAGGTCTATCTGCAATGTTTCGACGCCGATGAGCTTAAGCGCATCAAAAATGAGCTTGAGCCGAAGATGGGGATGGATCTCAATCTGGTGCAGCTGATTGCCTATACCAAATGGAATGAGACCCAACAGAAGCAGCCGGACGGTAAGTGGGTCAATTACGATTATGACTGGATGCTGAAACCCGGCGCGATGAAGCAGATTGCGCAGTACGCGGATGGTATCGGCCCCGATTACCATATGCTGGTGGCGGATGGTTCGAAGCCGGGCCACGTGCAGTTAACCGCAATGGTGAAAGAGGCGCATGCCAGCCATTTGCAGGTGCACCCGTTTACGGTGCGCGCCGATCAGCTTCCGCCCTATGCCAGCGATGTGAATCAGCTTTATGAGGTGTTGTACCACCAGGCCGGGGTCGACGGGTTGTTTACCGATTTCCCCGATAAAGCGGTGCAGTTTTTAAAGCGTAAATAAGAGTGGAACCCGATAAGCGAAGTTGCCTGATGGCGCTTCGCTTATCAGGCCTACAAAGGATATCAGGCCTGGGAAGTATGAGTGTGCAGTAACTGTAGGCCGGGTAAACGCAGTGCCACCCGGCATTTTTTTACATCTCGATCTCGATATCGCCTTTCGCCCGGCAGCAGCAGGGCAAAATTTCCCCTTCGTTGATAAAGGCCAGCGGCTCGCTAATCCAGTCCACCTGGCCTGCTACCAGCCGACAGCGGCAGGAGCCGCAATAGCCTTCACGGCACTGGTATTCAACTTCCACCTGCTGGGACTCCAGCGCCACCAGCAGGGAAGGGTGCTCTTCCTGGCAATGCACATGCGTGCCGGAAAGGCGGAGCGTAACCCGGCTCATCACAGCTGGAAGTTGCTCAGATCGTCGGTATCGACCTGCGAATCGATCTGCCCGACGAGGTAGGAGCTCACTTCCACTTCCTGCGGCGCCACCTGCACGTTATCGGACACCAGCCAGGTGTTGATCCACGGAATCGGGTTGGAGCGGGTCTGGAATGGCAGGTCAAGGCCCACCGCCTGCATACGGATGTTGGTGATGTACTCAACATACTGGCAGAGGATATCTTTGTTCAGGCCAATCATTGAGCCGCCGGAGAAGAGATACTCCGCCCACTCTTTCTCCTGCTGCGCCGCCTGGACAAACAGGTCGTAGCACTCTTTTTTGCACTCTTCGGCAATCTCCGCCATCTCCGGATCGTCAACCCCGGAACGCAGCAGGTTCAGCATATGCTGGGTGCCGGTCAGGTGCAGGGCTTCATCGCGGGCGATCAGGCGAATAATTTTGGCGTTGCCTTCCATCAGTTCGCGCTCGGCGAAAGCGAAGGAGCAGGCGAAGCTGACATAGAAGCGGATCGCTTCCAGCGCGTTCACGCTCATCAGGCAGAGATAGAGCTTCTTCTTCAGTTCGCGCAGGCTGATGGTGACGGTTTTGCCGTTCACGCTATGGGTACCTTCGCCCAGCAGATGCCAGTAGTTGGTCATCTCAATCAGCTCGTCATAGAAGGAGGAGATCCCTTCCGCACGCTTGAGGATCTGCTCATTGGTGACGATATCGTCAAACACCACCGCCGGATCGTTAACGATATTGCGGATGATATGGGTGTAGGAGCGCGAGTGAATGGTTTCTGAAAACGCCCAGGTTTCAACCCAGGTTTCCAGCTCCGGAATGGAGATCAGCGGCAGCAGCGCGACGTTCGGGCTACGGCCCTGAATCGAGTCCAGCAGCGTCTGGTACTTCAGGTTGCTGATAAAGATATGCTTTTCATGTTCCGGCAGTGCCTGGAAGTCGATGCGATCGCGGGAAACATCAACTTCTTCCGGACGCCAGAAGAAGGAGAGTTGCTTTTCGATCAGCTTTTCGAAGATGTCATATTTTTGCTGGTCGTAGCGCGCCACGTTCACCGGCTGGCCAAAGAACATCGGCTCGAGCAGCTGATCGTTTTTCTTCTGAGAAAAGGTGGTGTATGCCATGAATGTGAGTCCTGTCTTGCGAAAAAAAGGGCGGGTTTCCCCGCCCCTTAGTTAGATCTTACATGCGCCGCTTTCGCAGCCATCGTCCTGGATAGAAGGGACCAGGTCATCCTGCGCATCTTCCGCGCCGTCGCGGGTGTTTTGATAGTAGAGCGTCTTCACACCAAATTTGTAGGCGGTCAGCAGGTCTTTCAGCAGTTGCTGCATCGGCACCTTGCCCGACGGGAAGCGGGTCGGATCGTAGTTGGTGTTCGCTGAAATCGACTGATCGATAAACTTCTGCATAATGCCGACCAGTTGCAGGTAGCCGTCGTTGTTCGGCATTTCCCACAGCAGCTCGTAGGCATCTTTCAGCTCTTCATAATCCGGCACCACCTGGCGCAGGATGCCATCTTTCGACGCTTTGATGCTCACGTGGCCGCGCGGCGGCTCAATGCCGTTGGTGGCGTTGGAGATCTGCGACGACGTTTCAGACGGCATCAGGGCAGAGAGCGTCGAGTTACGCAGGCCGTGCGTGGTGATATCGTCACGCAGCGCTTCCCAGTTGTAGTGCAGCGGCTCGCTGGTAATGCCGTCGAGATCCTTTTTATAGGTATCGATCGGCAGAATGCCTTTGGCGTAAGTGGTTTCGTTGAACCACGGGCACGCGCCTTGCTCTTTCGCCAGCTCGTTGGAGGCTTTCAGCAGCCAGTACTGAATTGCTTCGAAAGTCTGGTGCGTCAGGTTGTTGGCGCTGCCGTCGGAGTAGCGCTTGCCGTTTTTCGCCAGCCAGTAGGCGAAGTTGATCACGCCAATACCGAGGGTACGACGACCCATTGCGCCACGTTTTGCGGCCGGGATCGGATAATCCTGGTAATCAAGCAGGGCATCGAGGGCGCGCACGGCCAGTGTTGCCAGCTCTTCCAGCTCGTCGAGGCTCTTAATCGCACCGAGGTTAAACGCAGAGAGCGTGCAGAGCGCGATCTCGCCGTTTTCATCGTTAACGTCTTCCAGCGGCTTGGTCGGCAGGGCGATCTCAAGGCACAGGTTGGACTGACGCACCGGCGCAACAGCCGGGTCGAACGGGCTGTGGGTGTTGCAGTGGTCAACGTTCTGGATGTAGATACGGCCGGTAGAGGCGCGTTCCTGCATCATCAGCGAGAAGAGATCGACCGCTTTAATACGCTGTTTGCGGATGGAGTCATCTTTTTCGTACTGCGTGTACAGACGCTCGAACTCATCCTGATCGGCGAAGAAGGCGTCATACAGACCCGGTACGTCGGACGGGCTGAACAGAGTGATATCTTCACCTTTCAGCAGACGGGTATACATCAGTTTGTTGATCTGTACGCCGTAGTCCATATGACGCACGCGGTTGCCTTCGACGCCACGGTTGTTCTTCAGCACCAGCAGGCTTTCCACTTCCAGATGCCACATCGGGTAGAAGAGGGTCGCCGCGCCGCCGCGAACGCCGCCCTGCGAGCAGGATTTCACCGCCGTCTGGAAGTGTTTGTAGAACGGTACACAGCCGGTGTGGAACGCTTCACCGCCGCGGATCGGGCTGCCCAGTGCACGGATGCGACCGGCGTTGATGCCGATACCGGCGCGCTGGGAAACGTACTTCACAATCGCGCTGGAGGTGGCGTTGATGGAGTCCAGGCTGTCGCCGCACTCGATCAGTACGCAGGAGCTGAACTGACGCGTCGGGGTACGCACGCCGGACATGATCGGCGTCGGCAGCGAAATTTTGAAGGTCGAGACCGCATCGTAGAAACGCTTCACGTAGTCCAGACGGGTTTCGCGCGGGTAGTTAGAGAAGAGACAGGCAGCAACCAGAATATAGAGGAACTGCGCGCTCTCGTAGATCGCACCGGTCACGCGGTTCTGCACCAGGTACTTCCCTTCCAGCTGCTTAACGGCCGCATAGGAGAAGTTCATATCACGCCAGTGATCAATAAAGCCGTCCATCTGCTGGAACTCTTCTTCGCTGTAGTCTTCCAGCAGATGATGATCGTATTTACCCAGCGCAACCATCTTCTTCACATGGTCGAACAGCGCAGGCGGTTCGAACTGGCCGTAGGCTTTTTTACGCAGGTGGAAAATCGCCAGGCGCGCGGCAAGGTATTGATAGTCCGGCGCATCGCGGGAGATGAGATCCGCAGCGGCTTTAATAATGGTCTCGTGGATATCGGAGGTTTTGATACCGTCGTAAAACTGAATATGTGAACGCAGCTCCACCTGAGAGATGGAAACGTTGCTCAACCCTTCTGCGGCCCAATCCAGTACTCGATGAATTTTGTCGAGATTGATGCGCTCAGTGCCACCATCACGCTTTGTCACCAGCAGACTCTGATTCATTTGCTTACCTGTCCGTGAAATAAAAGTATCCCCCGTATTATCCACAAATCAGCACTGTGACTAACTCTGTGGATAAATACTATATATAGGGGGTTTGCGATAAGAGAAACGCTATATGGTGAGTATTCTAGTAAGGATTCTTTTGAGTACAAGAGTTGATTTTGACGTTAACTTGAGGTTGCGAAAGCGTAATAAACGCTAAGTCCTCGTCGCATAAGGCTTGCAGAGGTTGTCAATAATCTGAAAAAAAAAATGAAATTTTGATCGAATGCTGATTTCTTCATCGGCGGGGAAGATTGCGCGTTTTGCGGCTGCGCAATCTTCATAACATTAACGCATGACGTTAGCGATTTTTCGCCGTTGTATGCAACATATAGTTAACATCGACACCCGGTCCGAGGGTGAACTTATTCAGCAGCGGGTTAAAGTGTAACCCGGTGATGTGACGCTCCTGTAACACCGTATCGTCGATCCAGGTTAACAGCTCGGCTGGCTTGATAAACTTCTTCGCGTCGTGCGTGCCTTTCGGCACCATGCGCAGCACATACTCTGCGCCAACCACCGCCATCAGCCACGCTTTACCGTTACGATTGATAGTCGAGAAGAAGACGTGACCGCCGGGTTTCACAAGCTTTGCGCAGGCTCTGACTACCGATTGCGGATCCGGCACGTGCTCCAGCATCTCCATACAGGTGACGACGTCGTAGCTCTGGGCCTGTTTTTCGGCATGCTCTTCGACTGTCTCTTGTACATAGTCAACTTGCACGCCCGACTCCAGCGCGTGCAGACGCGCAACCTGCAACGGCTCCGCGCCCATATCCAGCCCGGTCACCTGCGCACCCTCTTTGGCCATGCTCTCGGCGAGAATGCCGCCGCCGCAGCCGACATCCAGCACGCGTTTGCCAAACAGGCCGCCAGCGTGTTCGGCGATATAGCCGAGGCGCAGCGGGTTAATACGGTGTAAAGGTTTAAATTCGCCTTCTGTGTCCCACCAGCGTGAAGCAACGGCTTCAAACTTGGCGATTTCTGCATGATCAACGTTCTGAGTAACCGACGGTTTTTCGGCATTCATGGGCGCATTTACTCCTCTCTCAATAAGACCTGTGAGTATATCAGGCCAACGGCATGAATAAACCTTTGCCGGGGTGTTATAGGTTTACCTGTATCAAACCGGTTGTGTTATAATTTGCGACCTTTGAATCCGGGATACAGTAGAGGGATAGCGGTTAGATGAGCGACCTTGCGAGAGAAATTACACCGGTTAACATCGAGGAAGAGCTGAAGAGCTCCTATCTGGACTATGCGATGTCGGTCATTGTTGGCCGTGCGCTTCCGGATGTCCGAGATGGCCTGAAACCGGTTCACCGTCGCGTACTTTACGCCATGAACGTATTGGGCAATGACTGGAATAAAGCCTACAAAAAATCTGCCCGTGTCGTTGGTGACGTAATCGGTAAGTACCATCCCCATGGTGATTCCGCGGTGTATGACACCATTGTTCGTATGGCACAGCCGTTTTCGCTGCGTTATATGCTGGTCGACGGCCAGGGGAACTTCGGTTCCATCGATGGCGACTCCGCCGCGGCAATGCGTTATACGGAAATCCGCCTGGCGAAAATCGCCCATGAGCTGATGGCCGATCTGGAAAAAGAGACCGTCGATTACGTTGATAACTACGACGGCACTGAGCGAATCCCAGATGTGATGCCAACCAAGATCCCGAACCTGCTGGTTAACGGCGCTTCCGGGATCGCTGTCGGTATGGCTACCAACATTCCGCCGCACAACCTGACGGAAGTGATCAACGGCTGCCTGGCCTATATCGATAATGAAGAGATCAGCGTTGAAGAGCTGATGACCCATATTCCGGGGCCGGACTTCCCGACCGCCGCGATCATCAATGGTCGCCGTGGCATTGAAGAAGCCTACCGCACCGGTCGCGGCAAAATCTATATTCGCGCCCGCGCGGAAGTAGAAACCGACGCGAAAAACGGCCGCGAAACGATTATCGTGCATGAGATTCCTTACCAGGTGAACAAAGCGCGCCTGATCGAGAAGATTGCCGAGCTGGTAAAAGAGAAACGCGTTGAAGGTATCAGCGCGCTGCGCGACGAGTCTGATAAAGACGGTATGCGCATCGTGATTGAAGTGAAGCGCGACGCCGTTGGCGAAGTGGTGCTGAACAACCTCTACTCCCAGACGCAGCTGCAGGTCTCCTTCGGTATCAACATGGTTGCGCTGCACCATGGTCAGCCGAAGATCATGCCGCTGAAAGATATTCTGGCCGCGTTTGTGCGCCACCGCCGTGAAGTGGTGACGCGCCGTACTATTTTCGAACTGCGTAAAGCCCGTGACCGCGCGCACATCCTTGAAGCGCTTGCCGTTGCACTGGCGAATATCGACCCGATCATCGAACTGATCCGTCGTGCGCCGACCCCGGCCGAAGCGAAAGCGGGCCTGATCGCGCAGCCGTGGGATCTGGGCAACGTTTCTGCGATGCTCGAGCGTGCCGGTGATGACGCCGCGCGTC
Source organism: Kosakonia sp. HypNH10 (assembly GCF_029850615.1). NCBI lineage: Bacteria > Pseudomonadati > Pseudomonadota > Gammaproteobacteria > Enterobacterales > Enterobacteriaceae > Kosakonia > Kosakonia sp. HypNH10. The sequence goes on from NZ_JAOTIU010000002.1 coordinate 386,363, forward strand.
CTGAGTGGCTGGAGCCGGAGTTCGGCATTCGTGACGGTAAATACTACCTGACCGAACAGCAGGCACAGGCGATTCTGGATCTGCGTCTGCAGAAACTGACCGGCCTTGAGCATGAAAAACTGCTCGAAGAGTACAAAGAACTGCTGGAGCAGATCGCTGAATTACTGCACATCCTCGGCAGCGCTGAGCGCCTGATGGAAGTGATTCGCGAGGAGCTTGAGCTGGTTCGCGAGCAGTTTGGCGACGAGCGCCGCACCGAAATCACCGCTAACACCGCAGATATCAACATCGAAGACCTGATCAACCAGGAAGATGTTGTGGTGACGCTGTCGCATCAGGGCTACGTGAAGTATCAGCCGCTGACCGATTACGAAGCGCAGCGTCGCGGCGGGAAAGGGAAATCTGCCGCGCGCATTAAAGAAGAGGACTTCATCGACCGTCTGCTGGTGGCCAACACCCACGACACGATCCTCTGCTTCTCCAGCCGTGGCCGTCTCTACTGGATGAAGGTCTACCAGCTGCCGGAAGCGAGCCGTGGCGCGCGCGGTCGTCCGATCGTCAACCTGCTGCCGCTGGAGCCGAATGAGCGTATTACCGCCATTCTGCCGGTACGTGAATATGAAGAGGGCGTGAACGTCTTTATGGCGACCGCCAGCGGTACCGTGAAGAAAACCGCGCTTACCGAGTTCAGCCGTCCACGCTCTGCGGGGATTATCGCCGTCAACCTGAACGAAGGCGATGAGCTGATTGGCGTGAACCTGACCGACGGCAGCGACGACGTGATGCTCTTCTCCGCCGCCGGGAAAGTGGTGCGCTTTAAAGAGAGCGCCGTGCGTGCGATGGGTCGTACTGCGACCGGCGTGCGCGGTATTCGCCTGGCGGAAAACGACAGCGTAGTTTCGCTGATCGTGCCGCGCGGCGAAGGCGCAATCCTGACGGTGACGCAGAACGGTTACGGTAAACGTACCGCAGGAGCGGAGTACCCGACCAAATCCCGTGGTACGCAGGGCGTTATCTCCATCAAGGTGACCGAGCGTAACGGTTCGGTAGTCGGCGCGGTTCAGGTCGATGATTGCGATCAGATCATGATGATCACCGATGCCGGTACGCTGGTGCGTACGCGCGTGTCGGAGATCAGCGTGGTGGGTCGTAACACCCAGGGCGTGATCCTGATCCGCACCGCAGAAGATGAAAACGTTGTTGGTCTGCAGCGTGTCGCTGAGCCGGTGGATGATGAAGAGCTTGACTCCATCGACGGCAGCGTTGCGGAAGGCGATGAGGACATCGCGCCGGAAGTCGATAGTGACGACGACGCGGCGGACGACGAAGACGCCGAGTAACGCGTTACAAAGGGCCGGGTTTCCGGCCCTTTTTCATTGCCTTGCGGCATCTGCGATTTATCGCTACTTTAAGCACACTCTTTTTTAACTTCCTTGTGGCGGAGTTTCCCCAGGTTGAAATACCTCGTCTCTTTTCGCAGTACCCTGAAAGTTTCCCGCTATCTGTTCAGGGCGCTGGCGCTATTACTCTGGCTGTTAATTGCCTTTTTCTCCGTCTTTTACATCGTTAATGCCCTGCATGACAAAGAGTCGGAGATCCGCCAGGAGTTCAACCTCAGTTCCGATCAGGCGCAGCGCTATATTCAGCGCACCTCTGATGTGATGAAGGAGCTGAAGTATATTGCTGAAAATCGCCTGACGGCGGACAACGGCATCCTGACGTCGCGCTCCCGCGGCGATAAAACCGACGTGCCGGCCTTCTTGCCGCTCTTTCCCGATTCCGATTGCTCGGCGATGGGCAGCGCCTGGCGCGGCTCTCTGGAGTCGCTGGCGTGGTTTATGCGCTACTGGCGCGATAATTTTTCGGCTGCGTACGATCTGAACCGTGTCTTTCTGATTGGCAGCGACAACCTCTGTATGGCCGACTTCGGCCTGCGTGATATGCCGGTCGAGCGGGATGACACGCTAAAAAGCCTGCATGAGCGGATCGTCAAATATCGCAATGCGCCGCAGGATGAGCGCAGTAATAACGTCTACTGGATGAGCCAGGGGCCGCGCCCGGGCATCGGCTATTTCTACGCGCTGACGCCGGTCTACCTCGGCAACCGCCTGCAGGCGCTGCTCGGCACCGAGCAGTCGATCCGGATGGAGAACTTCTTTACGCCAGGTACGCTGCCGATGGGCGTCACTATTCTTGATGAGAATGGTCATACCTTGCTCTCGCTGACCGGGCAGGAGAACGGCATTACCGCCGATCCGCGCTGGCTGCAGGAGCGCTCCTGGTTTGGTTACACCTCCGGTTTCCGCGAGCTGATCCTCAAGAAGACGCTGCCGCCATCCTCCCTGAGCGTGGTCTACTCCGTGCCGGTGGACGTGGTGCTGGAGCGCATCCGCATGCTGATCCTCAACGCAGTGCTGCTTAATGTGCTGGTCGGGGTGGCGCTGTTTACCCTGGCGCGCCTCTATGAGCGGCGCATATTTATTCCGGCGGAGAACGATGCGCAGCGGCTTGAAGAGCATGAGCAGTTCAACCGTAAGATTGTTGCCTCCGCGCCGGTGGGGATCTGTATCCTGCGAACCCAGGATGGCACCAACATACTGAGTAACGAGCTGGCGCATAACTACCTCAATATGCTGACCCATGAGGATCGCCAAAGGCTGACGCAAATTATCTGCGGGCAGCAGGTTAACTTTGTTGATGTGTTAACCAGCAACAACACCAACCTGCAAATCAGCTTTGTGCATTCGCGCTATCGCAATGAGAACGTGGCGATCTGCGTGCTGGTGGATGTCTCCGCCCGCGTCAAAATGGAGGAGTCGCTACAGGAGATGGCGCAGGCGGCAGAGCAGGCGAGCCAGTCGAAGTCGATGTTCCTTGCGACAGTGAGCCATGAGCTGCGCACGCCGCTGTACGGCATTATCGGTAACCTCGATCTGTTGCAGACCAAAGAGCTGCCGAAAGGTGTCGACCGACTGGTTACCGCGATGAACAACTCCTCGAGCCTGCTGCTGAAGATCATCAGCGACATTCTCGACTTCTCGAAAATTGAGTCTGAACAGCTGAAAATCGAGCCGCGCGAGTTCTCGCCGCGCGAAGTAATGAGCCATATCACTGCCAACTATCTGCCGCTGGTAGTGCGCAAGCAGCTTGGGCTCTACTGCTTTATCGAGCCGGATGTGCCGCTGGCGATTAATGGCGATCCGATGCGCCTGCAACAGGTGATTTCCAACCTGTTAAGTAATGCGATTAAGTTCACCGATATGGGCTGCATCGTGCTGCATGTGCAGTGTGATATGGAGTATCTCAGCATTCGTGTGCGTGACACCGGGGTCGGTATTCCGGGCAAAGAGGTGGTGCGCTTGTTCGATCCCTTCTTCCAGGTTGGCACTGGCGTGCAGCGTAACTTCCAGGGCACCGGTCTGGGGCTGGCGATCTGTGAAAAGCTGGTCAACATGATGGATGGCGATATTGCTGTCGATACCGAACCGGGCATGGGCAGCCAGTTTACCATCCGCATTCCGCTCTACAGCGCGGTGCCAACGGTGCCGGCCGATGTGGATGGGCTGGCGGAGACCTGCTGCTGGCTGGCGGTGCGCAATGCCTGGCTGTCTGCATACCTGCATAACCTGCTGGAGTGGAACGGCATTCAGGTTAAACAGTATGACGGCCATGAACTGGGCAACCAGGATACGCTGATCACCGATGATGAGCTGCCGCAACCCTGGACCGGGCGCGCGGCGATCATCTTCTCGCGCCGCCATATTGGTATTCCGCTTGAGCGCGCGCCGGGCGAGTGGCTGCACAGCGTTGCTTCGCCGCACGATCTGCTGGCGCTGCTGGGCCGCATCTATCGCGTGCCGGTGGCCGAGGCGCAGGCGGCAAGTGCCTTAGCAGTTGATTCCGGCGAGATGGAGAATAACGAGGATATGATGATCCTCGTGGTGGACGATCATCCTATCAACCGCCGCCTGCTGGCCGATCAACTGGGATCGCTTGGCTATCAGTGTAAAACCGCCAATGACGGTGTCGATGCGCTCAATGTGTTGAGTAAGAACCCGATCGATATTGTGCTCAGTGACGTGAACATGCCGAATATGGATGGTTACCGCCTGACGCAGCGCATTCGCCAGCTTGGGCTGACGCTGCCGGTGATCGGCGTGACGGCGAACGCCCTGGCCGAAGAGAAGCAGCGCTGTCTGGAGTCGGGTATGGATAGCTGTCTGTCGAAACCGGTAACGCTGGATGTGCTGAAGCAGACGCTGGCTGCGTACGCCGCACGGGTGAGAAAAAGCAGGAAGTAGGGCTAAGAAAAACGAACCCCGGCGAGTGCCGGGGTTACGGGGATTACTCTTTTTCCGTCTGGGTGAGCGTCACGGAAGAGAGGTAGTTCAGCAGGGCGATATCGTTATCGACACCCAGTTTCATCATTGCTGATTTCTTCTGGCTGCTGATGGTCTTAATGCTGCGGTTCAGCTTCTTGGCAATCTCCGTCACCAGGAAACCTTCTGCGAACAGGCGCAGCACTTCACTCTCTTTCGGTGACAGGCGCTTATCGCCATAACCACCGGCGCTGATTTTCTCCAGCAGACGGGAGACACTCTCCGGGGTGAACTTCTTACCCTTTTGCAGTGCCGCCAGCGCTTTCGGCAGATCGGTCGGCGCGCCCTGTTTCAGTACGATACCTTCGATATCGAGATCCAGAACGGCGCTGAGAATTGCCGGGTTATTATTCATGGTAAGCACGATAATCGACAGCGCCGGGAAGTGGCGCTTGATGTATTTGATCAGCGTAATGCCATCGCCGTATTTGTCGCCCGGCATTGACAGATCGGTGATCAATACATTGGCCTCAAGTTTCGGCAGGTTGTTGATAAGCGCTGTAGAGTCTTCAAATTCACCGACTACATTTACCCATTCGATCTGTTCAAGTGACTTGCGAATACCGAACAGTACAATCGGATGGTCATCGGCAATAATTACGTTCATATTGTTCATGTATTAGGCTACCTTGCTACAGCAAGCTTTTGACGTAAGCGTCAATGTCGCTGATGTAATTTTCTATGCCTGGAGCATCACTCTCGCGAATTAATTGCTCCAGCGTTTCACACAACTGCTTACCAGGTACCAGATTAAGCATGGCAAACACGCCCTTAAGGCGGTGCGCCGTCTGTGCCAGCGCAGCGAAATCGCGCGAAGCCGATTCAGTATACAACCTCTTAACATCATCGGGAACTGTGTCGACAAACAGCGCGTAATAGCCGCTGGCATGGAGTTCAGCATTCTCATCGCCGCCTAAAGGCGACTCCGTGACTTCCTCCTGCGCCAGCTGCTCCTCAATGAGCTGCAATATTGCTCCCTGCATTGCATTACTCATATTAAAATTGACGCGCAACTGGCCTGGACCAATTTTCCGCACGCCGACCTCATCATCGCTTAAAAGCAATCCTGAAGCTGTAAGATTTGACGGATTATCTGTTAAAAAGAGATCGTATTCTTGATTAGATAATCGCTCATCGGGCGAAATGCAGCTTGCCCCCCAATTCTCCAGCTGACGCACCACAATATTACGAATTTCATTCGACGTAATATCAATCATCGCCACCACATCATCGAGCAATTTCTCTTCGCTCTCGCCCTGCTGTGCGCGAACGGCCATTTTCACATGCAGAGAGTAGCGGGTGCCGAGATCTTCACGCGCCTTAATATTGAGATGTCCGCCCAGTTTACGGGCCAACTGATCGCAAAGCCAGAAGGTGAGGGCATTTGCCTTGCCAAACTGATCGCCCTGCGTTTCGTTAAGGAACGGGAAGTGCAGATTATCAATTTCGCTGGCGTTAACGCCGACGCCGGTATCCAGAATGCGGAAGGTCAGCCGGTCGTCTGCGGATTCGTCCATGCTCACTTCGAGGGTGATTTTGCCCATCTGCGTGGTGGTCACCGCATACTGAATCAGCAGCAGCATGATGCGACGCAGCGCATCGCGATCGCCGTGACGCTCCTCATTGGCAGGAAGATGGTTGTTGATCAGCAGCTGCAAACCTTTACGCTTGATCACCGGCAGCACTTCCGGCACCACTTCATCAATCAGATCCTGAATAGAGAAGAGGGAGGAGGTGCCTTTCCAGGTGTCGTTCTCCAGCATATTTGCCAGCTGAAGTTCATCCACCAGCTGCACCAGTCGGTCAGCGTGATCGGCAAGGCGATTAGCCTCGTTGCTCTCAATCGCCGCTGCGTCACTGGCCAGCGCTCTCACCGGCTGTTTGAGCGCTTCGGCGAGGTTATTCATAAATGCCGCGCGGCCCTGCTGGTTCTTCTCATACAGCCGTTGCGCCTGCTTGAGCTTCTTATTGACCAGCACTTCGCGATCCTGATCGCGAATAATAAAGATCTGCGTACGCGACGCTACCTGGCTGCGGAACTGGCGGATCTCATATAGCTCATTATTGATGGTCGCCTGGATCACGCCCTGGTGCTGATCCGCCATCGCGGTAATGTTCTGCAAATTGAGGTGCGGCAGCAGGTGGTCGGCAATTTTATTACTCAGCACCGTGCGGTTGGCTTCCTGATCGTGAACCAGCAGACCCAGCGGCAGCAGGGAGACAATCTCTTCATTAAAGGCGCGCAGCACGCGCAGCTCATTATTCGCGCCCGGCGTCGCGAGCGTATCGCTCTTGCGACCTGGCATCTGGCGAAAGGTGGTGTAACCAAACAGTGCCAGCGCCAGCAGACCAATATTCAGCAGCAGCGGCAGCAGAACGTTTTGCAGGGTATCAAGCAGCAGGGTGCCGAACGGCACTTGCCACACCAGGCGTAAACCGGTGCCGTTCAGCGCAGAGGAGATCTCAATGCGCGAACTGTTGAAGTTTACTGAGACGCTATCGGTGGTCTCTTTATCCTGCGCGCGTGCGCTACCCGGCGTGGTATCGGGATCGAGGCGGAAGCTGTCCAGCGTCATACCGGGCGGAATCAAATCGTTGATCGGCAGATCGAAGGCAACAACGGTTGCAAGATGGCCCGGCTGGTTAAAGGTGGTGCGCAGCGTAAAGTAGTGACCGTTCTGCCAGGCAAGACGGCGCAGCGAGGAGAAGCTTTCGCGCTCATCAAGGGCGTTCGCCTGCTGGAGCATCTCCGCGCGGCGGGTATCGACGATATTGCTGATCATCGAATCTTTAAAACCGGAGGTAAGATCCTTAAGCGGCAGCGTCGAGACCAGGATCATGCTGTTATCCTGGCCGTTGAGGTAGTACATCGACCACGGCACGGTTTCCGCGCCCCACAGCGTATCAAGATAGGTCGAAATACGCTGGGTCATCTCCAGCGTCGAACTGTCGTGGGAGCCGAAAATCAGCGCTTCCGTCTTGCGACGCGGTTTTTCGAGGTAGTAAACGTCCTGCTTTAAACGCGTCTCCTGCAAGCCTTCGCCGGAGGAGGCGGGGGCAGCAGCGATGTTATCGTAAATCTGCCAGGTCGCATAGCGCCAGATATCGATGCGCTTATGAATAGCATGGGTGGTATCAACAATTTGATAACTCTTGTCCTTCAGCCACGCGTTGACCGCGCTCTGGATCATCACGCCCATGGTGACCAGCAGGACAATAATCAATAAAAGGAAGTAACGGGTAATGTTGCCCGGTATCAGGGAAAATTTGCCAGGAATCATTGTGTCCGATTGACTCATTCGTGTGTGTAACCCGTTATGACAACACGGCTGATAACTTTCAGCCTGCGCTGAGACAATGTTGCTGCCATGCCGTTAGCGTCGCGTTTGGTGGGCCGCGGGCGTAAAGGTAGTGTGCTGCAGAGTAATGTTCAGCAGGCAGTATATCGGTAAATGGGTGAATTTCCAGACTCTCTTTTCAGGAAATGCCTGGGGGGTGCATGAATATGCATTCTGTACCCATAGTGCAGCAAAGGCGTAAAAAAACGCCGCTCTGAAGTCCTATTTACCGTTTCGCTGGCAAAATATCGCACGAAATAACAAGATATTAACTTTCTAAATATGTTTGAGGATCAACTCTGGTACGATTATTGATTAATTAATAGTCATTACAAATGGCGACTATATAAATCTTAAGTATCAACTGATGTAAAGAAAGGTAAAAAAAAACCGAATGCAGGGCATCCGGTTTGAAGAGGGGTAAACAGACATTCAGATTCGAATGACGGTAATAAATAAAGTTAATGATGATAGCGTCGATTATTTTAGACACCAATTCTGCTTTCGGTTTGGCATTCAGTGCTCTCATTTTAAATTTTAGTAAGTTGCTGTTTTTATAAGTAAAGAACTGTATTTCATCCGCCTTTTTTCTTATTTATTGGCTTTTAGTGCTTTCAAAAAGTTCCCGCAAAATTACAAATGGAAACATTTAGCTTTAGATATGAAACATCTTCAAAGTTTTCGTATCATATTCCTGTTGGATTATTTTTGATTTTTGCGCACAATGAATCGCCAGCTGATTTGAGGGTTAATCAGCAAGCAGTGGCAATAAAAATGCATATAACAGAGGGTTAATAAAATGAAAGTTAAAGTTCTGTCCCTCCTGGTACCGGCTCTGCTGGTAGCGGGCGCAGCAAATGCGGCTGAAGTTTATAATAAAAACGGCAACAAATTAGATCTCTACGGCAAAGTAGACGGCCTGCACTATTTTTCTGACGACAACGGTTCTGATGGCGATAAGAGCTACGTGCGTTTTGGCTTCAAGGGCGAAACCCAGGTTAACGATCAGGTAACCGGTTACGGCCAGTGGGAATACAACGTTCAGGCGAACAGCTCAGAAGGTGAGAGCGATCAGGCATGGACCCGTCTGGCCTTCGCAGGTATCCGCGTAGCTGACACCGGTTCTTTCGACTACGGTCGTAACTACGGCATCATCTATGACGTGACCTCCTGGACCGACGTTCTGCCGGAATTCGGCGGCGACACCTATGGCGCGGATAACTTCATGCAGTCCCGTGCTAACGGCGTAGCAACCTACCGTAACACCGACTTCTTCGGTCTGGTTGATGGCCTGAACTTTGCTCTGCAGTACCAGGGTAAAAATGGCAGCGTCAGCGGTGAAAACACCAGTGGTCGCAGCCTGCTGAACCAGAATGGCGACGGCTACGGGGCATCTCTGACCTACGATCTGGGCGAAGGCTTCAGCGTTGGCGGCGCGATGTCCTCCTCTAAACGTACTGCCGATCAGAACAGCATCAATGCGAACCTGTACGGTGATGGCGACCGCGCTGAAGTTTACAGCGGCGGCCTGAAATACGATGCCAACAATATCTACCTGGCAGCGCAGTACTCTCAGACTTACAACGCAACCCGTTTCGGTACCTCTAACGGCAGTACCCCAAGCGCTGCTTTCGGTTTTGCTAACAAAGCGCAGAACTTCGAAGTGGTTGCACAGTACCAGTTCGACTTCGGCCTGCGTCCGTCCATCGCTTACCTGCAGTCCAAAGGTAAGGACATCACCAACAACACCGGTACTGCTAACTTCGGCGACCAGGATCTGGTGAAATATGTTGATGTTGGCGCGACTTACTACTTCAACAAAAACATGTCCACCTATGTTGATTACAAAATCAACCTGCTGGACGACAACACCTTTACCCGCGCGGCCGGTATTGCTACCGACGACATTGTTGGCCTGGGCCTGGTTTACCAGTTCTAAGTTCGCAACAACGCGTATTGAAGGGGGCCGCAAGGCCCCTTTTTTATTGCCTGTTTCGGGCAAATCCCTTTTTCGTGTACGCTTGCGCCAGCAAGGAGATAACAACTATGGCGATCGCTTCTCTTCGTGCCGCGCTGATGGCGGCACTTTTTCTGTTAGCCGGCTGCGACACGGCAAGCCAGGCCACACCGACGGTGCTCGAAGGTAAAACCATGGGCACCTCATGGCGCGTCAGCGTGGTGGATATCACCCCGCAGCAGGCGACAGCGCTGCAAAAGAAAATCCAGGCGCAGCTTGATAGCGACGACTGGCTGATGTCGACCTGGAAAAAAGATTCGGCGCTGATGCGCTTTAACCGCAGCAGCAGCACCGCGCCGTGGCCGGTCAGCGAAGCGATGGCGGATATTGTCACCACCTCGCTACGCGTGGGTAAAAAAACCGATGGCGTGATGGATATTACCGTTGGGCCGCTGGTGAATTTATGGGGCTTTGGCCCGGATCAGCAGCCGATCAAGACGCCAACGCAGGCGCAGATCGACGCGGCGAAAGCGCGTACCGGGCTGCAACATCTCACGGTAATCAATCGCGCCGGTGAACAGTTCCTGCAAAAAGATCTGCCCGATCTCTATGTCGATCTTTCGACGGTTGGCGAGGGTTACGCCGCCGATCATCTGTCGCATTTAATGGAACGCGAGGGAATTGCCCGCTATCTGGTCTCCGTCGGCGGGGCGCTGGTCAGTCGAGGGATAAATGGTAAAGGGCTGCCGTGGCGTGTAGCGGTGCAGAAGCCAACGGATCGCGAAAACGCCGTCGAGGCGGTGGTCGATATTAATGGCCACGGTATCAGCACCTCCGGCAGCTATCGCAACTACTATGAGCTGGACGGTAAACGCATCTCCCACGTTATCGATCCGCGCAGCGGGCGGCCAATCAATCATAAGCTGGTGTCGGTGACGGTGATCTCGCCGACCGCGCTGGAAGCAGATGCCTGGGACACCGGCCTGATGGTGCTCGGCACCGAGCGGGCGAAAGAGGTGGTGACGCGCGAAGGGCTGGCGGTGATGATGATCATGAAAGAGGGTGACGGCTTCACGACCTGGATGTCGCCGCAGTTCTCCGCCTTCCTGGTGAAGGATAAAAATTAAAGCGCAAGATTGCGGGTGTTTGCGCGCGCGCTAACCGCCACAGTAAGGCTAAGCTTAGATAAGGAGCCTGCGATGAACAATGCGACATTAACCGATGATCAATGCTGGCAGGCGGTGCTGGCGCGCGACCCGAACGCTGACGGTCAGTTTGTCTTTGCCGTGCTGACTACGGCGATTTTTTGCCGACCCTCCTGCACGGCGCGGCGCGCCCTGCGCCAGAATGTCCGCTTCTATAAAGATGTTGCCAGCGCGCTGGAAGCGGGCTTTCGTCCCTGCAAACGCTGCCAGCCGGATAAAACGCATCCGCAGCAGCAGCGGCTGGAGAAGATAGCCGCCGCGTGCCGTTTGCTGGAGCAGGATCAACCCATAACGCTGGCAGAGCTTGCCGCGGCGGTTGCCATGAGCCCTTATCATTTCCACCGTCTGTTTAAAGCGGTGACCGGCGTGACGCCGAAAGCGTGGCAGCAGGCGTTTCGCGCCCGGCGCTTACGCGAAACACTGGCGAACAGCGAGACCATTACCGATGCGGTGCTGGCCGCCGGCTTCCCGGACAGCAGCAGCTACTATCGAAACGCGGATGCCGCGCTAGGCATGACTGCTCGCGCCTTTCGTCGCGGCGGCTCTTCCTGCCCGGTCTGGTTTACCCTGACAAATTGTACGCTCGGCCGCTGCCTGGTGGCAGAGAGTGAACGCGGGATCTGCGCCGTGTTGCTGGCCGAAAGTGATGAGGCGTTACTGGCGCAGCTCGGTAAGCTCTTTCCGTATGCCCGCCAGGCAGAAGATGACCCGCAATTTACTGCGCGCGTGCGGCAGGTGATTGCGCATGTAGAGAGACCCGATTCGCCCTTTACCCTGCCGCTCGATTTACGCGGTACCGCGTTTCAGTTGCAGGTGTGGCAAGCACTGCGTCAGATCCCGGCAGGGGAGAGAGTCAGCTACCAGGCACTGGCACAGAGTATTGGCAAGCCCGGCGCGGTCAGAGCCGTCGCCAGCGCCTGTGGGGCGAATAAGCTGGCGGTTATTGTTCCCTGCCACCGCGTGGTGCGCCAGAGCGGGGCGCTCTCCGGCTACCGCTGGGGTGCCGAGCGCAAAGCGCAGCTGCTGGCGCGCGAAGCTAATCAACAGGAGACCTGATGCTCGATCTGTTTGCCGATGAACAACCGTGGCAGGAGCCGCTGGCACCGGGTGCCGTGATACTGCGCCGTTTCGCCCTTGCGCACAGCGAGGCGCTGATGCACGGTATCGCCGATGTGGTCAGCGTTTCGCCGCTGCGCCATATGGTTACCCCCGGCGGTTACACCATGTCCGTTGCGATGACCAACTGTGGGCAGCTTGGCTGGACAACGGACAAGCGCGGCTATCTCTACGATGCCGCCGATCCGCAGACGCAGCGCCCGTGGCCCGCCATGCCGCAGGCCTTTGTGACGCTCTGCAACGCGGCAAGCGCCGCCGCTGGCTACCCCGATTTCCGCCCGGATGCTTGCCTTATCAACCGCTATGCGCCGGGAGCCAAACTCTCGCTGCATCAGGATAAGGATGAACCGGATCTGCGAGCGCCGATTGTCTCCGTTTCGCTTGGCCTGCCGGCGGTTTTCCAGTTCGGCGGGCTGAAACGCAGCGATCCGCTCCAGCGTCTGCTGCTGGAGCATGGCGATGTGGTGGTGTGGGGCGGGGTGTCGCGCCTCTTTTATCACGGCATTGCGCCGCTGAAGCCGGGCTACCATCCGCTGACCGGCGAGTGCCGCTATAACCTCACTTTTCGCCAGGCGGGCAATAGCGAACAAAAATAAGAATTATTCTTGATGAAAACAGGTAGCCGTTTAAACTGCTGGCTGTTTTTATTGACCGGATACGCTTATGGAACTTCTCCTTCTTGTCTGGCGGCAGTATCGCTGGCCGTTTGTGGCGGTACTGGCGCTGTCGCTTGCCAGCGCGGCAATGGGCATCGGGCTGATTGCCTTTATTAACCAGCGCCTGATTGAATCTGTCGATCTTTCTATTGCCGTGCTGCCGGAGTTCCTCGGCCTGCTGCTGCTGTTAATGGCCGTCACTCTCGGCTCACAGCTGGCGCTGACGACACTGGGCCACCACTTTGTCTATCGCCTGCGCAGCGAATTTATCAAGCGTCTTCTGGATACGCCGATCGAGCGCATCGAACAGCTGGGCAGCGCCTCGTTGCTGGCCGGGCTGACCAGCGATGTCCGTAATATCACCATCGCCTTTGTGCGCCTGCCGGAGCTGGTGCAGGGGATTATCCTCACCGTTGGCTCCTGCCTCTATCTCGCAATGCTCTCCGGTAAAATGTTGCTGATCACCGTGATCTGGATGGCGCTGACCATCTGGGGCGGATTTATGCTGGTGTCGCGCGTCTATAAACATATGGCGACCCTGCGCGAGACGGAAGATAAGCTGTATACCGATTTCCAGACGGTGCTTGAGGGGCGCAAAGAGCTTACGCTTAACCGCGAGCGCGCCGAGCATGTGTTTGAAAAGATGTACCTGCCGGATGCGCGCGAATACCGCCACCATATTATCCGCGCCGATACCTTCCACCTGAGCGCGGTGAACTGGTCGAACATTATGATGCTGGGCGCGATTGGCCTGGTGTTCTGGATGGCAAACGGGCTGGGCTGGGCGAATACCAATGTCGCGGCGACCTACTCGTTGACGCTGCTCTTTCTGCGCACGCCGCTGCTCTCCGCCGTCGGCGCGCTGCCAACGCTGCTCACCGCCCAGGTGGCGTTTCGCAAACTCAAGCAGTTCGCGCTGGCACCTTACCGCCCGGAGTTCCCGCGCCCGCAGGCTTTCCCCGGATGGCAAACTCTTGAGCTGCGTGATGTCACCTTTAAATATCAGGATAACGACTTTGCCATCGGGCCAATCAATATGACCCTCAAGCGCGGCGAACTGGTGTTTCTGATTGGCGGCAACGGCAGCGGGAAATCGACGCTGGCAATGCTGCTGACCGGCCTCTATCAGCCGCTCTCCGGTGAGATCCTGCTGGATGGCAAACCGATGGCGCAGGATAAACCGGAAGATTACCGCAAACTCTTCTCGGCGGTGTTTACCGATGTCTGGCTGTTTGATGAACTGCTTGGCCCCGAAGGGCAGCAGGCCGATCCGGCGCTGGTGGCGAAGTGGCTGGAGCAGTTAAAGATGTCGCACAAGCTGGAGCTGGAAAACGGCAAAATCCTCAACCTCAAGCTGTCGAAGGGGCAGAAGAAGCGCGTCGCGCTGCTGTTGGCGCTGGCGGAAGAGCGCGATATTCTGCTGCTGGATGAGTGGGCGGCAGATCAGGATCCGCACTTCAGGCGCGACTTCTACCAGGTGCTGTTGCCGCTGATGCAGCAGATGGGCAAAACCATCTTCGCCATCAGCCATGACGATCACTACTTTATTCACGCCGATCGCCTGCTGGAGATGCGCAGCGGCCACTTAAGCGAGCTGGAGGGTGAAGAGCGTCAGCTCGCCTCCCGCGACGCCGTTTCCCGCACCGCGTAATCACCACGCTCCCTGCTGAAGCGGGGAGCGTTGCCGTTTTTTTATCCAAACAACCCCACCGTTGAGCCTTTTTTTAGCACCTGGCGCTATGCTTAAGGCTATTCCGCCCGGATGAGAGGGCGCTTTCGATTCAGGATTGTCATGCCGGTTATTAAAAAGAACAGTGTCAAACTGCGCGAAGAAGAGCGCGCGCGCCTTATCTGGTTGCTCACCACCCATAAAGCCCTGACCGCCACGCTGTTGGGCGAAATCACGCTGGTGGAGCAGGTAAACAGTGAAGTGCTCGATCAGCACCTGCTTGAAGTTCGCGCCCTCGCTGCCCATCTGCCGCCGCCGGATCTGGCCGATACCCTCGAAGCGCTGCCGGTGGTTGAACGCCATGCGCTGTGGCGGGTGATTGAAGATGACAAGCGCGGCAAAGTGCTGCTCGAAGCCTCGGAAAATGTCTGGGACGATCTGATTGATGAGATGAGCGACCGCGCGCTGCTGGATGCGCTTGAAACCCTCAATATTGATGAGCAGATCTACCTGGTGCAGCATCTGCCGCGCAACCTGACCGGGCGCATGATGGCAACGCTGCCGCCGAAAGAGCGCGCGCGGGTGCGCCAGGTGATGCGCTATGGCAAAAACTGCGTCGGTGCGATCATGGAGTTTGAGGTGATCACCATCCGCGCGGAGGTGACGCTGGCCGCCGTTCAGCGCTACTTACGCCGTCTGGGAAAGATGCCGGAGAACACCGACAAGCTGTTTGTGGTCGATCGCGACAACCGGCTGGTTGGCGAGCTGACGCTGCAAACTCTGCTGCTTAATGCCACCGATCGTGAAGTGGGCGAAGTGATGGAGAGCGATCCCGTCACCTTCCTGCCGGAAGAGGAGGCGGAGCGTGTTGCGCGTACCTTTGAGCGTGACAACCTGCTTAGCGCCGCAGTGGTGGATGAGAATGGCATTCTGATGGGGCGGCTGACCGTCGATGAGATCCTCGACGTGGTCTACGAAGAGACCGATAACGATATGCGTCAGATGGGCGGTCTGAGCACCGAAGAGGATGTGTTTGCCCCCGTCACCAAAGCGGTAAAGTCACGCTGGGCGTGGCTGGCGCTTAACCTCTGCACCGCCTTTATCGCCTCGCGAGTGATTGACGGTTTTGAGCACACCATTTCGCAGCTGGTGGCGCTGGCCTCGTTGATGCCGATTGTCGCCGGTATTGGCGGTAACACCGGTAATCAGACCATCACCATGATTGTGCGCGCGCTGGCGCTGCAAAACATTCAGCCGGGCAACTTCTCGTTTCTTATTCTGCGCGAAATGGGTGTGGCGTTAATCAATGGCGTGGTGTGGGGCGGCCTGATGGGCTGCATCACCTGGTGGCTGTATGGCGACCCGGCGCTGGGCGGCGTGATGATGCTGGCGATGGTGCTTAATCTGCTGATGGCGGCATTAATGGGCGTACTGATCCCGATGCTGATGATCCGGCTGGGGCGCGACCCGGCGGTCGGCTCCAGCGTGATGATCACCGCCATTACCGACACCGGCGGCTTCTTTATTTTTCTTGGTCTGGCGACGCTGTTCTTGCTGTAAACAGCGACTTTTCCCGCCACTTCGCAGGCGTTATCGCCAGCGTCACCACCCCGGCAACCACGCCAATCGCCAGGTTGCCGGTGCTGACGGTGGCAATCACCGTTATCACCATCACCACGCTCTCAACGAAAGGCGCCTGCTTCAGGGTGCCTGGCTTGAGGCTTCCCCAGTTAAAGGTCTTGAAGGCGACAATCGCCATAATCCCGGCAAGCACCACCATCGGGATTTTCGCCATCACCTCGCTTAACGCCGTGACCAGCAGCAGCAATACCAGCGCGGCGGCAACGGTTGAGAGACGCGTACGCCCTTTGCCCATCTCAACGTTAACGATGGTTTGACCAATCATCGCGCAGCCAGCAATACCGCCATAGAAACCGGCAAGGATATTGGCGATGCCAAGCCCGGCACTTTCGCGCCCTTTATTCGACGGCGTATGGGTTAAATCGTCGACCAATTTCGCAGTCAGCAGCGACTCCATCAGCCCGACAAAAGCGATGCTCAGCGCGCAGGGCCAGATAATGCTCAGCGTATGCAAATCAAACGGTACCAGCCATTCGGTCAGCCCCGGCAGCCCGCCCTGCATTGGGCCTTCATCACCCACGGTGGGTAACACCTGACCACTAAAGATGGTATAGGCGGTAAGCACGACAATCGCCACCAGCGGCGCGGGCACGCTTTTCAGCCAGCGCGGCAGCCACAGTACAATCAGCAGCGTCAGGGCGAAGAGCGCCAGAATAAGCGGGTTTTTGCTCCAGAAGTGGGGCACCTGGGCAAAGAAGATCAGGATGCCGAGGGCGTTAACAAACCCGGTCATCACCGCATGGGGAATAAAGCGCATCAGCCGCGCCATGCCGGTGAGGCCGAAGATAATCTGGATCACGCCCGCCAGTAATACCGCAGGCAAAATGTATTCCACGCCGTTCTGGTTGACCATTGGACCGATAACCAGTGCGACTGACCCGGCAGCCGCCGTTACCATCGCCGGACGACCGCCGAGAATGGACATCGCGAAGCAGAGCACCACCGAGGCGATCAGGCTCACTTTCGGGTCAACCCCGGCAATCACCGAGAAGGAGATCACTTCCGGGATCAGCGCCAGCGCAGTGATCACACCGGCTAAAATTTCGCGTGTAAACAGCTTTGGAGAGCGCAGTACGGCGCTTACCTGAGAAGAGGAGGGGGTAGCGTTGTCGGTCATAAAATTCCGCAAGTGGAGAGTGCCATAGAAGCAGAGGCAAACGGCATCCATGCGTTTGGCAAAGCGCAGGATAATAGCAGATTCCGACGCCACACGGGCAACAATTAGTGTTAAAACTAATGCATAAAAGCAACTTATTAGTAACATTTATATAATTATTATTTAATGTTTAAACATTATTTAAATCTCGACTTTTAAGTGCTACGTTAGACGAGCTAACGATTTAACCCTCTATAAATGCGAATAAAGCAGCACTAAAAGTAAGGCAATATCATCATGAAAAGAATGACTGCCAGGCTGTTTTCGATGGCTGTCGGGCTTAATGCTGTCTCAAAAGCAGCAGACGCGTCCGCATCGAAAGAGCAGGAAACAGATGTGCTTTTAATCGGTGGTGGGATCATGAGTGCCACGTTGGGAACCTGGCTTTCGGATCTTGAACCGGACTGGTCAATTACGATGGTGGAGCGTCTCGACGCCCTGGCGCAAGAGAGTTCAAACGGCTGGAACAACGCCGGTACCGGGCATGCTGCCCTGATGGAACTCAACTACACCCCCCGCAGCGCGGACGGCTCTGTCAGCATCAAAAAAGCGATTGAGATCAACGAAGCGTTTCGCATCTCTCGCCAGTTCTGGGCGCACCAGGTGAAAAGCGGTGTGCTGCGCGACCCGCGCTCCTTTATCAATACCGTGCCGCATATGAGCCTCGTCTGGGGCGACGACAACGTCAACTTCCTGCGCGCGCGCTATAAAGCCCTACAGCAGTGCTCGCTGTTTCGCGGCATGCGCTACTCCGAAGACCCTGAGCAGATCAAACAGTGGGCACCGCTGGTGATGGAAGGGCGCGATGCCTCGCAAAAAATTGCCGCGACCCGCACGGAGATCGGCACCGATGTTAACTTTGGCGAGCTGACGCGCCAGATGATTGGCTCGTTGCAGAAAAAGGCGAACTTCGCCCTGCAACTGGCGACCGAAGTGCGCGGCTTAAAGCGCAACGCCGATCAGAGCTGGAGCGTGACGCTGCATAACCTGAACAACGGCGCTGAGCAGGTGATCAAAGCGAAATTTATCTTTATCGGTGCCGGCGGTGCAGCGCTGAAGCTGTTACAGCAATCCGGCATTCCGGAAGCGGCCGATTATGCCGGTTTCCCGGTGGGCGGCCAGTTCCTGGTGGCGGAAGATCCGGCGGTGGTGAATCACCATCTGGCGAAAGTCTACGGTCAGGCGACCGTTGGCGCGCCGCCAATGTCGGTGCCGCATATCGATACGCGCATAATTGATGGCAAACGCGTGCTGCTTTTTGGGCCGTTCGCCACCTTCTCCACGCGTTTTTTGAAAAATGGATCGCTGTGGGATCTGCTGCGCTCAACCAACTCGTCCAATATTTTGCCGATGCTGACGGTCGGGATGACCAACTTCAGCCTGGTGAAATACCTGGTAAACCAGGTACTGCAAAACGAGGATGACCGCTTTGATGCGCTGCGTGAATACTATCCGCTGGCGCAAAAAGAGGACTGGCGCTTGTGGCAGGCAGGGCAGCGGGTGCAGATTATCAAACGCGAAGCCGGGAAAGGCGGCGTGCTGCGTCTGGGCACCGAAGTGGTCAGCGACAAAGAGGGCACCATTGCCGCGTTGCTGGGCGCGTCGCCGGGTGCCTCAACCGCAGCGCCGATCATGCTTGAGCTGATGGAGAAGGTGTTTACCGAGCGCTTCGCTTCAGAAGCCTGGCAAACCAAGCTCCGGGAGATTATTCCCTCGTTCGGTACCGGGCTGAATGGCAATATCGAGGCCGCCGACGCCGAGCTGCGCTACACCAGTGAAATTCTCGGCCTGAAGTGCGATGAATCGATGGTAGCTGATATTACCCCGCCGGTGCAGAAGCCGGTGGCGCAGCCGCATCACGACGATGAGCAGGTTGCGGATATCGCGCTGTAATGCAAAAAAATCCCGGTCAGATGGCCGGGATTTTCGTCTTATTCCTGCTCGTCACCGTAATAGAGCTTGCCGATCTTAATCAGCGGTCGGCCCTGGGATTTACGGTGCAGGTTGCTGTCGCGCAGGGAGTAGACGCAGCCGCAGTACTCTTGCTGATAGAAGCGCTCCCGTTTGCTGATCTCAATCATCCTTGCCGAGCCGCCCTGCTTGCGCCAGTTGTAATCCCAGTAGACCATTTCCGGGTAGTGCCCCGCCGCGCGCTGGCCGCAATCATTGATTTGCTGCATATTTTTCCAGCGAGAGATGCCCAGCGAACTGCTGATGGCTTTGAAGCCGTGCTCATGGGCATAGAGCGCCGTGCGTTCAAAGCGCATATCAAAACACATTGTGCAGCGCACGCCGCGCTCAGGCTCCCACTCCATCCCTTTCGCCCGCTCGAACCAGTTGTCGGTGTCGTAATCTGCATCGACAAAGGGCACGCCGTGCTTCTCAGCAAAGCGGATGTTCTCCTCTTTGCGCAGTTCATACTCTTTTTGCGGATGGATGTTCGGGTTATAGAAGAAGATGGTGTAGTCGATACCGGAAGCCTGGATCGCTTCCATCACTTCACCCGAGCAGGGGGCGCAGCAGGAGTGGAGCAGCAGTTTATCGGCACCGTTGGGCAGCTGGAGTTGTGGACGGTTTAAGTCGGACATAGGTTTCACTCATCATAACAGGCATGAATTTGTCTCTATGTTAACATCCTGATTACGATTTGCTTACCCGTTTGCCAGGCGAAAAGGGTTTTTAACGGGCAAAAAAAAACAGCAAGCTAAAGTAACTTGCTGTTTTTCTTCGTCTTGCCGAAAAGAATCAGGCAACACGGCGGGGAATTTTGGTCGGCACGAGAGGATTTGAACCTCCGACCCCTGACACCCCATGACAGTGCGCTACCAGGCTGCGCTACGTGCCGACATGTGGCGCTAATACTACCCGTTTCTTGCCTGATTGCAAGTGCAGGGCAGGCTGAGTGATTCATAAATAATCAATCAGTTAGCGATAAACCGTTTTTCATCGGTCAGCACCTGCAGCAGTAAACTGAGCTGCGGTTTCTGATCGCGGATCTTCTCGCCCTGCGCATCCCAGGACTTGTAGTTACCGTTCTGATCGAGCACCAGCGTCATCTGCGGCGTGGTAATCGCCAGCGTATTGCTGTTAGCGGCGGTCACCCAGTTGTGGC
This sequence comes from Kosakonia sp. HypNH10, assembly GCF_029850615.1. NCBI lineage: Bacteria > Pseudomonadati > Pseudomonadota > Gammaproteobacteria > Enterobacterales > Enterobacteriaceae > Kosakonia > Kosakonia sp. HypNH10. The sequence goes on from NZ_JAOTIU010000002.1 coordinate 406,592, forward strand.
GGCGCGTGGCGGTAAAGAGATCCTGACCCTGCGAATACTCATTAGCCGGGGTGCTGACATGCAGCAGACGCTGCATCAGAGTGGTCATCACATCCTGATGATCCGTCAGCCTGGTAATACGCTGCGCGGGCGTGCCCGGCCAGTGTACGACCAGCGGCACATGCAGGCGGCTGCGCGACCAGTCGAAAGTGGTGTCCTGCTGATCGGCCGGGATGCCGCGACCGGCGGTGATCACTACCACCGTGTTGTCCATTTTGCCGGAGGCGCGCAGCGCATCCAGCACGCGGGCAATCTGCGCATCGACATCGGCGGCAGCGCGGGGGTATTTACGGGCAAAGCCCGGAGTATCGGTATCAAGCGCGGCGGTGCCGTTTAAGGAGACCCATGAGAACCAGCGCGTATCTTCCTGCGCATCATGGGAGAGCCAGCTGATCCACTGATCGGCCGTCTGCGCATCGCTCTGGCTTTTTGCTGGTGGCAGCGAGAAATCAGACAGCAGCGCCTGGCGATAGAGCGGGCTGCTGAAGCCGTCGGACGAGAAGAGACCCAGCTGGTAGCCCTGCTGATTCAGCGCGGTGATCAGCGCCGCCGGGATACGTGCTGACATCACGCCATCCATATAGCTCGGCGAAATACCGTAGAAGAGGCCGAAATAGCCGTTATCGGCGTTATTCCCGGCGCTCATATGCTGGGTAAAGTTAACGTTCTGCCCGGCAAAACTCGCCAGCTGCGGCATCTGTTTTTCGTAACGGGCGTAGTTCAGCCCGTCGACGGTAATCAGCAGCACATTCTGCCCGGAGCCCATATCGAGATAGCGCAGATCGCTTAACGGATACTGCACCGATACCGCTTCCGGATTGCCTTGTTCTACCAGGCGACGCTGGTAATCCTGCGCGTCCAGCAGACCGTGTTTTTCAAGGAAACGGCGCGCGGTCATCGGGTATGAGAGCGGCAGGTTGGCGCGCTGCATAGTGATCGGGCGATAGAAATTGGCGTCTGCCCAGATATACATCACATGGGTGGCAATAAAGGAGACGAAAAAGAGGGCGGCCACCGGCTTAGCGAAGTGGCGGCGGCGCGTGAGGCTGCGCAGCTTCTGCCAGCTCCACGTCGCAAACAGCATCTCAATCAGCAAAATGACCGGCACGCTGATAAACATCAGCTGCCAGTCGCGGGCCATCTCGTTCTGATCGGGGTTAATGACCAGTTCCCAGACCACCGGATTGAGGTGCAGGTGAAAACGGGTAAAGACTTCGCTGTCGATAAGCAGCAGCGTCATGCCTGCGGTGGCGAGGATCGCCGAGAGCACGCGCATCAGCCGCTGCGACATCACAATAAAGGTCAGCGGGAAGAGGATCAGCAGATAGGTGGCGAAGACCACAAAGCTGAAGTGGCCCACCAGGCTCAGCCAGGAGTAAATACGCCCGGAGAGCGTGGTCGGCCAGTCGGCAACAAACAGGTAACGGCTACCGAGCACGATGGACAACAAAATGTTGAACAGCGCGAACCAGTGCCCCCAGCTCACCATCTGGGAGACTTTTTCACGGTAGCGTTGACGATTAGTCACCATAAACTGTTGTGATTTCCCTTAGTGCGCTTTGTCGTCGCCAATGGACGATTGCAGTGCCTTTGCGAAAGATGTCGCGATGGCCTGACGCTGCGCGGGGGCGACGCTGCTGTTAATCAGGTTGGTCACCATATTGCCCAGCACCATCAAAGAGAGGTCGGCCGGTGCTTTGTGTTTTTCCAGTACGTTGGCCAGCTCACTGAGCAGTTGTTCAACGTGTTCATCACTGTAGCGGGAGATTTGTGGCATAAATCGAAATCAGTCTGTTCATGAAAGGGCAACATCTTACCGTAGGAAGAGCTTTTTTTCTGCTTTTTTATCAGCAGTTGCACCGCGGCGTTGGTGGTGGTTGAATACCGCCGGTCAAAAAGGAGAGTTTATCATGAGTCTGGACATCAACCAGATTGCCCTGCACCAGCTTATCAAGCGCGATGAGCAAACCCTTGAACTGGTGCTGCGCGATTCTTTGCTCGAACCCACCCCGCCCGTCGAAGAGATGGTGGCGGAACTGCACCGGGTCTATAGCGCAAAAAATAAAGCCTATGGCCTGTTTAATGAAGAGAGCGAGCTGGCACAGGCGCTGCGTCTGCAACGTCAGGGCGAAGAGGAGTTTCTCGCCTTTAGCCGCGCGGCAACCGGGCGCTTACGTGATGAACTGGCGAAATACCCCTTTGCCGACGGCGGTATTGTGCTGTTTTGCCACTACCGTTATCTGGCGGTGGAGTATCTGTTGGTGGCGGTGCTGAACAACTTAAGCAGCATGCGCGTCAATGAAAACCTCGATATCAGCTCGACGCATTATCTTGATATCAATCACGCCGATATCGTTGCGCGCGTCGACTTAACCGAGTGGGAAACTAACCCGGAGTCAACGCGTTACCTCACCTTCCTGAAAGGTCGGGTAGGGCGCAAGGTTGCGGATTTCTTTATGGATTTCCTCGGCGCCAGCGAAGGGCTGAATGCGAAAGCGCAGAACCGTGGGCTGCTGCAAGCAGTTGATGATTTTACCGCCCAGGCGGAGCTGGATAAATCCGAGCGCCAGACTGTGCGTCAGCAGGTCTACACCTACTGCAACGAGCAGTTGCAGGCGGGCGAGGAGATTGAGCTGGCGTCGCTCTCAAAAGAGCTGGCGGGCGTAAGCGAAGTGAGCTTTGAAGAGTTTACCGCAGGCCAGGGCTACGAGCTGGAAGAGAGCTTCCCGGCGGATCGCAGCACTCTGCGGCAGTTAACCAAATATGCCGGCAGCGGCGGCGGGTTGACCATCAATTTTGATGCGCTGCTGCTTGGCGAGCGTATCTTCTGGGATCCGGCTACCGACACGCTGACCATTAAAGGCACACCGCCGAATCTGCGCGATCAGCTGCAGCGTCGGCTGAGCGGCGGAAAATAGGCCATAAAAAAACCCCGCCGGAGCGGGGTTTTTTCTTCAACTTGTCAGCGATTACGCGCGAACGAAGTCGATGTGAGTCAGTTTCGGCTTGAACGGGTGACGCTGAACAGCCTGAATCTTAACGTTAACTTCTTTGCCATCGAGAGCCAGGGTCAGAACGTCGCTGTAGAAACCAGGCTTAGTCTGCATGTTCCACACTTTGTCGTGATCCAGTTCGATAGCAACCGGCGCTTCAGTTCCACCGTAGACGATAGCCGGGAACTTGTTCGCGGTGCGCAGGCGGCGGCTCGCACCCTTACCCTGCTCTTTACGTACTTCTGCGTTAATAGTAAACATTTGAATCTCTCTTAAATAAATCCTGTTACAGGCGACCCAGCAACAGGCAGATGATCGGCTTTGCGGATGCAAAAGCGGGCGGTATTCTATCCCCTAATGATTGATACATCAATTAAAAGTGCGCTTAGCCGCGCAATTCATTCGCCCGACGAAAGCGACCTTCGTAATCAAACACTTTTTCCCGCACCTGCCAGTACTGGCCCTTCATACGGGCGACGACAAAATCGGGGTGACGCAGCAGCGCCTGCTGGGCGACGATATCCGCCGCCACAATCCAGCGTAACGGCACGCCGGGCGTGCGCGTATGCGGTCGCATAAAGAGTTGCTCAAAAGCGGTGCGCTGCGCCGGAGTTTGCAGACGAAAGCGCTCGCTGACATCCGCGCCATCTTCATCGTAATAGGTGATTTTCAGCCATTCGCCTTTCTCATCCGCGCCGTGCTGCAATGTCATGCCACTGCAACGCAGCACCAGCGCATCTTTCAGCTTCAGCGCCGCTTTCAGCATATCGTCCGGGTCGACGAGAATCGCATCGCAGCTGCGGCAGCGGCGAGCGGCAATATCATTCTCTGCGTTGCAGTGCGGGCAGTTTTTAAAGCGGAAACGATAATCGCACTGCTCGCGATGCCCTTCATCATCTTCAAACCAGCCCTGGCAACGGCGGCCAAAGTGCTCAATCAGCGTACCGTCAGCAGTGGTTTTCCCCCAGAATGTGTTAGCAAAGCCGCAACCCGGGCAGAAGACCTGCACCGGCACGTTATCGCTTTTGCCTTTCGGTGCGCCAATCTCCGGGGCGTAGAGATCGTGCGGGTTACCGGCGTAATCGAGGATCAGGCAGTCGGTTTTCCCCGGTGCCAGGCGCAGGCCGCGACCGACGATCTGCTGATAGAGGCTGACGGATTCCGTCGGGCGCAAAATGGCAATCAGATCGACATGCGGCGCATCAAAGCCGGTGGTCAACACCGCGACGTTGACCAGAAAGCGGAACTGCTGCTGTTTGAAAGCCTCAATTAAGGCATCACGCTGCGGGCCGGGCGTTTCGCCGGTGATCAGCGCTGCGTCGTCCGCAGGCAGCAGGCCGGTGATCTCGCGGGCGTGTTCCACCGTGGCGGCAAAAATCATCGCCCCTTTGCGCGTCTGCGCAAACTCAACAATCTGGCTGACAATGTGCGGCGTAATACGCTTCTGCTTCTTCAGCTCGCGGTTCAGCTCCGCTTCGCTGAACAGGCCGTTACTCTGCGTCTGTAAGCGGCTGAAATCGTACTGCACCACCGGCATATCCAGCCGCTCCGGCGGCGTCAGATAACCGTGTTTAATCATATAGCGCAGCGGCAGTTCATAAATACAGTCGCGGAACAGCGCTTTTTCATCCCCGCGCACCATGCCGTGATAGTGAAAGCGGTAAATCCACCCTTTGCCAAGACGGAAGGGGGTTGCTGTCAGGCCGAGCAAGCGAATGCGTGGATTCACTTCCTTAAGGTGAGAAAGGATTTGCTGATACTGGCTGTCGTCGTCATCGCTGATGCGGTGGCACTCATCCACCACCAGCAGGGAGAACTCTCCCTGGAACTGATCAAGGTTGCGCGCTACCGACTGCACGCTGCCAAACACCACTTTGCCGTGGCTCTGCTTGCGCTTCAGCCCGGCGGCGAAAATATCTGCTTCCAGCCCAAGGGCGATATATTTGGCGTGGTTCTGCGCAACCAGCTCTTTCACATGGGCCAGCACCAGTACGCGACCACGCGCCAGCCGTGCCAGCTCGGCAATCACCAGGCTTTTTCCGGCGCCGGTCGGCAGCACAATCACTGCGGGTTCAGCGTGTTGGCGAAAATGGGCGAGGGTGGCATCCACCGCTTCGCGTTGATAGGGGCGTAGCGTAAAAGTCATTGTCTCAACGGCGTTACAGATTGACGGCAGACAGTATGCCACGAAACTTTGCTTTAAGCGGTTTATGATGCTCGTTATACTTCAGGCTGTTCATCTCTTTTGTGGGCGCATTGCCCCCATTCAGCACCATACAGGCCAGAAAATTTCATGCGACTTGATAAGTTTATCGCTCAGCAACTTGGCGTCAGCCGCGCCATTTCCGGGCGCGAAATCCGCGGCAGCCGTGTTACGGTCAATGGCGAAATCGTTCGCGATGCCGCCTTTAAACTGCAACCGGAACACGAGGTTGAGTACAACGGCAATACCCTCGTTCAGCAGACCGGCCCGCGCTACTTTATGCTGCATAAACCGGAAGGGTACGTCTGTTCTACCGAAGATCCCGATCACCCGACGGTGCTCTACTTCCTCGACGAGCCGGTCGCGCACAAGCTTCACGCCGCCGGGCGTCTCGATATCGACACCACCGGTCTGGTGCTGATGACCGATGATGGTCAGTGGTCGCACCGCATTACCTCGCCGCGCCATCACTGCGAAAAAACCTACCTGGTGACGCTGGAGTCGCCGGTTGCAGAAGACACCGCCGCGCAGTTCGCCCACGGTGTTCAGCTGCATAATGAAAAAGATCTCACCAAACCCGCCGTGCTGGAGGTGATTACGCCGACGCAGGTGCGCCTGACCATTAGCGAAGGGCGCTATCATCAGGTGAAGCGCATGTTTGCCGCCGTGGGCAACCACGTTGTTGGCCTGCATCGCGAACGCATTGGCGGCATCCGTCTGGATGACGACCTGGCGCCGGGGGAGTACCGTGCGCTTACCGAGGATGAAATTGCCAGCGTTGGCATGCTCACCCGCTAACTTCAGGAGATTGCTGCCGTGACCAGCAGGCCACACTCATCATTGAGTATTGTCTTTATCCTTGGCCTGTTGGCCATGCTGATGCCGCTGTCGATTGATATGTATCTGCCCGCCTTGCCGGTGATTGCCGGGCAGTTCGGCGTACCGGCCGGCAGCGCGCAGATGACCCTGAGCAGCTACATTCTCGGCTTTGCCATCGGTCAGCTCTTCTATGGCCCGATGGCAGACAGCATCGGGCGCAAGCCGGTGATCCTCGGCGGCACGCTGGTGTTCGCCGTCGCAGCGGTGGCCTGCGCGCTGGCGCAGAGTATCGAGCAGCTTATCTTTATGCGCTTTTTGCACGGCCTCGCTGCCGCGGCAGCGAGCGTGGTGATTAACGCCCTGATGCGCGATATCTACCCGCGCGAAGAGTTCTCGCGCATGATGTCCTTTGTCATGCTGGTGACCACCATCGCGCCGCTGCTGGCACCGATGATTGGCGGCGCGGTGCTGATATGGTTCAACTGGCACGCCATCTTCTGGATCCTCGCGCTGGCGGCGCTGCTGGCATCAGGCATGATCGCCTTTTTCATCCGTGAAACGCTGCCGGTAGAGAAGCGGCATAAGTTCCACTTCCGCACCACCCTTGGCAACTTTGCCTCGCTGTTTCGCCACAAACGCGTGCTCAGCTATATGCTCGCCAGCGGCTTCAGCTTTGCCGGAATGTTCTCCTTCCTCAGCGCCGGGCCGTTTGTCTATATCGAAATCAACCACGTCTCGCCGCAGGATTTTGGCTACTACTTTGCGCTCAATATCGTCTTTCTGTTCATCCTGACCATTATCAATGGCCGCTTTGTGCGCCGGGTTGGCGCGCTGAATATGTTCCGCAGCGGGCTGTGGATCCAGTTTGTGATGGCGTTATGGATGGTGGTGACCGCGCTGCTGGGTGTTGGCTTCTGGGCGTTGGTGGTGGGTGTGGCGGCGTTTGTCGGCTGCGTCACGCTGGTGGCGTCGAACGCGATGGCAGTGATCCTCGACGAATTCCCACATATGGCTGGCACTGCTTCATCGCTGGCGGGTACCTTCCGTTTTGGTATTGGGGCGATTGTTGGCGCGCTGCTGTCGCTGGCCACCTTCAACACCGCCTGGCCAATGATCTGGTCGATGACCTTCTGCGCCACCTGCTCGGTTCTCTTCTATCTCTATGCCAGCCGCACCAAAAAAGCGGCATAACCCCTCTCAACAGGGAGCGTAACCCGCTCCCTGCGTTGATGCATATCAAGCAAAAGCCGTTCTCTTTTTGGGCTTTTTGTTTCTTTTATGTAAAATCCTGTCGTGTAAAAAGTCACATCTTTGTAGTGAAAAAGGTTGAGTTAGATCTCATAAACGGGTACATATAGCCGAAAAGTTGGCCTGCCGACGCGTTCATAACATGCTGATAAAAGCGCGGCAAACCCACACACTACGCGGGGTGCAACCTTTTCTCTGCCACTGGCAGGATGAAATGTGAATAGTGTGTTAATCTAGATGTGAAATATTTGTGAAGTGAAAGTGCTTCTGGGGAAAGAAAGTGAATACATTACAGCTCTCAATCATCCACCGTTTGCCCCAGTGCTATCGCTGGCGAGAGGGTTTTGCAGGTGCCAAAGTTGAACCGATTCCGCAAAATGGACATGCGGCGGATGACGCGCTGGTGGCATTAAAATTGCTCAGCCCGGACGGCGATAACGCCTGGCCGGTGATGCATAAACTCAGCCAGGCGCTCAGCGATATCGAAGTCGACTGCTCGGTGGTCGAGTGCGAAGGCGAGCCATGCCTTTTCGTTCACAGTCAGGATGAGTTTGCCGCGACCTGCCGCCTGAAAAACTTCGGCGTCGCTATCGCGGAACCTTTCTCCAATTACAACCCGTTCTGAACCTCAGCTCAGCGACAGCAGCTGGCGTGTATACGCCTGCTGAGGTTCGTCAAACACCCGCCGACACTCGCCCTGTTCCACCACTTCACCCTGTTTAAGCACAATCACCTGGTGGCAGAGGGTGCGCACCAGATGCAGATCGTGACTGATAAAGATATAGGCCAGCCGGTGCGTCTGCTGAAGCGACTTCAGGAGCGCGAGGATCTGCGCCTGCACGGTGCGGTCCAGCGATGAGGTTGGTTCATCCAGAATAATCAGCTCCGGCTTCATAATCAGCGCACGGGCAATGGCGATACGCTGGCGCTGGCCACCGGAAAACTCCGCCGGATAACGCTGGCGTGTCTGCGCATCCAGCCCTACCTCCTGCATCACCTCGATCACCCGCTGCTCGCGGGCTTCGCGCGACAGCTCAGGCTGATGCACGCGTAGCCCCTCTTCGATAATCTGCTGCACATTGAGGCGCGGATTCAGCGCCGAATTGGGATCCTGAAACACCACCTGAATCCGGTGGCGCACCGGCAGCATCTGCTTGCGGCTCCACTTATGCAGCGGTTTGCCGTCGAATAGAATCGTGCCCTCGGCGTTGACCAGCCGCAGCAGCGCAAGGCCGGTGGTGCTTTTCCCGGAGCCGGATTCACCCACCAGCCCCAGCGTTTCACCCGCTCGCAGGGTAAAGGAGATCCCTTTCACCACCGCGTTTTGCGCGACAACGCGGCGGAAAATACCTTTACGCACCGGGAAGCTGACGCCGAGTTTCTCCACCTGCAACAGCGGCTGCTCGACGGGCGGCAGCGGCACCGGATCGCCGTGCGGCTCGCTGTTGATCAGCTTTTGCGTATAGGGATGATTCGGCGCGCTGAAGAGAGTTGCCGCGCGGTTCTGCTCCACGCAGCGGCCGTTTTGCATCACTGCCACGTTATCCGCCAGTTTGCGCACAATATTCAGGTTATGGGTGATAAACAGCAGCCCCATATTCAGCTCGTCGCGCAGCTCCCGCAGCAGGGTGAGGATCTGCGCCTGCACGGAGACGTCCAGCGCGGTGGTTGGTTCATCGGCAATTAGCAGCTCGGGGCGCGTCAACAGCGCCATGGCGATCATCACACGCTGGCGCTCGCCGCCGGAGAGCTGATGCGGGAAGTCGCCGAGGCGGCTACGCGCATTACGGATGCCGACGCGATCGAGGCAGTCGAGCATCTCTGCCCGCGCCGCTTCCCGGCGCATTCCCCGGTGCAGGGAGAGCACTTCATAAAGCTGTTTTTCCAGCGTATGCAGCGGGTTGAGCGAGACCATCGGCTCCTGAAAAATCATGGCGATCTTGTTGCCGCGCACGCCGCGCAGGGTGCGCTCGCTGGCATGCAGCAGCGATTCGCCATGAAACAGAATATCGCCCGCGGGGTAGACCACCGGCGGCGAGGGGAGCAGGCGCAGAATCGACAGCGCGCTAACGCTCTTGCCGGAGCCGGACTCGCCCACCAGCGCCAGCGTTTCGCCCGCTTCAATGCGCAGGGAGAGATCCTCCACCACCGTGCGGGTGGTCGCCTGCTGGCGAAAGGCGATGGTTAACGCGTCAATAGTCAGCAAAGGGGAAGCCATTTACACCGCCTTATTGGGATCAAACGCGTCGCGCACCGCTTCGCCGATAAAGATCAGCACCGACAGCAGCAGCGCCGTTGAGACAAACGCCGCGATGCCGAGCCACGGAGCCTGCAAATTATTTTTGCCCTGCAGCAACAGTTCGCCGAGAGACGGGGAGCCGAGCGGCAGCCCGAAACCGAGAAAATCGAGGGAGGTGAGGGTGCTGACCGAGCCGCTGAGAATAAAGGGGAAGAAGGTCAGCGTTGCTACCATCGCATTAGGCAGCATATGGCGCAGCATAATTGCGCCATCGCTGACGCCCATCGCCTGCGCGGCGCGGATGTAGTCGAAATTACGCGTGCGCAGAAACTCGGCGCGCACCACGCTCACCAGCGTCATCCAGCCGAACAGCACGGTAATGCCGAGCAGCCACCAGAAGCCGGGCTGGATCACGCTTGAGAGTAGAATTATCAGGAACAGCGTCGGCAGCCCGGACCACACCTCAATAAACCGCTGGCCGAAGAGATCGATTTTGCCGCCGTAATAACCTTGTATCGCACCGACCACAATGCCGATGACGCTGGAGCTGAGCGTCAGCAGCAGGCCGAACAGCAGCGAGATGCGCGTACCGTAGAGAATGCGTGCCAGCACATCGCCGCCGTTGGCATCGGTGCCGAGCCAGTTTTGCGCCGACGGTGGAGAGGGGAAGGGCTGCGTGGTGGCGTAGTTAATGCTGCGCGCACCGAAACGCACCGGCGCCCACAGCGCCCAGCCGTGCTCGTTAAGCTGCTTTTGCAGCCACGGATCCTGGTAATCCGCGGGCGTGGCAAACGGGCCGCCAAAGTCGCTTTCGCTGTACTCTTTCACCAGCGGCACAAACCACTCGCCCTGATAGCGCACCAGCAGCGGCTTATCATTGGCGATCAACTCTGAGCAGAGGCTCAGGACAAAAATCACGACAAAGATCCATAACGACCAGTATCCACGGCGGTTATGGCGAAAACGCGCCCAGCGCGCCTGGTTAACATAACTGAGTCTGAACATCAGCGCCCCTCGAAATCGATACGCGGATCGACCAGCGTATAGGTGATATCGCTGACAATATTCAGCAGCAGGCCGATAAGGGAGAAGATATAGAGCGTGCCGAACATCACCGGGTAATCCCGCGAGACGGTCGCTTCATAGCCCAGCAGGCCGAGACCGTTAAGGGAGAAGATCACCTCGATCATCAGCGAACCGGTAAAGAACATGCTGACAAAAGTCGCCGGAAAACCGGCAATCACCAGCAGCATGGCGTTGCGAAAGACATGCTTGCGCATGATATTGCGCTCGCTCACCCCTTTGGCGCGCGCCGTCACCACATACTGCTTGCGGATCTCATCGAGAAAGGAGTTCTTGGTGAGCATCGTCAGCGCGGCAAAACCGCCAATCACCGTCGCCAGCACCGGCAGGGTAATGTGCCAGAGATAATCAGCGGCCTGTTTATACCAGGGCAGCGTGGCGAAATCCGTCGACACCAGCCCGCGCAATGGGAAGAAGTCATAATAGCTGCCACCGGCGAAGAAGATGATCAGCAAAATGGCGAACAGAAACGGCGGAATAGCGTAGCCGACAATAATCAGCGCGCTGCTCCAGATATCAAACCGACTGCCGCTGTAGACCGCTTTGCGGATCCCAAGCGGAATCGACACCAGATAGATAATCAGCGTGCCCCACAGGCCAAGAGTGATAGAGACCGGCAGGCTCTCTTTAATCAGTTGCAGCACCGAGGCGCTGCGAAACAGGCTATCGCCGAAATCGAAGCGTGCATAATCCCACAGCATTTTGAAGTAGCGCTCGGAGAGCGGTTTATCGAAGCCGTAGCGCTTCTTTATCTCTTCAATCACCTGCGGGTCGAGGCCGCGCCCGCCGCGATAGTGGCTATCGTTGGTCAGCGCATCACCGACCCCGGTGCGCGCATGGCCTGCACCCATACCGCCATCAGCCGTGCCGGGCAGCCGCCCCTGATCGCCAAACTCAATGGCGGCAATCGCCTGATCGACAGGGCCGCCGGGCGCAATCTGCACAATAAAAAAGTTGATGGTAATAATCGCCCACAGGGTGGGGATCAGCAGTAATAATCGGCGAATGAGATAGGCACCCATCCCGTCTCCTTAACGTCTGGCGGCGGGCAGTTTCGCCGCCTTGTTTACGTCATACCACCAGGTATCAAACCCAATTGAGTAGACGGGGCGAATGCCGGGCATGGAGAACTTGTCCCAGTACGCAAGGCGATCGGCCGCCATATACCACATCGGCAGCATGTAATAGTTCCACGTCAGCACGCGATCCAGCGCGCGCCCGAGCGGCAACAGCTTCTCTTTATTCCCCTGCCAGCGGGCAATCTGTTCAAGCAGGGTGTCGATAGCGGGGTTTTTTACCCCCGGCGCATTGTAGGAGGAGTCAATATAGGCGGAACCCCAGGAGATTTGCAGGTCGCCGCTCGGCCACGGCTGCGCGCGCCACAGACGCGGCATCATGTCGTAATCGCGGCTGCGCATGCGGTTGGTCGCCTGCGAGTTATCCACCTGGCGTAACTCCATGGTGATGCCGAGACGGGCGAGATTGTGCTGGAAGGGCAGCACCCACTGCACATTTCCGCCGGAGGGGAGCAGCAGTTCAAAAACAAACGGCTTGCCGGTTTTGGCATTCACCCGCTGCTGGTTTTTCAGCACCCAACCCGCGTCGTTCAGCAGCTTATCGGCTTTTAGCAGGTTCTGGCGATCGTAGCCGTCGCCGCTCGAGGTGGGCGGGGAGTAGATCTGCGTAAACACTTCAGGCGGGATCTGATCTTTTAACGGTGCCAGCAGCGTTAGCTCATCGGCATCCGGGTAGTTACGTGCGGCATATTCGGTGTTGATAAAGTAGCTGTCCGCCCGGCTGTAGGCACCGTAAAACAGCGCTTTGTTCATCCACTCGAAGTCAAAGGCCAGTGACACCGCTTCACGAACCCGCCGGTCGGCGAACACCGGGCGCTGGGTATTAAACGCCAGCCAGCGCGCATCCTGCGCCGATTGGTTGGTCTGTTCATCTTTAACAATATAGCCGCGCGCGAAATTGGTGCCGATATAGCGCGTGGCCCAGTTTTTCGGGCTATCTTCGCTGCGCAGATCGTAAGATCCGGCTTTAAACGCCTCAAAGGCGACATTGTCGTCGAGATAGTAGTCATAGCGAATATTGTTGAAGTTCCAGCGGCCGCGGTTGACCGGCAGATCGGCGGCCCAGTAATCGCGCACGCGGGTATAAGCAATATACTGCCCCATGCGCCAGCTGCTGATGCGGTAAGGCCCGCTGCTCAACGGCGGGCGGGCAAGCGGCTCGCTGAGGCTATGATCTTTCCAGAACTTCTCCGGCATTACCGGCAGCGTCAGCAGGCTGAGCATATCCTCTTTGCCCGGCTTCGCCAGCTCAATGCGCACGGTTAAGGGCGAAATGGCTTTTACCGTCGTGCCTTTATAGACAATGCGAAACTGCGGCACCCCCTGAGTCATAAACTTCTGGAAGGTGAAGGCGACATCGCTGGCGCGGATCGGCGAGCCGTCATGGAAGCGGGCGCGTGGGTTGAGTGAGATCTCCATCCACGAGAAGTCATCGGCATAGCGGGTGGTTTCGGCAATCAGCGGATAGTAGCTGCCAGGCTCATCATCGGAGGTGGTGAACAGGCCGTCGTACAGCGCATCGGTGCGCACCGCCGGGTTACCGCGCAGGGCGAAACGGTTGAAGTTATCAAAGGTGCCGATATTGGCGAGCGTCACGTTACCGCCTTTCGGCGCGGCGGGGTTCACATAATCAAAATGGGAAAAGTTAACGGCGTATTTCGGTTCGCCGATAATCGCAAAGCTGTCACTCTCTTTAATGGTCTGCGCCTGGCAGGCGAGGGCGATAAACGCCAGTAACAGAGCAACAATGCGCGCATACTTCATTTGCTGGATCCCTTTTACCGCAATGCGACGGAGGCGTGAATTTTTCTGCTTGAATAATAGGGGAGGGATCGGCGGTTGTGAACTTTTTCCGCCTACAGCCGGGCAGTAAATGTCGGCGGTCGCCAGTCGATAAACTGCTGTAGCGTCATCGGGCGGCTGAAAAAGTAGCCCTGCAGATAGTGCACGCCGCGATCGCGCAGCCAGCGCACCTGCTCCGGCGTCTCCACCCCTTCCGCCACGGTGAGCATATTGAGACGTTTCGCCAGCGTCAGCACGGCGTCAAGCACCGGTGAGGTGACGGTTTCCGTGCCGATGGCGTTAACAAACCCGCGATCGATCTTCAGGAAGTCGAGGGTGAAACGCTCAAGGTAGATCAGCGCGCTATGACCGGTACCAAAATCATCAATGGCGATCTCAAATCCTTCATCATGCAGCCACTGGAAGATCTCATTAACCTCGTCATGCTTGAGCATATCGCGCTCGGTGATCTCCAGCACCAGGCTGAAGTGGTGCGGGGGCAGGGCATGGGCAAACTGCTGCATATCCTGTTTAAAGCTCGGCGCATGCAGATGACCGGGCGCAATATTGATGCCCATTTTCGCCCCTTCAGGCAGCAGCGTTTTTAAAACCGGCGCATCGCGCGCGACAAGCTTAAACAGATGCAGGGTCAGGGGCACAATTAACTGCTGCGCTTCGGCAAAATGAATAAAGGCATCGGGCGGGATTTCGCCGGCGGTCGGGTGCTTCCAGCGCATTAGTACTTCAAAACCGGTCACTTTTAACTCCGCGCCGCTGACCACCGGCTGGTAGACGACATAAAACTGGTCGCGCTTAATCGCTGTGAGGATCTCCCGGCCGGGGCGCAGATGGATCGCGAGCATTGCCGCGCTCAGCAGACCGGCAAGCATACCGACCGTGGCACCCAGCAGCAGCGCGAACTGGAGATCTTCCATTTGCCATTTATCAGCGTAGAGATAGAGCCTGACCGGCGAACCTTCGACCTGCGCGCTCAGGTAAGGCGTTTGATGCAAATGACTTAGCAGCAATGGTTTGCCTGAGAAGGTGGTCAGTGCGCGATCGCCGATGCCAAGCGCAAGGCCGTTAAGATCGGGGATCTGCGCGGTGTAAAGCATATAGGGGGCGAGATTGATATTGAGCGTGGCAAGTACGCCGCGGTTATCCAGCAGCGGGCTGCGAAACCAGAGTGCAATTACCGGCTGCGTCGGCATCATCGGCGTACCGGGCAAAATCACCATATCGGTGGGTTTATTAATATCGATACCCGGAATCAGCCGTTTCATTGGCTCATCCATATCACCGGTGGCGGACGAACAGTAGGCGCGCTGATCTTTTACTAACAGAAAGGCGCGCACATTCTGGCTGAAGGCAGCTTTGGAGGTGAGCTCGCTCGCGGCCTCTTCACAGCTGTCGAGCGTGAGCGGGTGCAGCGTTTCTGCCGCGGCGCGAATAGTGCTGAAGTAACTGGCATATGAGGCCTGAATGCTGCTCAGCAGCGTATCGTAGCGGGCTTCCCGCTTTTGCTGCTCCAGCCAGAACTGAATACCGCCGACCAGCATGGCAACGAGCACGCCGGTCAGCAGGCTAATAAGCACAACGCGGCGGTTAACGGTAACGTTACGGGTAAGCATGATGCTGAGCCTATGTTAGCGGTTCATCATATTTCGCCTATAAAGCGGGATATAAACGAAATAAAACCCGGAAAGCTTCGTATAGCATATTGGAGACATAAAAAAACACTGCCGAAGCAGTGTTTTTTATAACTTTACGCCAGCCAAGGGTAACTGGCATAAAGCGATTAGCTGCGTGTCAGGATGCGTCGCGCTTCGTTATAGCGCTTCTTCCAGTATGGCTCATCAAGGTTAGAAATCATCACACCACTGCTGGTGGAGGCATGAACAAATTGGTTATTACCAATGTAGATGCCGACATGACGTCCGGTAGAGCCTGCACGGAAGAGAACCAGATCGCCGGTGCGCAGACTGGTGCGCGAAATAGACTTACCGGTCTCCTGCTGTTCCCATGTGGAACGCGGCAGCTCTAAACCAAACTGTTCGCGGAAGGTGCGCTGCACAAAGCCAGAACAGTCGATGCCTTTCTTGGTGTCGCCGCCGAGACGGTAGCGAACGCCTTTCCAACTTGCATAC
The DNA here is from genome assembly GCF_029850615.1 of Kosakonia sp. HypNH10. Classification (NCBI taxonomy): domain Bacteria; kingdom Pseudomonadati; phylum Pseudomonadota; class Gammaproteobacteria; order Enterobacterales; family Enterobacteriaceae; genus Kosakonia; species Kosakonia sp. HypNH10. Next base: position 422,221 of record NZ_JAOTIU010000002.1, read on the forward strand.
TGATCCATAAGCCGGTTTTTAACATCCAGATTACGTACCAGGTTTTCAAATTCATCCTGAGAGGCTTGCAGTGAAGAGCTATCTTCGGGCACAGCATGCGTCTCAGGATGCATATTCTTGGCGGTATTTGTTGAACAAGCTGAAAGCAGAACCGCTACTGCGATCGCGGGTATCGCCCGCACGATATATCTCAAGATCGGCTGAGACTTGACCATGTTGCTTATTTTCCCTTGAAGTCCTTAACGATAATATCGTTATGAAAAATGCCAAACGCAGCGAGATTAATTATCTGAATGTTTCAAGACAAATACTCGAGCCAGAATTTGTGGCGAAACGCACAAATTACCGCGCAGAGAGTAAAAGAGCACTCTTTGCGACAAGACGGACCGAGGTTACCTGAACATCTAATGCAAGGCGAGTGCTTTTCATCACTTTTTTATAAGAAATTGTGATACAGAAAGTGAATTCATGCGTTTGGTCAATAAATGGACAAATAAAGAGAAATAGCGGGCAAAATGCTCTTTTTAAAGGCGATTGAGTTGGCTAAAAAATGACACAATCAGGCAACCGCCGGGAATTTACATTAAGGACGCTAATGATCGCCTCTTCCCGGCGGCGGTAAATGTTATTTAAGTGTTTAAATTTTGTTTTTCCCAGGCAAATAACGATCAAATAACGCCACGATCTTATCGCTCAGCGGCGTCATCAGGCACCAGGGCAGTCCAATCAACACCGCAGAGAGTGAACCGACGGCAATATCCGTAAACCAGTGCGCGCCAATCATTACGCGCGGGAACGCAAATATGACAAATATAAGAAGCCCGATGGCGAATGCCTTTTTACCGAAATAACGCAGCATTACCGCGGCAAAAATCAGCAGCATCATTCCGTGGTCGCCCGGGAAGCTATCTTTCGAGGCATCTTTTGTCGGGAAGTTGATCAGATCACTCACCCGATAGGTATCGGTAAAGGAGAGCGACGGGCTGGCGCGCTTCACCGGCATAAGATGCTGCGCGAGCTGGTTGATCACCAGCGCCAGCAGCAGCATGGTCAGCCCAATCATCACCACGCGCCGACGCCCGGCCGGATCTGCCGGCAGCCAGAAAGAGAGCATCAGACAGCCCATCGCCACCAGCGAGCAGGCATCAAACGCGCGGTTGTTGGTCAGGGCGACAAACCATAAGTAGGCGCGGTTCTCTGCCAGCCCATGGTTGAAAAAGTGGAAGATCGCTGAATCGAGCGGGAACCAGAAACCATGATTCACCGGCAGATACCAGGAGAAAAACAGCGCCAGGCCAGCAGCATTCAGCAGCACGATGAGAGGCAGTCGGGTTTTCATTTTGCAGGCTCTTTTATTTTTCAGGGACGCCACGGTAGTCCGGCTAACTTAAACGAAGCTTCAACAGCGCCGATTGAAGCGTGTTCCAGTCAGCCTCGCTGTCGGTGATTAACTCTATCCGGCTATCGGGCGGCGCAGCGTTCTGCGTCTCAATATGCAAATCCTGTCCCTGGCGGTTTACCCGCAGCAAACCTTCGGGAATACGCATCACCCCTTTTACCCGCGACACCGGCGCAAGCCGCGCCCACTCCAGCAGACCAATGGTATCGAAAACCGTATCGGCATCGAAAATCCAGCCGCAGGCATGGTGCCCCTGGCCGCTATTGAGGTTGCGACGCCAGCGCTGGTGCGCCGGTAAACTCAGTGCCGCCAGCCCCTTTTTCTCACCGTGCGCATGATCGTGCGCGGCGCTCTCTGGCAGGGCGCGCAGATTACGGCGCGGTTGATCGAGCAGGCTGCCGGCAATCGCACCCTGCGTGGCGTTCACCCGCAGGCGATCGCCGCCAAACTCGGCCCACCATGCGTCAAATGCCTGCTGGCTCTCGGCGCTGGCGCGATCCTCTTTATTAGCAATGATGATATCCGCTGCCGCTAACTGGTCGCGGAAGTTCTCATTGTTCAGCGCCTTCTCATCCAGCAGCTGGCGCGGGTCGAGCAGGCAGAGCGTGGCGCGCAGATCGATCCACGGCTCATAGACCGGGGCGGTGAGCATATCGAGGATCTGCTTCGGGTGGCCGAGCCCGGTCGGCTCAATCAGCAGGCGATCGGGTTTTCCCTGACGCAGCAGGGTGTTGAGACCGACCTGCATCGGCAGGCCGTTGACGCAGCACATGCAGCCGCCGGGGATCTCTTTAAGCAGCGCGCCGCTGTCGCTGAGCAGGGCGCCATCAATGCCGACTTCGCCAAACTCATTCACCAGCACCGCCCACTTCTCCTGCGGATCTTTATGGGCCAGCAAATGCAGAATGGAGGTGGTTTTGCCGCTTCCGAGAAAGCCGGTAATCAGGTTGGTCTTCGTCACAGGAACTCCGCGTCATCAAAAAGCACAAGCGCACAATCCTGGCGAAAAAAAGCGGAAAAGAGAAGAGCGCGGACGGCGCATCGCACTATCCGTCCGCGTTGAGGGCAAAAAATGTTAAGGGTTGACCGCCTGCTGCACCGCGTCGTGTGCGCCGAGGGTATCAATAGCGCGCCAGGCCTGGCTGACGGCATCGACAAACACCGGGTTATGCGGCAGATCGTTGCCGAAGATCTCTTTCAGCGTCAGCAGCGCCGTGACGCGCTCGTCGCTGCTGCTGGTCTCCACGATGGCACGGATTTTATCCGCCAGCGGATCGCGAATATCAATGGTCTCGCCCGCATCATCGACGCCGCTGACATAGCGCATCCAGCCCGCCACGCCGAGCGCCAGCAGTGGCCAGTCGCTCTGGCGCAGCAGATGAATACGGATCCCGTCCAGCAGGCGCTGCGGCAGCTTCTGGCTGCCATCCATCGCAATCTGCCAGGTGCGGTGTTTCAGCGCCGGATTAGCGAAGCGCTCAAGCAGGCTGTCGGCATAGGCATTAAGATCAACGCCTTTGATGCGCAGCGTCGGTGCCTGCTCATTGAGCATCAGTTGGCGCGCTGCCTCACGGAAGGCTGCGTCCTGCATACACTCATTAATATGCGCAAACCCGGCGAGATAACCTAAATAGGCAAGGAAGGAGTGGCTACCGTTGAGCATGCGCAGCTTCATCTGCTCCCACGGCTGCACATCTTCCACCAACTGCACGCCCGCCGTTTCCCACGCCGGACGCCCGGCGACAAAGTTATCTTCTATTACCCACTGAATAAAAGGCTCGCAGCTGATGGCGCAAGGGTCGAAGACGCCGATTACGTCGGCAATCTCAGCCAGCGACTCATCGGTCGCCGCCGGGACAATGCGATCGACCATAGTGGCCGGGAAGCTGACATGCTCCGCTATCCACTGTGCCAGCTCCGGCGAGCGGGTTTGCGCCATGCCGAGCACGGCATTTTTCACCACGTGGCCGTTGTCGGGAATGTTGTCGCAGGAGAGCACGGTAAAGGGCGGCAGGCCGCGCTCGCGGCGGCGATGCAGGGCTTCAACTAAGATGCCCGGCGCGGAGTGCGGCTCGTGCGGGTATTTCAGATCGTGCTCAATACGCGGCTGGGTAAGATCAAGCTTACCGCTGGCCGGGTCGATGCAGTACCCTTTTTCGGTGATGGTCAGGGAGACAATCGCCACCTGCGGCTCGCAGAACTTCTCAATAATCGCTGCCAGCGTGTCGAGTTTGGCATTCAGGCATTCGTTAACCGCGCCAATAATGATCGGCTTATTTCCGTCGGCACCTTTTTCCAGCACCGTATAAAGGTGCTCCTGCTCGCGCAGCTGCGACATTAAAACATCACCGCTAAACAGGCTGATTTCGCAAATGCCCCAGTCGCCGCCTTGCGCATTCAGCACCCGGTCGGTTAATAACGCCTGATGGGCGCGGTGAAAGGCACCAAAACCGAAATGGACGATGCGCGAACGTAGCTGGCTGCGATCGTACTGTGGCTGTTGCACCGAAGCGGGCAGCGTGGCGGAGGCAATTGTTTTCATCTCTATACACCTGATTAACCAATAATTAACAATAGCAGTGTAAAGTTATATGACAGCAAAAAGAATTGGTATGCCTTAAATATCCGGGGAATGTGAGCTGGATCAATCATTGCTGTGGCGGGATTTGACCGTTTTCCATAAGCATGTATGGTAGTCGTCATGTTTCACGCTGTATTGGTATAACAACTTTTTGAGGGGAAGACGATGGAACAAACCTGGCGTTGGTATGGACCGAACGATCCGGTTTCTCTTGATGATGTTCGTCAGGCAGGCGCGACCGGCGTGGTCACCGCTCTGCACCACATTCCGAACGGCCAGGTGTGGCCGGTGGAAGAGATCAAAGCCCGCCAGGCCCTGCTGGCTGAAAAGGGGCTTTACTGGTCCGTTGTCGAAAGTATTCCGGTACATGAAGAGATCAAAACCCACTCCGGCGATTGCGACAAATGGATTGCCAACTATCAGCAGAGCATCCGCAATCTCGCCACCTGCGGGATTGATACCGTCTGCTACAACTTTATGCCGATCCTCGACTGGACGCGCACCGACCTGGAGTATGAACTGCCGGATGGCTCACGCGCGCTGCGCTTCGACCAGATCGCTTTTGCCGCGTTTGAGCTGCATATTCTCAAGCGCGAAGGGGCGCAGGCGGACTACAGCGATGAGGAGCAGCGCCAGGCGCAGGCCTATTTCAATGCGATGAGCGATGCGGAAGTGGAAAAGCTGACGCGCAACATCATCGCCGGTCTGCCGGGGGCGGAAGAGGGCTATACGCTGGATCAGTTCCGCGCGCGTCTGGCGGAGTATGACGGCATCGACAAAGCGCAGCTGCGCGAAAATATGGCCTGTTTCCTGCGCGCCATTGTGCCGGTGGCGCAGGAAGTGGGCGTGCGGCTGGCGGTGCACCCGGACGATCCGCCGCGCCCGATCCTCGGCCTGCCGCGTATTGTCTCCACCATCGAAGATATGCAGTGGCTGAAAGAGGCGGTGGACAGCATCAACAACGGCTTCACCATGTGTACCGGTTCCTACGGCGTGCGGGCAGACAACGATCTGGTGCGGATGATCGAGACTTTCGGCGATCGCATTCACTTCACCCATCTGCGCGCTACCTGCCGTGAAGAGAACCCGAAAACCTTCCACGAAGCGGCGCACCTGCAGGGCGATGTTGATATGGTGTCGGTGGTGGCGGCAATTCTTACCGAAGAGCAGCGCCGCAAGAAAGCGGGCGATCTGCGCCCGATCCCGTTCCGCCCGGATCATGGTCACCAGATGCTTGACGATTTGCGTAAGAAAACCAACCCGGGTTACTCGGCGATTGGTCGCCTGAAAGGGATGGCGGAAGTGCGCGGCGTTGAGCTGGCGCTGAAGAAGACGCTGTTCCGCGACCTGCTGTAATAGCAGCCGGTAAACGCTCTGCTCGCTTTCACGGACGAAAAAAAGCCTCCAGACGGAGGCTTTTTTATTTAATCTGCGCGGCCCATGTAGCGGCGCTCTTCAATATGAATGCGGATCTTCTCGCCGGTGGTCAGGTACTCCGGCACCTGTACGACGAGGCCAGTGTTCAGCGTGGCAGGTTTGGTACGGGAGCTGGCAGATGCGCCTTTGATGCCCGGTGCGGTCTCAACAATTTCAAGATCCACGGTCTGCGGCAGTTCGAGCGCCAGCAGCTGGCCGTCCCACAGCAGCACCTGCATATCCGGCATGCCACCTTCCGGAATAAACAGCAGCTCATCTTCAATCTGATCTTTGGTAAAGGTATAGGGCGTGTAATCTTCTTTATCCATGAAGACATATTCGTTGCCGTCTACATAGGAGAAGTCAACGAAACGGCGGTTCAGGGATACGGTATCAACAATGTCGTCGCCTTTAAAACGCTCTTCAACTTTCAGGCCGGTACGGACATCAGCAAAGCGCATTTTATACAGCGTTGCTGCGCCGCGGGCGCTCGGTGACTGAATATCAATGTCTTTTACAATCAGCAGCTTGCCGTTGTAGTTCAGCACCATACCTTTTTTGATTTCGTTCGCTCTTGGCATTGCCAGGTTCCTGTAAAAAAGAAATTCACCAAAATATCGCGACAAACTACTCGCGAGGGCCTTTTCAGGCAAGGGGAATTGCTGAGTTTTGCGTTGCATGGGTAAAAGATGATAGCGTGCCCCGCAACGCGCTACTTCAGCGCGTCGACGCCAATAAGAGAGCCGCTATGCACTGCCGCCCGGACTGCGGAGCCTGCTGTACTGCCCCGTCCATTACCAGCCCGATCCCCGGCATGCCCAACGGTAAACCGGCCAACACCCCCTGTGTGCAGCTTGATGAACATCAGCGATGCAAACTCTTTGGCTCACCGTTGCGGCCAAAAGTGTGCGCCGGGCTGCAACCGAGCCTGGAAATGTGCGGCGCAACGCGCGAACAGGCAATGATCTACCTCCTCGATCTCGAACAGCAGACCGCTCCGTAATTCCTTTCAAAGCTGAACAGGCTGAAGGCGATAAGCTGACGGCCAAATTGGCGTCAGCAAATTTCCCTTAACGGGCTGTAAAATGTGCAGTGCCTCAAAATTCTTAAACGCCAAATGAGAGATTTCTTGATCGTTGAGCAAAAAAGGTCAAGACTCCTTGAAACGTTTCAGCGTCATCGCATTGTCTCTGAACCACGGCGGTGACGTAATCTTTCTTATGTAAGCTGAAACGATTCAATTTCAGCGGGAGACGAGTCACATGTTCCAGTTATCCGTTCAGGACATCCATCCAGGCCAGCAGGCCGGTAACAAAGAAGAGGCCATTCGCCAGATCGCGGCGGCACTGGCTGAAGCCGGCAACGTGGCTGAAGGCTACGTCGATGGCATGCTCGCACGCGAGCAGCAAACCTCCACTTTTCTTGGCAATGGCATCGCCATTCCGCACGGCACCACCGACACGCGCGACCAGGTGCTGAAAACCGGCGTCAAAGTATTCCAGTTCCCGCAGGGCATTCTGTGGAGCGAAGGGCAGGTAGCTTACGTTGCCATCGGTATCGCCGCCAGCTCTGATGAACACCTCGGCCTGCTGCGTCAGCTGACGCACGTGCTGAGCGATGATGCCGTCGCCGCGCAGCTGCAATCCGCGACCACCGCTGAAGAGCTGCGTGCGTTGCTGATGGGTGAAAAGCAGAGCAGTGCGCTGAAGCTGGATAACGAAACCCTGTCGCTGGACGTCAACGCCAACTCGCTGATGACGCTGCAGGCGCTGAACGCCGCGCGTCTGAAAGAGGCGGGTGCGGTAGACAGCATTTACGTAACGCGCGCGATCAACGAACAGCCGCTGAACCTCGGTCAGGGCATCTGGCTGAACGACAGCGCCGAGGGCAACCTGCTGAGCGCAGTAGCCGTCAGCCGTGCTGCCACGCCGTTTGAAGTAGAAGGTGAAAACGCCGCTGTGCTGGTGAGCGTCGCGATGGCCGATGAGCAACCCGTTGCTGTGCTGAAGCGCCTGAGCGATCTGCTGCTGGCGAATAAAGCTGACCGTCTGCTGAATGCTGATGCCGCCACGCTGCTGGCGCTGCTGACCAGCGACGACGCGGTCGCGGACGATCTGCTCAGCGAAGAGTTTGTCATTCGTAACGAGCACGGCCTGCATGCCCGTCCGGGCACCATGCTGGTTAACACCATTAAACAGTTCAATAGCGAAATCACCGTCACCAACCTCGATGGGTCAGGCAAACCGGCAAATGGCCGCAGCCTGATGAAAGTGGTTGCGCTGGGCGTGAAGAAAGGACACCGCCTGCGCTTTACCGCACAGGGCGAAGATGCTGAACAGGCGCTGAAAGCGATTGGCGACGCCATCGCAGCGGGCCTGGGAGAGGGAGCGTAAATGAGCAGAAGAGTGGCAACAATTACTTTAAACCCGGCCTACGATCTGGTGGGTTTCACCCCGGAAGTTGAGCGTGGCGAAGTCAACCTGGTGCGCACCACCGGGCTGCACGCCGCCGGTAAAGGGATCAACGTCGCCAAAGTGCTGAAAGATCTGGGCATCGACGTCACCGTGGGCGGTTTCCTCGGTAAAGATAACCAGGACGGTTTTCAGCAACTGTTCAGCGAGCTGGGCATTGCCAACCGTTTTCAGGTGGTACAGGGGCGTACGCGTATAAACGTTAAGCTGACCGAGAAAGATGGCGAAGTGACCGACTTTAACTTCTCCGGTTTCGAAGTCACTCCGGCCGACTGGGAGCGTTTCGTCGCCGACTCGCTCACCTGGCTTGGTCAGTTTGATATGGTCTGCGTCAGCGGCAGCCTGCCGTCCGGCGTCAGCCCGGAAGCCTTTACCGACTGGATGACGCGCCTGCGCAGCCAGTGCCCGTGCATCATCTTCGACAGCAGCCGTGACGCGCTGGTTGCCGGGCTGAAAGCCGCACCGTGGTTAGTGAAACCTAACCGTCGCGAGCTGGAGATCTGGGCCGGTCGTAAACTGCCGGAATTGCAGGACGTTATTGAAGCCGCTCACGCGCTTCGCGAGCAGGGGATCGCCCACGTGGTGATTTCGCTGGGCGCAGAAGGGGCGCTGTGGGTCAACGCTTCGGGTGAATGGATCGCCAAACCGCCGTCAATGGAAGTGGTAAGCACCGTTGGCGCAGGGGATTCGATGGTTGGCGGCCTGATTTACGGCCTGCTGATGCGTGAGTCCAGTGAGCACACTTTACGCCTGGCCACCGCTGTCGCTGCACTGGCGGTCAGTCAGAGTAACGTAGGGATTACCGATCGTACCCAGTTAGCCGCGATGATGGCGCGCGTTGACTTAAAACCCTTTAACTAACAGCAGGAGAGGCATAATGAAAACGCTGCTGATCATCGACGCTGAACTCGGACAGGCCCGTGCCTATATGGCAAAGACCCTGCTGGGTGCGGCGGCGCAAAAAGCGAATCTGCAATTTGTTGATAACCCAGGTGACGCGGAACTGGCGATCGTATTGGGTAGCCAGCTGCCGAACGACGCGGCGCTGGGCGGGAAGAAAGTCTGGCTGGGCGATATCAATCGCGCGGTCGCGCACCCGGAGCTGTTCCTGAGCGAAGCGAAGAACCACGCCACGCCTTACAGCGCACCGGCTGCTGCACCTGCGGCGGCAACCCCGGCCGCAGGGCCAAAACGTATTGTTGCTGTGACCGCCTGTCCGACCGGCGTTGCGCACACCTTTATGGCGGCAGAAGCCATTGAAACCGAAGCGAAAAAACGCGGCTGGTGGGTGAAAGTTGAAACGCGCGGTTCCGTGGGCGCAGGCAATGCCATCACCCCGGAAGAGGTGGCGCAGGCGGATTTAGTTATCGTCGCGGCGGATATCGAAGTGGACCTGGCGAAGTTTGCCGGCAAACCGATGTACCGCACCTCGACGGGTCTGGCACTGAAGAAAACCGTGCAGGAGCTGGATAAAGCGGTAGCGGAAGCGAAGCCCTATCAGCCATCCGGCAAAGGGCAGTCTGAATCTTCAGAAGGCAAAAAAGAGAGCGCGGGCGCCTATCGTCACCTGCTGACTGGCGTCTCTTATATGCTGCCGATGGTAGTGGCGGGCGGTCTGCTGATCGCACTCTCCTTCGCCTTTGGTATTACCGCGTTTAAAGAAGAGGGGACGCTGGCGGCGGCGCTGATGAAGATCGGCGGCGGTACGGCGTTTGCGCTGATGGTGCCTGTACTGGCGGGCTTTATCGCCTTCTCGATTGCTGACCGTCCGGGTCTGACGCCGGGTCTCATCGGCGGTATGCTGGCGGTAAGCACCGGGTCTGGCTTTATCGGCGGTATCATTGCCGGTTTCCTTGCCGGTTACATCGCGAAAGCGATCAGCAAAGGCTTTAAGCTGCCGCCAAGTATGGAAGCGCTGAAACCGATTCTGATTATTCCGCTCTTCTCAAGCCTGATTGTTGGCCTGGCGATGATCTACCTTATCGGTACGCCGGTAGCGAAAATCCTCGCGGGTCTCACCTCCTGGCTGCAAACCATGGGCACGGCGAACGCCGTTCTGCTGGGCGCGATCCTCGGTGGCATGATGTGTACCGATATGGGTGGTCCGGTAAACAAAGCGGCCTACGCCTTTGGTGTCGGGCTGCTGAGTACGCAAACCTACGCACCGATGGCGGCGATTATGGCGGCCGGTATGGTGCCACCGCTGGCGATGGGTCTGGCGACGCTGGTTGCACGCAACAAGTTCGACAAAGGTCAGCGTGAAGGGGGTAAAGCGGCGCTGGTGCTGGGTCTGTGCTTTATCTCTGAAGGTGCGATTCCTTTCGCAGCACGCGATCCGATGCGTGTTATCCCGTGCTGTATCGCCGGTGGCGCGCTGACCGGTGCCATCTCAATGGCGATTGGCGCTAAACTGATGGCACCGCACGGTGGCCTGTTCGTGCTGCTGATCCCGGGTGCTATCACCCCGGTGCTCGGTTACCTGCTGGCGATCGTTGCCGGTACGCTGCTGTCGGGCCTGCTGTATGCCCTGCTGAAACGTCCGGAAACGGAGATGGCCGCGAAAGTTGCCTGAGCCGTAGAAACAGAAAAAGGCCGCTAAGCGGCCTTTTTTTATGCCCGCAAAAGGGCAGATTTGCTTTTGTAGGCCTGATAAGCGCAGCGCCATCAGGCGTTGTGACATTGCCGGATGGCGGCGAACGCCTTATCCGGCCTACGGCTCGCATGTGCCTTTGCTTTTGTAGGCCTGATAAGCAAAGCGCCATCAGGCGTTGCGGCATTGCCGGATGGCGGCGAATGCCTTATCCGGCCTACGGTTTGCAGAGGATTTTGTTTTGTAGGCCTGATAAGCGAAGCGCCATCAGGCATTGCGCCCTTGCCGGATGGCGGCGAATGCCTTATCCGGCCTACAGCAGGGAATTACCCGGCGGTGGTTTCTGCGTATTGCTGCGCTTTAAGCCACGCGATCTCTTCCACCCAGATATCCGGGTTAACGGTCTCGAGGATCAGCGGAATGCCGTCGAAGCGCGTGTCGCGCATGATCCAGCGAAACGCATCGTGGCCAATATTGCCTTCGCCGAGGCTGTGATGGCGGTCAACCCGGCTGGCAAAGCCGCTTTTCGCATCATTCAGGTGCATCCCGCGCAGGTATTTGAAGCCCACCACGCGGTCGAACTCGGCAAAGGTGGCGGCGGTTGCCTCTTCGCTACGCAGATCGTAACCGGCAGCAAACGCGTGACAGGTATCAATGCAGACGCCAACGCGGGTTTTATCTTCAACCCCATCGATGATTGCCGCCAAATGCTCAAACCGGAAGCCGAGGTTGCTGCCCTGACCCGCGGTGTTTTCGATCACCGCGGTCACGCCTTCGGTCTGCGCCAGCGCAATGTTGATGGATTCCGCAATGCGCGCGAGACACTTCTCTTCCGGGATCTGTTGCAGGTGGCTGCCGGGGTGGAAATTGAGCAGCGTCAGCCCAAGCTGCTGACAGCGGGAAAGCTCATCAATAAACGCCTCGCGGGATTTCTCCAGCGCCTCATCAACCGGATGACCGAGGTTAATCAGGTAGCTGTCGTGGGGCAGGATTTGCGCGGGCGAATAGTTATGCGCTTCGCACGCGGCTTTGAACGCGTCAATCGTTTCCGTGGTTAACGGCGCGGCGCGCCATTGCCGCTGATTTTTGGTAAACAGCGCGAACGCCGTTGCGTCCAGCTCGGCGGCGCGGATGGCCGCATTTGCGACGCCGCCTGAGGCGCTAACATGCGCACCAATGTATTTCATAAACACTCCTGTAAAGACCCGCCGGGGGAAAACCGACATCATAGCGGGTCAGCAGGGTTGAGATGTAGTGCTTTATGCCATCACCGTGTGAACCAGCAGATTGATTGCACCGCCGCCGACAATCAGCCAGATAAAGAGCAGCAGCCCCATCACCAGCGGTTTCGCCCCGGCATTTTTCAGCGCGCTGATATGGGTGGTCACGCCAAGTGCGGCCATCGCCATCGCCAGTAGCAGCGTATCCAGCGTGTTGAGCATATTCACCGCTGCGGGCGGCAACAGATGAAAGGAGTTGAACACCGCCACCGCTACAAAGCCGAGGGCAAACCACGGGATCGTCACCTTGCTTTTCTCATTACCCTCTTGCGGGCTGAGCTGTTTCACCCGCGCGGCCAGCAGCAGTAAAAAGGGGGCCAGCATCATCACGCGCAGCATTTTGGCAATCACCGCTGCGTTCTCCGCCTCCGGGCTGACGGCGTGACCGGCGGCGACCACTTGCGCCACTTCATGCACCGTCGAGCCAATCCAGATGCCATAGGTTTGTGGGCTGAACCACGGCGCAAGCAGCGGCCATAGTGCCGGGTAGATAAAGATCGCCAGCGTGCCGAAAATCACCACCGTGGCGATGGCGACGGTCACTTTGCTCGCCTCCGCTTTTACTACCGGCTCCGTTGCCAGCACCGCCGCCGCGCCGCAGATGCTGCTACCCGCGCCAATCAGCCAGCTGGTTTTCTTGTCCAGTCCGAAAACTTTTTGCCCGAGAAAACAGGCCAGCATAAAGGTGCTGGAGAGGGTCAGCACATCGATCAGCACGCCGCTGACGCCCACGTCCGCAATCTGCGAAAAGGTCAAACGAAAGCCATAAAGAATAATGCCGAGCCGCAGCAGATGCTGTTTCGCAAAAAGCACACCGCCGTCGCAGTGGCGATGCAGCGCCGGGTAGAGCGTGTTGCCCAGTACCATGCCGAGCAGGATCGCCAGCGTTAACGCGCTCAGGCCAAGGCCAGCAACAGCGGGCAGGGAGCCCAGCCACAGCGCGGCCGCAGTAATCCCGCCGCTCAGCAGCAGGCCGGGCATCACGCGCCAGACGCGTGAGTGATGAGAGTGTAATGTGATGTCGGTCATAGCCTTCTCCTCTTGTTGCTGAAAAGGGTACGGCGCGCTGGCTTAAAGGTAAAATTGATTATATATTTATAATTAATCTTTATAAGTGGTAAGCGACTCTCTATGCATATAACCCTGCGCCAGCTTGAAGTGTTTGCTGAAGTGCTGAAAAGCGGCTCCACCACCCAGGCCTCCCAGCGTCTGGCACTGTCGCAATCTGCGGTGAGCGCCGCATTGACGGATCTGGAGGGTCAGCTTGGCGTGCAGCTGTTTGATCGCGTCGGCAAAAGGCTGGTGGTGAATGAGCACGGGCGGCTGCTCTATCCGCGCGCGCTGGCGGCGCTGGAGCAGGCAAGCGAAATCGAACAGCTGTTTCGCGAGGCCAATGGCGCTATCCGCGTCTTCGCCAGCAGCACCATCGGTAACTACATTCTGCCGGAGGTCATCGCCCATTACCGGCGTGATTTTCCCGAGCTACCGCTGGAGTTAAGCGTCGGCAATAGCCAGGATGTGATCACCGCCGTGGCTGATTTTCGTGTTGATATCGGGCTTATCGAAGGGCCGTGCCATGCAGCGGAGATCATTGCTGAACCCTGGCTGGAAGATGAACTGGTGGTGTTTGCGCCGCCTTCCTCGCCGCTGTTGCAGCGGGAGGTGACGCTGGAAGCGCTTGCCGCTGCGCCGTGGATCCTGCGCGAGCGCGGCTCCGGTACCCGCGAAATCGTCGACTATCTACTGCTCTCACACCTGCCGCAGTTTCAGCTAGGCATGGAGCTTGGCAATTCAGAAGCGATTAAACATGCGGTGCGCCACGGGCTTGGCATCAGTTGCCTGTCGCGCCGTGTGATTGCCGAACAGCTGGAAACCGGCACGCTGGTGGAAGTCCCTCTGCCATTACCTCGCCTGGTGCGCACCCTGTGGCGCATTCATCATCGCCAGAAACATCTCTCCAGCGCGTTGACCCGCTTTATCCGTTACTGCGATATCTGATTGCACCATCAGCAGGCACCTGCACCGTTTTAGGGGTGCAGGCCTCCTCACGTTCACCCGCACTCCCGCTGAATCAGGCACTGGCTTCGTTGGCACATTAGTTGCAAAAAGTGATTCAAAGAATCTTTTGTTTCATGGGCGATGAGGTGTTGAGATGAAAAAGTGGATGATGGCGACAGCCAGTGCAGCAGTAATGATGATCTGTTCCGCCCAGGCGCTGGCGGATCAGTTACAGGATATTCAACAGCGCGGCGTGTTGCGCGTGGCCGTCCCGCAGGATTTCCCGCCGTTTGGCTCGGTGGGCACCGATTTGCAGCCGCAGGGCTACGATATCGACATGGCCAACTACCTGGCGAAAGGGATGAAGGTGAAGCTGCAACTGGTGCCGGTCACCAGCGCAAACCGCGTGCCCTATCTGCAAACCAACAAAGTCGATTTGGTGATCTCAAGCCTCGGTAAAAACGCCGAGCGTGAGCGGGTGATCGATTTCAGCCGCGCCTATGCGCCATTCTTCCTCGGCGTCTTTGGCCCGAAAGACGCCACCCTTGCCGATGCGAAAGCCCTGAGCGGCAAAACCATCGGCGTCACCCGCGGCGCGGTGGAGGATATGGTGCTGAGTGATATCGCGCCAAAACATGCCCAGGTGAAGCGTTATGAAGATAACAACACCACGCTCTCGGCCTATCTCTCCGGCCAGGTTGCCTTCCTCGCCACAGGCAATGTGGTCGTCGCAGCAATTGCCCGCCAGAACCCGCAAAATGCGCCGGTGAGCAAATTTATGCTTGAGGACTCTCCCTGCTTTATCGGGCTGATGAAAAACCAGCCGGCGCTGAAGGCCGAGGTCGACAAGCTGGTCGATCAGGCGCAGAAAGAGGGCACGCTCAACAGCTTCTCGCAGAAGTGGATGCAGGCCCCGCTGCCCGCAAACTTTGGCGCATAAGCGATGACGGTGACGCTTGATTTCGCCGCGCTCTGGCCCTTCTGGCCCGAACTGCTGGCCGGATTGTGGACAACCATCACCCTGACGCTGCTGGCAACGGTAGGCGGCGTCGCGCTTGGCATCCTCGGCGCGGCGCTGCGCAGCGGCAAACCGGGTGTGCTGCGCACGCTCTGGGGGATCTATGTCGAGGTGATCCGCAACACGCCGTTTGTTGTGCAACTCTTCTTTATTGTTTTTGGGTTGCCGGGGCTGGGGCTGAAGCTCACCGCCGGGCAGGCGGCGCTGCTCGCTATGCTGATTAACCTCGGCGCGTACAGCACGGAGATTATCCGCGCGGGCATTCAGGTGACGCCAAAAGGGCAGTGGGAAGCGGCGCGCGTACTTGGCCTGACAAAGGTTCAGACCTTCCTGCGCGTGGTGCTGCCGCCCGCGCTGGCGCGGATCTACCCGGCGCTGGTCAGCCAGTGCGTGATGGTGATGCTCGGCTCGTCGGTGGTGTCGCAGGTCTCTTATGAGGAACTGACGTTTATGGCGAACCTTATCCAGTCGCGCACCTTCTTAAGTTTTGAAGTCTATTTCGTCACCACGCTGATTTACCTCGCGCTCTCGCTGCTGATGCGCCAGGCGCTGCTGGCGATTGGGCGCAAATGGTTAGGGAGCAGAGCATGATGAGTACTTTTACCGACTGGGATATTGTGCGCAACCTGCTGCTGGCCGCCCGCTGGACGGTGCTGCTCTCACTGATCGCCTTTTTCTGCGGCACGCTGGTGACGCTCCCATTGCTGATGGTGCGCCTTGGCCGCTGGCGCTGGCCGCAGCGTTTTGTCAGCGCCTATGCCGCGCTGTTTCAGGGCACGCCGCTGCTGATGCAGCTGTTCCTCGCCTTTTTTGGCCTCGGGCTGTTCGGTATTGATGTCAGCGCCTGGACCGCCGCCACGCTTGCTTTAACCCTTTTTACCAGCGCCTTTCTGCTCGATATCTGGTACGGGTCGATCCGCGCCCTGCCAAAAGGGCAGTGGGAAGCCAGCCGCTGTCTCGGGCTGAGCTTTGGTCAGACGCTGTTTCGCGTTATCGCCCCGCAGGCGATCCGCATTGCTATTGCGCCGACGGTGGGCTTTTCCGTGCAGGTGGTGAAGGGCACGGCGCTGGCCTCCATCATCGGCTTTGTCGAACTAACCAAGGCGGGCACCATGCTGAACAACGTCACCTTTGCTCCGTTTAAGGTCTTCGGCCTCGTCGCCGCGGGCTACTTCCTGCTGTGTTATCCGCTGTCGCGCTACAGCCGCTATCTGGAGAAAAAGTTCCATGCCGCTCATCACCATTAATGATGTTCAGAAATATTATGGCGACAACCATGTGCTGAAGGGCGTAAGCCTCGATATTGAGATGGGCGAAGTGGTGTCGATAATCGGGCGCAGCGGCTCGGGCAAAAGCACCCTGTTGCGCTGCATGAACGGGCTGGAGGGCTACCAGGATGGCAGCATCAAACTTGGCGGCATGACGGTAACCGACCGTGAATCGCAGGCGCGGGAGATCAGCCGCTCCGTTGGCATGGTGTTTCAGAGCTTCAACCTCTTTCCGCATATGACAGCGCTGGAAAATGTGATGCTGGCGCCGCGCCGGGTGCTGAAAATGCCGGCTGAAGCCTGCCGCGAGCTGGCGGTGGAGATGCTGGAGAAAGTCGGACTCGGCGATCGCATCGATTATGCGCCGTCGAGCCTTTCCGGCGGTCAGCAGCAGCGCGTTGCCATTGCCCGCGCGCTGGCGATGAAGCCGAAAGTGCTGCTCTGCGATGAGATCACCTCGGCGCTCGATCCCGAGCTGGTCGGTGAAGTGCTGCGGGTGCTGGAGAAGCTTGCCGCAGAAGGGATGACGCTGATTCTGGTCACCCATGAGATGAATTTCGCCCGTGAAGTGGGCGATCGGGTGGTGTTTATGCATCAGGGCAAAGTGTGGGAGCAGGGGGCGAGTAAAACCTTCTTCAGCCAGCCGCGTACGCCTGAGTTACAGCAGTTTATCGCTTCGGTACGCGGTCTCGCCTGACCGCGCGTTTTCGCCTCGCAACATCCTCCATTCACTGCTTTACTTATAATTCGCGGCCAATTATGAAGGTCTCTAATAAGAGACCTTTTCCACCGGAAGGGCCGCGTTTCGTCTGCTACAATCGCGCCTCATTTTTTGGATGGATAGCTTTTTCTTATGGTTTCCGAAACAAAAACCACAGAAGCGACCACGCTTCGTCGTGCACTGAAAGCGCGTCATCTGACGATGATCGCAATTGGCGGCTCCATCGGGACCGGTCTGTTCGTCGCCTCCGGGGCGACCATCTCCTCAGCGGGGCCGGGCGGCGCGCTGCTCTCCTATATGCTGATTGGCCTGATGGTCTATTTCCTGATGACCAGCCTTGGCGAACTTGCCGCCTTTATGCCGGTTTCCGGCTCCTTTTCGACCTACGGGCAGAAATATGTGGAAGAGGGCTTCGGCTTCGCCCTCGGCTGGAACTACTGGTACAACTGGGCGGTAACTATCGCCGTTGACCTGGTGGCTTCCCAACTGGTGATGACCTGGTGGTTCCCGGATACGCCGGGCTGGATCTGGAGTGCGCTCTTCCTGGTAGTGATCTTCCTGCTTAACTACATCTCGGTGAAAGGCTTTGGCGAAGCGGAATACTGGTTTTCGCTGATCAAAGTGACCACTGTGATCATCTTTATCATCGTCGGCGTGATGATGATTGTCGGCATTTTCCAGGGGGAAAAACCGGCGGGCTGGAGCAACTGGAGTATCGGCGACGCGCCGTTTGCCGGTGGTTTCTCGGCGATGATTGGCGTGGCGATGATTGTTGGCTTCTCCTTCCAGGGCACCGAGCTTATCGGTATTGCGGCTGGTGAATCCGAAGATCCGGAGAAGAACATTCCGCGCGCGGTGCGTCAGGTCTTCTGGCGAATCCTGCTTTTTTACGTCTTCGCGATTTTGATTATCAGCCTGATCATTCCCTATACCGATCCAAGCCTGCTGCGTAACGACGTGAAAGATATCAGCGTCAGCCCGTTCACGCTGGTGTTCCAACATGCTGGCCTGCTTTCGGCGGCGGCGGTAATGAATGCGGTGATCCTGACGGCGGTACTTTCGGCGGGTAACTCGGGCATGTATGCGTCGACCCGTATGCTCTACACGCTGGCCTGCGACGGTAAAGCGCCGCGTATCTTCGCCAAACTGTCGAAAGGCGGCGTGCCGCGCAACGCGCTCTATGCCACCACGGTGATTGCCGGTCTCTGCTTCCTCACCTCGATGTTTGGCAACCAGACCGTTTACCTGTGGCTGCTCAACACCTCCGGCATGACGGGCTTTATCGCCTGGCTGGGGATTGCCATCAGCCACTACCGTTTCCGCCGCGGTTATGTTGCGCAGGGCCACTCGCTGGATAACCTGCCGTACCGCTCCGGCTTCTTCCCGATTGGGCCGATCTTCGCCTTTGTGCTCTGCCTGATTATTACCCTTGGGCAGAACTATCAGGCCTTCCTCGAAGACTCCATTGACTGGGGCGCGGTGACGGCGACCTATATCGGCATTCCGCTCTTTTTGGTGATCTGGCTGGGCTACAAGTTCAGCAAAGGAACGCGCTTTGTGCGCTACAGCGAGATGGAGTTCCCGGAACGCTTTACCAAATAATTGCCTGCTTGACGCCCTCTGCTCAGAGGGCGTATTTTTATCCCTCTCTCCCGCTTTTTTCCTTCCATTCTTTACATAACTTTAAGTTCTCGAAATTGATAATCATTCTCGTTTACATTAATGTAAGCGGCTGAAAATAAAGGGAACCCGGCGGGATTCATGCGCCTGATGTTTCCACAATCTATAACGCTGCCGTCAATGTAACGGTGCGCGGTTTTGCAATACGTGAGCAAATTTTTCAATCTCTTTTTCAGACCTCATGGAGTTACGGAATGTTTACCTTGAATCCCATTATGCGGGGAGGCCTCTGTGCGTCCGCGTTAACGCTGGCGCTGCCGGTGATGGCCGCCGCAGGGGAGGGTGAAACGCTGGTGGTGACCGCTTCGGCCAGCGAGCAGAACCTGAAAGATGCGCCTGCCAGCATCAGTGTCATCACGCAGCAGGATTTACAGCGCAGGCCTGTGCAAAACCTGAAAGATGTGCTGAAAGAGGTGCCCGGCGTGCAGCTCACCAATGAAGGGGATAACCGCAAAGGCGTCAGCCTGCGCGGGCTGGACAGCAGTTACACCCTGATCCTGATTGATGGCAAGCGCGTCAACTCGCGCAATGCCGTCTTCCGCCACAACGATTTTGACCTCAACTGGATCCCGGTAGAAGCGATTGAGCGCATTGAAGTGGTGCGCGGCCCGATGTCGTCGCTGTATGGCTCCGACGCCCTCGGCGGCGTGGTGAATATCATCACCAAAAAAATCGGCCAGCGCTGGAGCGGCTCAATCACAGCGGATACCACCATTCAGGCGCACCGCGATCGCGGCGATACGCAAAATGGCCAGTTCTACACCAGCGGGCCACTGATTGACGGCGTGCTCGGGCTGAAGGCCTTTGGCGGTGTGGCGAAGCGCGAAAAAGATCGGCAACAAGCGTCGCAAACCGCCGCCAGCGGTGAGTCACCGCGCATCGAGGGCTTTACCAGCCGCGATGGCAATATTGAACTGGCCTGGACGCCAACAAAAGATCACGACTTTACCGCTGGTTACGGTTATGACCGCCAGGATCGCAACTCTGATTCACTGAACAAAAACCGCCTCGACCGCCAGAACTACTCGCTGGCGCACAACGGGCGCTGGGGCAGCGCCAATAGCGAGCTGCGTTTTTACGGTGAGAAGATCGATAACAAAAACCCCGGCAACGCCAGCGCCATCCGTTCAGAAAGTAATACCGTGGATGGCAAAGTGGTGCTCCCGCTCGGTGAGATTAATCAGTTAGTGACGCTGGGCGGCGAGTGGCGTCATGACAAGCTCAACGATCCGATCAACCTGACCGGCGGCAACAGCAGTAAAACTTCCTCCAGCCAGTACGCACTGTTTATCGAAGATGAGTGGCGCATTGTCCAGCCGCTGGCGCTGACCACCGGCATTCGCATGGATGACCATGAAACCTATGGCGATCACTGGAGCCCGCGCGCCTATCTGGTGTGGAGCGCCACCGATACCATAACGGTGAAAGGGGGCTGGGCAACGGCCTTTAAAGCGCCGTCGCTGTTGCAGCTAAGCCCCGACTGGGCGACCAACTCCTGCCGCGGCAGTTGCCGGATTGTCGGCAGCCCGGAGCTGAAACCGGAAACCAGCGAAAGCTTCGAACTGGGGCTTTACTACAGCGGCGAAGAAGGCTGGCTGGAGGGCGTGCAGGGCAGCGTTACCGCGTTCCAGAACAATATTGAGGATATGATCAATATCAGCCGTACCCCCAGTTTGACCGAGGCACCGGGTTACCCGAACTTTGTCGGCTTTGAACGTAACGCTCGCGGGGCGCGAGTACCGGTGTTCCGCTACTACAACGTCGATAAAGCGCGGATTCAGGGCGTGGAGACGGAGGTGAAAATCCCGTTCGATGAAGCGTGGAAGCTGACCCTGAATTACACCTATAACGACGGGCGCAACCTGAGCGGCGGTGGCAATAAACCGTTGCAGGATCTGCCGTTCCACACCGCTAACGGCACGCTGGACTGGCAGGCTAACGACGCGTGGTCGTTCTACGTTTCGGCGAACTACAGCGGCGAAAAACGCTCGGTGTCACAGGGCGCAACGCCGGGCGGGTATGTTATCTGGAATGCGGGCGGCGCGTGGCAGGCGACGAAAAACGTCAAACTGCGCGCGGGCGTGCTCAACCTCGGCGATAAAGATCTTAGCCGGGATGACTACAGCTTTAACGAAGATGGGCGTCGCTACTTTGCGGCGATTGATTACCGCTTCTGATGAGAGACCCCGGCGCGAAAACGCCGGGGTGACGATTAGCGGAAGAGGTGCTGCGCATGGAAGCGCAGATGATCTTCAATAAACGAGGCGATAAAGAAGTAGCTGTGATCGTACCCCGGCTGAATGCGCAGGGTCAGCGGCCAGCTTTTCTGCCGCGCCACTTCTGCCAGCCGCGCTGGCTGGAGCTGATCGGCGAGGAACTGATCGCTGTCCCCCTGATCGATAAGGGTCGGGATGGCGTCACCTTCGCCGCTTTCCAGCATCAGCGCACAGCTGTCCCATTCGCGCCACTGGCTGGCATCCTCGCCTAAATAGGCAGTAAAGGCTTTCTGCCCCCACGGCACTTGCAACGGGTTCACAATCGGCGCAAAGGCGGAAACACTGGTGTAACGGCCCGGGTTTTTCAGCGCCATAATCAGCGCGCCGTGGCCGCCCATGGAGTGACCGCTGATCGCCGCCTGGGTGCTGACGTTAAACTCGCTCTGGATAAGGGCCGGGAGTTCGTCGCGCAGATAATCAAACATCCGGTAGTGCGCGGCCCACGGCTGCTGCGTGGCGTTAAGATAGAAGCCTGCCCCTTTACCCAGATCGTAGCTGTCGGCATCAGCCACCTCATCGCCGCGCGGGCTGGTGTCCGGCATCACCAGCACAATGCCCAGCTCAGAGGCGACGCGCTGCGCACCGGCTTTGGTGGTGAAATTCTCATCATTGCAGGTCAGGCCGGAGAGCCAGTAAAGCACCGGCGGGCGCGCATCGCTACGCTGCGGCGGTAAAAAGATGCTGAACGTCATGGCGCAGTTCAGGACGCTGGAGTCGTGACGCCAGCGCTGCTGCCAGCCTTCAAAACAGCGGTGCTCTTCGAGCAATTCCATGCGGGGCTCCTCAGGTTTCACAGAGATAAACAGAGTGATAACCCTGCATAATACAGATAATTCACGCCGCTGTGAGTAACTTTCACTTCCGCACTTGCGCAACATACTGCATCATAAACATAACTTTACATTAACATTTGGAGGCGGAGATGGCGCTACGCGTCGCGCTTTGCGGTTTTATCGTACTGGTGGTGGTGATGGGTATTGGCCGCTTTGCCTTTACCCCGCAGGTGCCGTTGATGATCCGCGACGGCCAGCTCACCCTCACCAGCGCCGGGCTGGTGGCAGCCATTAACTACCTGGGTTATCTGCTCGGTGCCTGGGATGCGATGCGCGCGAAGCGGCATATCGAAGTGCGCCTGTGGCTTGGCATTGGCGGCGCGGTGCTGCTCACCTTCCTCTCTGCGCTGGCAGACAACGCGCTGCTGCATGGTGCGATTCGGCTGATTATCGGCGCGATGAGCGGCTGGGGAATGGTGCTGATTGCCGCGTGGACCAATGAGCGGCTGGCCCATGCCGGAAAGCCGGGCCTCAGCGCGGCGGTGTTTGCCGGGCCGGGCGCGGGCATCGCGTTAAGCGGATTGCTGGCGGTAGCGATTCAGGCCAAAGGCTTAAGCGCTGCGTCAGCATGGCAAGTTTATGGCGTGCTGGCGCTGCTGCTGGTGGCGCTGATTGCCCGCTACTTACCGAAGCCCGGTGAGTGGCACCGCCCGGAGGTGAAGACGCAGCCTCTGCACCTGACCACCGATCTGAAACGGCTGGTCTGGAGCTACAGCCTGGCCGGGTTTGGCTATATTCTGCCCGCTACCTTTTTGTCGCAGATGGCAGCGCTGCGCTTTCCCGGCAGCCTGTTTGCCCAGTTTGTCTGGCCGGTTTTCGGCCTCGCGGCAGTGATCGGCATTGGTCTCAGTATTCTGCTGCGCCACTGCGGGCAGAGCCATCAGCGGCTGGCGATAGTCCTCTGGTTGCAGGGCGCGGGCGTGCTGGCAGCCTGGCTTCTGCCGGGGGTGAGCGGGCTGGTGTGCGGCGCGGTGCTGGTCGGCGGCGGTTTTCTCTGTGCGGTGCAGCTTTCGCTACTCTATGGTCGCGAGCTGGCTCCCTATCACGCGCGCTATATGGCGGGGCTGCTCACCACCGGCTATGCGCTCGGGCAGTTAGTCGGCCCGATGACCTCCGCGCTCTCGACCTGGCTTACCGGACGCCTTGAACCGGCGCTCGGCATTGCAGCGGTTGCGCTGGTGATTGGCGGCGTTCTGGTATGGAAACGGCGCGCCTGAAAGGCAGCGGCGATTTCAATAATAATCCCCGGCGGGGGTGGATTATGTGCGCGACCTCACGCACAATGTTGCCTCACTTCGCCGCAACACGCGAAGCACGCCATACCTGCAGGAGAAGAAGAAAATATGTCATCACTCAGTAAAGAAGCGGCGCTGGTGCACGAGGCGCTGGTTGCCCGTGGTCTGGAAACCCCGCTGCGCCCCCCGGTGCAAATGGATAATGAAACCCGTAAACGCCTTATCGCCGGCCATATGACCGAGATTATGCAGCTGCTCAATCTCGATCTGAATGATGACAGCCTGATGGAAACGCCGCATCGCATCGCCAAAATGTATGTCGATGAGATCTTCTCCGGCCTCGATTACGCCAATTTCCCGAAAATCACCGTCATTGAAAATAAGATGAAGGTCGATGAGATGGTAACGGTGCGCGACATTACGCTCACCAGCACCTGCGAACACCACTTTGTCACGATCGACGGTAAAGCTACTGTCGCTTACATCCCGAAAGCGTCGGTGATTGGCCTGTCGAAAATCAACCGCATTGTGCAGTTCTTCGCCCAGCGTCCGCAGGTTCAGGAACGCCTGACCCAGCAGATCCTCACCGCGCTGCAAACCCTGCTTGGCACCAACAATGTCGCGGTATCGATTGATGCGGTCCATTATTGTGTGAAAGCGCGCGGCATTCGTGATGCGACCAGTGCCACCACCACCACCTCGCTCGGTGGCCTGTTTAAGTCGAGCCAGAACACCCGCCAGGAGTTCCTGCGCGCCGTTCGCCACACTAACTGATTGCGGGAGCGCCAACATGGGAAGGAGCGTCACGCTCGATTTTATTCGTGGCCTCGCCATTCTCGGCATTCTGCTGCTCAATATCACCGCCTTTGGTCTGCCGAAGGCGGCCTATCTTAATCCCGCCTGGTATGGCGACATCACCCTGCATGATGCCTGGACCTGGGCGCTGCTCGACCTTTTTGCGCAGGTAAAATTTCTCTCGCTGTTCGCCATTCTCTTTGGTGCCGGGTTGCAGATGCTGCTGCTGCGCGGCAAGCGCTGGATCCAGTCGCGCCTGACGCTGCTGGTGCTGCTCGGTTTCATTCATGCACTCTTCTTCTGGGAAGGCGATATTCTGCTGGCTTATGGCCTGGTGGGGCTTATCGGCTGGCGAATGATTCGCGATGCGCAGAGCGTGAAAGCGATGTTTCATACCGGCGTGGTGCTCTATCTCATCGGCATTGTCGTATTGTTGCTGCTTGGCGCGATCTCCGGTACCACGCCGAACAACTCCTGGCTGCCCGATGCCGCTAACGTGCAGTATGAAGCCTGGTGGCGCACCAGCGGCACGCTGATGGAGGGGCTGAGCAACCGCAGCGATCTCTTGTCAAACGCCTTGCTGGCGCTCGGCGTGCAGTATGGCTGGCAGCTGGCCGGGCTAATGTTGATCGGTGCCGCGCTGATGCGCAGCGGCTGGATGAGAGGGCAGTTCCCGCTGCGCCACTACCGGCGCGTCGGCGCGCTGCTGGTGGTTACGGGAATGGCGGTAAATATTCCGGCCATTGTCGCCCAGTGGCAACTGGGCTGGTCTTACCGCTGGTGCGCCTTCTTTTTGCAGGCACCGCGCGAGCTGAGTGCGCCGGTGCAGGCCATCGGCTATGCGGCGCTGGCGTGGGGCTTCTGGCCGCAAATCTGCGCCAGCAAACTGGTGAGCGCTATCGCCTGCGTCGGGCGCATGGCGCTGAGTAACTATCTGTTGCAGACGCTGATCTGCACCACGCTGTTTTACCACTTCAATCTCTTTATGCGCTTTGACCGCCTGCAACTGCTGGCGATCGTCCCCGCCGTCTGGGCGGTTAACATCCTCTTCTCCGTGCTGTGGCTCAGGCGTTTTCGTCAGGGGCCGGTTGAGTGGCTGTGGCGTCAACTCACCGCCCGTGCGGCAGGCAGCGCATTACCTCCTACAAGCAGATAACGATCTGGATCACAATCGTTAACAAATGCGATGTAACCGTTTCCATTGATGTGATGCCTCTCACGTAGCAAAGCCACCGCGACTGCCAGAATAGCCTCCTTACTTTACCCAGGGGGTGCCTGTGACGTGCCGCCATTCAGACAAGGTGGGAAAAAATGATCACCATTCGTGACGTTGCCCGTCATGCGAACGTCTCCGTCGCGACGGTTTCCCGCGTACTCAACAACAGCGCCCTGGTCAGCCAGGAGACGCGCGAAACCGTGATGCAGGCGGTCGCCCAGCTCGGTTATCGCCCGAACGCCAACGCCCAGGCGCTGGCGACGCAGGTGAGCGACACCATCGGCGTGATCGTGATGGATGTCTCCGATGCCTTCTTTGGCGCGCTGGTCAAAGCGGTGGATACCGTCGCGCAGGAACATCAAAAATATGTGCTGATTGGCAACAGCTATCATGAGGCGGAAAAAGAGCGCCACGCCATTGAGGTGTTGATACGTCAGCGCTGTAACGCCCTGATTGTGCACTCAAAAGCGCTCAGCGATGAAGAGCTGACCGGCTTTATGGAGCAGATCCCCGGCATGGTGCTGATCAACCGCGTGGTGCCCGGTTACGCCCACCGCTGCGTCTGCCTTGATAACGTCAGCGGGGCGGTGATGGCGACGCGCATGCTGCTGAATAACGGCCATCAACGCATCGGCTACCTCGCCTCCAGCCATCAGATTGAAGATAACGATTCGCGCCGCGAAGGGTGGTTCCGCGCACTCGAAGAGCAGGGCATTGCCGCGCCGGACAGTTGGGTTGGCACCGGTTCGCCGGATATGCAGGGCGGGGAGGCGGCGATGGTGGAACTGCTGGGGCGCAACCTGCAACTCACCGCCGTTTTCGCTTACAACGACAGCATGGCGGCGGGCGCGCTGACGGCGCTGAAAGATAACGGCATTGCGGTGCCGCAGCATCTGTCACTGATTGGTTTCGATGATATCCCGATTGCCCGTTACACCGACCCGCAATTAACCACCGTGCGCTACCCGGTGGCCTCAATGGCGCGGCTGGCGACGGAGCTGGCGCTACAGGGGGCGGCGGGCAAGCTCGATCCGCAGGCCGCGCACTGCTTTATGCCGACGCTGGTACGCCGTCATTCCGTGGCGTTGCGGCAAAATGTGGCACCGATCACTAACTCGTAATGCGTCGTGATGTAACCGTTTTCAATCTGTGAGTAAATTCACAGTATCTTAACAAGGCGCTGACTATGATGTCAGCGTTTTGGAAGCTGAAACACGATGTAACGGTGAGTATTCATTTTTAATGAAACGTTCACGTAAAAGCATCGGATAAAGCGATCTTCTGGAGCGTTACCGAACACGGACGATTGAATTTTTTTAGCGTGGACGTCGGGTGTCAGTAACCTCTTCTTAACATACTGACCCGCCGAGCACTATTCACAAGCACTACCCTGCATATAATAAAACCGGAGATACCATGAATAAGAAGGTGTTGACTCTGTCTGCTGTCATGGCAAGCATGCTGTTTGGCGCAGCCGCACACGCAGCGGATACCCGTATTGGTGTGACCATCTATAAATATGACGACAACTTCATGTCCGTTGTGCGTAAGGCGATTGAGAAAGACGGTAAAGCGGCACCGGATGTTCAGCTGCTGATGAACGACTCCCAGAACGACCAATCCAAACAGAATGATCAGATCGACGTCCTGCTGGCAAAAGGGGTTAAAGCCCTTGCCATCAACCTGGTTGACCCGGCTGCGGCGGGTACGGTGATCGAGAAAGCGCGCGGGCAGAATGTGCCTATCGTCTTCTTCAACAAAGAGCCTTCCCGCAAAGCGCTGGATAGCTATGACAAAGCTTACTACGTCGGTACCGACTCCAAAGAGTCCGGCGTGATTCAGGGCGACCTGATTGCCAAACACTGGGCGGCTAACCCGGGCTGGGATCTGAACAAAGATGGTCAGATTCAGTTCGTGCTGCTGAAAGGCGAGCCGGGCCACCCGGATGCTGAAGCGCGTACCACCTACGTGATTAAAGAGCTGAACGATAAAGGCATCAAAACCCAGCAGCTGGCATTAGATACTGCAATGTGGGACACCGCCCAGGCGAAAGATAAGATGGACGCGTGGCTCTCTGGCCCGAACGCTAACAAAATCGAAGTGGTGATCGCCAACAACGATGCGATGGCAATGGGCGCGGTTGAAGCGCTGAAAGCACACAACAAATCCTCCATTCCGGTATTTGGCGTCGATGCACTGCCAGAAGCGCTGGCACTGGTGAAATCGGGCGCGATGGCCGGTACCGTGCTGAACGATGCCAACAACCAGGCGAAAGCGACTTTCGATCTGGCGAAAAACCTTGCAGATGGCAAAGGTGCGGCAGATGGCACCACCTGGAAAATTGAGAACAAAATTGTCCGTATTCCTTACGTCGGCGTTGATAAAGACAACCTGGCGCAAATTACCGGTAAATAAGATTTAGTTCGACCGTTCTCACTGGGCGTATTGTTTAATACGCCCTTTTATAAAAATGATATGCCAGGCCAACAAGGTAGAATTATGGTCAGCAATAATACTCAGTCGTCAGGTGAATTCTTGTTGGAAATGAGCAATATCAACAAGTCCTTTCCCGGCGTAAAGGCGCTCGATAATGTCAATTTAAAAGTCCGTCCTCACTCTATTCATGCATTGATGGGTGAAAACGGTGCGGGTAAATCGACATTATTAAAATGCCTTTTTGGGATCTACCAAAAAGATTCCGGCAGCATTCTATTTCAGGGTAAAGAGATCGATTTCCACTCCGCCAAAGAGGCGCTGGAAAACGGTATTTCGATGGTGCACCAGGAGTTGAACCTGGTATTACAGCGTTCGGTGATGGACAACATGTGGCTTGGGCGTTACCCGACCAAAGGCGTGTTTGTCGATCAGGATAAGATGTACCACGACACGAAAGCCATCTTTGATGAGCTGGATATTGATATTGATCCCCGTGCGCGTGTCGGGACATTATCCGTTTCCCAGATGCAGATGATCGAAATTGCGAAAGCATTCTCCTATGACGCCAAAATCGTCATTATGGATGAGCCGACCTCATCGCTGACCGAAAAAGAGGTCAACCATCTGTTTAAAATTATCCGCAAGCTGAAAGAGCGTGGCTGCGGCATTGTTTATATCTCGCACAAAATGGAAGAGATATTCCAGCTGTGCGATGAAATTACCGTGCTGCGCGATGGTCAGTGGATTGCTACCCAGCCGCTGGAAGGGCTGGATATGGATAAGATCATCGCCATGATGGTCGGCCGTTCCCTGAACCAGCGCTTCCCGGACAAGCACAACACGCCTGGCGAGACCATCCTGGAGGTGCGTAATCTCACCTCCCTGCGTCAGCCGTCGATTCGTGATGTGAGCTTTGATCTGCGCAAGGGCGAAATTCTCGGGATTGCCGGGCTGGTGGGCGCGAAGCGTACCGATATCGTGGAGACGCTGTTTGGTATCCGTGAAAAATCGGGCGGCACTATTAAGCTGCACGGTAAAGCGATTAATAACCATACCGCCAATGAAGCCATTAATAACGGCTTTGCGCTGGTCACCGAAGAGCGCCGCTCGACCGGTATTTATGCCTATTTAGATATTGGATTTAACTCATTAATCTCCAATATTCAGAACTACCGAAACAAAGTGGGCTTGCTGGATAATAGCCGCATGAAGAGCGATACCCAATGGGTTATTGACTCGATGCGGGTAAAAACGCCTGGCCACCGCACGCAGATTGGTTCCCTTTCCGGCGGTAATCAGCAGAAAGTGATTATTGGACGCTGGTTATTAACCCAGCCGGAAATTTTGATGCTTGATGAACCGACGCGCGGTATTGACGTGGGTGCGAAGTTTGAAATTTATCAGCTGATTGCTGAACTGGCGAAAAGAGAGAAGGGGATCATTATTATCTCCTCTGAAATGCCTGAGTTGTTAGGCATCACTGACCGTATTCTGGTAATGAGCAATGGCCTCGTCGCTGGAATTGTTGATACTAAAACGACAACGCAAAACGAAATTCTCCGTCTTGCGTCTTTGCACCTTTAAGATCAGGGGCTCCTCATGAGTGCGTTAAATAAAAAGACTTTTCTCACTTATCTGAAAGATGGCGGTATTTACGTCGTTCTTTTAGTGTTGCTGGCCATTATTATTTTCCAGGACCCTACGTTCTTAAGCCTGCTGAACCTAAGTAATATTCTGACCCAGTCTTCGGTGCGTATTATTATCGCGCTCGGCGTCGCGGGCCTGATTGTTACCCAGGGCACCGACCTCTCTGCCGGACGTCAGGTCGGGCTGGCGGCGGTAGTGGCGGCTACGCTGCTGCAATCGATGGAGAACGCCAACAAGGTGTTCCCGGAGATGGCAACAATGCCGATTATCGTCGTTGTGCTGATCGTCTGCGTTATCGGCGCGATTATCGGCCTGATCAACGGTATTATCATCGCTTACCTGAATGTAACGCCGTTTATCACCACGCTGGGCACGATGATTATCGTGTACGGTATCAACTCCCTGTACTACGACTTTGTCGGCGCGTCACCAATCTCGGGCTTCGACAGCGGCTTCTCCACCTTTACCCAGGGCTTTATTGCGCTCGGCAGCTTCCGCCTCTCTTACATCACCTTCTACGCGCTGATCGCCGTGGCGTTTGTCTGGGTGCTGTGGAACAAGACCCGCTTCGGTAAGAACATTTTCGCTATCGGCGGCAACCCGGAAGCGGCAAAAGTGTCTGGTGTGAACGTCGCGCTGAACTTGCTGATGATCTATGCCCTCTCCGGCGTCTTCTACGCCTTCGGCGGGCTGCTGGAAGCGGGGCGTATCGGCTCGGCGACCAACAACCTCGGCTTTATGTATGAGCTGGATGCGATTGCCGCGTGCGTGGTGGGCGGCGTCTCCTTCAGCGGCGGTGTCGGTACCGTGCTGGGCGTGGTAACCGGTGTGATCATCTTTACCGTGATCAACTACGGCCTGACCTATATCGGCATCAACCCTTACTGGCAGTACATCATCAAGGGCGGGATCATCATCTTCGCCGTGGCGCTGGACTCCCTGAAATACGCGCGTAAGAAGTAATCCTTCTGCGCTGCTCTCAAGCCCGCCCTGTGCGGGCTTTTTTATTGTTCTGCTATTAGAAAACTTCATCTATTCGACATGGAGAAATCCCGCGTCGCTGCTACGCTTTATGTAGTCCCAACGTTTATAAGGAGATTAGGATGAAGAATGAATTCGCTTTTCCGGCATTCCCCGTCACTGGATGGCAAGTGGGCGCGGTAGACAAGCAGCAGAGCATCGTTGTGAAGTTTGGTTACAGCACTTCGCCATATGGCCCGGGTGCATCGACTTTTGACTCGCAGTTTTTCAGCTTAACTCCCGATATGGTGCGCAGCCTGATCTACGATTTGCAGCGCAGCCTGACGGAGCATGAAATCGAGCACGAAAAAGTCGCCTGATTTTCCCCCCCTTTTGACCTCCGCAAAGGCACGTGTCATGCAGCTTACGCTGCGTTGTCCTGTGCCTTGTTTGTGCCTTGAAACCCCCGTCCTGCGCGCATCTTATTGAAGAACCGATCAAATTTAAGGGGATTCTGAAGGCCTTCATCGCAGCGGCTACATACGCTTAAAGGACAATCTTTGAGAGTTGTGATGGCAGCTCAAGGGGCGCTTATGAATTTTGTTTTTTTTAGAATTGACCACGCACCGCATGAAAAAACCAGTCAGGTGAATTTCGTTTTAAAAAATGTTGAACTGCTTCGTGATGGCGAAGTGATTGCCAAAGTCGGCGATCTCACCGTCACGTCGTTGCCGTTTTTCTACTTCTGCTCGGTGCAGACCGGGTTTCGCAAGATCGAGTACAGAATGGACAACAATCCGCCGGCACGGATCACCTGCAGCGCAGGGTATCTGAAAACGGGAGACTATCTGGTGAAGACGCCGGAAGGGGAGAGAGTGATGCAGTTTAACGCGCTGAACGGCACATGGACGCTGGAGAGAAACGCCTCCGCTGTTATTGACCACCAGGGCTTTATCGCCCGTGACTTCACGCTTCTCCGCCCGGTCAAAAGCAGTGGCCGCACGGTGCCATTCACGTAATCCGCTCTGTTACCTCTTTTTTTGCATATCGATTAACTGCTCGGCCGTGACCGCCGGGTAGCCCTGAGCATCTTCAGGCACTTCATGCATCGCAGGGATCGGCACTAAAGGCCCAAGGAAACGGGGTTCACGTTTAAACAGATAGAGATCTGCAATTGTGCCGAGCCGGGCGCCGAATTCGCGCGCCCGCACGCTCCACATATCTTTTGGTGACGGCACGGCATAACACTGCGCCTGAATGCCTAAGTGGCGGGCGATAAACAGCGCGCGTTCACAGTGGAAGCGCTGGGTGATGATAATGAAGTCGTTGGTGTCGAACACTTTGCGCGTGCGGACAATCGAGTCCAGCGTACGGAAACCGGCATAATCAAGGACGATATCCGCAGGATCAACGCCGCCAGCGATCAGATCTTTGCGCATCGTCACCGGCTCGTTATAGCTCTGCTGGGCGTTATCGCCGCTCAACAGCAGATAGTTCACCTTGCCGCTGTTATAGGCGTTAAGGGCACCCTGAATGCGGTAGCGGTAATATTGGTTGATCACACCGGTGCGGTAATATTTGGCAGTGCCAAGCACCACGCCGACCTGGCGCCAGGGGAGATCCTGCAGGTCGTCGTAGATATAGGGGGCGGTTTTCCAGCTCATCCAGCGATCGAGACCCAGCGCGGTTAACACCAGCAGACCAATGAGGACTATCAGGCTGTAAAAAACACGCTTTAACATGAAGCAGGCTCGGTAAGGGATTGAAATTGCACTCAGGCTACTTTACCCACACCGCAAGCGCAAGAAACGGCAGCTCAATCGCGCTGTTTTTCATCACTGCGGCCTTAACCGCAGTGATGCGCATCAGAGCGTTACGCGCTCAACCGCTTCGCAACCTAACGCACGCAGCGTTGCAGCTGTTGCATCCCACTGCGTTAACGGCGCGTCAGTGCGTTCCGCCAGCACGGCGCGCGTAATGTCCGGGTAGTCGAAACCGCTCAGGCTGAGCAGATTAAGCGCACCTTGCAGCGGCGGCAGCGTTGGGTTGAACGCCGCGTTCTCCGCATAACGTCCGCTGAAGATCTGCCCGTCGCGGCAGAGCAGGGCAACGCCGGAAGGTGATTGAGTATAAGGGGAGTGGCTCTGGCTGGCTGCGGCAATCGCGGCCTGGGTCAGCGCATCGCCGCGCGGGGCGAAGCCGTGATCCTGTTCGTCCATCAGCAGGGTTTTAATCTCCAGATCTTTCGGCCCAAAGGCATCCGGCAGGTAATCACCGAGCGTATGCGGCGCGCGGCCTGGCAGATTAATGCGCAGCGAAAGCCCGCTGTTGAGCTCATTCATAAACTGTCGGCAGTGGCCGCACGGCGTGTAGTTTACGGTGACCGATTCCAGTGCGGTCTCACCGCGCAGCCAGGCGTGGCTGATGGCGCTCTGCTCGGCGTGCACCGTCTGCTGCATAGTGGCACCGATAAACTCCATATTGGCGCCGAAATACCAGGTGCCGCTGACGCCGCGGGCAATCGCGCCGACATTGAAATGGGAGAGATCCGTGCGGGCGCAGGCGGCAGCGAGGGGCAGCAGCGCGAAGGCCAGTGCATCGGCATCGAGCTGGGTCGCGCTTTGCAACGTTGCCACCTGCTCCGCGCTCAGCATAGCGGGGAAGTGTTCATCCGCCAGCAGAGGCGCCAGCGCGGTCTGAAGTTCACCCGGCAGGCCGGAAAAAGCAGTGTGAAAACGAGAATGCATAGCAGTGCCTCATAGCAGTGTATTGGAGAGACAGTGTACGGGCCTGCTTCGCTTTTATATGTGACTCAAATCACACTATTTATGCAACGAATGAAACACATTAAAGAATTGCGCGACACATCGCAAATTTTAACCCCACAGCGCAATCAGCAGCGGAAAGAGGAACGGCGCGACAAGCGAGGTGATAATCCCGCAGATCACCAGCGCCAGCGAGCTGAAAGCGCCCTCCTGGTAATCCAGCTCCGCGCAGCGCGCGGTGCCCAGCGCGTGTGAAGCGGTGCCCATTGCCAGCCCGCGTGCCGATTTGGTCTTGATGCGCATCAGGTTGAGTAAGGTGTGCCCGAAGACCGCGCCAAGCACGCCGACAAAAATCACGCACACTGCGCTAATAGCTGGAATGCCGCCAATGCTGCCGCCTACCGCCATCGCAATCGGCGTGGTGACGGACTTCGGTAATATCGAGGCGGCAATCTCGGGCGTCGCTCCCATTAATAGTGCGATAAGCGTTCCGCTGATCATCGCCACCAGGCTGCCGATAAAGCAGATGGTAATAATCGATTTCCAGCGCGCGCGGATCTGGTGCAGCTGTTCATAAAGAGGAAACGCCAGCGCGACGACCGCGGGTTGCAGCAGATCGTTGAGCACTTTGCTGCCCTGAAAGTAGTGATCGTAGGGCGTGCCGGTCAGCAGCAGGAGGGGAATAATCACCACCATCGCTACCAGCAAAGGGTTAAGCAGCGCCAGCTTAAAGCGCGCGGCCAGTTTGCGGGCGGCGAAAAAGACCGCCAGTGTTAATGGCAGGGACCACCAGATATAGGCCATCACTCTTTTGTTTCCTCACGACCGGCTACTTTACGCTCGCCGTGTACCAGATGGGTACTCCAGCTCACCACCAAAAAGACCACCAGCGTGCTCACCGCGCAGGAGACCACAATCGGGCCGAACTGCGCGCGCAGCACGTCGTAATACTGCATGACGCCGACGCCGATAGGCACAAACAGCAGCGCCATGTAGCGAATAAGCAGAAAACAGCCGGGATTGACCCACTTCGCCGGCAGGATTTGCAGCGCCAGTAAAACAAACATAATCAGCATGCCAATAATGCTGCCCGGAATAGCGATCGGCAGCAGTGAGGCGACAAAAATACCCGCATATAAGCAGGCATAGATGAGTGCGAAGGCTCGCAGGTACTGCCAGATAGTTATCAGTGTCTTATTCATGGTGGAAATCCTTGCTGAAACGCATTCATCATACAATTAAAGCTAAAAACGTGCTACCGATCACATCATGAATTTTGAGCATACCAGACATTCCATTTGGTTAGATTATGGGTTCAAACCGGCCAGGCTGTGAAAAAAAGGGGCGCTAAGCCTTCAGCGCTCAATCATAATGGCACTTTCCTCCCTACCGGAGAGCGGCTACTATGTCGCCTCATTTTTTCGGGGTGATTTATGCGTGTATTACTGGCTCCAATGGAGGGCGTGCTTGATTCTCTGGTGCGCGAACTGCTGACTGACGTCAATGATTATGATCTCTGTATCACCGAGTTCCTGCGCGTGGTCGATCAGCTGCTGCCGGTAAAATCCTTCCATAAAATCTGCCCGGAATTGCAGCGCCAGAGCCGCACCTCCTCCGGCACGTTAGTGCGCATACAGCTGCTGGGTCAATATCCCGAGTGGCTGGCGGAAAATGCCGCCCGCGCGGTTGAACTTGGTTCTTGGGGCGTCGATCTTAACTGCGGTTGCCCGTCGAAACTGGTCAACGGCAGCGGCGGTGGAGCGACGTTACTCAAAGATCCGGAGCTGATTTATCGCGGTGCGAAAGCGATGCGTGAAGCGGTACCGTCGCATCTGCCGGTCACGGTGAAAATCCGTCTTGGCTGGGAGAACTCCGCCCGCCAGTTTGAAATTGCCGATGCGGTACAGCAGGCGGGTGCCAGCGAACTGACGGTGCATGGCCGCACGAAAGAGGATGGCTATAAAGCCGAGCGCATTAACTGGCAGGCGATCGGTGAGATCCGCCAGCGCCTTTCTATTCCGGTGATTGCCAACGGCGAAATCTGGGACTGGCAGAGCGCGCAGGCGTGCATGGCGGCGACCGGCTGCGATGCGGTGATGATTGGCCGCGGCGCACTCAATGTGCCAAACCTCAGCCGGGTAGTGAAATATAACGAGCCGCGTATGCCCTGGCCTGAAGTGGTTGCGCTGCTGGCGAAATACAGCCGGCTTGAGAAGCAGGGTGATACCGGTTTGTATCACGTCGCCCGCATTAAACAGTGGCTGGGCTACCTGCGCAAAGAGTACGCCGAAGCCAGCGAGCTATTTGCGGAAATTCGCACCTACAAAACTTCTCAGGATATTGCGGCGGCCATTGCGCGCGCTGAAATATAGGAACATGCAACGCTACGATGTAATTGCCTCAATTCGTAGCGTTATCTGAGTCACACTTTTACGCTCTTAACTAAATTGCTCGTAGATTATTTCCAAGTGAGATGGTATTTATTTACCCACACCATCGCAGGGTTGTTACTGTTAAACAGGCAAAACCTAAACCATCAAATTCACCGCTTGTGAATTTCGGGTTTGGGTTTTTTTGTTTTGATGGTGTGCATAAATAAAAGCTGTAAAGCAAATAACTATAAGGAATTGCCTGAGCCTTACGCGTTAGCACTTTTTTAACGCGGCAGTTGCGGTCAGCAATATAAAAATGGAATAGAAATGGCACATATTAAATTCGCCTTACCTTTGGCGTTCCTGTCAGGTATTAGTGGCACTTGCGCTTTTGCCAATAGTGAACTGCCCAACACTCAGGGTTTTATTGAAAATAGTAAGTTCGATGTCACGTTAAAAAATGTCTGGATGCTTAATACTAATAACCAGCTCTCAGAAGCCGGTATTGGTGACCAGAAAGCGTGGGCGCAGGGCGCGCTGCTTGATTATCAGAGCGGCTGGTACCGGGACGCTATCGGTATCGATGCCTCCTGGTACAGCGTAGTTAAGCTCTACGCGAATAAAGACTTTGCCGGGCGCGATCTGCTGCGTGATAACAACGGTCATGCGGAAGGGTTCAACAAAGTTGGGCAGCTTTACGCCAAGCTCAAATGGGAGGATGAGTACGCCTATGCCAGGCTCTACGCGGGCTGGAAGCAGCTTTATAAGTTCGGCACGCTCAGCGTCACGCGTAGCCGGGCCGCGCCAAGTTCGTGGCAGGGGGTAAGCCTCGAGAGCGGCCTGGGCGATCTTTCTGCCCGCGCCGCCTGGGTCACCCGTTTTTCAGAACGTGATGAACCGGAAAAGCGCCGCTTTTATACCTTAAAAACTAATAAGCCCATCGATCATATTGTTACCGGTGATATAAGCTGGAGCCCTGATAAAAATACACGCGTAAGCTGGCTGGCAGGTGAAAGTGATAATTATCTTTTCCGCCAGGGAATAGAGGCGCAATTTGCATTTCCGCTGGCCGAAAAAGAGTCGCTATTATTACGTAGCGCATGGTATTACAATCGCGGGCTGGCAGAGTGGGAAGGTGCTCGCGGATTTACGCATAGTGCGCAGCATATTTTCGCGCTGGTGGGCTATCAATATTACGCAATGGAGTCAGGTGTCGCCTGGTCAAAAACAAAAGCGCCGTTGGATAATGGCCTCGGGCAATTCTATTGGCACATGGGTAAAAATACCCGTGGCGCATTTAATAGCCCGGCGGATGGCGAAGGTAATGATTACGTCAATGATAATGAGCAGATGATTTATTGGTACGGTAAATATGTTCTCTCGCCGGAACTGACTACAGGTATTTTTGCTAATTATGGTTTTGGGGCGAAATATCAGGGCGTCAAATTAAATCAGTGGGAGTATGGCGGTTTTATTGCGTGGGCGCCGAAAGCGGTCTCTGGCTTATCGCTGTTTGCCGGCTTTGGTCCGAGCTACAGCTGGAAGCTGGTGAAGGGCAAACCCTGGCTGACGGACGATAAGCGCGATTTCCACCGCTCACATGGCCTCGGCGGCGGCATCACTATGGAATACAAATTTGGTCTGCATAATCAATAAGGAGCTTCACCGTGAATAAAACGTTACTGGCACTTTTGCTCACCGCACTCGCCTCCACCGGCGCTCATGCGGCTGAACGCGCAACGCGCATCTTACTGGTCAACGACGACGGCTGCGACTCCATCGGTACCATCTCCTTACAGGAAAAACTGGCCGCCAAAGGCTTTGATGTCTGGATGGTGGCACCCGCCACCAATCAGAGCGGGATTGGCTCGGCGATCACCTTCAAACCCAACAAAATCTTCGATGTGAAAAAGGTAGCGGAAAAACGCTACTGCTTCCCCGGCACGCCTGCGGATGCCATCGATTTTGGCCTGCTCGGTATTCTGAAAGAGAACCCGCCGGACCTGGTCATTTCCGGTGTTAACGATGGCCCGAATACCGGCGTGACGCAGCTTAACTCCGGCACCGTGGGCGCAGCGGTGCGCGCCGTGCGCTACGGCTACCCGGCGATTGCCGCCAGCATCGGATACCTGTTTACAGCAGAGGAGCAAAAAGCGGGCTGGCCGAGCACGCACAAATACTGGCCGGACTCGGTCGATTATGTGGTCTCGCTGGTCGATAAGCTTCAGGCAAAACGCCAGCCTGGACAGCCGCTGCTGCCAGCCGGATCCGGCCTGAGCATCAACTATCCCCCGCTGGCGAAAAGCGCGGTGAAGGGGGAGAAATTTATTGGCAACGAGGCCTTCCCCGAAGCACAGCACAGCTATGTGCTGCTGGAAGATGGCCGTGCGCAGCAGGTTATCAGTGAAAAGATAATGATGCCGAACAAGTCTGACACCGATACCGGCTGGCTCAACAAAGGCTATATCACCCTGACGGTGTTCGATGGCCAGTGGAATGCGCCGCAGTATGAAGCCCAGTATCAGGCTCTGTTCCGCTGATGGTGTCACACATCGGCGAGGCAGGTTTCTCTTCCGGTCTGGTTCCGGCGGGCGGCATGCGTATCGCCAAAATACTCAATAATAACGTCGCAGTGGTACTGGACGATCAGCAGCGTGAGCAGGTGGTGATGGGGCGCGGCATTGCCTTTCAGAAGCGTCCCGGCGATCGGCTCGACGAGGGTGCTATCGAAAAGGTCTTCGCCCTGCAAAGCGACGATCTGGTACGCCGCCTGGGCGAGCTGCTTAATCAGATCCCGCTGGAGGTGATGACCACCTGCGATCGCATTATCGCGCTGGCCAGCGATCGGCTGGGGAAGTTGCAGGAGAGCCTCTATATCACGCTCACCGATCACTGTTACTTCGCC
Organism: Kosakonia sp. HypNH10; assembly: GCF_029850615.1. Classification (NCBI taxonomy): domain Bacteria; kingdom Pseudomonadati; phylum Pseudomonadota; class Gammaproteobacteria; order Enterobacterales; family Enterobacteriaceae; genus Kosakonia; species Kosakonia sp. HypNH10. The sequence goes on from NZ_JAOTIU010000002.1 coordinate 460,083, forward strand.
ATCGAGCGGCAGAAAAAAGGGCTGCTGATCCGCAACGGTTTGCTGTGGGAGATCAAGCGTCTCTACCCGAAGGAGTTTGCCCTTGGGCATGAGGCGCGAGAGATCATCGCCAGGCGACTCGGCGTGGCGTTGCCGGAAGATGAAGCGGGCTTTATTGCGCTGCATCTGGTGACGGCACAGCTAAACAGCGCGATGCCGGAGGTGATGCATATCACCCGTGCGATGCAGGAGATCCTGCATATCGTGCAGTATCAGTTAAAGCTGGAGTATGACGAAGAGGGGCTGAGCTATCAGCGTTTTGTTACCCATCTGAAGTTCTTCTCCCAGCGCATGCTGAACAGCACGGTGGTGGATGATGACGATCTCAGCCTCCATCAGGCGGTAAAAGATAACTATCCGCTGGCATGGAAGTGCGCCGAGAAAGTGGCGCTTCATCTGGCAACGACCTATCAGCGGCGGCTGACCACCGAAGAGACAATGTTTCTCGCGCTCCATATTGAGCGCGTGAGGAAAGAGCAGCGCTAACTGCACCTATGGGTTGTTACTGCATTAACGTGTGCAGGCAAAACCTGAGTCCGTCGCCGCAAGGTGGCGTGGCTCAGGTTTTTTTTTTACTCAGACACAAGAGGTAAGGACACAAGCATGGATTATCAAACGCTGGCGAACGTCATTCTCAGCCACGTTGGCGGCAAGGAGAACATCAGCAGCGTGGTGCATTGCGCTACGCGATTACGTTTTAAACTCAAAGAGATGCAGAAGGCCAATGCCGACGGGCTAAAAAAACAATCTGGCATCATTATGGTGGTGGAGAGCGGTGGACAGTTCCAGGTGGTGATCGGTAACGACGTGCACGACGTCTGGCTGGCGGTATGCAAAACGGCCGGAATAACAGAGGATGCGCCGGTCGCCGCAAGCGATGACAAAAGTTCACTCTTTAGCCGCCTGATCGACATTATTTCCGGCATTTTCACCCCCTTTATTGGCATCCTGGCCGCGTCCGGGATCCTGAAAGGCATTCTGGCGCTGGCGGTAGTCTGCAACTGGCTGACGCCAGAGAGCGGCACCTATAAAATCTGGTTTGCCGCCAGCGACGCGCTCTTCTTTTTCTTCCCGCTGGTGCTGGGTTATACCGCCGGGAAAAAATTTGGCGGCAACCCCTTCATCACCATGGCAATTGGCGGAGCGTTAACCCATCCGCTGATGATCGCCGCCTTTGACGCCGCGCAGATGAGCGGGGCGGCGAGCGAAACCTTCCTCGGCATTCCGGTCACTTTCCTCAACTACAGCGGCTCGGTGATCCCAATTATTCTCGCCTCATGGGTCAGCTGCTGGCTGGAAAAGCAGGGCAACCGCTTTTTGCACTCGGCCGTGAAAAACTTCTTCTCGCCGGTGCTCTGCATTGCCGTCACCGTACCGCTCACTTTTTTGATTATCGGCCCGGTCGCCACCTGGCTAAGCCAGGGGCTGGCAAACGGTTATCAGGCCATCTATACCCTCTCTCCCTGGCTTGCCGGTGGCGCGATGGGTGCACTGTGGCAGGTGTGCGTGATATTTGGTCTGCACTGGGGGTTAGTGCCGCTGATGATCAACAACATGGCCGTCTTTGGCCAGGACTCAATGTTGCCGATCCTGCTGCCTGCGGTACTTGGACAGGTGGGGGCCACGCTGGGTATTTTTCTGCGCAGCCGCGACAAGCAGCAAAAAACATTGGCAGGTTCCGCCGTGGCGGCGGGTATTTTCGGCATTACTGAACCGGCGGTTTATGGCTTAACCCTGCCGCTGCGCCGACCGTTTATTTTTGGTTGCCTGGGCGGTTCACTTGGTGGAGCGATTGTCGGTTTTAGCGGCACGCACACTTACTCCTTCGGCATGGCGAATGTTTTCTCCTTCGCACAGATGATCCCGCCCGGCGGCATTGATGCCACCTTGTGGGGCGGCATTGTCGGCAGCGCGGCATCCTTTATGCTGGCGTTACTGCTGACCTGCATTGCCGGGTTGCCGAAAGCGCCGGCAGCCGTAGCAGCTCCCGCGCCAAAACCCGCTGCTGATGGGATGACGCTGCTGGCACCGATGAGCGGCAGCGTACTGGCGCTGGATCAGGTGACGGATGCCACCTTCGCCAGCGGTGTGCTGGGGGATGGCGTGGCGATTATTCCAGTGGACTGCCGGGTGGTCGCACCGTTTGCCGGGGAGGTTGCCTCGCTGTTTGAAACCAAACATGCGATTGGGTTACTCAGCGACAGCGGAGTAGAGATGCTGATCCATGTCGGTATCGATACCGTCAAACTGGAGGGTAAACCCTTCACCGCGCATGTCAGCGTTGGCGACAAAGTACAGCCGGGCGATCTGCTGCTCGAATTCGATCGCGCCGCGATCCTCGAAGCCGGCTTCGATCTCGCCACGCCTATCATCATCAGCAACAGCGACAATTTTGCCGGTGTAAATAACGTGGCATCCACTTCTGTTCAGGCCGGGAAACCGCTTCTGGCGGTAGCCATTTAATCAAAGGAGTAGAGAATGAAAACATTTCCAGCGGGATTTTTATGGGGCGGTGCCATTGCCGCCAATCAGGTTGAAGGCGCGTGGCAGGAAGATGGCAAAGGCCCCTCGACATCCGATATGCAGCCGCATGGCGTCTTTGGCGGGCTTGTTGAGCGCAAAGAGGGCGACAGCGCGCTGAAGGATGTGGCGATCGACTTCTACCATCGCTACCCGGAAGATGTTGCCCTGTTTGCCGAAATGGGCTTTAACTGCCTGCGTGTCTCCATTGCCTGGACGCGTATCTTCCCGAACGGTGATGAGAGCACGCCGAATGAAGCAGGGCTGGCCTTTTATGACAATTTATTTGATGAGCTTGTGGAGCACGGCATCACGCCGCTGGTGACCTTATCCCACTACGAAATGCCGTGGGGGCTGGTAAAAGGCTACGGCGGCTGGGGAAGCCGTGAGACGATCCGCTGCTTTGAGCACTATGCCCGCACGGTCTTTACCCGCTACCAGACGAAAGTGAAGCTGTGGCTCACCTTCAATGAGATCAATATGTCGCTCCATGCGCCGATGACCGGCGTCGGGCTGCCAGACAGCAGCAGCAAAGCGGAAGTCTACCAGGCGATCCACCATCAGCTGGTGGCCAGCGCGCTGGTGGTTAAAGCGTGCCATGAAATTATCCCGGACGCCAAAATCGGCAATATGCTGCTTGGCGGGCTGATGTATCCGCTCAGCTGTAAACCGGAAGATGTGTTTGAGACATTGCAGCAGAACCGTAGCTGGGCCTTCTTTGGTGACGTGCAGTGCCGCGGGGCCTATCCCGGCTATATGCTGCGCTACTTCCGCGATAACGGCATTGAGATTGAGATCACCGAGGAGGATCGCGAGGCGCTGCGCACCACGGTCGATTTCATCTCCTTTAGCTACTACATGAGCGGCTGCGTCACCGCCGATGAAGCGCTGAACGAGAAGTTGCGCGGCAATATTCTTAGCATGGTGCCCAACCCTCATCTGCCGAGCTCCGAGTGGGGCTGGCAGATCGATCCGCTTGGCCTGCGCACGTTGCTGAATGTGATGTGGGATCGCTGGCAGAAGCCGCTGTTTATTGTCGAGAATGGGCTGGGCGCGAAAGATAAGGTCGAGGCGGACGGCAGCATTCATGATGATTACCGCATCGCCTACATGAATGACCATCTGCTGCAGGTACGCGAAGCGATTGAGGATGGCGTCGAGATGCTGGGCTACACCAGCTGGGGTCCTGTCGATCTGGTGAGCGCTTCGAAAGCGGAAATCTCTAAGCGCTACGGTTTTATCTACGTTGATCGCGAAGATGATGGTAGCGGCACGCTGGCGCGCAGCCGCAAGAAGAGCTTCTTCTGGTATCGCGACGTGATCGCCAGTAACGGCGCGAACCTGGAGTAAACGCTCTGGCAGAGCGTCAGACGATAAGCGCAGCGATAAAGGTTTTGAGCCACATCACCGCCGGATCGCTGCTGTGGCGCTGATGCCAGAGCATGGCCACTTCAATCGGCTCCGCGTCGAGCGGTAACGGGCTGCGCATCAATCCACGGGTGCGCTGCCACTCATCTGCCAGCCCGGCGGGCACCGTTGCCAGCGCGGGCATCGTCTCCAGCAAACCCGGCAGCGCGGCGAAGTGGGGCGTGGTGTAGTGGATCTGCCGTTGATAACCGCTTTTTGCCAGCAGGGTATCAAAATGGCTGCTGCTCGCTTCGCGATAGCTGACCATCAGATGTCGCTGCGCGGCAAAAGTCTCAACATCCAGCGGCGCGCTTAGCTTTAATTGCTGCGGATGCCAGAGCGTGGCAAACGGCATGGTGGTTAACACTTCGCGCTCCAGCCAGCGCGGCCCGGCGACGGCGACGCTGACCGCCATATCCATTTCGCCACCCTCAAGCCTGGCGGCATCGCTGAAGGGATCGCTTGCCACCACGTTCAGCCGGATGCCGGGCGCATGCTGCATCAGCGCCGGAATCAGCTTCGGCATCAACCATATCTCAACCCAGTCCGCCATGCCCAGCGTCAGCGTCGCCTTTGCGGTTTGCGCATCGAACGCCGCCTGTTGAAACAGCGCGCTCTGCAACTGCTCCAGCAGCGGCAGCAGTTCACTGTGCAGCTCGCTGGCACGGGCGGTGGGCTGCATTTTGTGACCGCTGCGGATAAACAGCGGATCGTCAAACAGCGTACGCAGGCGCGACAGCACGCCGCTCACCGCCGGCTGGCCCAGATGCAATTTATCCGCTGCCGCAGAGACGCTCTGCTCGCGATAAAGCACGGCAAAGGCGATCAGCAGGTTCAGATCGATCTTGCGGAAATCATTCTCTTTGATAGTCATTATTGCTCCAATCAATTGGAGTGATAGTAGCGGGCGCAGCATACTGGCGCAATGTAAAACAGGAGAGAAACAATGAAATATTATCCGCTACTGCTGGCGCTTACTGCCGCCGGCCTGACTATGCAACACGCTATCGCCACGCCGCTTTCCACGCAGCAGGCACAGGCACCGGGCTACTACCGAATGGCGCTGGGCGACTGGCAACTCACTGCCGTCTCGGATGGCACGGTCAAGGTGCCGCTGGACAAGCTGCTGATCAATATTACGCCGCAACGCTTAGAGACGCAGATGGCGCAGGCCAATATGGCGGTGCAGGCCGAAACCTCCATCAACGCCTTTGTCATCAACACCGGTAAGCAGTTGATTCTGGTCGATACAGGTGCCGGGGCGCTGATGGGCGATGCGGGCGGGCATCTGCCGGAGAATCTGCGCGCTGCGGGTATCGATCCTGCCGCCATTGACCTGGTGCTGCTCACCCATATTCATGGCGATCACTCCGGTGGCGTGCAGCGTGATGGCAAACCGGTGTTCCCGAATGCCACCGTGCGTGTTGACCAGCGCGATGTCGATCTGTGGCTCAATCCGAAGCGGGCGTCGGAGGTGGAGGAGGGGCAGCGCCACACCTTCGCCGAATCGGAACGCTCGCTTCGCCCGGTGATCGATGCCGGTAAGCTAAACACGTTCCGTGCGCCAACAGCGATCCTCCCCGGTATCGAGGCGATCCCAGCGGCGGGCCATACGCCGGGCAGCGTGATTTACCGCGTTACGCACGGCGGTAAAACCGTGATGCTGTGGGGCGACATTATTCACGCTCAGCCGGTGCAGTTGCCGGATCCCAAAGTGGCAATCCATTTTGACGTCGATAGTAGGCAGGCGGTGGCGACGCGCGAGAAGGTGCTGGCGCAGGTGGCGCGTGAAGGTGATTGGGTGGCGGCAGCGCATATCGCCTTCCCGGGGATTGGCAAAGTGATAAAAGCCGGGAACGGTTATCGCTGGGTGCCGATCAATTACAGCGCGAAGGGCGAGTAAAATTTGCAAAAGGCCGGACGTCCAGCGGGCCTCGATTTCCCAGGCCGGATAAGGCTTCGCCGCCATCCGGCGATGGCGTAATGCCTGATGGCGCTGCGCTTATCAGGCCTACAACAAAAAGCCCGGTGACGTAAACGCGCACAGGGCCTGGATTTCGTAGGCCGGATAAGGCTTCGCCGCCATCCGGCAATGTCGCAACGCCTGATGGCGCTTCGCTTATCAGGCCTACAACACCCGCATCATGCGTTTTATTCGGCAAAAGGCCCGGTGGCATCAACGCGCACCGGGCCTCAATTTATGGCTGTGTCTTGTAGGCCGGATAAGGCTTCGCCGCCATCCGGCAGGCCTCTTAGAAAATCATCTTAAAGACGCCGGTCACCACCAGCAGGCCAATCAGGAAAATAATCAGGATCGCCCAAAGTAAAAATTTCATCATTTTCGTCTTCCTTCTCATGTGTTAGTTACAGCAAGCCTAGTCAATCTCTCAACATTGCGCCTTTTTTCTATACTTAACTGCTTATTAAATAATCGGAGAGAAGCGCATGTCGGCAAACAAAGTAGCAATCGTCACCGCCGCAGACTCGGGCATCGGCAAGCAGAGCGCGCTGATGCTGGCAGAGCGGGGATTTGATATTGGCATTACCTGGCACTCGGATGAGCGCGGCGCGCAGGAGACGGCGCAAAAAGTGCAGGCTTTTGGCCGCCGGGCTGAGACTATCCAGCTCGATCTCAGCCATCTGCCGGAAGGCGCGCAGGCGATTGAAACCCTGATTGCCCGCTTCGGGCGTATCGACGCGCTGGTCAATAACGCTGGCGCCATGAGCAAAGCGCCATTTCTCGATCTCACCTTTGAAGACTGGCGCAGCATTTTCACCGTCGATGTCGATGGCGCGTTTCTCTGCTCGCAGATCGCCGCGCGGCATATGGTGAAGCAGGGGCAGGGCGGGCGCATCGTCAATATCACTTCCGTTCATGAGCACACGCCGCTGCCGGAAGCGAGCGCCTACACCGCGGCAAAACATGCGCTTGGTGGCCTGACCAAATCAATGGCGCTGGAGCTGGTGCCGCACAATATTCTGGTCAATGCCGTTGCGCCCGGCGCCATCGCCACGCCGATGAACAACATGAGCGATGACGATGCCAAACCCGGCTCGATGCCGAACATCCCGCTGGCGCGCCCGGGCACAACGCGGGAGATAGCCAGCATGGTCGCCTGGCTCTGCGCCGATGATGCCAGCTACACCACCGGGCAGTCGTTTATCATCGATGGCGGCTTTATGCTGGCAAACCCGCAGTTCAAACCGCAAAAAGCTTAGTTATCGCCTGGGTTCTCTTCACGCTTTTTCCTGCGGTGGCGAAACCACCACCGCAGGCAGAAGACCAGCGCAATGGCGATAACCACCCAGATCCAGCGCTTCGCATGCTGATCGAAGGACTCCAGCCACGGCGTAATCACTTCCCCGCCAACATAGCCCAGCGTGGTGAAGATCAGCGCCCAGATAAACGCACCTAAGATATTCAGAGGTAGAAAGATTTTCGGTTTTAAATGGCTGGTACCAATCAATATCGGCCCGATAATACGAAAGCCGTACATAAAGCGTGTACCAATCACGAACAGATAGGGGTGACGGCGAATAAGCGCCTGCGCCTGATGGATCTTGCCGCGGTAGCGGGTGAAGCGGCGCAAAATTTTAACGCCATAGCGGCGGCCAACAAAGTAGAGCAACTGATCGCCAATAATGCCCCCCAGGGCAACCGCGAGCACCACCAGCGGAAAGCGCAGCAGCCCCTGATGCACCGCCACACCGCCAAGCAGGGTGATGGTTTCGCCCTCGGCGAGGCTGCCGACCAGCAGCGCGGCGTAGCCATACTGGCTAATAAGCTGATTGATATCCAGTGTCATTACATCCTCCTGTAAAACGTCTTTAAGCATATACCTGCATCCGGCTTTGCGCTGCGTTCAATCATTTCGGCTTTTTTCCGGTGTACAAAAAATAATCATAAAAGTGACGTATACTTACAGCTCGATGTTCGGGCTTTCAGTGAGGGGGCGTTATGAACCATGTCTGGGGACTCCTGTCCCATCCCGATCGTGAAATGCAGGTGATCAAACGCGAAAACGAGACCGTTTCGCACCACTACACCCACCATGTGCTCATCATGGCGGCCATTCCCGTAATCTGTGCATTTATTGGTACCACGCAGTTTGGCTGGAGCTTCGGCGAGAATGTCGTCGTGCCTCTGTCCTTATCTACCGGTTTTTACCTGGCAATTCTCTTTTATGGCCTGATGCTGGCGGGCGTCGCAGTGATGGGGCGTGTCATCTGGTGGATGGCGCGTAACTATCCGCAGCGTCCGTCGCTGGCGCGCTGCATGGTGTTTGCCGGTTATATCGCAACTCCGCTGTTTCTCAGCGGCATTGTTGCGCTCTATCCGCTAGTGTGGCTCTGCGCGCTGGTCGGCACCGTTGCGCTCTTTTACACCGGTTATCTGCTCTATGTTGGCATCCCGACCTTCCTTAATATCAACAAGGAAGAGGGGCTCAACTTCTCCAGTTCGACGCTTGCCATCGGCGTGCTGCTGCTGGAGATCCTGCTGGCGCTGACGGTGATCCTCTGGGGTTACGGCTACCGCCTGTTTTAACTCTCCCGGCGTTGCTGGCATACCATGCTGGCAACGCAATTTCTCGCAACGATTCTTCTCTGGCGGCAACCCTGCGCGGCGGCTATTATGCCAGAGCCAGCCCTGTTATAACTCTCATGAACAGAAGCGGTGTGCGTTATAGCGCGCGTGAATAATTTTCAGAAGCCTCACCATGCAGAAATTTCGAGTCTCTCTTTTAAGCCTGGCGCTTGCACTGAGTGCGCCCTTCGCGCCGATGGCGCAGGCAAAAACAGCCGTCGCGGTTGCCGCAGCCCAGCCGGAAATCGCCTCCGGCAGCGCGATGATTGTCGATCTGCAAACCAATAAGGTGATCTACTCAAGCCACCCCGATCTGGTGCGCCCGATTGCGTCTATTACCAAGTTGATGACCGCGATGGTGGTGCTGGATGCGCGCCTGCCGCTGGATGAAAAATTAAAAGTCGATATCAGCCAGACGCCAGAGATGAAAGGGATCTACTCCCGCGTGCGGCTGAACAGTGAGATCAGCCGTAAAGATATGCTGCTGCTGGCGCTGATGTCGTCGGAAAACCGCGCGGCCGCAAGCCTCGCGCACCACTATCCCGGCGGCTATAAAGCCTTTATCGCCGCGATGAACGCCAAAGCCCGCGCGCTGGGCATGACCCATACGCGCTACGTCGAGCCGACCGGCTTGTCGATCGAGAACGTCTCCACCGCCCGTGATTTAAGCAAGCTGCTGATCGCCACCAAACAGTACCCGCTGATTGGCCAGCTGAGCACCACGCGCGAAGAGATGGCGACCTTTGCCAATCCGGCCTATACGCTGCCGTTTCGCAACACCAACCATCTGGTCTACCGCGATAACTGGAATATTCAGCTGACGAAAACCGGCTTTACCAACGCTGCGGGCCACTGCCTGGTAATGCGCACGCTGATTGGCAACAAACCGGTGGCGCTGGTGGTGATGGATGCCTTTGGCAAATATACCCACTTTGCCGATGCCAGCCGCCTGCGTACCTGGATTGAGACCGGCAAAGTCCAGCCGGTGCCCGCTGCCGCGTTAAGCTATAAGCGCCAGAAAGCGGCGCAGATGGCACAAACGCCGCCAGGCTCGGCGGGCGAACTGACCGCGCAGAACGATTAATTACTCCGGCAGCGTCCAGTCACCGTCGTTGAGTGGACGCTGCATAATCAACGTATCCCGCCAGTCTCCCTGCTTATAGCCGACGCTGCGTAGCTGTCCGGCCACTTCGAAACCATGTTTTTTATGCACCCTTAGGGAACCGGCATTGTTATGCCCATCGCCAATCACGGCGATCAGCTGCCGCCACGGCCCCTCTTCACAGCGGGCAATCAGCGCGCCAAGCAGCGCAGAGCCGATGCCGCGCCCGGTCATACTGGCATCGACATAAATGGACTCTTCAAGGGTGTAGCGATAAGCCGGACGCGGGCGATAAAAACCGGCGTAGCAGTAACCGACAATCACGCCGTGAAAGAGCGCCACCAGCCACGGTAAACCGTCGGCAGCGAGCTTGCTCATCCGGCTGCGCATCTCATCGATAGTGGGAGGCACTTCTTCAAACGAGGCGCGGCCATTGAGCACGTGCCAGGCGTAGAGGGAGGCAATGGCGTGTACATCGTCAGGGCGGGCGTCGCGCACCTCGACCGCAGGACCAGAGAGAATATCAACAGCTGACATCGGGCGCGCTCCTTTCAACGCAACGCGCCAGAGAGAGAATTCTCTGGCGCTGTCGCTACTCTATTACGAAAGGCGCACGCAGCACAAAACGGCGCGGGGCTACTTTATCGCCGGATCGGCGGGATGCTCTGCCTGAGCGCTCTCCTGCCAGAATTTGCGCTTACTCGTCTTGCCAATACCGGGGTTCATGCTGTTAGTCGGATCATTTTCCCGATAAAAACGTTTGAGCGTCTCCGGAGCCTCATAGAGATGACCGACGTTATGCTCGGCGGGATATTGCGCGCCGCGCTGCGCCAGCAGTGCCAGCATCTGCTCCTTCAGGGCGTGCACATCAACGCCTTTTTTAACGATGTAATCCTGATGGAAAACGTGGCACATAAAGTGGCCGTAATAGAGCTTGTGCACCAGCTGGCTGTCAATCTCTGGCGGCAGGTGCTCAAACCACTCGGTATCGTTACGGCGCAGGGCAATGTCGAGCGCCAGAATATCCTCCACCTCGTCGGCATGCACCGCCTGATAGCGGATCGCGGCCCCGGCGGCAGCGAAACGGTGCAGAAACGCTTTGCTCCCTTCCTCCGGCGTACAGACAAAGAAGTCACCTTCGGCGTCAGCGAAAAAGGCTTTCAGCCAGTTTTGCGCTTCATCAATACCGCCGCCGGACATCTTCAGCAGCAGATGGTGCTCATACTTGTCGCGCCACTCCTTCATGCGCGAGGGGAGGTGCGAGGGGAAGAGACCACTGATTTTTTGCAATGAACGATCGATAAAGTGCGGTTTAAACACCGTCGCTTTATCGAGCAGCGCGTCGGTGCGCCCCTTGATATTGAAAAAGAGCGGCATCTTGTCGGTGCCGAGCTTGTCGATCATCAGGAAGGTGTCTTTGCCGTAGCGCTCGGCGATATCGTAAATATCGCGGTGCATATACTCCCCGGCCACCGGCAGATGGTCGAAATTGGCCAGAATATGGCGGCGGATCTCCGTTAACACCGCAGTCTGGTTGGTGCCGATATAGAACACCTGCTGGCGCGCTTCTGCCGGGAAGGTGTCGAGACGCACGGCAAATACCGCCAGCTTGCCCGCGCAGCCGGAGGATTCAAACAGGCGGTCGGGGTCGGCGTTATAACGCGCCGGGGTTTCGGCTTCCACGTCGCGCACGCGGTTGATGTAATCATGATCGTGGCCGTGGCGCTGGTCGTGAAGCACATCACCGGGTTGAATACGATCGTCATCCAGCTTGCCAAGGATCTGTTCCGGCGTTTCGCCAAGCTTAATGCCCAGATGATTGACCAGTTGCAGGCGGCCCTGATCGTCAATGCGCGCAAACAGCGACATCTCGGTGTAGGCTGGCCCACGCTGCACCAGCGATCCGCCGGAGTTATTGCAGATCCCGCCAATCACCGACGCACCGATACAGGAGGAGCCAATCACCGAGTGCGGCTCGCGTCCCAGCGGTTTCAGGGCTTTTTCCAGCGAGTAGAGCGTGGTGCCCGGGTAGGCCAGCACCTGTTCGCCATTATCCAGCAGGTGCAGTTTGTCGAGGCGCAGGGTGCTAATAATGACGATATCGCGGTCATAATCATTGCCGTTCGGCGTCGAGCCTTCCGTCAGGCCGGTATTCGCCGCCTGCATGAGAATAATTTTGTCGGCAATCACGCAGGCGTTGAGAACGCGCCATAATTCAACCAGCGTGCCGGGAAAGACCACCGCCAGCGCATCGCCCTGGCCGGAGCGGAAACCTTTACGGTAGCGGGCGGTTTTGGCCGGATCGGTCAGCAGGTGAGAAGCACCCACTAATCGTTTGAGTTCGTTAATGAAAGTGTTATTTGACTGGGTCACGATCCACTCCTTGTGGCGAAGCATGAATAGAAAGGATGCTCTGCTTCACGCCGGTTGCAGGCTGCGTGAATGATATTGTGAATATTTCGTTACTAATGTTAGCTCCAGAGGATGCCCGAAGGGGAGCGAATTAACATAAAAATCAGAGCCTGGCGCTGCAAGACGTGCCAGGATTATGGCACACTGCGTTTTTCCGCGGCCCGTTACCGCGGTTTTTGCTGAAAATACAAGAGAGTAAACGACATGAAATGGCTATGTTCTGTAGGTGTCGCTGTGAGCCTTGCGCTGCAACCCGCGCTGGCCGAAGAGATGATTGCTAACCATCCTTTGACGCCGCAAGCCAGGGACGCCTTTGTCACTGACCTGCTTAAAAAGATGACCGTGGATGAGAAAATAGGCCAGCTGCGCCTGATAAGCGTCGGGCCGGATAACCCGAAAGAGGCGATCCGCGAGATGATTAAAGCCAGCCAGGTCGGGGCTATTTTCAACACCGTCACCCGCCAGGACATTCGTGCCATGCAGGACCAGGCGATGCAACTCAGCCGCCTGAAAATTCCTCTCTTCTTTGCCTACGATGTGGTGCACGGTCAGCGCACCGTTTTCCCTATCAGCCTTGGCCTCGCCTCCAGCTTTAACCTCGACGCGGTGAAAACCGTCGGGCGCGTCTCCGCTTATGAAGCCGCCGATGATGGCCTGAATATGACCTGGGCGCCGATGGTCGACGTCTCGCGCGATCCGCGCTGGGGCCGCGGCTCGGAAGGCTTCGGGGAAGATACTTTCCTGACCTCTGAAATGGGTCGCACCATGGTGGAAGCGATGCAGGGCAAAAGCCCGGCGGATCGCTACTCGGTGATGACCAGCGTCAAACACTTCGCCGCTTATGGCGCAGTCGAGGGCGGTAAAGAGTACAACACCGTCGACATGAGCCCGCAGCGGCTGTTCAACGACTATATGCCGCCCTACAAAGCGGCACTCGACGCTGGCAGCGGCGGGGTGATGGTCGCGCTTAACTCTTTGAACGGCACACCGGCTTCCTCCGATTCGTGGCTGCTTAAAGATCTGCTGCGCGATGAGTGGGGCTTTAAAGGCATCACTATTTCCGATCACGGCGCGATTAAGGAGCTGATCAAACACGGCACCGCCGCCGATCCGGAAGATGCCGTGCGCGTGGCGCTGAAGTCCGGCATCAACATGAGTATGAGCGACGAGTACTACAGCAAATATCTGCCGGGGCTGATCAAATCCGGCAAGGTGACGATGGCGGAGCTGGATGACGCCACGCGCCATGTGCTGAACGTCAAATATGATATGGGGCTGTTTAACGATCCCTACAGCCACTTAGGGCCGAAAGAGAGCGACCCGCAGGACACCAACGCCGAAAGCCGTCTGCACCGTAAAGAGGCGCGGGAAGTGGCGCGCGAAAGTATGGTGCTGCTGAAAAACCGTCTGGAAACGCTGCCGCTGAAAAAATCGGGCACCGTGGCGGTGATTGGGCCGCTGGCGGACAGCAAGCGCGACTCGATGGGCAGCTGGTCTGCCGCCGGGGTTGCCGATCAGTCGGTCACCGTGCTGATCGGCATTCGCGACGCGCTGAAGGATAAAGGCCAGGTGATCTACGCCAAAGGGGCGAATATCACCAACGATAAAGGCATTGTCGATTTCCTTAACCTCTACGAACCGGCGGTGGTGGTTGATCCGCGTTCCCCGCAGGCAATGATCGACGAAGCGGTGGCCGCGGCGAAGAAATCTGACGTCGTGGTAGCGGTAGTCGGTGAAGCGCAGGGGATGGCGCACGAAGCCTCCAGCCGCACCGATATCACCATTCCGCAGAGCCAGCGCGATCTGATTACCGCCCTGAAAGCGACCGGTAAACCGCTGGTGCTGGTGCTGATGAACGGGCGTCCGCTGGCGCTGGTGAAAGAGGATCAGCAGGCTGACGCTATCCTCGAAACCTGGTTTGCCGGTACCGAAGGCGGCAACGCCATCGCCGATGTGCTGTTTGGCGACTACAACCCTTCAGGCAAGCTGCCGATGTCCTTCCCGCGCTCGGTGGGGCAGATCCCGGTCTACTACAGCCACCTGAATACCGGTCGCCCTTATAACGCCGATAACCCGAACAAATACACCTCCCGCTACTTTGATGAAGCCAACGGCCCGCTCTATCCCTTTGGCTATGGTCTGAGTTACACCACCTTCAAAGTATCGGATGTGAAGATGTCTGCGCCAACGCTGACCCGCGGCGGCAGCGTGGATGCAAGCGTAGAGGTGACCAACACCGGCAAGCGCGAAGGGGCGACGGTGATCCAGATGTATGTGCAGGATGTTACGGCGTCGATGAGCCGCCCGGTGAAACAGCTGCGCGGCTTTAAGAAGGTCAACCTGAAACCGGGTGAGACGCAGACCGTCAGCTTCCCGATCGATGTCGACGCGCTTAAGTTCTGGAACCAGCGCATGAAGTACGACGCCGAGCCGGGCAAGTTCAACGTCTTTATCGGCGTCGACTCCGCCCGCGTCAACCAGGGCGAATTTGAATTAAAGTAACCACACATCAGGCCGGGCAACCGGCCTTTTTTATTACCCGCTTTACCGTTTCGCACCGCTTCACCTTCGCGTCGCTATTTTTCAGCTACGCTTTTTTCTCAAGCTGCTGATAAAGGCAGTAAAAAAATGAGGGATAAATTATGACACTCAGCCGAAAACTTGCCTGCTCAGTGGCGCTAATTGCCGCCGTAAGCTTACCGTTGCAGGCCGCAGAACCGATCAAAGTGGGATCGAAAATCGACACCGAAGGGGCGCTGCTGGGCAATATCATTTTGCAGGTGCTGGAGAGCCACGGTGTAAAAACCGTCAATAAAGTGCAACTCGGCACTACGCCGGTGGTGCGCGGTGCCATCACCTCTGGCGAGCTGGATATCTACCCGGAGTACACCGGCAACGGTGCGTTCTTCTTTAAAGAGGAGAACGATCCGGCGTGGAAAAACGCGCAGCAGGGCTACGAGAAGGTGAAAAAACTCGATGCGGAGAAGAACAAGCTTATCTGGCTGACGCCTGCTCCGGCTAATAACACCTGGACCATCGCCGTGCGTCAGGATCTGGCGCAGAAGAACAAACTCACCTCCCTCGACGATCTCAGCCGTTACCTGAAAAACGGTGGCGAGTTCAAACTGGCCGCTTCGGCGGAGTTTATTGAGCGCGCCGATGCGCTGCCTGCCTTTGAAAAAGCCTACGGCTTCGATCTGAAGCAGGATCAGCTGCTGTCGCTGGCCGGTGGTGACACGGCGGTGACCATCAAAGCGGCGGCGCAGCAAACTTCCGGCGTTAACGCTGCGATGGCTTACGGCACCGACGGCCCGGTGGCGGCGCTCGGCTTACAGACGTTGAGCGATCCGAAAGGCGTACAGCCGATCTACGCCCCGACGCCGGTGGTGCGTGAAGCGGTGCTGAAAGCCTACCCGGAGCTGGATAGCTGGCTGAAGCCGGTCTTTGCCAGCCTCGATGAGAAGACCCTGCAAAAGCTGAATGCCAGCATTGCGGTGGAAGGGCTGGATGCGAAGAAAGTCGCGGCGGACTACCTGAAAGAAAAAGGCCTGGTGAAATAAGGCGTGATGGAGGGATCGAAACGCTGCCACAACCGCGTGCTGTTGCTGCTGGTTGTGCTGGGAGGGCTGGCGGCATGGCTGCCGTTTATCAACTATGCGCCCAACCGGCTGGTTTCCGGCGAAGGGCGCGCGCTGTGGCAGCTGTTTAGCGGCCTGTGGCTGCTTGCGCCCGCGCTTCTGCTGATCCTCTGCTTTATACCGGGGCGCAGTGCGCAGGCGGCAACGCTGGTTCTGGCTGAACTCCTCTTCTGCCTGCTGGTGTGGAGCGCAGGCCGCGCGGCAACTGATCTGGCGCAGAGCGGCAGCGCGCTGGCGCGCACCTCGCCGGGCAGCGGCTTATGGTTATGGCTGGCGCTGAGCCTGCTTGCCTGTAGCGACGCCATTCGCCGTCTTGTTGCTCACCCGGTGTGGCGCTGGCTGCTGCATATGCAGATTTGGCTGCTGCCGCTCTGGCTGCTGCTCAGCGGCGAGCTGGATAACCTCTCGCTGCTGCATGAGTACCGCAACCGCCAGGAGGTCTTCAATGACGCGCTGGCGCAGCACTTAACCTTGCTGTTCGGCACGCTGCTCCCGGCGTTAGCCATCGGTTTCGCGCTCGGGCTGTGGTGCTATCGCCACCCGGCGCGGCAGGGGCCGGTCTTTACCGCGCTCAACATTATCCAGACTATCCCCTCCGTTGCGCTGTTTGGCCTGCTGATTGCACCGCTGGCCGGGCTGGCGCAGCACTTTCCGTTCCTCGCATCGATAGGCATTGCCGGTACCGGCATCACACCGGCGCTGATTGCGCTGATCCTCTACGCGCTGCTACCGCTAGTGCGCGGCGTGGTTGCCGGGCTGAACGAAGTCTCTGCCGATGTGCTGGAGAGCGCGCAGGCGATGGGCATGAGTGCGTCGCAGCGCTTCTGGCAGGTGCGGATTCCGCTGGCGCTGCCGCTGTTACTGCGCAGCCTGCGGGTGGTGGCGGTTCAGACGGTTGGCATGGCGGTGATCGCTGCGTTAATTGGTGCAGGGGGCTTTGGCGCGCTGGTCTTCCAGGGGCTGCTCAGCAGCGCGTTGGATTTGGTGCTGCTCGGGGTGATCCCGGTTATTGGCCTGGCGGTGGTGATTGACGCCCTGTTTGATCTTGCCCTC
This sequence comes from Kosakonia sp. HypNH10, assembly GCF_029850615.1. NCBI lineage: Bacteria > Pseudomonadati > Pseudomonadota > Gammaproteobacteria > Enterobacterales > Enterobacteriaceae > Kosakonia > Kosakonia sp. HypNH10. Next base: position 476,839 of record NZ_JAOTIU010000002.1, read on the forward strand.
GCGCTGTTGAAGGTAAAACACCATGATTGAATTTCACAATGTATCCAAAACCTTTGCCGGGCAGCGGGCGGTAAACCAGCTCAATTTGCAGATGAAAACCGGCGCGTTTTCGGTGCTGATTGGTACCTCCGGCTCGGGAAAGTCGACCACCCTGAAGATGATTAACCGCCTTGTCGAACACGACGAGGGGACGATTACCTTCGCCGGGGAGGAGATCCGCAGCCTGCCGGTGCTCGAACTGCGCCGCCGCATGGGCTACGCCATTCAGTCGATTGGGCTTTTCCCTCACTGGACGGTAGCGCAGAACATCGCCACGGTTTTGCAGCTGCAAAAGTGGTCGCGCGGCAAACGCGACGCGCGGGTAGATGAACTGATGGCGCTGCTCGGGCTGGAGCCGGGGCTGCGCGATCGTTTTCCACACCAGCTTTCCGGCGGGCAGCAGCAGCGTGTTGGCGTCGCCCGCGCGCTGGCCGCCGATCCGGAAGTGCTGTTGATGGATGAACCCTTTGGCGCGCTCGACCCGGTCACCCGCAGCGCTCTACAACAGGAGATGGTGCGCATTCACCGCCTGCTCGGGCGCACGATTGTGCTGGTGACCCACGATATTGATGAAGCGCTGCAATTAGCCGATCACCTGGTACTAATGGATGGCGGCAACGTCGTGCAGCAGGGGACGCCGCTGGAGATGCTGACCGCGCCGCAGAATGAGTTTGTGCGCGAATTTTTTGGCCGCAGCGAGCTGGGCGTGCGCCTGCTCTCCCTGCGCCAGGTGAGCGACTATCTGCGTGGCGACCCGGTCAGCCACGGCGAGCCTTTGCAGGCACAGATGAGCCTGCGCGAGGCGCTCTCCGCTTTTGTCGCCCAGCGCTGCGAGGTGTTGCCGGTGCAGGATGCCAATGGGCAGCCCTGCGGCAGCCTCCATTTTCGCGATCTGTTACGCGGGGAGGCGGGGCGTGAAAATCTTGCGTGATCCGCTGCTCTGGCTGCTGGCGCTGTTTTTCGCACTGCTGATTTGGCTGCCCCACAGCGCACCGCTGTTTAGCGCACTCTTTCCGCAGCTGCCGCGCCCGGTCTATCTGCAGGAGAGTTTTATCGCCCTGACTCTTGCCCACTTCTCGCTGGTGGCGCTCTCAAGCGTTATTGCGGTGGCGATTGGCATGGGCGTCGGCATTGCCGTGACGCGACCCGGTGGGGGAGAGTTTCGCCCGCTGGCAGAAACCATCGCCGCCGTTGGGCAGACCTTTCCGCCGGTGGCGGTGCTGGCGATTGCGGTGCCGGTGATGGGCTTTGGCAAAGCGCCGGCCATTATTGCGCTGGTGCTCTACGGCGTGCTACCAATTTTACAGGGGACGCTGGCAGGCATCGCTGCGGTTCCGGCGAGCGTACAGAGCGTGGCGCAGGGGATGGGCATGAGTAACTGGCAGCGGTTGCTTAAAGTGGAGCTGCCGCTGGCCGCACCGTTGATTGTCGCCGGAGTTCGCACATCGGTGATTATCAATATCGGTACGGCAACCATTGCTTCTACGGTCGGGGCAAGCACGCTGGGAACGCCGATCATCATCGGGCTAAGCGGGTTTAATACGGCCTATATTGTGCAGGGGGCAGTGCTGGTGGCGCTGGCGGCAATCATTGTCGATCGGGGCTTTGAACGGCTGGCGCTGCGGCTCAACCGGCACCGCCGCGCACGATAAACGAATAACCAGCCAGCATTACGCCGCCGATCCCGCCGATGGCCATCAGCAGAAAGATCGCGATGACAAGAATTTTACCAGGCTTCATCTCAGGCTCCTTTTAAGTGAGGCCGGCATTATAAAGGCATTGTGAGTTGTTAATGAAACATTAAATGCCGAGAAGCCACACCTGATGCCCCGTCTCCTGCCATGCCTGCAATTGCTGCTGCTGCGCGGGGGAGGGGGATTCACCGCACCACACCAGCAGCATCTGGCCTTTGAACATCTCCGGGTGAAACTGGGTGAAAGGGTGCGCAAGAATGCCGACCTGCCACTCCTGCTGGCTGGCGATCCAGCCTTCAATCCACATCCGCGTGCTGTCCTGCACACCCCAGCCGACCACCAGCGCCGGACGGCCATGCGCCTGTTGCCGCGACGCCGATAGGCTGCCGGCAATCAGGCTAATCAGAATGCCATCCAGCAGGCTAAGCTTTGCCTGGTAAGCTGAGCGTGTGCCCTGCAAACGTGCGCGTAAGGGGTTAATCAGCTGCTGTGCCAGCGTTTTTGCCGGGTGGTCGCGCATCAGCTCGCTCAGCCACTGCTGGAGGGTGTTGCCATCTCGCTGTTGCAGCAGATGCATCGCCCGCTCCTGATGGCTCTGCCAGACGTGGTGACGCTTGTCGCTGCTGTTCGCCAGCAGCGCCTGAACTTTACTCACCTGCACGCCCGATTCAACCCAGTGCTGGATCTCTCGAATACGATCGATGTCCGCCTCGCTGAAGAGCCGGTGGCCGCCATCCGTGCGTTGCGGGGTTAACAAACCGTAGCGGCGTTGCCACGCACGCAGTGTGACGGGGTTGATATCGCATAACAGAGCGACTTCACCAATAGTGTAAAGCGCCATGATCTCTCCTTTGCTTCCCGAATGCCGGTATAACTGTAGACCTTTCTTAGGGGGGAAGACAACAACAGTAACGTTTTGTTTACTCTTTATTCATAACTGCGCATACCCAGGCACAATATGTGACTCAGAGCACGAATTTCTCTTTTTTTAACGTCTGTCGAAGAAACCGCTGCCGACTCGCTGTATGTTACGCGCTTTATCTGATGCGGTGTGGCGGGTATGTACGAGTTCAATCTGGTGTTGCTGCTGCTTCAGCAGATGTGTGTGTTTCTGGTGATCGCGTGGCTGATGAGCAAAACGCGCCTCTTTATTCCGCTGATCCAGGTCACCGTGCGCCTGCCGCACAAGCTGCTCTGTTATGTCACCTTCTCCATTTTCTGCATTCTCGGCACCTATTTCGGCCTGCATATTGAAGACTCCATCGCCAATACTCGTGCGATTGGCGCGGTGATGGGCGGCCTGCTTGGCGGCCCGCTGGTCGGCGGGCTGGTGGGGCTGACCGGCGGATTGCACCGCTACTCAATGGGCGGCATGACCGCATTGAGCTGCATGTTCTCGACCTTTATCGAAGGGCTGCTCGGCGGGCTGGTGCACAGTTTTCTCATCAAGCGCGGGCGTACCGACCGCGTGTTTAACCCCTTCACCGCAGGGGCGGTCACCTGCGTGGCGGAGCTGCTACAGATGGTGATCATCCTGCTGATTGCCCGCCCCTTCGAAAGCGCGCTGCATTTAGTGCAGAGCATCGCCGCGCCGATGATGGTGACCAATACCGTTGGCGCGGCGCTGTTTATGCGCATCCTGCTCGACAAGCGCGCCATGTTTGAGAAATACACCTCGGCTTTTTCCGCCACGGCGCTGAAAGTGGCGGCCTCCACCGAAGGGATTCTGCGCCAGGGCTTTAATGAAGAGAACAGCATGAAGGTCGCGCAGGTGCTCTATCAGGAGCTGGATATCGGCGCGGTGGCGATCACCGATCGCGAACGGCTATTAGCCTTTACCGGCGCGGGGGACGATCACCATCTGCCGGGGCGGCCTATCTCCTCCGTCTGGACGCAGCGGGCGATTGAGACCGGCGAAGTGGTCTACGCCGACGGCAATGAGGTGCCGTATCGCTGTTCGCTGCACCCGCAGTGCAAGCTCGGCTCGACGCTGGTGATCCCGCTGCGCGGTGAAAACCAGCGCGTGGTCGGCACCATCAAACTTTATGAGGCGAAAAACCGCCTCTTTAGCTCCATCAACCGCACGCTGGGGGAGGGGATTGCGCAGCTGCTCTCGGCGCAGATCCTTGCCGGGCAGTATGAGCGGCAAAAAGCGCTGCTGACCCAGTCGGAGATCAAACTCCTGCACGCGCAGGTTAACCCGCACTTCCTGTTTAACGCGCTCAACACCATTAAAGCGGTGATCCGCCGCGATAGCGATGAGGCCGGGCTGCTGGTGCAGTATCTCTCGACCTTTTTTCGTAAGAACTTGAAACGCCCCGCAGAAATCGTCACCCTTGCGGATGAGATTGAGCATGTGAATGCCTATCTGCAGATCGAAAAAGCGCGCTTTCAGGCGCGGTTGCAGGTACGGCTCGAAGTGCCGGAAGCGCTGGCGCACTTACACTTGCCCGCTTTCACGCTGCAACCCATTGTCGAAAACGCGATTAAACACGGCACGTCTCAGCTGCTGGGCGTGGGCGAGATCACTCTGCGAGCCAGCCAGCAGGCGCAGCATCTGGTGCTGGATATTGAGGATAACGCCGGGCTTTATCAGCCGAAAAACGATGCCGGTGGCTTAGGGATGAGCCTGGTGGATAAGCGGCTGCGCGCCCGTTTTGGTGACGAGTGCGGTATCAGCATCGCCTGCGAGCCGGATCTTTTTACCCGCATTACCTTGCGACTCCCTCTGGAGGAAGAGGCATGTTAAGAGTGCTGATTGTTGATGATGAACCGCTGGCGCGGGAAATGTTACGCAGTCTGCTGCAGGAAGAGCGCGATATCGAGGTGGTGGGCGAGTGCGGTAACGCCATTGAAGGGATTAGCGCGGTGCATAAACTGCGCCCCGACGTGCTGTTTCTTGATATCCAGATGCCGCGCATCAGCGGGCTGGAGATGGTCGGCATGCTCGATCCCGGTAACCGGCCCTACGTCGTGTTTCTCACCGCTTTTGATGAGTACGCGGTGCAGGCCTTTGAAGAGCACGCCTTCGACTACCTGCTTAAACCGATTGAAACGCAACGGCTGAGCAAAACGCTTAACCGCTTGCGTCAGGATCGCGGCGTGCAGGATGTATCGCTGCTGGCGGAAAATCAGCAGCCGCTGAAGTTTATCCCCTGCACCGGCCACAGCCGCATCTGGTTACTGCAGATGGAGGAGGTGGCGTTTGTCAGCAGCCGGATGAGCGGCGTCTATGTGACCAGCCACGAAGGGAAAGAGGGCTTTACCGAGCTGACGCTGCGCACGCTGGAGAGCCGCACGCCGCTGGTGCGCTGCCACCGGCAATATCTTGTTAATATGGCCTTTCTTAAGGAGATCCGCCTTGAGGATAATGGCCAGGCCGAGCTGCTGCTGCGCGACGGGCTGACGGTGCCGGTGAGTCGACGCTATCTGAAAAATTTAAAAGAGGCGTTGGGGTTGTAAATTCCTGCGCGATGCCTACACTGCGCGCTGGTTCATCATTTCGGAAAGAGACATGCTAAATAACGATATCCTGCGCAGCCTGCGTTACACCCTGCAGGTCGACAACACCGCGCTGGTGCGCATTCTGGCGCTGGCGGACACTGAAGTCACGGCTGAACAGCTGGTTCCGTGGCTGCGTAAAGAGGATGAGGAGGGGTATAAACCCTGCCCGGATATTGTGCTGTCGGCGTTTCTTAACGGGCTGATTTATGAGAAGCGCGGCAAAGATGAGAGCGCGCCGCCGCTCGCCATGGAGCGCAAGCTCAATAACAATATCGTGCTGAAAAAGCTGCGCATCGCCTTCTCGTTAAAGACCGACGATATCCTGGCGATCCTCACCGAGCAGCAGTTCCGCGTCTCAATGCCGGAAATTACCGCGATGATGCGCTCGCCGGAGCATAAGAATTTCCGCGAATGCGGCGACCAGTTTTTGCGCTACTTCCTGCGCGGGCTGGCAGCACGTGGGCAGAAGCCGAAGAGCTAACGGGCGTTTTTAGCCGATAAAAAAACCGCATACACGCGAGGTGATGCGGTTTAATTAGCCCGGCAGACAATGTGCTGCCGGGCAGTAAACGACTTATTTCACTTCTTTAAAGCCGCGCGCTTTCAGCAACTCTTCTGACTGCTTCATGCTGATTTTACCGTTAACCGTACCGGTAAATTCAGAACCCTGCAGGCTGTTCAGCTGAGCGAAGTCCACTTCGTTGTAATCGACTTCCAGCGTCTCCTGAGCATAGGTCTCTTCATACGCTACGCTCTCTTTCACGCCTTTCACGCTCTGGTATTTTTTGCTAATCGGATCCAGAACTTTCATCGCTTCTTCTTTGGTTTTCGCGCCAATAGAGGAGTATTCGATTTTGTTCTTCGCGGTCTGACGTTCTACTTCATCACCCTTGTAGTAGTAAGTCAGCGTTACTTCCGTACCGCCCGTCGCCCAGGTAAAGGTCTTGCTCTCTTCTTTATCACCACAGCCGGTCAGGCCAACAACTAAAGCGACAGAAAAGAGTGCTGCAATGATTTTGCTGAATTTCACGATAATCCCCTATTTTCCATGTGAGGTAATGTTTTGTAAGACTGCGTATAACAGTATAGAAAAAGGCGCTGAATTCAGCGCCTTATTTTTTTATTTAACTTGTTGGCCCGCTTTTGCACCGCTATCCGGGCTAAGCAGGAAGATATCGCTGCCGCCAGGACCCGCTGCCATCACCATCCCTTCGGAGATGCCAAACCGCATTTTGCGCGGCGCGAGGTTAGCCACCATCACCGTCAGGCGGCCGATCAGCGCGCTCGGATCCGGGTAAGCGGAACGAATGCCGGAGAAGACATTGCGTTTCTCACCGTCGAGATCGAGCGTCAGGCGCAGCAGCTTATCTGAGCCTTCGACAAACTCGGCGTTCTCAATCAGCGCCACGCGCATATCGACTTTGGCAAAATCGTCAAAGGTGATGGTCTCCTGAATCGGGTTATCAGCCAGCTCGCCCGTTACCGGCGCGGCTGCGGCTTTAACTTCCTCTTTCGACGCTTCAACCAGCGCTTCCACCTGTTTCATCTCGATGCGGTTATAGAGCGCTTTAAACGGATTCACTTTATGGCCGAGCAGCGGTTCGTTAATAGCATCCCACGTCAGGGTGGTGTTGAGGAACGCTTCGGTGCGCGCGGCCAGCGACGGCAGAACCGGCTTCAGCCAGGTCATCAACACGCGGAACAGGTTGATACCCATTGAGCAGATGGCCTGCAAATCGGCGTCACGCCCTTCCTGTTTCGCCACTACCCACGGCGCCTGCTCATCAACATAGCGGTTCGCCACGTCGGCCAGCGCCATGATTTCACGCACCGCTTTACCAAACTCGCGGCTCTCCCACGCGCTGCCAATTGCGGCGGCGGCGTCGGTGAAGGTTTTATACAGCGCCGGATCGGCCAGCTCTGACGCCAGCACGCCGTCAAAGCGTTTGGCGATAAAGCCCGCGTTACGCGAGGCCAGGTTCACCACTTTGTTAACGATATCGGCGTTCACGCGCTGGACGAAATCTTCCAGGTTGAGGTCGATATCATCAATGCGCGATGAAAGCTTGGCGGTGTAGTAGTAGCGCAAGCTGTCGGCATCGAAATGGTTCAGCCAGGTGCTGGCTTTAATAAAGGTGCCGCGCGATTTGGACATCTTCGCGCCGTTAACCGTTACATAACCGTGTACAAACAGGTTGGTTGGCTTGCGGAAACCGCTGCCTTCCAGCATCGCCGGCCAGAAGAGGCTGTGGAAATAGACGATATCTTTACCGATAAAGTGATAAAGCTCGGCGTCGGAATCCTTCTTCCACCAGTCGTCAAAGTTGAGATCGTCGCGTTTGTCGCACAGGTTTTTGAACGAACCCATGTAGCCAATCGGCGCATCCAGCCAGACGTAGAAATATTTGCCCGGCGCGCCCGGAATTTCAAAGCCGAAGTAGGGCGCATCGCGGGAGATATCCCACTGTTGCAGACCGGATTCGAACCACTCCTGCATTTTGTTCGCCACCTGCTCCTGCAGCGCGCCGCTGCGGGTCCACGCCTGCAACATTTCGCTAAACGACGGCAGGTCGAAGAAGAAGTGCTCGGAATCACGCATTTCCGGCGTCGCGCCGGAGACCACCGACTTCGGCTCAATCAGCTCGGTCGGGCTGTAGGTCGCGCCGCACACTTCACAGTTATCGCCATACTGATCTGGCGATTTACATTTCGGGCAGGTGCCTTTTACAAAGCGGTCCGGCAGGAACATGCCTTTTTCCGGATCGTAGAGCTGGGAGATGGTGCGGTTTTTGATAAACCCGTTCTCTTTCAGACGGGTGTAGATAAGCTCGGCCAACTCGCGGTTCTCATCGCTGTGCGTTGAGTGGTAGTTGTCGTAGCTGATGTCGAAGCCAGCAAAATCGGTCTGATGCTCCTGACTCATTTCGCCAATCATCTGCTCCGGGGTGATCCCCAGTTGCTGTGCTTTCAGCATAATCGGCGTGCCGTGGGCATCGTCCGCGCAGATGAAATTGACCTGGTGGCCGCGCATTCGCTGGTAACGGACCCAGACATCAGCCTGGATGTGCTCCAGCATATGGCCGAGGTGGATGGAGCCGTTGGCGTACGGCAGCGCGCACGTTACCAGAATTTTCTTCGCGACTTGAGTCATAGTTGGCATTACATCTTCTTGAGAAAAAGGGGTTCCGATATTACCAAACCGCATCGATCAGCGCCAAGCGATAAGGGCATTAATCCATAAATGGATAATTATTCCCTTTGGGGTAAACTTGAGCGCTACAAATGTCGTTTTCAGAACAACTACAAAGGAGTCGGGATGAGTTCGCAATCCCAGGCCAAATCCCCGGAAGCCTTACGGGCAATTGTCACCGGGACGCTGGCCGATTTTCAGCACCCCACCCTCAAACATAACCTGACAGCGCTGAAAGCCGTCCACCATGTTGCATGGCTGGATGAGACCCTGCATGTCGAACTGCTGATGCCGTTCGTCTGGGCCAGCGCCTTCGAAGAGTTGAAAGCCCAGTGCAGCGCCGAACTGCTGCGTCTGACCGGCGCGCGCGCCATCGACTGGAAGCTGTCGCACAATATCGCCACCCTGAAGCGGGTGAAAAACCAGCCGGGCGTTAACGGCGTGAAGAATATTATCGCCGTCAGCTCCGGCAAGGGCGGGGTAGGGAAGTCCTCTACTGCCGTTAACCTTGCGCTGGCACTGGCTGCGGAAGGGGCGAAAGTCGGTATTCTCGATGCCGATATCTACGGCCCGTCGATCCCGATGATGCTGGGCGCGGAAAATGAGCGTCCGACCTCGCCAGACGGCACGCATATGGCGCCGATTATCGCTCATGGCCTGGCGACCAACTCAATTGGTTACCTGGTGACGGACGATAACGCGATGGTGTGGCGCGGGCCGATGGCCAGCAAAGCGCTGCTGCAGATGTTGCAGGAGTCCATGTGGCCGGATCTCGATTACCTGGTGCTGGATATGCCGCCAGGCACCGGCGATATCCAGCTGACGCTGGCGCAAAATATTCCGGTGACCGGCGCGCTGGTGGTGACCACGCCGCAGGATATCGCGCTGATTGATGCTAAAAAAGGCATTGTCATGTTCGAGAAAGTGGAGGTGCCGGTGCTCGGCATCGTGGAGAACATGAGCATGCATGTTTGCAGCAACTGTGGTCACCATGAGCCGATTTTCGGCACCGGCGGCGCAGAGAAGCTGGCGGAGCAGTATCACACTCAACTGCTGGGCCAGATGCCGCTGCATATCTCGCTGCGTGAAGATCTCGATAAGGGTACGCCGACGGTGATCAGCCGCCCGGACAGCGAGTTCACTGCCATCTACCGCAACCTCGCCGGTCGCGTAGCTGCCCAGCTTTACTGGCAGGGCGAAATCATCCCCGGTGAGATCGCGTTCCGCGCAGTGTGATTGACGATACCGCTGAAACGGCGTAGGCCGGATAAGCGTTTACGCGCCATCCGGCATTATCTCCGCGGCACAATTGCCGGATGGCGGCTCCGCCTTATCCGGCCTACGGTAACGAATCCGCTGAAACGGCGTAGGCCGGATAAGCGTGTAACGCGCCATCCGGCATTATCTCCGCGGCACCAATTGCCGGATGGCGGCTGCGCCTTATCCGGCCTACGGTAACGAATCCGCTGGAACCGTGTAGGCCGGATAAGCGTTTTACGCGCCATCCGGCATTATCTCCGCGGCACCAATTGCCGGATGGCGGCTGCGCCTTATCCGGCCTACAAAAACGTGCCTTCAGCGACACCTGTGTGGCTTTTATCTGCGATATGGCAGCGAGGGTGTTGTGTCCCCGCTGAAATCGGCGAACCGAAGCGGGAATAACAAGGTCTGGACGCCATGGATGGCGGACAGAGGCGAACCGAGGCATGGAGCGAGTCCCGTAGGGGCGAGCAAGCCGAGTCGAGCCGGCCGCAGTCAGGCACGCGGGAGGTGAGCGCAGTGCGCAGCACCGATTTCCTCGCGGGGCCGCGGTGAACGGGATAAGGGGAGCGCGGCCGCTCCCCTTATCCCGTTCACCGCATAAAAGATTAATGAAACTCCCCAGCGACTGGTGAACGGAACCATTCCACCAATCCAACATATCAGCCCCATCGCCCGATGGCGGCTTCGTGCCCGTAGGCCGGATAAGCGTTTACGCGTCATCCGGCATTGTATCGCGGCATCATTGCCTGATGGCGGCTTCGCCTTATCAGGCCTACGAAATGACAAAACCTACCTCAACACATAGTGCATCAGCACATAATCTCCCTGAGGGGAGACGCCTTTGGCCTCAACACGCCAGCCGTGGCGCTGGTAAAACTCGAGCGCAGTTTTATTGCGCAGCAAACACTTCAGCGCGCCGGTGCTGGTAAAGGTGCTCTGCACATGCTCAAGCAGCGCGCTGCCGACACCTTTTCCCTGAAACACCGGGTCGATAAACAAGTTATGCAGGAAGTTATCGTTCTCCAGGACCGATGCGAACCCCATCCGGTGCCCGTCCTCTTCCGCGACCCAAATCACCTCGCCCAGCGTCGCGGAGTCAAAATCTTCCAGCGACCAGTCGCGGCTATCCAGCCAGGTCCAGGCTTCTTTACGGGCATGCAGATACAGGGTACGCAGAAACGGCCTGTCACTCTCCTGCCAGCGGCGGATAATCACAGGCGCTCCCGGTTAACGATGATAGAAAATGTCGCCATTGTAGGCTTTGAGGATTTTGCCTTCGGCATCGGTGATCAACACGTAGTTGCCGCCCATATAGGTCCAGTGGCTACCGGCATCCGGCGCGGGAAGGTTGCGCAACTTCCACTGCTTAATGTTGTAATCGTCGCTGCGGTACATCTCCGGCACCGTGTCGCCAATGGTGAATTTGGTAAAGTCGGCAACAAACTCTTTCACTTCAAACGACTGTGTGCCGCCTGCAGGCGCTGTCGCGGGCGGTGTTTCAGCATAGGTTGCCGAAGCCGTCGCCAGCAGTGCACCCAGAAGCATCATTTTTGTTTTACGCATACTCTCTCCAGGTTGTTCTTATACATTTCACGTAGTTGCATAAATAGCACGACATCATTGCCGTTTACAGACAGCGGAGCAACCAGCAAAAAATAACGCTTTGGTAAAAAGTGTAAGCAAACCCAGGAAAAAGCAGTGCGGGCGGAGAACGAATTTCGCTCTTCGCCCGCTACGTTTGGGAGTAATCCTGGCAAGATCAGCCCGCAAACCCCTCCAGCACGATTTTGCCCACCGCGCGCTGGCTCTCAAGCAGCGCATGGGCCTTACGCAGATTAGCCGCGGTGATGGCACCGCCATGCTCGCCCAGCGTGGTTTTCAGCACACCGCTGTCGATCAACTCTGCAACCCGCGTCAGCAACTGATGCTGGGCAATCATATCGTCGGTGGTGAACATTGAGCGGGTAAACATAAACTCCCAGTGCAGCGAAAGGCTCTTCGCTTTCAGCGGCATCGCATCAAGGTTGTCGGGATCGTCAATCAGCGCCAGCTTGCCCTGCGGTTTGAGGGCGTTAATCAGCTGCTGATAGTGATCCTGCGTGTTGGTCAGGCTGGCAACGTGCGTCACCTCTTTAATGCCGATCCGCGCCAGCTCTTCGGTCAGCGGCTTGCTGTGGTCAATCACATGGTGCGCGCCGCGATCTTTCACCCACTGCTGGCTGGCGGGACGCGAGGCGGTGCCGATCACCGTCATACGGGTCAGCTGGCGCGCCAGCTGCGTCAGAATCGAACCGACACCGCCCGCAGCGCCGACAATCAGCAGCACATCGCCGTCGTTGCCATTTTCTTTTACGCCGAGGCGGTCAAACAGCAGCTCCCAGGCGGTAATGGCCGTCAGGGGCAGGGCGGCGGCAGAGGCGTTATCAAGGGAAACGGGTTTGCGCGCCACAATGCGCTCATCAACCAGCTGATATTCGCTGTTGCTCCCCGGGCGGGTTAATGCCCCGGCGTACCACACTTCATCGCCTGGCTGAAACAGGGTGACCGACTCGCCGACCTCTTTCACCACGCCCACGGCGTCCCAGCCGAGCACGCGCGGCGTATCAGCATTGAAACCGGCGCGCACTTTGGTATCCACCGGGTTAACGGAGATGGCTTTCACTTCCACCAGCAGATCGTGACCGCTGGCTTGCGGTTGGGGCAGGTCGATATCGGTGAGGGCATCAAGGTTGCTGCCGCCAGCGGCGGCGCGGGTAATGGCGATGGCTTTCATAACAGGCTCCGTTTTGTTGGGTTTTCATCACTACCGGTAAGGGTAGACAACGCAGCTTTGATGAAAAACCCGCAAAATGGAGCAGCACTTATCGCTCTCGAGTGAAAATGCAGTGCCGGATGGCGGCTCCGCCTTCTCCGGCCTGGAAGTTACATATCGTGGTTTGGCACCGGGATATCGGCGCTGACGCGCTGATCCTGCTCGTCAAAGATCATGCAGTGGCGGCTGTCGAAGGCGAGGGCGATCTTCTGCCACGGGCGGAAATGCACATCGCCCGGCAGCAGGATTTTAATATTGTCGTGGCCATAACATTGACCAAACAGATAGGTGTTGTTGCCCAGCCGCTCTACCACTTCGCACTGAAACTCAAGGGGCACGCCGCCCGTCATCTCTGTTGCGAGGTGCTCCGGGCGAATGCCGAGTGTAATGGCCGCGCCCACCTCCAGCGGTGAGGTGGTAATGCCGAGCGTCAACTGGTGGCCCTGAGCAAGGGTAATAGTGACTTCGCCTGGCTGCCACTGGCTTACCGTGGCGGGGAGGAAGTTCATCTTTGGCGAGCCGATAAAGCCAGCGACAAACTTGTTTTTCGGGTTGTAGTAGAGCGACATCGGCGAGCCCATCTGCTCAACGTTGCCGTAATTCATCACCACGATTTTGTCCGCCAGCGTCATCGCTTCCACCTGGTCATGGGTTACATAGACCATGGTGGTTTTCAGCTCCTGGTGCAGACGGGCGATATGCAGCCGCATCTCGACGCGCAGCTCCGCATCAAGGTTAGAAAGAGGTTCATCGAACATAAAGACGCGCGGGTTACGCACAATCGCGCGGCCAATGGCGACGCGCTGGCGCTGGCCGCCGGAGAGCTGCTTCGGTTTACGATCCAGCAGGTGGCTCAGTTGCAGGGTCTTCGCCACCATCTCCACCTGGCGGCGGATCTCCTCCTTCGGCACTTTGTTCACTTTCAGCCCGTAGCCCATGTTCTCCGCCACGGTCATATGGGGGTAGAGCGCATAGGACTGGAACACCATTGAGACACCGCGATGGGCGGGCGCGACATCGTTCATCACTTCGTCGCCAATCAGCACTTCGCCTTCGCTCACCTCTTCCAGCCCGGCAATCATGCGCAGCATGGTGGATTTCCCGCAGCCGGAGGGGCCGACAAACACCGCAAACTCGCCGTCATCAATCGAAAGATTGACATTGTTCAGCGTCACCGTGTCGCCAAACCGTTTGGTGACATTTCTCAGTCGTATATTGGACATCAACGTTCCCCGAATGTAATAGCCGTTACTGGCCGTTTGTCAGCTGTTTTGTTTTACGTATAACAATCAGGAGACAGTGCTGCTCAACGGCGAAAAATCATGGTCTGACTATAACTTCCACGGATTTAGCGCCCTATACTCAATTTTCATTTCTGTAACATTGGTCACATAACGCAACGTTTATTCTCGTTTTATCAGCGCTTAAAGCGTAGCGTATAACAAATCCGATAAGGCGAATGAATACGTCTTAAGCCCTGCAATATCAGGTGGTTTGCCAGAGCAGTGACCTGATGATGCGCCATAAAAACCATGAAATTGTTATACCTTGACATGAGGTTGATAATGAAAAAGAAGACCCTTACCGCACTGATTTTGACAACCCTTGCCGCCGGGCAGCTTGTCGGCTTGCAGGCGCATGCCGCCGCACCGCAACTCAATGTCTGGGAAGACATCAAAAAATCGGCGGGCATCCAGGATGCGGTGCGCGATTTTGAGCAGAAATATAACGTCAAAGTTAACGTGCAGGAGATGCCCTACGCCCAGCAGCTGGAGAAACTCCGCCTTGATGGCCCGGCGGGCATCGGCCCGGATGTGCTGGTGATCCCCAATGATCAGTTGGGCGGCGCGGTTGTGCAAGGGCTGCTGACCCCCCTGAATCTGGACAAAGAAAAGGTTGACGCCTTTACGCCTGCCTCCATCAACGCCTTCCGCCTCGACAATACCCTCTATGGCGTGCCGAAAGCGGTAGAGACGCTGGTGCTGATTTACAACAAAGATCTTATCGATAAGCCGCTGCAAAGCCTGCCGGAGTGGCTCGACTACTCGAAAAAAGAGCGCGCGCAGAACAAATATGGCCTGCTGGCGAAGTTCGATCAGATTTACTACAGCTGGGGTGCGATCGGCCCGATGGGCGGCTATCTGTTCGGCAAAAACGACAAAGGCGGCTATAACCCGCAGGATATCGGCCTGAATAAACCCGGCGCGGTGGAAGCCGTTACCTTCCTGAAAAACTTCTATGCCGAGGGGGTATTCCCGTCGGGGATCCTTGGCGATAACGGGCTGAACGCCATCGATTCGCTGTTTACCGAGAAAAAAGCGGCGGCGGTGATTAATGGCCCATGGGCGTTCCAGCCCTATGAAGCTGCCGGTATCAACTACGGCGTTGCGCCGCTGCCGAACCTGCCGGATGGCAAACCGATGAGTTCTTTCCTCGGCGTGAAAGGCTACGTCGTCTCGACCTGGAGTAAAGACAAAGCGCTGGCGCAGCAATTTATCGAGTTTATCAACCAGCCGCAGTACGTGAAGACGCGCTATATCGCCACACGCGAAATCCCGGCGCAGAAAGCGATGATTGACGATCCGCTGATCAAAAACGACGAGAAGGCGAGCGCGGTTGCGGTGCAGGCCGCCCGCGCAACCGCGATGCCGGGCATTCCGGAGATGGGTGAAGTGTGGGGCCCGGCGAACGCCGCGCTGGAGCTGAGCCTGACCGGCAAACAGGCTCCGCAGGCGGCGCTGGATGCCGCTGCTAAGCAGATCCAGATGCAGGTCGAAGCGATGCAGGCCAGTAACCAGTAACCGCGTGTTGGTACAGAAACGGGAGGGCGACCTCCCGTTGTCGAAAAGGAGTCGTACGTGATTATCAGTCCCAGCGAACATTTTGCCAAAGCGCCCGGCGCAGGGCGCCACGCGTGGTGCGGGCTGCTGTTGGCCATCGTGCCGGGCTTTGGTCAGTTCTACCATCGCCAGTGGCTGAAAGGCCTTATCTTTCTTGTGCTGCTGGCGAGTTTTACCGGCATCTTCGCTGATTTTTTGCGCGAAGGGCTGTGGGGGTTATATACCCTCGGCGAAGAGGTGCCGCGCGACAACTCCATCTTCCTGCTGGCGGAAGGGATCATCAGCGTGCTGATTATCGCTTTTGGCCTGATGGTGTGGGGGCTCTCAATGCGCGACGCGTGGCTGAATGGCAAAAAACGCGACGCCGGTAAGCCGCTTAACAGCGTGCGCAAGCAGTACCAGATGCTGCTCAGCGACGGTTTCCCCTACCTGATGATTACGCCGGGCTTTATCCTGCTGGTGTTCGTGGTCATTTTCCCGATCCTTTTCGGCTTCGCCATCGCCTTTACCAACTACAACCTCTACCACACTCCGCCCGCTAAACTGGTCGACTGGGTCGGGTTAAAGAACTTCATCAATATTTTTACTCTGTCGATCTGGCGCTCAACCTTCTTTGATGTGCTGCAGTGGACGGTGGTGTGGACGCTGCTGGCGACCACCTTACAGTGCAGCGTCGGCGTGCTGCTGGCAATTCTGGTGAACCAGAAAGATCTGCGCTTTAAGCCGCTGGTGCGCACCATTTTTATCCTGCCGTGGGCGGTGCCGGGCTTTGTCACTATTCTGGTCTTCGCCGGGATGTTTAATGACTCCTTTGGCGTCATCAACAACGCGATCCTCGCCTTCTTCGGCATCGACCCGAAACCGTGGCTGACGGATCCCTTCTGGACCAAAACCGCGCTGATCATGATGCAGACCTGGCTCGGTTTCCCGTTTGTCTTTGCCATGACCACCGGCGTATTGCAGGCGATTCCCGACGATCTCTATGAAGCGGCGAAGATGGATGGCGCGGGCACCTTTACCCGGCTGCGCACCATTACGCTGCCGCTGGTGCTCTACTCGATTGCGCCGATCATCATCACGCAATACACCTTCAACTTTAACAACTTCAACATCATCTACCTGTTTAACAACGGCGGACCGGCGGTGGCTGGCGCGAACGCGGGCGGTACCGACATTCTGGTGTCGTGGATCTATAAGCTGACGATGTCCTCATCGCAGTACGCCATCGCGGCCACCATCACCATCCTGCTGTCGATTTTTGTCGTCGGCCTGGCGTTGTGGCAGTTCCGCGCCACCAAATCGTTCAAAAACGACGACATGGCATAAGGGAAGAAAATGGCTCAATCACAAAGTATTCGCCGCGAGAAGGTTATTCGCCTGACGCTCTCCTGGCTGGTGATAGTAGCGGTGTCGCTGACGATTATCTACCCGCTGGTGTGGACGATTGGCGCGTCGCTGAATGCCGGCAATAGCCTGCTCAGCACCTCGATCATCCCGGAAAATCTCTCGTTCCAGCACTATGCCGATCTCTTTAACGGCCAGGTGAACTACCTCACCTGGTACTGGAACTCGATGAAGATCAGCCTGCTGACCATGATCCTGACCCTAATCAGCGTCAGTTTTACCGCCTACGCCTTTTCGCGCTTTCGCTTTAAAGGCCGCCAGAACGGGCTGATGCTCTTTCTGCTGTTGCAGATGATCCCGCAGTTCTCGGCGCTGATTGCGATTTTCGTTCTCTCGCAGCTGCTCGGGCTTATCAACAGCCATATGGCGCTGGTGCTGATCTACGTTGCCGGGATGATCCCGATGAACACCTGGCTGATGAAGGGCTACCTGGATGCCATCCCGCGCGATCTTGATGAGTCCGCGCGCATGGATGGTGCCAGCAACTTCCGCATCTTTATTGAGATCATTCTGCCGCTGTCGAAACCGATTATCGCGGTGGTGGCGCTCTTCTCCTTCACTGGCCCGCTGGGGGATTTCATCCTCTCAAGCACCATTTTGCGCACGCCGGATAAATACACGCTGCCGATTGGGCTCTATAACCTGGTGGCGCAAAAAATGGGTGCCAGCTACACCACTTACGCCGCGGGTGCGGTGCTGATTGCGGTGCCGGTGGCGATCCTCTACCTGGCGTTACAAAAATACTTCGTCTCCGGCCTCACCTCCGGCAGTACAAAAGGATAAGCATATGAAAAGACTGACTCCCGCTCTGCTGGCGGTATGCCTCGCTGCCAGTTTTTCTGCCAGCGCGGTGACCACGCGCCCGTTTACCCAAATGCCCGCCGACTTTATTAAAGGGGCGGATATCTCCACGCTGCTCGATGCGGAAAAGCACGGGGCGAAATTCTATAACGACAAAAACCAGCCGCAGGATGCGCTGGCTATCCTGAAAGCCAACGGCGTCAACTATGTGCGCCTGCGGCTGTGGGTCGATCCGAAAGATGCGCAGGGCAACGCTTATGGCGGCGGCGATAACGATCTTGCCACCACCCTTGCGCTGGCAAAGCGGGCAAAAGCGCAGGGCATGAAGCTGCTGCTCGATCTACACTACAGCGATTTCTGGACCGATCCGGGCAAGCAGTTCAAACCGAAAGCCTGGGAGAAGCTCGATTATCCGCAGCTAAAAAGCCGGGTGCATGACTACACCCGCGACACGATTGCGCAGTTTAAGCAGGCGGGCGTGCTGCCGGACATGGTGCAGATCGGTAATGAGATCAACGGCGGCATGCTCTGGCCGGAGGGCAAAAGCTGGGGGCAGGGCGGCGGCGAGTTTGACCGGTTAGCCGGGTTGCTCACGGCCGGAATCGATGGCGTCAAAGAGAACCTGAATAACGGCGAGCAGGTGAAGATCATGCTGCACCTCGCCGAGGGCACCAAAAACGACACCTTCCGCTGGTGGTTTGATGAGATAACCAAACGCAACGTGCCTTTCGATGTGATTGGCCTGTCGATGTACACCTACTGGAACGGGCCAATCAGCGCCCTGCAGGCCAACATGGATGACATCAGCAAGCGCTACAACAAAGATGTCATTGTCGTCGAAGCGGCCTACGCCTATACGCTGGCGAACTGCGATAACGCCGAGAACAGCTTCCAGGCGAAAGAGGAGAAAGCGGGCGGCTACCCGGCCACGGTGCAGGGGCAATATGACTATGTGCACGATTTAATGCAGTCGGTCATTAATGTGCAGGGCCAGCGCGGCAAGGGCATTTTCTACTGGGAACCGACCTGGATTGCCGTCCCGGGCAACGGCTGGGCCACGCCCGCCGGTATGAAATATATCAATGACCACTGGAAAGAGGGCAATGCGCGAGAAAACCAGGCGCTGTTTGATTGCCAGGGAAAAGTGCTGCCGTCGGTGAAAGTCTTTAATTAATTATCGTGTTGTAAATTTCAGGAATGAATAATGAATAAATTTGCGCCTTTAAGCCCGAAGGTCGTCTCGCTATTGCATGGCGCGGACTATAACCCGGAGCAGTGGGAAAACTATCCCGGTATTATCGATAGCGATATTGCCATGATGCAGCAGGCAAAATGTAATGTGATGTCGGTCGGAATATTTAGCTGGTCGAAACTCGAGCCGCAGGAGGGGGTATTTAATTTCGCCTGGCTCGATGAGGTGATTGAGAAATTATATGCCGCCGGTATCCATATATTTCTCGCCACGCCGAGCGGTGCGCGTCCGGCCTGGATGTCGCAAAAATACCCGCAAGTGCTGCGCGTCGGGCGCGATCGCGTGCCCGCGCTGCATGGTGGTCGCCACAACCACTGCATGAGCTCGCCGGTCTACCGTGAAAAGACGCTGAAGATCAACACACTGCTGGCGGAGCGTTACG
This sequence comes from Kosakonia sp. HypNH10, assembly GCF_029850615.1. Taxonomy (NCBI): domain Bacteria; kingdom Pseudomonadati; phylum Pseudomonadota; class Gammaproteobacteria; order Enterobacterales; family Enterobacteriaceae; genus Kosakonia; species Kosakonia sp. HypNH10. The sequence continues at coordinate 496,020 of NZ_JAOTIU010000002.1, forward strand.
GGCAGCATCCGGCGGTGCTCGGCTGGCACATCTCCAACGAGTATGGCGGCGAGTGCCACTGCGATTTATGTCAGCAGAAGTTCCGCGACTGGCTGAAGGCGCGCTATCAGACGCTGGAGGCGCTGAACCACGCCTGGTGGAGCGACTTCTGGAGCCACACCTACAGCGACTGGTCGCAAATCGAGTCCCCTGCGCCGCAGGGCGAAGTCTCCATTCATGGCCTGAATCTCGACTGGCGACGCTTTAACACCGCCCAGGTGACCGACTTCTGCCGCCATGAAGTTGCCCCGCTGAAGGCCGCCAACGCGGCGCTGCCGGTGACCACCAACTTTATGGAGTACTTCTACGATTACGACTACTGGCAGCTTGCGGAGGCGATCGACTTTATCTCCTGGGACAGCTACCCGATGTGGCACCGCGATAAAGATGAAACCCAGCTCGCCTGCTACACTGCCATGTATCACGACATGATGCGCACGCTGAAAGGCGGCAAGCCCTTCGTGCTGATGGAGTCGACGCCAAGCGTCACTAACTGGCAGCCAACCAGCAAGCTGAAAAAGCCGGGTATGCACATTCTCTCCTCTTTGCAGGCGGTGGCGCACGGTGCCGATTCGGTGCAGTACTTCCAGTGGCGCAAAAGCCGCGGCTCGGTGGAGAAGTTCCACGGCGCAGTGATTGATCACGTCGGCCATCTTGATACCCGCGTTGGCCGTGAAGTCTCCGCCCTTGGCGAGATGCTCAGCAAGCTGACGCCGGTCATGGGCTGTCGCACCGAGGCGCGGGTGGCGATTATCTTCGACCAGCAGAACCGCTGGGCGCTGGATGATGCGCAGGGGCCGCGCAATAAAGGCATGGAGTATGAAAAGACGGTGAACGAACACTACCGTCCCTTCTGGGAGAAGGGCGTGGCGGTGGATGTAATTAATGCCGATGCCGATCTCAGCCGCTACCATTTAGTTATCGCCCCGATGCTCTATATGGTGCGCGACGGCTTCGCTGAACGCGCCGAGAGCTTTGTCGCCAGCGGCGGCCATCTGGTGACCTCTTACTGGAGCGGCGTGGTCAATGAGAGCGATCTCTGTCACCTGGGCGGTTTCCCCGGTCCGCTGCGCAACTTGCTCGGCATCTGGGCGGAGGAGATCGACTGTCTCGACGACCATGAACGAAACCTGGTGCAGGGGCTGGCGGGCAACGAAGCGGGCTTACAGGGGCCGTATCAGGTGCGCCATCTCTGCGAGCTGATTCAGCTTGAGGGCGCGCAGCCGCTGGCAACCTACCGGGATGATTTCTATGCCGGTCGTCCGGCGGTCACGGTCAATGCCTTCGGCAAGGGCAAAGCCTGGCATGTCGCCTCGCGTAACGATCTCGCCTTTCAGCGGGACTTCTTCGCCAATCTCATCGACACGCTATCGCTGCCGCGTGCGCTTAACGTTGAGCTACCGCCGGGCGTGGTGGCGACCGCGCGGGAAGATGGCGAGCAGGCGTTTGTCTTTATTCAGAACTTCACCGCCCAGGCGCAGAGCATCACGCTGCCGCCGGGTTATTACGACTGCCTGAGCGACGCCTGCGTCAGCGGTGCGCTGGCGCTTAAACCCTGGGATTGCCGCGTCGTTCGTCGCGGCGCATAAGCCCGCTCTGTACGCCTGCCCATCCGGGCAGGCGTTTTTTTATCTGCTGATTACGGAGACCTGCAATGGTAAGCCTTAAATCCTTCCTGCATTACTTCTCTGAGGCCAAACCGGCCACCCCGCTCAGTGAGGCCGAGGTATTGAAAATTGAGCGACTGGCCGCGGCGTTTGGCGGTGAGGCAAATATTGAACAGGTTGATGCCTGCCTGACCCGCCTGCGCGTCACGGTAAAAGAGTTAACCCGGGTTGATTCGCAGGCGCTACAAGATGAGGGTGCGCTGGGTGTGATTATTCTCGGTCAACAGGTGCACGCTATTTTCGGCAAGCAATCTGACGCGCTGCGTAAATTACTCGATGAGCGTTTCTCTCCCCGTTAGCAATAAAAAAGGGATACCCGAAAGGGTATCCCAAATAAACAATAACGAACGCAGTGGCAATATAAGCCTGCAAGTCTCAGAGATAACGAACGAGGTTAATTAGGTACGCTTTTTAAAACGGTAAATATAATGGCTGTTTACCACCAGGCTTCCACCTGCACACCAAAGTTCCAGGTATTATTTTTGGTGCCATCTTCAAAGGATTTACCATCTTCAGAGTCATTTAAATAAGAGGCGAAGAGGCGCAGCTCCGGGCGCGACATAAAATCGGAACCGTCGGCAAGACCCAGCGCGACAGTGTACTTCTCGCCGCTCTGCTTATAGTTGGTGCCGTTTTTGTAATTATCCTTCTGGTAAAAGCCGCCCACTTCACCAATCAGACGCACATATTCGGTGAACTGATACTGCGCACGACCAACCAGCGATACCAGACGGGATTTGTCGGTAAACGCAGTGGTATCTTCGGCCGCGCCGTAGGTCAACACATGGTTCAAGGAGAAGCGGTCGGTGATTGGGATAAGCCCGGTGTTGATCACGCGATAGCCGGTAGCGTCGTTGACATAGTTCCACATGTCATACCAGCCGCCGCCCTGCGACACCATATTCTGCGCCAGCCCTTTGTTGGCGTACTGCAACACCAGCTTGTTGTAGCCGCCGAGCATATCCTGACTGATTTCACCGGTCAGCATCACGCCATCATCCGCGTCGTACAGCCCGCCGTAAGCCTTCTGCTTTTTGGTTGGATTCGGCATGGCGTAATCAATGCCAAACTCCGTCCACGCGCCCGCCCACGGTTTCCAGCCGGCATAACGCAGGTCGAGATAGTTAATATTGACGTCATTGTCGTTATCAACGCGGTAATCCACGTCATTGGCATCGCCACGGATCCACGCAAAAGAGACGGCGCCCGGCCCGAAGGTGTAGTTTTCGATCCCCGCGCCGGAGCCGGAGATATTCCAGTATTTGGTATCGATAATGTGCAGATCGTGGCGCTGATAGTAGCGTTTACCGCCCCAGATCACCGCGTTGGGATCATTGGGGATCAGCCCTTTGATCTGCAGGTTCAGCTGGCGTAAGCCGAACTGCGCATCGTCACCGATGGTGGTTTCATTATCGTTGGAACCATCCGACACCATGCTGACCATGCTGTCGAGGTAAAAGCTGACGTCATCTTTTTTGTAGACTTCCGAGCCCAGCTCGAGCTCGCCGTAGGTATCGGATTCATTGCCCAGACGACCGATCTTATTTTTCTGCCACTCCACCTGGCCGCCATCGCCCGACACGCCCACGCCGCCGCGCAGGTAGCCGTGAAAATCGATGGGTACCGAGGTGGCCGCCATCAGCGAGGTTGAGGTCAGCGCGGCGGCTAACGCAAGAGAGAGTGTGCGTAGTGGAGTCTTCATCGTGTTCCTCTTATTGTTTTGTATTACGTTCACATAATCGCAGTCATAAAATGCTTAAATGTAAAAACAGGCAAACTGAGGATCTAAAATGTGTGATTAAGTGCAAATAAATCAGCGATTTTTGTTACAGGTGGAGAATTCGTTCACATTTATGCGTATTGTGAGCGTGATACTTATTGGTGGCTAAAGCGGCGAGGAAATGAGCGGTGAGCGTTTTTTTTGATCTGCCCTGTTACAATTGGCGCATAACAACATAAGGAACCGGACCATGAAGTCTAAAAGCGCGACGTTGGAAGACGTTGCCCGCCATGCGGGTGTCTCCTATCAGACCGTGTCCAGGGTACTCAATAAATCTGCCAATGTATCCGAAGCCACGCGTCTCAAGGTTGAGAAAGCGATAGAGTTGCTGCGTTATGTGCCGAACCGGCTGGCGCAACAGCTGGTGGGTAAGCAGAGTCAGACCCTTGGGTTGGTCACCACTTCGCTGGCGCTGCATGCCCCTTCACAAGTGGCGGCGGCGGTAAAACGCTATGCCAATCTCGACGGGTACCAGGTGCTGATCTCAATGATTGATGAGAACGTCAATCATGATATCCAGTCGGCTATCAACGAACTGAAGTCGCAGCTGGTTGATAAGGTGATCATTAACGTGCCGCTGGAGACCGATGAAGCCCAGCGTATTGCGGCTGACAATGATGATATTGTTTGCCTGTTCCTCGACGTTGATCCTTACAGCTCGGTGTTTAATGTTTCGTTCAACCCGGCGGACGGTACACGTGCGAGCGTCAAACATCTTTATGATTTAGGCCATCGTGATATCGCGCTGCTGGCGGGGCCTGAAAGTTCCGTCTCGGCAAAGCTGCGGCTGAAAAGCTGGGTGGATACGCTTGATAGCTACGGCCTGAAACCGGTGAAAGTATTTCACGGCAACTGGGATGCGCAGAGCGGTTACGCAGGCGCACTGCAGATGCTGCGCGAAACGCCCAACTTTACCGCCGTACTGGTCGGGAACGATCAGATGGCGCTTGGCGTCCTGAGCGCGTTTCATCAACATCAGATTGCCATTCCCGGCGAGAAATCGGTGATCGGTTACGACGACACCTATGAAAGCTCCTTCTTCCACCCGTCGTTGACCACCGTCTCGCTGGATCTAGATTTGCAGGGCAAAGAGGCGGTGCGTCGCCTGCTCGACAGCGGCCACGGCGACGCCGCCCGCAGTTCATCCGTACTCCCCGCGCGGCTGATTGTGCGCCACTCCACCGGCGCATTGCAGGAGCAGAGCGCTAACCTGCAGGAGATCGCCCAACAGTTGCAGGTTATTGCGCATAAGTTGATGAAATAACAGGGAAAGCTAATTGGTTTTTTCAGAAAAAGCATATCTAGGCGTGGTCAGATTTTAGTGATATTTAGAGGGAAATAACGTAAGCCAGGGAGGCAAACCCTTGATGTCCGATACGACCACGCAACGCAAAAAAAAGATCACCCCCACGCCGCACGATGCGGCATTCAAACAGTTTTTGACCAACCCGACGACGGCCAGGGATTTTATAGAACTGCATCTGCCTGCACATTTACTGGCACTCTGCGATTTAGGTACGCTCAGGCTGGAGTCGGGCAGTTTCGTTGAAGAGAACCTGCGGGCTTATTACAGCGACGTGCTCTACAGCCTGAAAACACGCGCAGGGGAGGGATATATTCATGTGCTGATTGAGCACCAATCCACCCCCGATCGCCATATGGCTTTTAGGTTACTGCGATACGCGATTGCCGCGATGCAGAGACATCTTGATGCCGGGCATAAATCGCTACCGTTAGTTATTCCCCTGCTTTTTTATACCGGCAAGCGCACCCCTTATCCGTGGTCAACGAACTGGTTAGAGCTGTTTGTCAGCCCGACAACGGCGCAAGAGCTATACAGCAGCAGTTTTCCGCTCGTTGATGTCTCGGCGATCCCGGATAACGAAATAATGAATCACCGCAGTATGGCGGCGCTGACGCTGTTACAAAAACATATCCATCAGCGCGACTTAAGCGAAATTCTGGACCGGCTCGCGACGCTGTTGGTGAACGAACACATCACACGACAGCAATTAGCTTCGCTGATAAACTACCTGGTGTACGCTGGCGAGACAGCAGATGCGCACGCCTTTGTACGTGAACTGGCGTTAAAGGCACCACAGCATGAGGACCAATTGATGACAATTGCACAGCAGCTTGAACAAAAGGGTAGGGAGCAAGGAATTGAACAAGGCATTCAGCTTGGCGAGCAGCGCGGTATCGAGAAGGGACGCAAAGAAGAGGCGTTCCGCATCGCACGGACGATGCTGCAAAACGGCCTCGATCGCAGCACGGTGATGAGCATGACCGGGCTTACCGAAGCAGAACTGGCGCAGATCCGCCACTGACCGCGCGGGTAAATGCGCATTTACACCGTCAACTATCAGCATTAAGCTACTGAACGGTTTCACCACAATTTATTGATGTTATGACTCGGGGTGCCCTTCTGCGTGAAGGCTGAGAAATACCCGTACCACCTGATCTGGATAATGCCAGCGTAGGGGCCAAATTTTGGCCTACTTATCATTAGATTGCATCTCTTTTTGTCCGTGCTAAATGCACTAGAGGTACAAAAAGGGCTTAATCATGAGGTACAGAACTCTTCCATACACGTTTCAACGAAACGGCAATTACTATCTGCAAATCCGGCTTTCAAATGGCAGGATGTATAAAAAATCCCTTCTCACTGATAGTTATCGTGAAGCATCTGCTTTGATGGTTGGCGTTATTCCGCACATTCCTTTTGTTAAATCACTAGCTACACCGATCCCGATGTTTGATGCTTTTGTGTCAAACCTGATTGTGTCAGAACGTAAGTCTCTGAAAATTATGCAGTTACTCAGTCAGCCAATTATTGTATCTACTGAAATCGTTGAGCCAGTGGCACAAGTTGTATCGGAAAGGGTGCTAACCCTTTCCGATGCGTGGGCGATGTACAAAGATGAAAAAGGGTGCAACTGGACAAAATCGATCTCAATGGCAAATGAGCGTTACATAGAAGTGTTGCTAACTGTCTTGGGAGGCGAAACTGATGTAACGATGATCACAAAGCAGGACATTAAGCTGGTGATGGAAGTTGTTGAGAACCTCCCTAAGCGCGTTGTACAGCCTTATCGATCAATGTCCATCCAGCAACTGATAGAATGTGACGATGTGCCACCGGATGATCTCGTGGGTGTTGAAGCTATTCATAAGCACCTCAAAATCTACAAATCCTTGTTTAAAACTTTTCTCACTGAAGGCAAAGACGTTTTGCAGAAGTCCCCAACTGATGGAGTAGCAGCACCTTCAAAAGCCAGGTTCGGTGCTTACAGCACAGCAGAGCTGAAAAAGTTAGTGGGGTGGGCGCTTAAACAGCCTGACAGCTGGCAAAAGTGGATCACATTGCTGTTGGCATACACCGGAGCCAGAAGAGGCGAGATTGCCAAACTGGAGAAGTCACAGATAAAATTCGATGAAGACAGCCAACGGCATTACTTCCTGATTGCCGAGGGAGGTCAGGGGAAAACTGAAAACGCTACCAGACAAGTAGTGATCCACTCGAAATTGATCGAATGGGGATTTATGGACTACGTTGATCGCCAATGGAAGGAGCGGATTTTCTCAGAAGTGGCAGGAACGAACATGACGAAGATAGGCAAAATGTTTTCAGATCTCCGTGATCAGCTTGGTATTGCGTATCTCGATGATTACGGGCAAAGAAGACTTTTGCACAGTATTCGTCATTCTGTTTGCTCTACTGCGATGGCTGGATGGGTAAAGAACATTCTGCATCTACAACAAACGGTTGGTCACGAGAAAAGTGGCGGGATTACTAAGCGCTATTTACATACATTCCCACTGCAAAGCATTTGCTATGTGATCGATGGTTTAAACTGGGAATAATAAATTTTGATTATGTGCTTGTATTTATTATTTTTTTCATTGATGATGGTTTGTCTATAGACTTCTAATTTATGAGGTTTGAGATGTTACTAAATAAATTAACTGTTGAAAAATTCCATTCAATAATGGAAATTATTCTTGAGCGATTAGAGAAAGATGATTATCTCTCAAGGGATTTTTTCAATCGATTATCTAAAAATGGATGGGTCCCCCCATTAGCTTTTGATTGTTATGATTACTTTCAATGCCCTTCATCAGAATTATCGGATAAAGAAATTGAATTAGGGTTCATGAGTTTTTTTGAACTTAATTTTGAAAACGTATTTCTCAAAATAATAAATCTTGAAGAGGAACAAAATCCTTTTATCCACAAGAAGTTAGTAGAGGTAGTTCAAGCATACAGGCAAGGGTTTTATCAAGTCTGTATTCCTTCATTATTTGCAATACTTGAAAGGTATTTGGCTGATCTTTCAAATGATGGTGATTTAAGTAATGTGAAGTATAGTATGGGTTTGGCACGAAAAGTTTGGATTGAAAACGATGAGAACGGTCAATTCATTGAACATGATAGTGAAATTCCTTATCAGTTTGTGCAGAGTATCTATTTAATTAAACAATTTTTATATAAGTATTTTATCAAGATTGATTTTGAAAGTTTTGATTCGTTGAATAGGCACGCATTTGCCCATGGAAGACAACAATACTATGCAACTCGTGTTGATGTTGTAAAGTTAATCTTTGTTATTACTAACATTATTAGTATGTATTATGAAATTGAATTCATTACTTCTGAGGAATAGTAATAAATGGCTAATTCAGTTGTAACAAATAAAAAAGGGAAAGGGATTTTTAAACGAGATGAATGGATTAAAGAGTCAAAAAGTCTTTATTTGTCTGCAAAGTTACTACGTAGTGAAGGAGATGAGAGTAAAAGAAAATTCTCTGATGCTAATAAAAATGATAAGACTATTTATGAATTGATAGACATAGCGACTGCAACAGATAAAAGCAGTCGTCTTTTATTAGGTTATGCTTTTGAATTGCTATTGAAATCAGCAGTTTTACTTATGAACTATGGCGCTACTGAAAATACAATCTCTCAAAAATTTAAGTTTTACAGCCATGATTTACTATATATGATTAAAGATTTAGAACTATCTCTATCAGATTATGATTTGAATTTATTGGATCTTTTGTCTCAAGACATAGTACAACAAGCTAGGTATCCAATAGGAATTATAAAAGATGAGCTTTATTTAAAAACGATTAATGAAAGAAATGCTAACCTAGCAAATAATAAGTTGTTTAATGAAATGATTTTCTTATACGATAAAATAAAGTCAATGGTGGTGAAATTAGATAATGATGTGGAGAATTGTGCTCATTTCAATTCATTAACTTTTAAAGATCTATCATTTTTTATGAGAGGCGGTGGAGGATTAAATGCTCGTTGCATCGTAATTTATTCCTCTGATTACCCTCAAGAGAAAAAAACAAAGTCTTATTTAAAAAGCATTCTTGACCGAAATCCAATTGGGATAATGCGCTGGTATACAGTTTATTGGGATGAATACAACTTTTTTGAAGATACAGGTAAAAAACTAATTCCACTGAAAGATTAATTCGGTTTGTTAGGTAATAGTAATTTCTATGACGAAATCGACTAAAAAGAGAATTAGTATTCATTGTCAAAAGGTGCGTGTGTATTTGCAGTGTTCGGAGGGTCTGATTGTCACTGTCTCTGTATAATTGGCATTGCTGTAAACGCAAATCTTCGCGTTGTCTGTCTCCCGTTCGTCTGTCAAAGTTAATGTGAACCTTGCGTGGGCCAGGGCTGGCTGAATCGCCACGGGTTTAACAGACACCTCAGAGTCATTTAAGATGACTTAAAGAGAGGTGCACATGAGCAGTAAGCGTTATCCCGAAGAGTTTAAAAATGAAGCGGACAAACAGGTTGTTGATCGTGGTTATTCTTTTTCCAGCGTTGCAACACGTCTTGATATCACCACCCACAGCCTTTACGCCTGGATAAAGAAGTACGGTCCGGATTCTTCCACTCATAAAGAACAGTCAGATACTCAGGCCGAGATCCGCCGTCTCCAGAAAGAGCTGAAGCGGGTTACCGACGAAGGGGACATATTAAAAAAAGCCGCGGCGTGCTTCGCAAAGCTGTCCGACTGAGGTACGCCTTTATCCGTGACAACACACGTTGCTGGCCTGTTCGCCTGCTCTTTCGGGTGCTGGATGTTCATCCCAGTGGTTTTTACGCCTGGCTTCAGCAGCCGCATTCACAACGCCATCAGGCAGATCTGAGACTGACGGGACAAATTAAACAGTTCTGGCTGGAATCGGGATGCGTCTATGGTTATCGCAAGAGCCATCTGGATCTGCGGGACTGCGGGCAACAGTGCGGAGTCAACAGAGTCTGGCGACTGATGAAACGTGTCGGGATAAAGGCTCAGGTCAGCTACCGGAGTCCGCGGGCACGTAAAGGCGAGGTCAGTATCGTGTCGCCCAACAGGCTCCGGCGACAGTTGAATCCGGATGCTCCGGATGAGCGTTGGGTAACGGACATAACTTACATCAGGACCCACGAAGGCTGGCTGTATCTTGCCGTGGTTGTTGCTCTGTTCTCACGCAAAATTATCGGCTGGTCCATGCAATCCCGGCTGACAAACGACATTGTCCTGAACGCACTGCTGAGGGCTGTATGGCGGCGTAACTCTCAAAAATAGGTGCTGGTTCATTCGGACCAGGGCAGTCAGTACACAAGCCATGAGTGGCAATCATTCCTGAAATCACACAACCTGGAGGGCAGCATGAGCCGTCGCGGTAACTGCCACGATAATGCGGTTGCAGAAAGCTTTTTCCAGTTGCTGAAACGCGAACGGATAAAGAAAAAGATCTACGGAACGCGGGAAGAAGCCCGCAGTAATATTTTTGATTACATCGAAATGTTTTATAACAGTAAGCGTCGGCATGGTTCGAGCGATCAGATGTCACCGACAGAATATGAAAACCAGTATTATCAACGACTCAGAAGTGTCTAGATTATCCGTGGCGATTCACATTGATTTCCAAGCGAGAGCTTCATAAGCCAGCTTTATGCAATCGCTCACGTTGTCTACTTTGAGCGGTCAATCATCAACGGGTGGCTAACTTGTGTTGTCGCATAGAGGCTATGCTAAAATGTCGGTGCTGAATTTAAATTGAAGGAATCTAAATTGAACTTTGATGATTTGTCTTCCGAAGAACTTGACCAGCATGTTATGGAGCGCCTTATATTTGCAGAAGAGGAATTATCTCCAATTTTGAAGGGGCATCTATTTATTGAAAAAGTTCTTGAGACATTAATTTCAAGGAACCTTGTTGAGCCTAAGGCATTTTTCAGATCTACCCGTTCTTATGATTTAAAAGTAGATTTGGCTTTTGCTATGGGCTTACTCAATAATAAATACTACTCTGCATTCAAAGCGATAAACAAGGTGAGAAATAATTATGCGCATAAACATGATTACAAAGTCACTCTTGAAGAATTGAATGCTTTCAAATTTGATTGGGTTGAAGTTCAGAACAAAGCATTCGCTGTAGCATATGAGAAAAATATTGGCGAGGGTGCAAGTATTGCCACAATGTTTTTATGTTGGAAAGCAATACATCTCCTCGATAAATAAGAAGATTAAAAAGGGGCTTGCGCCCCTTTTTTCATTTACGCCCTTTATTGGACTGAGCCAGAACAGAGGCGGCAAGTTCTTTGGTCAATTCACTTGAGCGAGGGTTGTTAAGGGCAGCAGATGCTTTATGTTCCATTGCACCGCTTGTTTGGTGCGAAGAACCCTTTTGAGACAGTGCTGAACCAGCAAGGCTCTTTTGGATTCCAGATGCGTTAGGGTTGTTCAAGGTTTGTGCTGCTACTGATGCGATTTTGCTTGATGTTTGCTTTGAGTTATTAGCCATTCTCAACACCTATTCAGGAAGTGTATGTTGTACATGTTGTATTTTGTTTGTGAATAAACACAACATGTAGTGTTAATGGTAATTCTCACCGCTTCGCTTTACAATAATGAAAACGCAGTTTACTGGTTAAATTTACAGTTAATAAATTGTGCGGTATTTTATGCTGCTAAAGTGACTCCGTTTATGTGATTCATAGGTGATAACACTGGTTTTGTTGGTTGGTATTTGATCAATGGTTGTGAATTTAGTGGGGTACAAACTGAGGTACAAGGTGGGGGACAGCGTGAAGAAGCGATAACCGGAAGGGCGGGCTTGCGTTAGCAACCCACTTCGCCTAAGCTGGCAAAAAATAAAGAGATTCAATCTATATGACTCGGGGTGCCCTTCTGCGTGAAGGCTGAGAAATACCCGTACCACCTGATCTGGATAATGCCAGCGTAGGGAAGTCAGATGCCTGCCCGGCATCCCTTCTTCACGCCGGGCAGGAGCAAAAAAGATGCAACCTGACCTGCTTGATCCTGTGCACTCTGCACACGCGTTACAGCAACTCCGCACACTCTCTCCCCTTGTTCACTGTATGACGAATGACGTCGTACAAACCTTTACCGCCAACGTGTTGCTCTCGCTCGGCGCGTCGCCAGCGATGGTCATTGATAACGAAGAGGCGCAGCAGTTCAGTGCCATCGCTGATGCCTTACTTATTAATGTCGGCACGCTGACGCGCGAACGCGCTGAAGCGATGCGCGCCGCAATTGAGAGCGCTAACCGCGCGCAAACCCCCTGGACCCTCGACCCGGTTGCCGTCGGCGCACTCGCGTTTCGCACTGGTTTCTGCCAGCAACTCCTCTCCCTGCGACCGGCCGCCATCCGCGGCAACGCCTCTGAAATCCTCGCCCTTGCCGGAATGCCGGGCGGCGGGCGCGGCGTCGACACCACCGACAGCGCGCTGGCGGCATTACCCGCGGCGCAGCAGCTGGCGCAACAGACCGGTGCGGTGATCGCAGTCACCGGCGAGATTGATTACATCACCGATGGTAGAGAAACCCTCAGCGTCAGCGGCGGCGATCCGCTGATGACGCGCGTGGTCGGCACCGGCTGCGCGCTCTCGGCCGTGGTAGCTGCCTGTTGCGCGTTGCCCGGCGAGCGACTGCTCAATGTCGCCTCGGCCTGCCGGATCATGAAGCAGGCGGGCAGCCGCGCGGTGAAGCAGAGCGCTGGCCCTGGCAGTTTTGTGCCTGCCTTTCTTGATGCGCTGGCGACAAACGGGGAGGAATTGTAATGAAACGGATTAATGCCTTAACCATTGCTGGCACCGACCCGAGCGGCGGGGCGGGGATCCAGGCGGATTTAAAAACCTTCTCGGCGCTGGGGGCTTATGGCTGTTCGGTGATCACCGCGCTGGTGGCGCAAAATACCCGCGGCGTGCAGTCGGTGTACCGCATCGAGCCTGATTTTGTTGCCGCCCAGCTGGACTCCGTGCTGAGCGATGTGCGCATCGACACCACTAAAATCGGCATGCTGGCGGAAACCGATATTGTCGAAGCGGTGGCAGAGCGTCTGCGCCATTACGAGGTGCGCAATGTGGTGCTGGATACGGTAATGCTGGCGAAAAGCGGCGATCCGCTGTTATCCCCTGCGGCGGTCGCCGCCCTGCGCCAGCATTTACTGCCGCAGGTTTCCCTTATCACGCCCAATCTGCCGGAAGCGGCGGCGCTGTTAGATGCGTCTCATGCGCGCAGCGAGCGCGAGATGCATGAGCAGGGCAAAGCTTTGTTAGCGCTCGGTTGTGAAGCAGTGTTGATGAAGGGCGGTCATCTGGAGGACGCCGAAAGCCCCGACTGGCTCTTCACCCGCGATGGCGCGCAGCGCTTCACTACCGCGCGGATTTTGACAAAAAACACCCACGGCACAGGCTGCACGCTCTCGGCGGCGCTGGCGGCGCTGCGACCGCGCCATACCGGCTGGGCTGAAACGGTTGCAGAGGCGAAAAAGTGGCTGACCGCTGCGCTGGCACAGGCCGATACGCTTGAAGTGGGCGAGGGGATCGGGCCGGTACACCACTTCCATCAGTGGTGGTAAATCAGAAACCGAAACGTGCCAGCAGAATAAGCTGAAAAAATGCCGGGTGGTGGACATTCTGACGCCAGAGTACCAGGCTTAGTTTGCCCATCGCCAGGCAGGTGGGTAAGGACAATCCAATTCGCGAAGCGCAAGCTTACGGGAGCATTGTAATGACTGATATTGTGCAGTTACTTGGCAAAGACGCCGACAGCCTTCTGCAACACCGTTGCATGACCATTCCTGCCGACCAGCTCTATCTGCCCGGACACGACTACGTCGACCGCGTGATGATCGACAACAACCGCCCGCCTGCGGTGTTGCGAAACATGCAGACCCTTTACAACCACGGGCGGCTGGCAGGCACGGGGTATCTCTCCATTTTGCCGGTCGATCAGGGGATTGAGCACTCGGCAGGTGCGTCGTTTGCCGCCAATCCGCTCTACTTTGATCCGAAAAATATCGTCGAGCTGGCAATTGAAGCGGGCTGTAACTGTGTGGCATCAACTTACGGCGTGCTGGCTTCGGTCTCTCGCCGTTATGCCCACCGCATTCCGTTCCTCGTGAAACTCAACCATAACGAAACTCTCAGCTACCCGACCACCTATGACCAGACCTACTACGCCAGCGTTGAGCAGGCGTTCAATATGGGTGCGGTAGCGGTCGGCGCGACTATCTACTTTGGCTCGCCGGAATCCCGTCGGCAGATTGAAGAGATCTCCACCGCCTTTGAGCGTGCTCACGAACTGGGCATGGTGACGGTGCTGTGGGCCTATCTGCGCAACTCCGCGTTTAAGAAAGATGGCGTCGATTACCATGTTTCAGCGGATCTCACCGGCCAGGCAAACCATATTGCCGCCACCATCGGCGCGGATATCGTGAAGCAGAAGATGGCGGAGAATAACGGCGGCTATAACGCGGTGAAATTCGGCTACACCGATGAGCGCGTCTACAGCAAGCTCACCAGCGACAACCCGATCGATCTGGTGCGCTACCAGTTAGCCAACTGCTATATGGGGCGCGCCGGGCTTATCAACTCTGGTGGTGCCTCCGGCGGCGAGGCGGATCTCACCGAGGCGGTACGCACGGCGGTGATCAACAAACGTGCCGGTGGCATGGGGCTGATCCTCGGGCGTAAAGCGTTCAAGAAAACGATGGCCGACGGCGTGAAGCTGATTAATGCCGTGCAGGATGTCTATCTCGACGAGAAGATCACCATCGCCTGATCGCTGTTGTTGCCCCTTTCCGCCAGGAAGGGGGCTTTCTCTCTCCTTCGCGTCTTTCCCCCACGGACTCCGATCACATTTCCGCAACCTTTTGTGAAAAGTGTCACGCATCCTTGTGCGCATGCCCAAAAAATGGTCGCTGCTTAGCGCTATTTGTCCGAGGATGTGACCAGGTTTTGTGCATATATTTTGTTCTGAAACAGCTTTTCAAAACTCAAGGATACGGAATGAAAATTGAATCTGTAAACGTCACCGTCTTTCAGCACCCCACGCGACGGGTCTCTGACAGCGCCGGGCACTCCCATCCGGGGCCGGAGACGCAGGCGAAGATGGCGATGTTAACCATCACCGCAGACGATGGCACAACCGGTTATTCATTCGCGCCGCCGGAAGTGGTGCGCCCGTTCGTGCTCACCGCATTCTTCCGCAAAGTGATGGTCGGTCAGGATCCCTTTAACCGCGAGCGCATCTGGCAGGATCTGGTCCACTGGCAGCGCGGCAGCGCGCATCAGCTGACCGAGCGCGCGCTTTCATTTGTTGAGCAGGCGCTGTGGGATTTGATTGGCCGCAAGCTCAATATGCCGGTCTACAAACTGCTCGGTGGCTACCGCGATAAAGTCCCGGCGTATGGCAGCACCATGTGCGGCGACGATCTCGAGGGCGGTCTCTCCACGCCGGATGAGTACGCCGCCTTTGCCGAAACGCTGGTGGCGCGTGGTTATAAGGCGATCAAGCTGCACACCTGGATGCCGCCGGTGAAGTTTGCCCCGAACCCGAAAATGGATATCAAAGCCTGCGCCGCGGTGCGTGAAGCGGTCGGGCCGGATATCGATCTGATGATTGATGGTTACCACTGGTACAGCCGCACCGAAGCGCTGTGGATTGGCAAAGAGCTGGAGAAGCTCAACTTCGCCTGGTTTGAAGAGCCGATGGAGGAGGAGAGCATGTCCTCTTACGCCTGGCTGGCGGAGAATTTATCGATTCCGATTATCGGCCCGGAGAGCCTCGGCGGAAAACACCATAGCCGCGCTGACTGGGTAAAAGCGGGTGCCTGCGACATCCTGCGCGCCGGTGCAAACGGTGTGGGCGGTATTTCGCCGACGCTAAAAGTGGCGAACCTCGCCGAATCCTTCGGCATGGATTGCGAAGTGCACGGCAACGGCGCGGCAAGCCTTGCGGTCATCGGTGCGATCCGCAACTGCCGCTGGTATGAGCGCGGCCTGCTGCACCCGTTCCTCGACTACGACCAGCCCGCTGCTTATCTCAACAGCATCGTCGACCCGATGGATGAAGAGGGCTTTGTGCATCTGCCGCAGCGCCCGGGACTCGGGGAAGATATCAACTTTGCCTTTATCGAAGCCAACACCGTCAGCCACGACTGAACAATAAAAAATACCCGGGAGCACTGACTTTCGGGACGCGTGGGCCGGTTTGTGTGCTTGTCACCGCCGGCAAAACGTACCCTACAGGCGACAGATAGATGAAAAAAAACTCCCTCGCGGGCGTGTGCATACTCGCGCTCTCGTTGATGGTGGGCAGCGGCGCGGCAGAGGCAAAAACGCCGCCCGATCAGCTCATCATCGGCATGAACATGAACAACCTGCTGACCCTCGATCCGGCGGCGATGACCGGGAACGAAGTGGTCGGTATCGTGGTCAATCTCTACGACTCGCTGGTGGAACTGGACCCTAACGAGCTGACTAACGTAAAACCGGCGCTGGCAAAAAGCTGGAGCGTCAGCCCGGATGGCAAAAGCCTGACCTTTCATCTGCGCGACGACGTGAAATTTCACTCCGGCAACCCCTTAACCGCAGAGGATGTGGTCTGGTCGATGCGCAGGCTTTTGCACCTTAACCTTGCGCAGGCCTCGGTGTGGAAATCCTACGGTTTCAGTAAAAAGAATATCGACCAGCAGATCAGCGCCCCGGACGCCTATACGGTAAAAATTACCCTGCCCAAAGCTAACGATCCGCAGCTGGTGCTCTACTCGCTCGGTGCGCTGGGCAACCTTGGCGTGCTCGACAGTAAAACCGTGCAGGCCCATGCGGTGAATAACGACTGGGGCAACCGCTGGCTGACCACCAATGAAGCCGGCTCCGGGCCGTTTATGCTGGAGACCTGGCAGGCGAAAGATGTGCTGCGCATGAAGCGTAACCCGCACTACTGGCGCGAAGAGCCGAAGCTGAGTCGCGTGGTGCTGCGCCATTTTCAGGAGTCGCAGACTCTGCGTCTGATGCTGGCGAAAGGCGATCTCGATATTGCCAATAATATGGCGGTATCGGATATCAACGCGCTGCGAAAAGACCCGAATGTTACCGTCGAGGCGGTGCAGAAGGGCACGGTCTACTACGTGGCGATGAGCATGAAAGAGCCGCACTTCGCCAATGCAAAAGTGCGCGAAGCGGTGCGCTACCTGATTGATTACCAGGGCATCAACAATGCGCTGATGCCGGGTTACGGTGTGCTGCACCAGCGGCCGATTAAAGCGGGGATGCCGTCGACGCTGCCGGACCCCGGCTACCGGCTCGATATTCCGCGCGCCAAAAAGCTGCTGGCGGAAGCGGGCTACCCGCAGGGCTTTGACACCACGCTGCGCGTGCTGGCCGATCAGCCATTTCTCAATATCGCCATTGCCGTGCAGTCGACGCTGATGCAGGCCGGCATCAACGCCAAAATTATTACCGGCACCGGCAACCAAATTTACGGCGCGATGCGCGAGCGCAAGTTCGACATGCTGGTCGGGCGCGGCGGCAGCGGCGTCGAGCCGCACCCGCACTCCAGCCTGCGCGCGCTGGTCTATAACCCCGATAACAGCGACGAAGCCCGGCTGACCAACTTCCAGGGCTGGCGCACCAGTTTCTATGACAAACAGCTTAACGAGATGATCGACCAGGCCCTGCTGGAGCGCGATCCGAACAAACAGAAGGCGGATTATCAGCAAATTCAGGTGCGTTATGACCAGCTGATCCCGGCGCTGATCCCGCTGTCACAAATGGTCGATTCGGTAGTGGTGCGCAATGAGGTGAAAAACTTCCAGTCGCATCCGTCGGCAACCACCTTTCTGCGTGAAGTCTACAAACGCGACGGCGCTGAAGGAGATAAACCATGAGTATGCTACTGCTTGCCCCCGGCTCGCGGGCCAGGCGGGTCTCGACGCGACTGACCCAGGTGGCGATCACCCTGTTCGGATTGCTGCTGCTGACCTTCTTTATTGGCCGCGTGATGCCGGTCGATCCGGTACTGGCGATTGTCGGTCCCGATGCCGACCACAGTACTTATCAGCAGGTTTACCACCAGCTTGGCTTTGATCAGTCGTTGATGACGCAGTTTGGTATCTACCTTAACAACCTGCTGCACGGCAATCTGGGCAATGCGCTGCTGACCGGCAAACCGGTGCTGGACGATATTCTGCGCGTCTTCCCGGCAACGCTGGAGCTGGCGACTTTCGCCATTATTGTCGGTGCTGGCCTGGGCATTCCCCTTGGCGTGCTGGCGGCGGCACGGCGCAACAGCGTGGCCGATTACGTGGTACGCATCATCAGCCTGGCCGGTTACTCAACGCCGATTTTCTGGGTCGGCATGATGGGGCTGCTGCTGTTTTACGCCTGGCTCGGCTGGGTTGGCGGCGCCGGGCGGCTCGATCTCGGGCTTGATGGCCTGGTGCCGCGTCGCACTGGCTTGATTACCGTTGATGCGCTGCTGGCGGGCAATGGCCAGGTGTTCTGGAACGCGCTCAATCACTTGGTGCTGCCCGCTTCGCTGCTCGGCTTTCACTCGCTGGCCTACATCAGCCGTATGACGCGCAGCTTTATGCTGGCGCAGCTCTCGCAGGAGTTCATCATCACCGCACGGGTGAAAGGGCTGACCGAGCGGCAGGTGATCTGGAATCACGCTTTTCGCAACATCCTCGTTCAGCTGTTAACGGTGGTGGCGCTGGCCTACGGCTCGCTGCTGGAAGGGGCGGTGTTGATTGAAACGGTCTTCTCCTGGCCCGGTTTTGGCTCCTATCTCACCGGCAGCCTGCTGCTCGGCGATATGAATGCGGTGATGGGCTGCGTGCTGCTGGTAGGGGTGATCTTTGTGCTGCTGAACCTGCTCTCCGACATGCTTTATCAACTCTTTGATCCGAGGACGAAATCATGACGGTCTCATTTGATTCGCCTGTGTCAGCCGCCCGCCGCGAGCGCAGCCAGCGCATCAGGCGTGGCTTTGGGCGCACGGCGGGGTTTATTGGCAAAATGGCGCGCAACCCGCTCACCGCTATCGGCGGCAGTATTATCATGCTGCTGCTGATTGTGGCGATCTTCGCGCCGCTGATTGCCCCTTACCACCCGCTGGTGATGGATCTCAACAATGCCCTGAGCGCGCCGAGTGCCGCCCACTGGTTCGGCACCGATGAGTTCGGGCGCGATATCTTCAGCCGACTGGTCTATGGCTCGCGCATTACGCTCTATATCGTGCTGCTGGTCTCCGTCACCGTCGGCCCGCTCGGCCTGCTGCTCGGCGTTACCGCCGGTTACTTTGGCGGCAAAGTCGATATGGTGCTGATGCGCGTCACCGATATCTTTATCTCCTTTCCGAGCCTGGTGCTGGCGCTGGCGTTTGTCGCCGCCCTCGGTCCTGGCCTTGAGCATGTGGTCATTGCCATTACGCTCACCGCCTGGCCGCCAATTGCGCGGCTGGCGCGGGCGGAAACCCTGTCGCTGCGCCAGGCGGATTTTATCTCGGCGGTGCGGTTGCAGGGCGCTTCGCCAGTGCGCGTGCTGTGGCGGCACATTGTTCCGCTCTGCCTGCCGTCGGTGATTATCCGTATCACCATGAATATGGCGGGCATCATTCTCACCGCCGCCGGGCTGGGTTTTCTCGGCCTCGGCGCGCAGCCGCCGGATCCGGAGTGGGGCGCGATGATCTCCAGCGGGCGCACCTACATGATGGAGTGCTGGTGGGTAGTGACCATTCCGGGGCTGGCGATTTTGATCAACAGCCTGGCGTTCAACTTCTTAGGAGACGGCTTACGTGACATCCTCGATCCCCGCAGCGAATAACTCACCGCTTCTCGATGTGCGCAACCTGCACGTTGATTTCGTCAACGCAGGCGCGATCACTCACGCGGTGCGCGGCGTCTCTTTTACGCTCGGTCAGGAGAAGCTGGCGATTGTCGGCGAATCCGGCTCCGGTAAATCCACCGTCGGGCGCGCGCTGCTGCGCCTGCACCCGGCGAAAGCGCGGATCACCGCCGAGCGCATGCAGTTTGGCGATATCGATCTGCAACAGGTCACCGAGGCGCAGATGCGCCAGGTGCGCGGCAAACGTATCTCGATGATTATGCAGGACCCGAAATACTCTCTGAACCCGGTGGTGTGCGTCGGCGATCAGATTGCCGAAGCCTGGCTGACTCACCATCCGGGGCAGAAAAAGGCGGCGAAAGCCAAAGTGCTGGAGATGCTCGATGTGGTACGTATTCGCCAGCCGGAGCGGGTCTATCACCTCTATCCTCACGAGATTTCCGGCGGCCAGGGGCAGCGCATTATGATCGCCATGATGCTGATCACCGACCCGGAACTGGTGATTGCCGATGAACCGACCTCCGCACTCGATGTGTCGGTGCGTTTGCAGGTGCTGGGGCTGCTGGACGATCTGGTTAAATCGCGCGGGCTGGGGCTGATTTTTATCAGCCACGATATCAACCTGGTGCGCAGCTTCTGCGATCGCGTGCTGGTGATGTATGCCGGGCGCGTGGTGGAGTCGATTGCCGCCAAAGATCTCGATAATGCGCAGCACCCCTATACGCAAGGGTTGATTCACGCCCTGCCGGAAATTCATAACCGCCGACCGGTGTTGCCAGTGTTGCAGCGTCAGGCCAGCTGGCTGGGCGAGTGAGGAGAGCCATATGATTACTGTAAATCACCTGAACCTGGCGTTTGGCGACGGGGAGAAGCGCAACCAGGTGCTGAGTGATGTGACCTTTGCCGTGCAGCCGGGAGAGATTTATGGCCTGGTGGGCGAGTCGGGATCGGGCAAAACCACGGTGCTGAAGTGCCTGGCGGGGCTGTTTACCCACTGGGAGGGCGAGCTGGCGATTAACGATCAGCGGCTGGAGAAGCGCCTCAGTCGGCCGCGCTGCCGACTGGTGCAGATGGTGTTTCAGGATCCCTACGGTTCGCTGCATCCGCGCCATACCATCGGCGATATTCTCGAAGAGCCGCTGCAAATCCACGGCATTAACGATCGCGATCGGCGCATCAACACGCTGCTGGATAAAGTCGGCTTAAGCCGCGCCTTTCGCGAGCGCTATCCGCATCAGCTCTCCGGTGGACAGCGTCAGCGCGTGGCGATTGCCCGGGCGCTGATTCTCGAGCCGCGCGTGCTGCTGCTTGATGAGCCGACCTCGGCGCTGGATGTCTCGGTGCAAGCGGAGATCCTCAACCTGCTGGCGGCGCTGCATCAGGAGTCGCAGTTAACCTATTTGATGGTGACGCACGATTTGGGGGTTATAGCCCATCTCTGCCAGAAGGTGGCGGTGATGCAGCATGGTAAAATCCTTGAAACCTTAACGGTGGATGCGCTGGTCAGCGGCGCGGCGCAAACGGATTATACGCGGATGCTGGTGAATGCCAGCCAGCAATATAGCCGCGAGATGGCGCGAGAGGTAGCGGCGTATTAAGCACCGATTTGCCGGGATATAACGCTGCTTATCCGGCCGACGGGTACAGGGGTGCTGAAACGGCGTAGGCCTGATAAGCGTAGCGCCATCAGGCATTATCACCGCGGCACCATTGCCGGATGGCGCGTTACACGCTTATCCGGCCTACAAAAGCGAGCCCACAGCGACACCGACTTTGTTTTTATCTGCAATATGACAGCGAGAGGTTGTGTCCCCGCTGAAATCGGCGAACCGAAGCGTGAATGATAAGGTCTGGACGCCATGGATGGCGGACAGAGGCGAACCGAGGCATGGAGCGAGTCCGTAGGGGCGAGCAAGCCGAGTCGAGCCGGCCGCAGTCAGGCACGCGGGAGGTGAGCGCAGTGCGCAGCACCGATTTCCTCGCGGGGCCGCGGGGATTGACAAGGGGAGCGCGGCCGCTTCCCTTGTCCCGTTCACCGCATAAGAGATGAATGAAACTCCCGAACGCATGGTGAACGGAACCATTCCACCAATCCAGCCCCATTGCCGGATGGCGCGTAAACGCTTATCCGGCCTACGGTTTAGGTTCACCGATAAAACTTATTTTAATAACGGGCAATCCGGTGGCAGGCGGCACTGCAACGCATTGGGGAGCACTTCCATACGGAAATGCTCGCCGCGCAGCGGTTCGCCGTCGAGGTTAAAGGTCATTTCATGGGGGGCGGTGATCTCAAACCACGCCGAGTGACCATCGATAATATGCGGATTATCCTCCTCCTGCTGCGTCAGCGTAGTGAAGAGGGCGGGGATAATCTCTTCCCCGGTAAAAATCCGCAGCTGCAACTGCCCGTCATTGATCAGCGCCTCCGGGCAGAGCTGCTGACCGCCGCCAGCCTGGCGACCATTACCAATCCCGATCACCAGAGCGTCACCCTCCCAGTGAAAATCCTCGCCGCGAATCACGCAATGGTCAGATTTCAGCATATCCATGCGCATCAGGCCGTGGATCAGATAGGAGACGCCGCCGAGCGCGGCTTTCAGTTTTTCCGGCGTTTCGCTGGTGATGCGCGTACCGAAACCGCCCGTCGCCATATTGATAAAGCAGGTTTCGTTATTCACTTTCGCAATATCAATCGGCACCGCTTTACCGACAATCGCCAGCTGTAGCGCCTTATCCAGCGCTTCGGGGATGGCAGTACTGGTGGCGAAATCATTGGCGGTACCAAGCGGCAGAATACCCAGCACCGGTTTACTCTCTCCCTGGCAGTTAACCAGCGCGGTCGCCACTTCATTGATGGTGCCGTCGCCGCCGCCAGCAATCACCGTCGCGACGCCAAGCTGCTGCGCTTCTGCAACATAGCGTGCGGCATCGCCTTTTTCCCAGGTGACGCGCACCTGAATATCCATACCTTCATCGCGCAGCAAATTTATCGCTTCGCGCAGCGGCTCGTCACCGGCGCTTTTGCCGTTAAGGATCAATAAGCTTGTGGGAAATGTACTCATTCTCTTCGTCCTGACAAAAAATCCATGACGAAAGTGTATCTCAGGAAAAGCGAAGGCGTGGAAAAAGCAGATAAAGGGAGAAAAAATAAGCCTGCGTAAGGGAGATTACGCAGGCTAAGGAGGTGGTTCCTGGTACAGCCAGCATTTATGGGTTATGTTTTTTCAGCGGAGTGCATAATAACCGCATTAAACGTGGCGGTGTGTGATCCGATTCTAAGAATCTTCGCAGCGTAAAAATAACCCCGCTAAATTACTTTCCGTGCGGGTTTCTGGTTGTCTGACCAGTGAAATTACGCATCAACAGCGCGTACTCCAGAGGCATATCCTGGGGAACCGGCAACCATACGGTATAACCATCTCCCGGCGCCACAGACATCGCTTCGCCTTTGCCGCTCTCCATCAGCTCCAGCGTAAAGTTGACGTTGCCCTGCGGCGTCATCAGTTCGAGGCTGTCGCCAACGGAGAACTTATTTTTCACCCGCACCGCCGCGAGATCGCCTTTGCGCTCGCCGGTAAACTCGCCAACAAACTGCTGGCGCTCAGAGAGCGAGTAGCCGTAGTCATAATTCTGGTAATCATCATGAGTATGACGACGCAGGAAGCCTTCGGTATAGCCGCGGTGCGCCAGCCCTTCCAGCGTCTCCAGCAGCGAGGTGTCGAACGGTTTACCCGCTGCGGCATCGTCAATCGCTTTGCGGTAGACCTGCGCAGTGCGCGCGCAGTAGTAGAAGGATTTGGTGCGGCCTTCGATTTTCAGCGAGTGCACGCCCATCTGCGTCAGGCGCTCAACGTGGGCAATCGCGCGCAGATCTTTTGAGTTCATGATGTAGGTGCCATGCTCATCTTCAAAGGCGGTCATGTACTCGCCCGGACGCTGCGCCTCTTCAATCATAAACACCTTATCGGTCGGCGCGCCAACGCCGAGGGTCGGCTCAACATTTTGTACCGGGATCGGCTCGTGAACATGCACGATATTACCGACCGCGTCCTCTTTCCCTTCCTGGACGTTATACTCCCAGCGGCAGGCGTTGGTGCAGGTGCCCTGGTTCGGATCGCGTTTGTTGATATAGCCCGACAGCAGGCAGCGGCCGGAGTAGGCCATGCACAGCGCGCCGTGAACGAAGATCTCCAGCTCCATCTCCGGCACCTGGGCGCGGATTTCGGCAATCTCTTCCAGCGACAGCTCGCGGGAAAGGATTACGCGCGTCAGCCCCATCTGTTGCCAGAACTTCACCGTCGCCCAGTTAACGGCATTCGCCTGCACCGAGAGGTGAATTGGCATCTGCGGGAAGTGTTCACGAACCATCATGATAAGCCCCGGATCGGACATAATCAGCGCATCCGGCCCCATCTCCACCACCGGTTGCAGATCGCGGATAAAGGTTTTCAGCTTGGCGTTATGCGGCGCGATATTCACCACCACGTAGAACTGCTTACCCAGCGCGTGGGCTTCGTTAATGCCGATCTGCAGATTTTCGTGATTGAATTCGTTATTACGCACGCGCAGCGAGTAGCGCGGCTGGCCTGCGTAAACGGCGTCCGCGCCGTAAGCGAAAGCGTAACGCATATTTTTCAGCGTTCCCGCCGGGGAGAGAAGTTCCGGTTTAAACATGATGATCTCATTCTGATGACAGGTCAGATCGCCCCATTCTCATGGGGCGGCAGGGGAGTTCCCCTGAATTTAGGGCGGGAATTGTAGCGCTGCGCGCCAGGGGAGTAAACCGGCGTCTCAGTTGACGCGCAGATAGGTACCGTCGGCGCTGACGTTATGACCAAAAGCGCAGTTGTCGATGTTGTCGGTCTTCATAGAGAGACTTTTTCCATCCGGCGAAAGCGCCAGCGAAATCTTACAGGTAGTGCCTAAATCCGAAATGACGATATCGCCTTTACCCTCTTTCAGCGTCACTTTTTCACTGAACTCGCCGATATTCGGCCCGGAGTAGAGCCCCATCAGACCGTAGTAGGCGCCCTCCCAGTCAGCTTTATAGGTGTCGTTGCCCTGCGATGTCAGCTTCAGGATCTGGAAATCACTACGTCCGGAATATTGCCAGTACTCACCGGCAGGGGAGGTCGGCTTCGGCAGCGCGTCCAGCTTGTCCTGGATGCGCGACAGGTTATATTTCGACTTCTCGTCATCTGGCATGATGGTCAGCCACGCCTGCGCTTTGCGGTATTCGCCCTGGCGGATCCAGGTCAGCGCGACGTTATTGTAGGCGGTGGCGATCAGCACATCATTGGGATCATTCTTGCCAAACTCGCACTGCTCAAGCCACGCCGCCTGCTGCTCAAAAGCTTCACGCGCTTTCGGGTAGTTTTTCGCTTTATAGAACTTATCGCCCTGTTTTGCGTAGCTGCTGATTTTGGCGCAGTCAGCCTTAATTTGCGCTTCGGTAATCTCTGCCTGGCAACCGAAGGCCGCGAACATCAGCGCCAGCGCGCCGTAGGTATATTTCCTCACCATCCCATCCTTATAAAAAGAGTTACGCCAGTTTGCAGGCGTCCGCCTCCCAGCGATAGCCGACGCCGTAGACCGCGCGAATAAAGGATTGCTCCTCGTCCAGCGCTTCCAGTTTGCGACGCAGGTTTTTGATATGACTATCGATAGTGCGGTCGGTCACCACGCGGTAGTCATCATACAGATGATTGAGTAATTGTTCGCGCGAGAAAACTTTACCCGGTTCGCTGGAGAGGGTTTTCAGCAGGCGGAATTCGGCGGGGGTCAAATCGAGCAGCTTGCTGTGCCAGCTCGCCTGGAAGCGACCTTCATCGACAATCAGCGGGCTTTCGGCATCAAGCTGCTGCAATTCGCGCTGCGGTTTACAGCGGCGCAAAATGGTCTTCACCCGCGCCACCACTTCACGCGGGCTGTAGGGTTTGCAGATGTAGTCATCGGCCCCGATCTCCAGCCCCAGCAGGCGGTCGATCTCTTCGATCTTGGCGGTCACCATCACAATCGGCACATTGCAGAAGCGGCGAATTTCGCGGCACAGCGTCAAGCCATCCACGCCCGGCAGCATCAGGTCGAGCAGGATCAGATCCGGCGGTGTCTGGCGCACGTAACTGAGCACCTGATCGCCATGGCTAATCAGCGAAGGCGCATAACTTGCCGCGCGCAGATAGTCGATCAGCAGTTGTCCAAGCTTCGGTTCATCTTCGACGATCAGGATGCGCGGCGTGTTTTCATCAATAGGTAACTCTGTCATACATCTCTCGATTTTTCGCGTTCAAGCGGAAGTTCAACTGTAATGCTAACCCCGCCAAATGGCGAGTGCGCCGCATGGATAGCGCCACCGTGCGCCTCCACAATATTCAGACAGATTGCCAGCCCCAGCCCGGAGCCACCGCTGGCGCGGTTGCGCGAGCCTTCCGTGCGGTAGAAGCGCTCAAACAGGCGCTGTAACTGCTCGTCGCTCACTCCAGGCCCGCTGTCGGCAAAGCGCAGCAGCAGAGTGTTATCGCGCGGGATAAGCTGGATAAGCGTTCGCCCGCCGCTGTCGGTGTAGCGCAGGCTGTTCTCCAGCAGATTATTAAACAGTTGCATTAAGCGATGGGGATCGCCAAACACCGTCGCGCTCTCCGGCAACTCCAGCGATAGCGTCAAATTGCGGCTGGCGAAGCGTTCACGAAACGCGCCAGCGGCTATCTCCACCAGCGAGACGGCATCCACCGATTTTTTCTGATAGGCCAGCGCGCCCTCATCGGACATCGACAGCTGATGCAGATCGTCCACCAGCTTGGTAAGCGTGGCGACCTCGGCCTGCAACGAGGTGACCGACTCAGGCGTGAACTGCCGCACGCCATCCTGAATCGCCTCCAGCTCGCCGCGCAGCACCGCCAGCGGCGTGCGCAACTCATGGGAGATATCGGCCATAAAGTCGCGGCGCATCTGCTGGTTCTTCTCAAGGGTGCTGGCAAGCTGGTTAAAGTCCTGCGCCAGCCTGCCAATCTCATCCTGGCTGCCCGGTTTCACGCGGGTAGAAAAGTCGCCCGAGGCGAGTTTATGGGTGCCGTCCACCAGCCGTTTCACCGGGGCCAGCAGCCCGCGCGCCAGCGGGAAGGTGGCGATGGCGGCCAGCAGTGTGGCGAGACCGACAATCACCCAGCTGGTGCGCCGCTGCTGGCGGTCAAAGTTGATATCGGTATTGCGCGTCAGCTTTTTCACCGGCGAGGCGATCACCCAGCCGACGGTGGCATTATTCACTTTGATCTCGCGCTGCGTGCCATCCACCGGCACCGGCGAGTGCGGGCCAACCAGCACCCGTTTTTGCTGATCCAGTACCCAGAAGCGGGTGCGCCAGCCGTGGGGCGGCATATCCGGGCGATCCGGCGGGCCTGCGTCCTCTTGCGGACCAGGGCCGCGCCCGCGATCGGGGCCGCCGGGGCCAGGACGGCCGTCATCATGCTCATTTTCCCGGTCAAAGGAGCGCAGGATCTGGAAAATCATCCGGTCATTGTGGCGCAGAAACTGCCAGTCGCCGTGCTGGGTATACTGCTCCGCGAGCGTATCCGTCAGCATCTGCAAGCGCAGGTCGTTGCCGCGCTTGATGTAGTTCATAAAGTCATGCTCGAAGCTGATGCGCACCGCCCAGTGGGTAGCGAACAGTAGCAGAATGCAGGTGGTGAGAATGGCGAGAAAGAGTTTGGCCGTGATCCCCGGCCGCCAGAACCTCATGATGTTCTCCTGTTGCGACGGGCAATCACCGCATTTTGGCTGGCGTCATCGGGCACGCGGGCAAAAAGGGCCGCCGGCAGTGCAATAATCACCGCCATCGTCAGATAGGTATAAAGAAAGACTTCGTGCGCCACGCCGCTGTCCGCCGAGAGATGCTGCTGACCGAAGAGGCCGAGTAGCAGACCGGCGACGCTGACGCCAATACTCATCGAGAGCTGCATAATCATCGACAGCATACTGTTACCGCCGCTTGCCAGCTCATCGGGCAGATCCTTCAGCGTCAGGGTGTTCATCGACGAGAAGCGCATCGAGTTAATCATCCCCTGGCAGAAGAGCACCACCGGCAGCAGGTAATACCAGCCAAGCAGCGCCGTCGCCATAAACAGCAGGCTGACCAGCGCGAGGCCAATAGTTGAGGCGACCAGCACGCGGCGATAGCCAAAGCGGTTAACCACCTGCACAACAATACGCTTCATCCCCATGCTGCCGAGCACCATCGGGATCATCATCAGCCCGGCGTGAAACGGCGAAAAGCCGAGGCCAATCTGCAAAAAGACCGGCGTCATAAAGGGCAGCATGCCGCTGCCGATACGCCCGGCGAAGCTCCCCGCCAGCCCCAGCGAAAAGCTGCGGGTGCGGAAGAGACGCAAATTAAACAGCGCCCGGTCATTACCTCTCGCGTGCAGCAGGTAGAAGAGGATCGCCGCCGCCCCAACTGCCACCAGACCGCCCAACTGCCAGAGCGTCAGGCCAAGGCCGCGGCTGCCGTCGAGGGCCAGCGTCAGCGTCGCCATGCCGCCCGCCAGCAGCACAAAACCGGAGAAATCAAAGCGACGGGTTTGCAGGGTGTAGTTCGGCATCAGGCTCAGGGTGGCAATCGCGCCAATAATGCCCACCGGCAGGTTAATCAGGAAGATCCAGTGCCAGGAAGCGTACTCCACCAGAATACCGCCGAGCGCCGGGCCGAGCAGCGGGCCGACCTGGCCTGGCAGCGTCACAAAGGTCATCGCCGCCATATAGTGGGTGCGCGGCACGATCTTCATCACCGTTAAGCGCCCGACCGGCACCATCATCGCGCCGCCAAAACCTTGCAGCACGCGCGCGAGGATCAGCTGATCGAGCGTGGCGGCCAGCGCACAAAATAGCGATCCGGCAGTAAAGAGCACAATCGCCACGCAGAAGATATTGCGCACGCCAACCCGGTCGGCCAGCCAGCCGCTGGCAGGCAGCATCACGGCAACGGTCAGCACATAGGAGACCACCACCATATGCATATGCAGCGGGCTCTCGCCGAGGCTTGCCGCCATCGAGGGGAGGGCGGTGTTAACAATGGTGGTATCCAGCGACTGCATAAAGAAGCCAAAGGCGACTATCCATAACTGCCAACGGATCTGTTTCGGTAACTCATTCATTCACTTACGGGCTCTCTCACTTTGCGACTAAACCGCGCGCGCAGACGATCAAAGAAGAGGTAGACCACCGGCGTGGTATAGAGCGTCAGCAGCTGGCTCATCACCAGCCCGCCGACAATGGTGATACCGAGCGGCTGGCGCAACTCGGAGCCATCTCCGCTGGAGATCACCAGCGGCAGGGCACCAAACAGCGCCGCCAGGGTGGTCATCATAATCGGGCGGAAACGCAGCAGGCAGGCCTGGAAAATCGCCTCTTCGGCGCTCAGTTGCCCCTGGCGCTGCGCTTCAAGGGCGAAGTCGACCATCATAATGGCGTTTTTCTTCACAATCCCGATAAGCAGCATAATACCAATCAGCGCGATCAGGCTAAACGGCGCGCCAAACAGCTCCAGCGCCAGCAGTGCGCCAACGCCCGCCGACGGCAGGGTCGAGAGAATGGTCAGCGGGTGAACATAGCTCTCATAGAGAATGCCAAGCACGATATAGACCGTGGCGATGGCGGCGAGGATCAGGATCACCTGCGAGTTCATCGTCTCCTGGAACACCTGCGCGGTGCCGGCAAAACTGCCGCGCACGCTGCTAGGCACGCCAAGCTGCGTCATGGTGCGGTCAATCGCCTCGCTGGCCTGCGAGAGCGAAACACCCGCCGGCAGGTTAAAGGCAATGGTTGAGGCCGCCGACAACCCCTGGTGGTTAACCGACAGCGGCGCATTCGCCGGTTGCCAGTGGGCAAAGTAGGAGAGGGGAATCGACGCGCCCGCATCGTTGATGATGTACATCTTATCCAACGCGCTGACATCCTGGGTGTAGCGCGGGTCGACCTCCATCACCACTTTGTACTGGTTAAGCGGCTGGTAGATGGTGGAGATCTGCCGCTGACCGAAGGCGTTATTCAGCAGGCTGTTCGCCGCCTGCACGCTGATGCCAAGGCGGGTCATGGTTTCCCGGTCGTAGACCAGGTTCATCTCCGCGCCATTATCCTGCTGATCCGAGTTGACATCCGCCAGCTCCGGCAGCGCCGCAAACGCTTTGCGGATCTTCGGCTCCCACTCGCGCAGGTCGCTTAAGGAATCCGACAGCAGCGCAAACTGATAGCTGGCATTGGCCTGGCGGCCGCCGACGCGAATATCCTGCACCGCCATCAAAAAGAGGCTCGCGCCCGGCTCTTTTGCCAGCTTACTGCGCAGGCGGTCAATCACCTCCTGCGCTGTGGCGTGGCGCTGGTCGCGCGATTTGAGGGTGATAAACATCATCCCGCTATTCACCCGCGAGCCGCCGGTAAAGCCAGTGACGTTATCCACCGCCGGGTCCTCACGGATAATCTGCATAAAGTCCTGCAGCTTGCCGCGCATCGCCTGGAAGGAGATGCTCTGATCCGCCTGGATACCGCCCATCAGCACGCCGGTATCCTGCTCCGGGAAGAAGGTTTTCGGAATCGAGATATAGAGCCAGATATTGAGCGCGATGGTGCTGAGCAGCACCACGCCAACCAGCCGGGCGTGGTTAAGCACCCATTTCAGCGAGCGGGCATACTGCTGCTGGATGCGGGTTAGCAGGCGGCCAACGCCTCTCTCCCGCGTGCGGCTACGCGGCTTATGGGCTTTGAGCAACCAGCCGCACATCATTGGCGTCAGGGTGAGTGAAATTAGCAGCGAAATGCCAATCGCCACCGACAGCGTGACGGCAAATTCGCGCAGCAAGCGTCCCGGCAGCCCGGCCATCAGCAGCAGCGGCAGGAACACCGCCACCAGCGACAGGCTCATCGAGAGCACCGTAAAGCCCACTTCCCGCGTCCCTTGCAGCGCCGCCTGTAACGGCTTCATTCCCGCTTCGAGATGGCGGGAGATATTCTCCAGCACCACAATCGCGTCATCGACCACAAAGCCGGTGGCGATGGTCAGCGCCATTAATGACAGATTGTTAAGGCTAAAGCCGCACAGATACATGGCGGCAAAGGTGCCAACCAGCGACACCGGCACGGCGACCGCCGGAATAAAGGTCGCCCGACCTGAACGCAGAAAGAGGAACACTACCAGAATCACCAGCGCGACGGAGATCACCAGCGTCTGCTCCACTTCCTCCAGCGAGGCGCGAATGGTTGGCGAGCGATCCTGAGCGATTTGCAGATCGATGGCGGCAGGAATGGTCTTTTGCAACTCCGGCAGGCGGGCGCGAATGCTGTCCACCGTCTGGATAATATTGGCTTCCGGCAGTTTACGAACCATCAGCAAAATCGCCGGTTTGGCGTTGGTCATCCCGGCGTTGCGCACATCCTGCACCGAGTCGGTGACCGTGGCGACATCGCTTAAGCGTACTGCGGCACCATTTTTATGGTGAATAATCAGCGGCTGGTACTCCGCCGCCGTTTTTAACTCATCATTGGTCTGCACCTGCCAGCGGTGTGCGCCATCCTCCAGCGCCCCCTGCGGTTTGCGCACGTTGGCGTTGCTGATGGCCGTGCGCACCGCATCAAGCGACACGCCCTGGTTAAACAGCGCCTGTGGGTTGAGATCGACACGCACGGCGGGCAGGGAGCTGCCGCCGACATCGACATCGCCGACGCCGTCGATTTGCGACAGGGTTTGCGCCAGTTGCGTTGAGGCAAAGTCATACAGCTCACCCTGGGAGTAAGTGTCCGAGGTGAGGGTGAGGATCATGATTGGCGCAGCGGAGGGGTTCGCTTTGCGATAGGTCGGGCGGCTCGGCATGCCGCTCGGCAGCAGGCTCTGCGCGGCATTGATCGCCGCCTGCACATCGCGCGCCGCGCCGTTGATATCGCGGTCGAAATTGAACTCAAGAATAATGCGCGTACTGCCAAGCGAGCTGGAGGAGGTCATCTCGCTCACTCCGGCAATGCGCCCCAGCGAGCGCTCAAGCGGCGTAGCGACCGACGAGGCCATGGTCTCCGGCGAAGCACCGGGCAGCGAGGCGCTGACCATGATCACCGGAAAATCGACCTGCGGCAGCGGGGCGACTGGCAGCAGCCGGAAGCCGAGAATGCCGCACAGGGTGATGGCGAGCGAAATCAGGATCGTCGCCACCGGGCGGTAAATGAAGAGGGCGAAAAACTTCACTTACGCCTCCTCTTCACGCTGCGGAAAACGCTTTTTCGCCGCCAGCGCCAGGCGGTCGAAGAGCAGATAGATCACCGGCGTGGTAAACAGCGTCAGCACCTGGCTCACCAGCAGGCCGCCGACCATGCCGATCCCCAGCGGGCGACGCAGCTCTGCGCCAACGCCGGTGCTAAGCATCAGCGGCAGTGCGCCGAGCAGCGCCGCCAGCGTGGTCATCAGGATCGGGCGAAAACGCAGCAGGCAGGCCTGGAAAATGGCATCGCGCGGCGACATGCCCGCCTCGCGCTCGGCGGCGAGGGCGAAGTCGATCATCATGATGGCGTTCTTCTTCACAATGCCGATCAGCAGGATGATGCCGATAATGGCGATCACATCCAGCTCGCTGCCGGAAATCATCAGCGCCAGCAGCGCGCCGACGCCCGCCGTTGGCAGCGTCGAGAGGATGGTTATCGGGTGGATAAAGCTCTCATACAGCACGCCGAGTACGATATACATCGCCGCAATCGCCGCGACAATCAGCCAGATGGTGCTGCCGAGCGCCGCCTGGAACGCCAGCGTGCTGCCCTGGAATTCAGTGCGGATATCGGTCGGGAAGTGGAGATTTTTTTCGCTCTCCTGCACCGCGTCGACCGCATCGCCCAGCGAGTAACCGTCGGCGACGTTAAAGGAGATGGTAGTCGACGGGAACTGATCGAGATGGTTGATGCTGAGCGGCGCAAAGCGCTGCTCGATTTTGGCAATCGACGACAGCGGCACCACGCCGCCGTCGCTGCTGGCCAGGCGAATATTATCCAGCCCGGCCAGGCCCGGCGTCTGCGTGGTGTCATGCTCCAGCACCACCCGGTACTGGTTCGCCTGAGTGTAGATGGTGGAGATCAGGCGCTGACCAAAGGCGTTGTAGAGCGCGTTATCGACATCCGCCATGCTGATACCGAGGCGGCTGGCGCTGTCGCGATCCACATTGACGTAGGCCACCAGCCCTTTGTCCTGCCAGTCGCTGCTGACATCCGCCAGCTGCGGCATCGCTTGCAACTTACTCACCAGCTGCGGCACCCAGGTGCTGAGCGCGTCGAGAGAGTTGGCCTGTAGGGTGAACTGGTACTGGGTGCGGCTGACGGTAGTGTCGATGGTGAGATCCTGCGTCGGCTGCAGATAGAGCGACATGCCGGGCACATTGCCCGCCGCCTGCTGCAAACGCTCAATCACCGGCTGGACGCGATCGTCGCGCTCTTCCAGCGGTTTCAGGTTGATCTGCAACCGTGCGCTGTTAAGAGAGGGGTTCGTACCGTCGACGCCGACGAAAGCGGTAAGGCTCTCAACGGCCGGATCGCGCAGAATAATATCCGCCACCTGGCGCTGGCGCTCCGCCATGCTGGCAAAGGAGGCGGATTGCGGTGCCTGCAACGTGCCCTGAATAATGCCGTTGTCCTGGATCGGGAAGAAGCCTTTCGGAATAAAGATCCACAGCATCACCGACAGCAGCAGCGTGCCGAGGGCGACGCCAAGCGTCAGCCACGGGTGATTAAGCACGCGGCTCAGCAGACGGCCGTAACCGGCAATCACCCGCTCAAAGAAGCGCTCCGAGGCGCGGGAGAAGCGGTTCTGCTTGCGCAGGGATTCCGCGCTCAGCATGCGGGCGCACATCATCGGCGTTAAGGTGAGCGACACCACGGCGGAAATCAGAATGGCAATCGCCAGCGTGACGGCAAACTCGCGGAACAGCCGCCCGACGATATCGCCCATAAACAGCAGCGGGATCAGCACCGCAATCAGCGAGAAGGTGAGCGAGATGATGGTAAAGCCGATCTCGCCTGCGCCTTTCAGCGCTGCATTCAGCGGTTTTTCCCCTTTTTCGATATAGCGCGAGATGTTTTCGATCACCACAATCGCGTCATCGACGACAAAGCCGGTGGCGATAGTGAGCGCCATCAGCGTCAGGTTATTGATGGAGAAATCGAGAAATACCATCGCCGCAAAGGTGCCAATCAATGACAGCGGCACCGCAACGGCGGGAATAATTGTCGCCGGAATATTGCGCAAAAAGAGGTAGATAATCATCACCACCAGCGCAATCGCCAGCATCAGCTCAGACTGCGTATCACTTACCGAGGCGCGGATATTGTTGGTGCGATCCGAGAGCACTTTCACGCTGACGGATTTCGGCAGGCTCTCAGTCAGCTGCGGCAGCAGGGCATGGATATTATCAGCGGTATCGATAATATTGGCGCCCGGCTGGCGCTGCACATTCATCACAATCGCCTGCTGCTTGTTCGCCCATGCGCCGAGCCAGCTGTTCTCTGCACCCTGTTCAACGGTGGCGATGTCGCCTAAGCGGATCGGCGCGCCGTTCTGGTAAGCGATAATCAGCTTGCGATACTCCTCGGCGGACTGCATCTGGTCATTGGCTGAGAGCGTGACGGCGCGGGTCGGGCCATCGAGGCTACCCTTCGCTGAGTTGACGTTAGCGTTGCTGATGGCGGTGCGCACGGTTTCACTGGTTAACCCCAGGCCGGCAATCGCCTGCGCGTTAAGTTTGACGCGCACTGCCGGACGCTGGCCGCCGGAGAGCGTTACCAGCCCGACGCCGGAGACCTGGGAGATCTTCTGCGCCACGCGCGTTTCCACCATATCCTCCACCCGCGTCATCGGCATGGCGGAAGAGGTGACCGCCAGCGTCATAATCGGCGGGTCGGCGGGGTTCACTTTGTTGTAGACCGGTGGGTTCGGCAAGTCCGAAGGCAGCAGGCTGTTGGCGGCGTTCATTGCCGCCTGCACCTCCTGCTCGGCGACATCCAGCGGCAGGCTCAGCTGGAATTGCAGCGTAACCACCGAGGCACCGCCGGAGCTCTGCGAAGACATCTGCTTTAAGCCCGACATCTGGCCAAACTGGCGCTCAAGCGGCGCGGTAATGGCAGAAGTCACCACATCCGGGCTGGCGCCAGGGTAGAGCGTTACCACCTGAATGGTGGGGTAATCCACTTCCGGCAGCGCGGAAACGGGCAGGAAGCGGTAGCCGATGATCCCGGCCAGCAGGATCGCCACCATCAACAGCGTGGTGGCGACCGGACGCAAAATAAACAGACGCGAAGGGCCACCCGTCCGGCCCGGCGGTAACAGCTGCATCAGCCTTGTGCTCCTTTCGCCGGACGTTCACGCTTCGCGGGCAGGGTTTCCGCCTTGCTGGCGTCAACCACTTCGACCTGCGCGCCCTCTGTCAGGCGGTCGATACCGTCGGTGACGACGCGATCGCCCGCCGATAACCCGGCGCTAATCACCACTTTCTGGCTGTCCTGAATACCCGGCGTCACCGTGTGTTTGCTGACCTTGTTCTTATCGTTCAGCACCCAGACGAAGTTGCCTTCATTACCCATTTGCAGCGCCGCGGCGGGGATCACCACCGCATCCTGCTGGGTGGCGACCAGCATGCGGGCGTTAACAAACTGATTCGGGAAGAGGGCGTCCTCCTCGTTGTCGAAACGCGCTTTCAGCTTGATGGTGCCGGTGGTGGCGTCAATCTGGTTATCCAGGCTCAACAACGTGCCGCTGCTGAGCTTCTGTTTATTGGTGCGATCCCACGCCTCCACTACCAGTTTCTGCCCATTCTTCTGTGCCTGCACCACGGTGGCGATGTCGCTCTCTGGCAGAGTAAAGATGAGATCGATCGGGTGGGTTTGCGTCAGCACTACAATGCCGGTGGTATCGCTGCTGCTAATCTGGTTGCCGACATCGACCTGTTTCAGGCCGACGCGTCCGCTAACCGGCGCGGTGATGCGGCTCCACTCCAGCTGTAGTTGCGCGCTGGCAACGGAGGCTTCATCCGCTTTAACGGTGCCTTCGGATTCACTGACCAGCGCCTGCTGAGCGTCAAGATCCTGGCGTGAGACGAGGCTGGTTTTCGCCAGTTGCTGATAGCGGGCAAGATCGCGGCGGGCGTTGGCAAGGGTTGCTTTATCTTTCGCCAGCTGGCCCTGCGCCTGCGCCAGCGCGACGTTGAACTCGCTGGGATCGATCTCCGCCAGCAGATCGCCAGCATTCACCTGTTGCCCCTCCTGGAAATGGATCGCCTTAAGCTGACCCGAGACGCGGCTGCGCACGGTAACGGTATTCGCCGCGGTGATGGTGCCGAGGCCGGAGAGATAGCGCGGAACGGATTCGCTGGTGGCGGTGGCCGCCTGCACCGGCGGCAGCGCGCCGCGCATGCCGTGACGTCCGCCGCCCGCAGGCGCTTGTTGTCCGCTTGCCGTGGTGGTTGAGGCGCTGTGCGCAAAATAGTACCAGGCCGCACCAGCCAGTGCGATGACCAGTGCCGCGACAACGGTGCGGCGAAAAGTGACTCGTCCTTTCATCGTTATAGGTATCTCTTTAAATCGAATGGCGAAGTAATAGTAGTGTAGTCACCCTGAAGCGCAGAAAAATGGAGGAAAAATGAAACACTGTCTGGAAACGTAGTCACGACAGATAATTTGCGTTAGGGAGATTTTGTAGCAGAAAGCATGCCGGGTGAAGCCACCCGGCAGATAATCAACGGAAGACAACCTGCGCCCAGCGCGCCAGCCCGGCGGTCACCGAGCCGAAGTCATCACCACCGGCAATGGTGATGCCGGGCAGCGTTTCCGCCAGCGCTTTTTTGATAATCGGTGAACGGGCGCTGCCGCCGGTTAAGTAGATCACATCCGGCGTCTCATTACTGGTTGCCAGCGCCAGCTGCACCTGCTCAATAATGCGCTGTAACGGCTGGTTAAGGGCATTTTCCAGCCCCTGCTGATCGATGGCGGTGGCGAGGCTGTCGCTGATAAATGGCAGCGAGGCGGTCACCTGCTGCGTGTCGGAGAGGGCGATTTTGCTCTCTTCCGCGCTGCGCACCAGCCGGTAGCCGAGGCGCTGCTTCCACACTTTCACCAGCAGAGCCACCTTCTCGGCGTCGCGCGCATCGCGCAGCAGGTCGTTTAATAGACGACCGTTT
The DNA here is from genome assembly GCF_029850615.1 of Kosakonia sp. HypNH10. NCBI lineage: Bacteria > Pseudomonadati > Pseudomonadota > Gammaproteobacteria > Enterobacterales > Enterobacteriaceae > Kosakonia > Kosakonia sp. HypNH10. Next base: position 532,860 of record NZ_JAOTIU010000002.1, read on the forward strand.
GCCGTGCTGTAAAACTCCGTCTGGGCAGGAACATCGTTGATCGCCACCGCGTTCCACCACGGCAGGATCGGCAGCGCAATGCCTTTTTCCGTCTGTCCGCCCATGCCGAGCAGCGGCATCAGGTTTTTGAACGCCAGCGCGATGTCGAGATCGTTCCCGCCAACGCGGCAGCCGCTGTGGCCGAGCAGGCTGGCGCTGCGATCCGCTTTCTCGCGCCACTGCGGGCCCATAAGGATCAGCGAGCAGTCGGTGGTACCGCCGCCGATGTCGACCACCAGCACGCGCTTCTCTTCATTTAATGTCGCTTCAAAATCGAGCCCGGCAGCGACCGGTTCGAACTGGAACACTACCTCTTCGAAGCCTGCGCGCGTGGCGGCGCGCTCAAGGATGCCCTGCGCCTGGGCGTTAGCCTCATCACCGCCGAGCCCCTGGAAGTTGATCGGTCGGCCAATCACCGCCTGGCGAATCGTCTCCGGCAACTGGCTCTCTGCCTGCTTGCGAATATGCAGCATCATGGCGCAGACCAGATCCTCAAACAGCGCGATCTGCTGCGGCTTCAGGCCGCTGGCACCGAGAAACGACTTCGGCGATTTGACGAAGTAGACCTCTTCCGGATCGCTCACATACTGACGCAGCGAGGCGAGGCCGAACTGGACGCTGGCGGCGTTGACTTCAATATCCTCTTCGCGGTTGAAGCTCACCGCCCGGCGCAGCAGCGCCTGGGTTTCACTCCCCGTTGCCGGAACCTGATGGTGGCGATAGAGCCACTCGCTTACCGCTTCGCGCGTCGGCGCGCAGAGCATCGACGGCAGTAAGGTACTGTTATTTTCCATGGTCAGCAGCTGTGGCGCGTTATCGCGCATCACCGCTACCGAGCAGTTTGCCGTACCGTAGTCAAAACCAATAAACACCGTGCAATCCCCATGCCTGTGAAGAAGGGGGGCGACTTTAGCCGAATGCGTGCAGGGCGACAACCGGAATATGAAAGCAAGGCGAAAATTCCCTGAGTTGTTATGCTTTTAGCATTATCAGCGGGGAGATGGTATGTACACACTGCACTGGCAGCCGCCCTATGACTGGGCGTGGATGTTAAGTTTCTTGGGCGCGCGCGCCGTCGCGGGCGTGGAAGTGGTGAGCGAGACGCGCTATGTGCGCTCGTATGCCTTTGGTGCTCATCGCGGAATTATCACCGCCGAGCCGGATGAGGCGAGCGCGACGCTGAAGGTCACCTTAAGTGAGGGGCTTGAGCCGATTGCCGAACACTGTTTGCAGCGGCTGGAGAGGCTGTTTGATCTCTCTTGCGAGCCGGAGCGTATTAATACGAGGCTTGGCGATCTCGCCGCCGCGCGCCCTGGCCTGCGGCTGCCCGGTTCAGTCGATCCGTTTGAGCAGGCGGTGCGCGCGGTGCTCGGGCAACTGGTGAGCGTGGCGATGGCGGCAAAGCTGACGGCGAAAGTCGCGCATCGTTATGGCGATGTGATGGATGAAGCACCGGGTTTTATCACCTTTCCCACCGCACAGCAGATTGCCGCCGCCGATGCACAGGTGCTGAAAAGCCTGGGGATGCCGCTAAAACGCGCCCAGGCGCTGATTACCCTTGCCGAAGCTGCCTGCGACGGCACCTTTCCGCTGCAAAAGCCGGACGATGTGGAGCAGGGGGTAAAAGCGCTGCTGAATTATCCGGGGATCGGGCGCTGGACGGCGAACTACTTTGCGCTGCGCGGCTGGCAGGCGAAAGATATCTTCTTACCGGACGATTATGCGATTAAGCAGCGTTTCGCCGGGATGACGCCCGCGCAAACGCGCCGTTATGCCGAGCGCTGGCAGCCTTTTCGCTCTTATGCGCTGTTGCATATCTGGTTTACGCAGGGCTGGTCGCCCGAGCAGTAATGCAATGCCCGATGGCGCTGCGCTTATCGGGCCTACGGGAGGCATGGTTGCGGTGCTGGTGCCCGATGGCGCTTCGCTTATCGGGCCTACGGAAAGTCCGGCGCTAATGCCTGATGGCGCTGCGCTTATCAGGCCTACGAGAAGTGTGCATAAGGTTACGGGGCAGGTTTTGTAGGCCGGATAAGGCGTAGCCGCCATCCGGCAGTTAGTTGATGGCGAAATAACTGGTGTTGAGCATCAAATCTAGCGGGTGCGCCTGGGAGATGGTATCGCCATAGATCAGGTCAATGCCGATCCCGGAGAGGGTATCCATCATCATCGGTTGATGCGTCGGCCCGGCGATGCTCTTCAGCCCAAGGCGCTGCGCATGCCCCTGGATAATGGTCACCATCATCTCATCCATCAAATTGCCGTGCACATTGGAGACCAGCTCCGGCTCCAGCAGCAGATAATCAGCCATATGCGGCGTAATGTGTTCGAAAACATCGAGATCGTGGCCGACGCGGCTGAGGATAATGCGACACCCTGCATGGCGCAGACGTCTGAGGTTTTCAAGCCGGGTATGGCCTTCGCGCACCAGCGCATCTGCCGGGATCACCAGATGCAGCAGACGCCCCGGCATCGGGCCGCTCTCAAGCATCGATAACAGCTCATCCACCAGGCTACTGCTTGCCAGACCGTGCACGGAGAGGGGCAGGGCGACGCCCAACCCTTTGGCGGTGATGGCGGCGGCATGCTTGTTGAAAAACTCATGGAAGACTCGCTGGTCGAGGGCGCGAATCAGCTCCGGCTCGTGGAGACCGGCGCGAAACGCGTGCTCCTCCATCACTTCGCCTTCGCTGGTCCACAAGCGCAGGGAGAGCAGCCAGAAGTTACACGCTTCCGGCACCCGCGGCGAAGCGACGCCGCGCGCAATCATCAGCAGATGGTTCTCTTTAATGATGCGCCACTGCTCCTCCAGCGACATCATTGAGCGCTCATGCTGCATCAGGCCCTGCTTCGGTTCATAAACCGTCACCCGGCCGCGCCCGCTATGCTTTGAGGCGTAACAGGCGATATCTGCCTGCGACATCACTTCGGAAGCCTGATAGTTATACTCATCGATGATGGTGATCCCGGCACTGGCGCCGATACGGTGCTCGCGACCCTCCCAGCTGAAGCGATAATCATTGATCGCTTCAATCATACGACCGGCGATATAACGCGCGCTTTCGACATTACACTCCGGCAGCAGCAGGCCAAACTCATCGCCGCCCAGGCGGGCAAGAATATCCGTTGAGCGCAGCAGGCTGAGCATTAGCGTCGAGATTTCACGTAGCAGCGTATCGCCGGCGGCATGCCCGGCGCTATCGTTAACCGCTTTAAAGCGGTCGAGATCGATAAACACCAGCGCATGCCGTTGATGGTACTCCTGCACCGTCGACAGCAGGCGTTTCAGATTCGCCTCGAAGCTGACGCGGTTCGCCAGATGGGTGAGGGCATCGTGCGAGGCGCTGTAGCTCAGCTGGCGCAGCATTTTGCGCGACTCGGTCACATCCTGGATAACCAGTACTGAGCCGATATTCTGCCCGTCGAGAGTGCTGAGTGGGGTAATGGTGTAGTGAATATCGAAGCTGCCGCCCGCGCGGCAGTGCAGCACCACATCCTGTTCGATATCCGTGCGTGACATATCGCCACTGTGAATATTTTCCAGTACCGGACCGCTATCACCAAAGGTGATGTGCAGCACCTTCAGCAGAGGCTGACCCATGGCGCTCTCTTGCGACCAGCCGCTCATCTTCTCGGCGACCGGGTTCATAAAGGTGACTTTCATTTCGACATCGGTACAGAGCACCGCTTCGCCGATGGAGTCGAGGGTAATGTGCAGCCGCTCCTTCTCCTGGTAAAGCGCCTCGTTAAGTTGCTTTACCTCCGTCATATCCATACTGACGCCGAGCAGCCGTTCGACCTCGCCCTGCTTATTGAGCACGCGGTTTGCCAGCGAGCGAATATGGCGGATGCCATCTTTCACGGCAATGCGGAACTCAAGCTTGAACGCGATGCGTGACGCCAGCGCGTCACGGATCACCCGCTCGGTTTCCGGCCGGTCTTCCGGCACAATACGTTCGTACCACAGCTGCCAGGTTGGTTTGAGATGCGCAGGCACTTCATACATCTCGAACATCCGTTTATCCCAGCTGATGATGTCTGGCTCCAGCTCCCACTCCCAGATACCGATACCGCCCGCTTCGTTAGCGAGGGTAATGCGCTCCATTAACCGTTTGTTGACCCATTCGGTCTGCTTCAGATCGTTAATATCTTCAACCTGGGCAATAAAGTAGAGCGGAGTGCCGTTGGCGTGACGCACCACCGAGACGGCCAGTAGCCCCCAGACCAGATCACCGTTGCGCGTGTAGTAGCGTTTTTCCATCGAATAGCTGGCAATTTCGCCGCGCGTTAGCTGCTGCAACTGCGCCATATCCCGCGCCAGATCTTCCGGCCAGGTGAGCTGCTGGAAGGTCATCAGACGCAGCTCCTCCTGGCTGTAGCCGAGAAACTGGCACAGAGCTTTGTTAGCCTGTAGCCACTGGCCCTCGGTACCGACCAGCGCCATACCGATGGCTGAATACTCCATGGCGTTACGAAAACGCGCCTCGCTCTCAATGATGTGCTTGCGCTCGGTGCGAAAGGCGTACATCACCATGGTCATGACGTGCACCGGCAGAAGGATCATCAGAAACGGCAGCCACGGCGCGTTTATCATCACGCCGCTTTTCGAGGAGCTCACGACGTTGGGATCGATAGCGATCACCAGCGATGCCACCATCACCGTCGCGAGATAAATTAAGAACGCCTCCATGCGCGGCAGGCGTACCGCGCTCCACATCAGCAGCACAATCACGGCGGTAAAGGGCCACGGCAGATAGTGCAGCGCCAGCCAGCTCAGCGTCAGCGTCAGGCCAAGAGTAACCAGCGTTTCCAGCAGGAGTTTCGGGTTACGGTGGCGCAGCAGGTAGTGGGGTTTAAAGAGCAGACCGAGCGGCACCAGCGCCAGCGCACCAATCGCTTCCGACAACATCCAGATAATAAAGGTGCGCAGCAGGTTATCCGTCGGTACCAGCAAACAAATCAGCACCCCGCCAATCAGCGGCGGTATCAGCACGCTGCCAATGACAAGGCGTATCCAGTCGGCAAGATTTTTAAGCGGATTATAAGAAGGCAGCAGTTTGCGCAGCAGGATCGCGCCTGCGACGGCTTCAACGATATTGACCAGCGGGTAGCGAAGATCAACAAAAGAGGGTGAAAAGAGCGTGATGGTGGCGGCGATGTTGCCAAGCGCGTAGGCGAGAGCAATGCCCGGCCACATCTTGCCAGCATGGCGGTAAAAGGCCACGGTCATGATCGCGGTGGGGAACCAGAGCGGCGCAATAATGGTGCCAAATCGAATCAGCTCAAGGGAGAAGAGCGTGAAGATAAAGGAGAGCAGTCCAAGACTTATTAGCCGCAGCACGGGATGTGGTGTGGTAACCAAAACGTGTTGGTATTGTTTTTTCATTACCGCTTTATCCGCAACCCTGTGCCGTCCGACACGGCGGCCGACGAATGAAATGAGAATTTCGGATTATGCTAGTACAAACAATTTACAATTCCTATGGCGCGCGCTCATAAATTGACATCATAGTGTTATTAATTACTTAGTGAATGCATAAAACGCGCCCGGTGCGTCATTTTTACCCACCTTGCTGAGAAAAAAAGCGCGCAGTTTGGCGAAAAATGCCGCCATTTTTGCTTATCGCGTTCACCCGCGCTTTCGACTGGTATCGCGGCGGTGAAATCCCTATAATTGCCGCGTTTGACGCCAAGGCGTCTTCCTTCCTTTACATCCAGGTTAATCAGGTCCCTAAATTTATGACTGATCAGTCACATCAGTGCGTCATCATCGGCATCGCCGGCGCATCTGCTTCAGGTAAAAGTCTTATTGCCAGTACGCTTTACCGCGAGTTACGCGAGCAGGTGGGTGATGAACACATTGGCGTTATTCCCGAAGACAGCTACTACAAAGATCAAAGCCATCTGTCGATGGAAGAGCGTGTTAAAACCAACTATGACCATCCGAGCGCGATGGATCACAGTCTGTTATTCCAGCATCTTCAGTCGCTTAAGCGCGGCGAATCCATTGAGTTACCGGTCTACAGCTATGTTGAGCATACCCGCACCGCCGAGACCATTCGTATCGAAGCCAAAAAAGTCATCATTCTGGAAGGGATCCTGCTGCTGACCGACTCTCGCCTGCGCGATGAGATGAACTTCTCCATTTTTGTCGATACGCCGCTGGATATCTGCCTGATGCGCCGCATCAAACGCGACGTGAATGAACGCGGGCGCTCGATGGATTCGGTCATGGCGCAGTATCAGAAAACCGTGCGCCCGATGTTCCTGCAATTTATCGAACCTTCCAAACAGTATGCCGACATCATCGTGCCGCGCGGCGGAAAGAACCGTATCGCCATCGACATTCTGAAAGCCAAAATCAGCCAATTTTTTGAATAATACATGTTAGGCTGTCAAACTCAGTGTTAACTACCCGTCCCCTGAGGCTTTTTCAGGGGCGTGTCGCACCAAAGGAGAATGTGCCATGCGTCTTTGTGACCGCGATATCGAAGCCTGGATGAATGAGGGCCGACTCGCAATTAACCCGCGTCCGCCGGTAGAACGAATTAATGGTGCGACGGTGGATGTCCGTCTGGGCAACAAATTCCGCACATTCAGTGGTCATACCGCAGCATTTATCGATCTGAGCGGGCCGAAACAGGAAGTGACCGCCGCCCTCGATCGGGTGATGAGTGATGAGATTGTCCTCGCCGATGGCGAAGCCTTTTTCCTCCATCCGGGCGAGCTGGCGCTGGCAGTGACCTATGAGTCCGTTACCCTGCCGGCGGATCTGGTCGGCTGGCTCGATGGCCGCTCATCGCTGGCACGCTTAGGGCTGATGGTGCACGTCACCGCGCACCGTATCGATCCCGGCTGGTCTGGCTGCATCGTGCTGGAGTTCTATAATTCAGGCAAACTGCCGCTGGCTCTGCGCCCCGGCATGCTGATCGGCGCGCTGAGCTTTGAGCCGCTCTCCGGCCCGGCCGAGCGCCCTTACAACCGCCGCGAAGATGCGAAGTATCGCGATCAGCAGGGCGCGGTTGCCAGCCGTATCGATAAAGACTGAGCAAGTTATCTCTGCAGAGGACGCCATGAGAAGAGTGTTAACCACGCTGATGATCCTGTTGGTCGTGCTGATTGCCGGCCTGTCAGCGTTGGTGTTGCTGGTCAACCCCAACGATTTCCGTGCTTATATGGTGCGTCAGGTTGAAGCGCGTAGCGGCTATCAGTTACAGCTTGATGGCCCCCTGCGCTGGCACGTCTGGCCACAGCTTAGCATTCTCTCAGGGCGCATGACCTTAACCGCGCCGGGCGCGCAGACGCCGGTGGTTAAAGCGGACAATATGCGTCTCGACGTCAATCTCATACCTCTGCTCTCCCACCAGCTGCATGTTAAGCAGGTGATGTTAAAAGGCGCGGTGATCCAACTGACGCCTGAAACCCAGGCCGCGGTGGATAAAGACGCACCTGTCGCACCGCGTGAAAACACGCTGCCGCAGGCGGAAGAGGATCGCGGCTGGTCCTGGGATATCGGCAGTCTGCAGGTAGCGGACAGCGTGCTGGTGTTACAGCATGAGAACGATGAGCAGGTGACGGTGCGCGATATCCGGCTGCAGATGGAGCAGGATGAGCAGCACCAGGCGGCGCTGGAGTTCTCCGGGCGCATCAACCGTAATCAACGTGATTTAACCCTTGCGCTGCGCGCGAAGCTCGACGCGCGCGACTATCCACATAACCTTTCGGCGGTAGTGGATAGCGTCAAGTGGCAGCTGCGCGGCGGCGATGTGCCGTCGCAGGGTATTGAGGGCGAAGGCGAGCTACAGGCGCAGTGGCAGGGCGAACAGCAACGCCTGGCGCTGAGCGAGCTGAAGCTGCGCGCCAACGATAGCGTTCTGACCGGGCACGGCAGCGTCACCTTTGGCACTTTGCCGGTCTGGACGCTGGATTTGCAGTTCGATAATCTCAATCTCGATAACCTGTTGCCACCGCAAAATAACGCAACGGATAACAGCGCACCGGATCAGCAGGGCCAGGCGCAAAGCCGCCCGCCGCGTCCGGTGATCGCCAACAGTGCCGATGTACCGCACTTCAATGGCCTGCGTGATTTCACCGCCCAGGTGGGGATCAGCGCAAAAGCCGTGCGCTGGCGCGGGATGCAGTTTGCCGATGTCAGCGGGCAGTTCAACAACAACGCAGGCCTGCTTGTCATCCCGACCTTGCAGGGCAAAATGGGCGCCGGGCAGATCTCTCTTCCGGGGCAGTTGGATGTGCGCCGCGATGCCTCGCGGGCGGTGTTCCAGCCGCGCCTCGACAATGTTGAGATTGGCGACATTCTGAAAGCCTTTAATTATCCCATCGCGCTTACCGGTAGCCTCTCAATGGCGGGTGATTTCTCCGGCCCGAGCATTGATGCCGACGATTTCCGCCGTTTGTGGCAGGGCGAAGCGCATGTTGAGCTGAAAAATAGCCGCATGGAAGGGCTCAACTTCCAGCAGCTGGTGCAGCAGGCGGTGGCGCGCAGCACCGATGTGCAGACGCAGGAAAAATATGATACTGCAACGCGGCTCGATAGCTTCAGCAGCGATCTGGCGCTGAAAGCGGGGCAGATGACGCTGAGTAATATGCAGGGCAGCTCGCCGCTTATTGCCCTGACCGGTGAAGGCAAAATGGATCTGGTTAAAGAGCAGGCGGATACCCGCTTCAATATTCAGGTGCTGGGCGGCTGGCAAGGGGAGAGCGAGCTTATCGACTTCCTGAAGACGACGCCGATCCCGCTGCGTGTTTATGGGCCGTGGCAGGCGCTCAGCTACAACCTGCAGGTTGATCAGCTGTTGCGTAAGCATCTGCAGGATGAGGCGAAACGCCGCCTGAGCGACTGGGCGGATCGCAACAAGGATAAGCAGAGCAGCAAAGATGTGAAGAAGCTGCTCGATAAGATGTAAGTATGCCGCCGTTGGGCGAAATGCCTGATGGCGGCGTTGCCTTATCAGGCCTACGGCGATGGTGCAGGGCGAAATGCCTGATGGCGGCTTCGCCTTATCAGGCCTACGGCGATGGTGCAGGGGGAAATGCCTGATGGCGGCTGCGCCTTATCAGGCCTACGGCGATAGTGCGGGGCAAAATGCCTGATGACGGCGTTGCCTTATCAGGCCTACGGGGATGGTGCAGGGCAAAATGCCTGATGTCGGTTGCGCCTTATCAGGCCTACGGGTGTTACGAAGTTATTAAAGAACGCCTTCTAAGGCCAGGTGCTGGAGCAGCATAATGGTTTTGCCATCGGCAATCTCTCCGCAGCGGATAGCGGCCAGCGCGTCAGCAAACGTCATTTCCACCACTTCAATATCTTCTCCTTCCTCAACCAGACCACCACCGTTGCCGGTACGGCGGCTCTCGTCATATTCGGCGATAAAAAAGTGCAGCTTCTCACTGACCGAGCCGGGGCTCATCCAGGCTTCGAATACCTTTTCGACCCGCTCAAGACGGTATCCGGTCTCCTCTTCAGCTTCCTGCTTTATGCGCGTCTCCGCGTCCAGCTCATCCAGCAGCCCGGCGGCCGCTTCCAGTAAAAAACCTGCATGATCGTTCACAAACAGCGGTAAGCGAAACTGCCGGGTAAGGATCACGCTGCGTTTACTGCGGTTGTATAACAGGATCGTTGCGCCGTTGCCGCGGTCATACACCTCCCGGCTCTGACGCTGCCACTCCCCGTTGCGGCGGCGAAAATCGAAAGTGTATTTCGTCAGCTTCCCCCAATCCCGCGACAGCGGGATCGCCGTGATAATGCGTGCTTGTGCCTGTTCAGCTTGCATAAATGCTCCTCTGTGCAGTTTCAGGCATCATATCGCGCTAATTCGTGCGTAAACAAGAAATTTCGTGCAGCGCATCGCCAGCGAGGGCTGGGGCGCTTGTTGTTAATGCGAGGGAGTAAGCAAGGGAGTGAGCCGGGGCGAACCCCGGCTGCTTTACACTTCGTAGTCGGAAGGAGCGTCGCTTGCGATGGGGATAAGCTGCACTTTCTGCACCCGGTGGCTCTCAACCTCCAGGGTTTTCAGGCGGAAATCGCCAATCGTCACCTCTTCTCCCGGGGCGGGAATACGCTGCAAATGCTCCATTAACAGCCCGGCGATGGTGTGGTAATCGCGTTTATCATCCAGCGGCAGCGGCACATACTGCACCAGATCTTCCAGCGGCATATGGCCGTTAGCGGTCCAGCTGCCATCACTGTTTTTCTGGATATCATGGCGGGCGTCAATCTCCTCCACCTCGTTGGGCAGGTTGCCGGCGATGGTCTCCATCACATCACTCAATGTCACCACCCCTTCAACCGAGCCGAACTCATCGACCACAAAAGCGAAGTGGGTACGGGCATTGCGGAACTGCTCCAGCGCCTGCAACAGCGGCAGCCCCTCAGGGAAGACCAGCGGCTGGCGCACCAGCACGCGCAGATCCAGCGGTTCGCCGTGCAGTGACTGCTGCAACAGATCGAGAATATGCACTACGCCGAGCAGCGACTCCTCCTGCTCGCCGCCGGTAACCACGATGCGCGTATGCTGGTTTTTATCCAGCAGGGCACGCACCTCTGCTTCCGGCGCGTTGAGATCGATATGTTCGATATCGTGACGCGAGGTCATGATGCTGCTCACCGTGCGCTGATTGAGGTTCAGCACGCGCTCAATCATCCGCCGCTCCTGCGGATTGAAAATCTGCGCATCGTCGCTGTCGCGCAGCATCGAGGCGGTTTGCGCATCCAGCTCGGCATCCTCTTTACGCCCGCTGAGCAGACGCATCACCGCTTCGGTGGTGCGCTGGCGCAGCGTGTGGTTGGCAAACAGGAAACGGCGGCGGTTAAAGATGGCCAGCTGATTGAGGGACTCGATCATCACCGAGAAGCCAATTGCCGCATAGAGATAGCCTTTCGGAATATGGAAGCCAAAGCCTTCCGCCACCAGGCTAAAGCCAATCATCAGCAGGAAGCTGAGGCAGAGGATGACAATTGTCGGATGATTATTGACGAAGCGGGTGAGGGCTTTGCTCGCCAGCAGCATCAGCGAGATGGCGATAATGACCGCGGCCATCATCACCGCAAGATGATCGACCATGCCGACGGCGGTGATCACCGAGTCGAGAGAGAAGACCGCATCGAGCACCACGATTTGCGCGACCACCGCCCAGAATTTTGCCCCGCGCCGCTGGCTGGGGTTGTCACTGTCTTTCCCTTCAAGCCGCTCGTTCAGCTCTACGGTGGCTTTAAACAGCAGGAACAGGCCGCCGAACAGCATGATGAGATCGCGGGCGCTAAAGCTTAAACCGCGCACAGTGAACAGCGGTTGCGTGAGCGTCACCAGCCACGAAATGGAGGCCAGCAGCACCAGGCGCATCAGCATAGCGAGGATTAAACCCGTCACGCGGGCGCGGTCGCGCTCTGCAGGGGGGAGTTTTTCCGCCAGGATGGCGATAAAAACCAGGTTATCGATACCGAGCACTAACTCAATGACCACCAGCGTGATCAGCCCGGCCCAGATTGATGGATCAGCAATCCACTCCATTGTTAGCGTAAAACCTTATATAAGTTGGGAGTTGTGATGAGGAGATCATGGGTAACTTTCCGCATGAATGCAATGCCGCCTGCGATTAATCTTATTTAATAAGATATTTAAGAGTTATTTAATTACATTCCCGCACGGTGATTATGTTTATTTGTTGCTGTTTAAGGCGCGAATTTAGGAACTATCGTATGGGGCGGGCTGCATACCTAAGTTGTCAATATAAGTTAATTCCTAAAAACCTGAAAACCCGACGTTAATATTATTCTTAAAAAAGCTTCTGTCAGGAGATGCCGCCTTGCCTGCCCTTGGCTTAGCTGCAACAATTCCATCGGCATCTTTCAAATATACCTGCGATGTTAATTTCCGCGTTGTTATTCGATGCGGAAAAGGATACCCGCCGTACTTAGCGCGCCGCAGTTGGCGCCCTGACGAGGATGTAAAGGATGACTATCAACGACATATCGATGATCAGTGCATTGGTAACTGGAAGCCAGGGGCGGTAGCATGCCTGTTGGCATGACTGCAGCCGGATTATTCTGTAATGTCATGGGGTTGGATAAATGCTTTTTAGGACTGATGCTAGTTATATTCCTGGTGAATTAACTGCATTCTGATTCTGTGTACTGCTTGAGCGCTTATTTAAATCGCACAGGATAATTACTCTGCCATAGTGATAATTAATCAATGATGAAATCTAAAATGAAATTGATGCCATTATTGGTGTCCATAAGCTTAATGAGTGGCTGCACCGTATTCCCGGGTAGCAATATGTCGACATCGGGAAAGGACGTGATTAAACAGCAGGATGCTGACTTTGATTTAGACAGTATGGTGAACGTTTATCCTTTGACCCCGCGTCTGATTGAGCAGTTGCGCCCGCGCGTAAACGTTGCTCAACCGAACATGTCGCTGGATCAAGAGATCTCCTCTTATGAATACCGCGTCGGACCAGGCGACGTCCTGAGCGTCACTGTGTGGGATCACCCGGAACTAACCACCCCTGCCGGTCAGTATCGCAGCTCCAGCGATACCGGTAACTGGGTGCAGCCGGATGGCACCATGTTCTACCCCTATATCGGCAAAGTCCGCGTGGTGGGTAAAACCCTGGCCGAAATACGTAGTGATATTACCAGCCGCTTAGCGACCTATATTGCCGACCCGCAGGTGGACGTTAATATCGCCGCGTTCCGCTCGCAAAAAGCCTATGTCTCTGGTCAGGTTAATAAATCAGGCCAGCAGGCGATCACCAACGTGCCGCTGACCGTGCTTGACGCCATCAACGCCGCGGGCGGTCTGACCGATCTTGCCGACTGGCGCAACGTCGTGCTGACCCACAAAGGCAAAGAGGAGCGCATCTCTCTGCAGGCGCTGATGCAAAACGGCGACCTCAGCCAGAACCGCCTGCTCTACCCTGGCGACATTCTGTTTGTTCCGCGCAATGACGATCTGAAAGTGTTCGTGATGGGGGAAGTGAAAAAACAGAGCACCCTCAAAATGGACTTCAGCGGCATGACGCTGACCGAAGCGCTCGGCCAGGCAGAAGGTCTCGACCTGACCTCCTCCAACGCCAGCGGTATCTTCGTCATCCGTCCGATCAAGAACGGCGAGGGCGGTCGCGGCAACAAGATTGCCAACATCTACCAGCTTGATATGTCGGATGCCACGTCGCTGGTGATGGCCACCAACTTCCGCCTCCAGCCTTACGACGTTGTTTATGTCACCACCGCACCGGTATCGCGTTGGAACCGTCTTATCAACCAGTTGCTGCCAACCATCAGTGGCGTTCGCTACATGACGGATACGGCCAAAGATATTCATACGTGGTAACAGGCATGTTCAACAAAATTCTGGTGGTTTGTGTGGGGAACATTTGTCGTTCCCCGACAGCGGAACGGCTCCTGAAAAAATACCACCCCGGGCTCACGGTTGAGTCCGCCGGGTTGGGCGCACTGGTCGGGCATAGCGCAGATGCCAGCGCCACGGCCGTGGCGGCAGATAATCAACTCTCACTGGATGGGCATGTCGCACGCCAGATCTCCGGGAAATTGTGTCGTGAATTCGATCTGATTCTGGTCATGGAGAAGCGACACATCTCCCGCTTGTGCGAACTTACCCCCGAGATGCGTGGAAAGGTCATGTTGTTTGGCCACTGGGATAACGAACGGGAGATCCCCGATCCGTATCGCAAAAGTCGCGAAGCTTTTGAAGCCGTTTACACCTTACTTGACCAGTCTGCCCGCCTTTGGGCGCAGGCATTGCAAGCTCAGCAGGGATAATAATGACAGAGAAAACACACCATTCGCATTCTGCTACGTCGGCAGTGGGCAATGACGAAATCGATATTGGCCGTTTACTCGGCACAATCATTGAGGCTCGCTGGTGGGTGCTGGGCATTACCGCGCTATTTGCCCTCGCCGCGCTCGTTTACTGCATGTTCGCCACACCCATCTACAGCGCCGATGCGCTGGTGCAGATCGAGCAGAATACCGGCAGTTCGCTGGTGCAGGATATTAACAGCGCGCTGAGTAACAAACCGCCGGCGTCAGAAGCGGAAATCCAGCTGATCCAGTCCCGCCTGGTGCTGGGTAAAACCGTTGACGATCTTGACCTTGATATTTCAGTGGTGAAGGACACCTTCCCGCTGTTTGGTGCCGGCTGGGATCGCCTGATGGGGCGGCAGAATGAGACCGTGAAGGTCACCTCATTCGAACTGCCGAAAGGGTGGGCGGATCAGACCTTCACCCTTAAAGTGCTGAGCCCGAAAACTTATTTGCTGAGCAGCGACGGCGGGTTTGAAGCGCGCGGTGAAGTGGGCAAACCGTTGAGCAAAGAGGGCGTCACCATGATGGTGAGCGCGATTCAGGCCTCTAATGACAGCGAGTTTACCGTCACCAAGTTCTCGACCCTTGGCATGATCAACAATCTGCAAAACAACCTGACGGTTGTGGAGAACGGTAAAGACACCGGCGTGCTGAGCCTCAGCTACACCGGCGAAGATCGCGATCAGATCCGTGCCATTCTCAACAGCATCACCCGCAACTACCTTGAGCAGAATATTGAGCGCAAATCGGAAGAAGCGGCAAAGAGCCTCATCTTCCTGGATAAGCAGCTGCCGGAAGTGCGTCATAACCTCGACGTCGCGGAAGATAAGCTCAATGCCTATCGCCAGACGAAAGACTCCGTCGACCTGCCGCTCGAAGCCAAATCGGTGCTCGACTCGGTGGTCAACATTGATGCGCAGTTGAACGAACTGACCTTCAAAGAAGCGGAGATCTCTAAGCTCTACACCAAAGCGCACCCGGCGTACCGTACGCTGCTTGAGAAACGCCAGGCGCTGGAAGATGAGAAGGCGAAGCTCAATAAACGCATCACGGCCATGCCGCAGACCCAGCAGGAGATTGTGCGCCTGACCCGCGATGTGGAATCTGGTCAGCAGGTCTATATGCAGCTGCTGAATAAACAGCAGGAGCTGCGTATCACCCAGGCGAGCACCGTGGGCGATGTGCGCATCGTTGACCCGGCGATCACTCAGCCTGGCGTGCTGAAGCCGAAAAAAGCGCTGATTATTCTCGGCAGCATTATTTTCGGTCTGATTATCTCCGTCGTTGGCGTGCTGCTGCGTTCCCTCTTCAACCGCGGTATCGAAAGCCCGCAGGTGCTGGAAGAGAATGGCATCAGCGTCTATGCCAGCATCCCGCTCTCCGAGTGGCAGAAGGAGCGTGACAACGCGCAAGTCGCCAAAGGCGCACGCCGCTTCAAGCAGAGCCAGTTGCTGGCAGTGGGTAACCCGACCGACCTGGCGATTGAAGCGGTTCGCAGCCTGCGCACCAGTCTCCACTTCGCCATGATGCAGGCCAACAACAATGTGTTGATGATGACCGGGGTCAGCCCCTCCATCGGTAAAACCTTTGTCTGTGCCAACCTCGCGGCGGTGATCAGCCAGACCAACAAGCGCGTGCTGCTGATCGACTGTGATATGCGTAAAGGCTACACCCACGAACTGCTGGGTACCGACAATATCAACGGTCTGTCAGATGTGCTGGCAGGGAAGGGCGCCATCGAGAGCTGCGCGAAGCCGACTTCAATCAGCAACTTCGACCTGGTTCCGCGCGGTCAGGTGCCGCCTAACCCTTCTGAACTGCTGATGAGCGAACGTTTTACCCAGCTGGTTGAGTGGGCGAGCAAAAACTACGACCTGGTGCTGATCGATACCCCGCCAATCCTCGCGGTGACCGATGCGGCCGTAGTAGGTCGCCATGCGGGCACCACGCTGATGGTGGCGCGTTACGCGGTCAACACCCTGAAAGAGATCCAGACCAGCCTGAGCCGCTTCGAGCAGAACGGCATCCAGGTGAAAGGCGTCATCCTGAACTCCATCTTCCGCCGCGCAACCGGCTATCAGGATTACGGCTACTACGAGTACGAATACAAGTCCGACTCGAAATAACAAGACTTATACCTCTACCCTCAGCGTGCTTCGCCCTTCCCCTTAACGGGGGGAGGGCGTAAGCGAGGGCAAAAAGCGGCATGTGGAACGCATTAGGGATCGCATCATGAGCACAACAGCAAACCCATTAATTTCAATTTATATGCCTACCTGGAACCGTCAGCAGCTGGCCATCCGCGCCATTAAATCGGTGCTGCGCCAGGATTATCCGCACTGGGAAATGATCATTGTTGATGACTGCTCCGCATCGTTCGATCAACTGCAGCAGTTTGTTGACGAGCTGAACGATCCGCGCGTCAGCTATACGCGCAACGACTTCAACTCTGGTGCCTGCGCTGTGCGCAACCAGGCCATTCTGCAGGCGCGCGGACAATACATTACCGGCATCGATGATGACGATGAGTGGACGCCAAATCGCTTATCGGTCTTCCTCGCACACAAACATCTGCTCAATACCCGCGCGTTTCTCTACGCCAATGATTATGTTTGCCAGGGCGAAGTCTACGCGCAGCCGGCGAGCCTTCCGCTCTACCCGAAATCGCCGTTCTCCCGCAAGCTCTTCTACAAACGTAATATCGTCGGTAATCAGGTCTTTACCTGGGCGTGGCGTTTTAAAGAGTCGCTGTTTGATACCCAACTGAAAGCCGCCCAGGATTACGACATCTTCCTGCGCATGGTGACCGAGTATGGCGAGCCGTTCAAAATTGAAGAGGCGACGCAGATCCTGCATATCAACCACGGCGAGATGCAGATCACCTCTTCACCGAAGAAGTTCTCCGGTTACTTCCACTTCTATCGCAAGCACAAAGATAAGTTCGACCGTGCCAGCAAGAAGTATCAACTCTTCACCCTCTACCAGATCCGCAACAAGCGGATGAACTGGCGCACGCTGTTGACGCTCTTTTCCGTGCGCAACGGCAAACGTCTGGCTGATGGGCTGCGGGGTAAATAATGCGACTGGAAGATTTTCGCGCAAACCACTGGAATTTGCGCCCGTGCTGCATGGTTGCCGCCTACCGTATCGCGCACTTCTGCTCGGTGTGGCGCAAAAAGCATGTGATTAACAATATCTGGGCCGCGCCGGTCATTCTGCTCTACCGCTTTATCACCGAATGCCTGTTTGGCTATGAGATCCAGGCGGCAGCAACTATTGGTCGGCGTTTCACCATTCACCACGGTTATGCGGTGGTGATTAATAAAAATGTCGTAGCGGGTGATGATTTTACCATTCGCCATGGTGTGACCATCGGCAACCGCGGCGCCGACAGCCTGGCCTGCCCGGTCATCGGCAACGGCGTTGAGCTGGGTGCGAATGTGGTGATGATTGGCGATATCACCATTGGCAACAATGTCACTATCGGCGCAGGCAGCGTGGTGCTCGACAGTGTGCCGGACAACGCGCTGGTGGTGGGTGAAAAAGCGCGCGTGAAGGTGATTAAATGAATATTTTGCAGTTTAACGTACGCCTCGCAGAGGGCGGTGCTGCGGGTGTTGCGCTGGATCTCCACCAGCGCGCACTGCAGCAGGGTTATCAGTCGCGCTTTATTTATGGCTACGGTAAAGGCGGCAAAAAGAGCGTCAGCCATGACAACTATCAGAACGTCTATAAACAGACGCCGCGTCTGACCTCGATTGCCAACCTGGCGCTGTTCCGCCTCTTTAACCGCGATGTTTTCGGCAATCTCAATAATCTTTATCGCAACATTACCCGTAGCGAAGGGCCGCTGGTGCTCCATTTTCATGTGATGCACAGCTACTGGCTCAACCTTGAGGATCTGGTGGCGTTCTGCCAGCGCGTGAAAGCGCACAAACCGGACGTTACCTTCGTCTGGACGCTGCACGACCACTGGAGCGTCACCGGCCGTTGTGCATTCACCGACGGTTGCGAAGGGTGGAAAACCAACTGCCAGAAGTGCCCGACGCTGAGTAACTATCCGCCGGTCAAAATCGATCGCGCGCATCAGTTAGTGGGCCGCAAGCGCCAGCTGTTTAATACCATGCTGTCACTGGGCTGCCAGTTTATCTCTCCAAGCCAGCATGTGGCTGACGCCTTTAACAGTCTGTATGGCGCAGGCCGTTGCCAGATTATTAACAACGGCATTGATGTGGCGACAGAGGAGATCCTCGCCCAACTCGCGCCGGTCAAAGTGACGCAGGGGAAACCGAAGATCGCTATCGTCGCCCACGATTTACGCTACGACGGTAAAACCAACCAAAAGCTGGTGCGCGACATTATGGCGCTTGAAGATCGCGTCGAGCTGCACACTTTCGGTAAATTCTCTCCGTTTGAGGGGCCGCAGGTGGTTAACCACGGTTTCCTCACCGATAAGCGTAAATTGATGAGCGAACTCAATGAGATGGATGCGCTGGTCTTTAGTTCGCGCGTCGATAACTACCCGCTGATCCTCTGCGAAGCGCTCTCTATTGGCGTGCCAGTGATCGCCACCCACAGCGATGCGGCGCGCGAAGTGCTGCAAAAGTCGGGCGGCAAGACCTTCAGTGAAGAGGAGGTGCTGCCGCTGGTGCAGTGCCATAAAGCAGAAATCGCCCAGGCGGTGTTTGGCGAGAGCCTCGACGCGTTTCGCGCGCGCAGCCGCCAGGCCTATAGCGGTCATCAGATGCTGGAGGAGTATGTCTCGTTCTATCAGAGTCTGTAGCTATCTGCTGCTGCCGTTGATCTACCTGCTGGTCAACGTGAAATTATTCCAGCTCGGTGAGAGCTTCCCGATCACGATTGTGACTTTTTTACCGGTGATGCTGCTGCTCTACGTTGAGCGCATCAACCTGAAAAAGTTGATGTTAGCGCTGATGCTCGGTGCAGGATTAACGCTCTTCAACTTTATTTTCGGTAAGTCACTGGATGCCAGCAAATATGTCACGTCGACCATGCTGTTTGTTTACATTGTGATCATTATTGGCATGGTATGGAGTATTCGCTTCAAAACGATCTCGCCGCATAACTATCGAAAGATTTTGAGATTTTTCTATATGGTGGTGGCGTTAATTGTCACGCTCGCCGCAATGGAGATGGCTCAGATCATTCTTACTGGCGGCAGTAGTTTGATGGAAATAATTTCGAAATATCTTATTTACAGCAACAGTTACGTGCTGAATTTTATCAAGTTCGGCGGTAAGCGAACCACGGCGCTCTATTTCGAACCGGCATTCTTCGCTCTGGCGTTAATCTCAATTTGGCTCAGCATCAAACAGTTTGGTATCAAAACGCCGAAGACCGATGCTATGATTCTGGCAGGGATAGTTCTCTCAGGATCGTTCTCCGGGGTAATGACATTTATCATGTTTTACCTGCTGGAATGGGCGTTCCAGTATCTCAATAAAGAGGCGATTCAGAAGAAATTACCGCTGGCAATTATTTCACTTGCGGTGTTTGTCGTGGGCCTCGTATTTGCTTTTCCTTATATTGCAACGCGTATTGGCGATTTGGGAACGGAAGGCTCCTCCTCTTATTACCGAATTATCGGTCCGCTTGTGATGGTTGGATATTCGCTGACCAATATTGATGGCGTAGTAAGATTCGGCTCACTTTATGAATATGTCGCATCATTCGGAATCTTTAACGGTGCAGACGTCGGGAAAACAATAGACAATGGGTTGTATCTGCTGATCATTTATTTTTCATGGTTAGCGGTAATACTGACCGGATGGTACATGTTTAAAGTCGCTAAAATGACGATGAATGCTTTTGGCAACAATCAGAATTTTCGCGTTCAACTTTTCTTGTTTACCCCGATCTCGTTGTTTTTTACGGGGTCAATTTTTAGTCCGGAATATGCATTCTTAATTGTTTGTCCATTTATTCTTCGTAAAGCGTTGAATATTGTCAGTTCATGAGAAGGTGGGTCACATGCTGCTAAGTGTTATTACTGTCGCGTTTCGCAATTATGAAGGTGTGATGAAGACCTGGCAGTCGCTGGCTCACCTGGCGAAAGCGCAAGATATCGAGTTTGAGTGGATTGTGGTTGACGGCGGTTCTCAGGACGGCACTGAGGATTTTCTGAAAAGCCTCAACGGCCAATATAATTTACGTTTTATAAGCGAACGCGATAAAGGTATTTACGATGCCATGAATAAAGGCATCGATATGGCCTCCGGACGTTTTGCGATATTTCTTAATTCTGGCGATATTTTCCATGAAGAGATCGTCGATGTTGTTCGCCAGTTAAGCGAAGCGAAAGAGACCGCGATGTATATCGGCGATGCGCTGCTTGATTTCGGCGACGGCAGCAAGCTGCGCCGCAATGCAAAGAGCGGCTGGTATATTTATCACAGCCTGCCGGCCAGCCATCAGGCCATCTTTTTCCCGGTGCACGGGTTAAAAACTTACCCCTACGATCTGCAATTTAAAGTCTCATCCGATTACGCGTTAGCGGCCAGAATGTTTAAAGCGGGCTTTCCGTTTAAGCGTCTGAAAGGGCTGGTATCTGAATTTTCGATGGGCGGTGTATCCACTTCTAATAACCTCGAATTATGTCAAGACGCCCGTAAAGTTCAGCGCATGATATTACACGTTCCCGGCTTCTGGGCAGAATTATCCTATATGTTGCGTTTACGGACGACGGGTAAAGCAAAGGCTTTATATAACAAAGCGTAACGCCCGGACATAAGGAAAGAATATGCAAGATTTAAAAGGATTCTCCGTGCCGAAAGGCTTTCGGGGCGGGAACGCTATTAAGGTTCAACTGTGGTGGGCGGTGCAGGCGACATTATTTGCCTGGTCTCCGCAGGTGCTTTATCGCTGGCGCGCCTTCTTATTACGCCTGTTCGGCGCGAAGGTAGGTAAAGGCGTAGTGATTCGACCTTCAGTCAAAATTACCTACCCATGGAAATTAACCCTGGGTGATTACAGCTGGGTGGGGGATGACGCGGTGTTATATACGCTTGGCGACATCACCATCGGCGCAAATTCTGTGGTGTCACAGAAGTGTTATTTGTGCACCGGCAGTCACGACTATATGAGCGCGCATTTCGATATTAACGCGACGCCCATCGTGATTGGCGAGAAGTGCTGGCTGGCGACGGATGTGTTTGTTGCTCCCGGCGTTTCTATCGGCGACGGCACGGTCGTCGGTGCGCGCAGCAGTGTTTTTAAATCGCTACCGGCAAATGCAATTTGTCGGGGCAATCCCGCAGTGGTAACGCGCGAACGCGTTGAAAAGGTAACTCCCTAACAGGGAACATTGAGGAAAATAAATTATGTCTAAAGTCGCTCTCATCACCGGCGTTACCGGGCAAGATGGCTCTTATCTGGCAGAACTGCTTCTGGAAAAGGGTTACGAAGTTCACGGCATCAAACGCCGCGCTTCCTCTTTCAATACTGAGCGTGTTGATCACATTTATCAGGATCCGCACACAAGCAACCCGAAATTCCACCTGCACTACGGCGATCTGACCGATACGTCCAACCTGACCCGTATCCTGCAGGAAGTGCAGCCGGATGAAGTGTACAACCTGGGTGCGATGAGCCACGTTGCGGTCTCCTTCGAATCCCCGGAATACACCGCTGATGTCGACGCCATGGGTACGCTGCGTCTGCTGGAAGCGATCCGCTTCCTGGGTCTGGAGAAGAAAACCCGTTTCTATCAGGCATCCACCTCTGAGCTGTATGGCCTGGTGCAGGAAACCCCGCAGAAAGAGACTACGCCGTTCTACCCGCGCTCTCCGTATGCCGTTGCCAAACTGTACGCTTACTGGATCACCGTGAACTACCGTGAATCCTACGGCATGTACGCCTGTAACGGCATCCTGTTCAACCACGAATCCCCGCGTCGTGGCGAAACCTTCGTGACCCGTAAAATTACCCGTGCGATCGCCAACATCGCTCAGGGCCTGGAATCCTGCCTCTACCTCGGCAACATGGACTCCCTGCGTGACTGGGGCCATGCCAAAGACTACGTGAAAATGCAGTGGATGATGCTGCAACAGGAACAGCCGGAAGACTTCGTTATCGCGACCGGCGTGCAGTACTCCGTACGTCAGTTCGTAGAAATGGCTGCCGCTCAGCTCGGTATCAAACTGCGCTTCGAAGGCACTGGCGTAGAAGAGAAGGGTATCGTTGTTTCCGTGACTGGCCACGATGCGCCGGGCGTGAAACCGGGTGATGTGATTGTTGCCGTTGACCCGCGCTACTTCCGTCCTGCTGAAGTGGAAACCCTGCTGGGCGACCCGACCAAAGCGCACGAAAAACTGGGCTGGAAACCGGAAACTACCCTGCAGGAGATGGTCTCTGAAATGGTGGCAAAAGATCTGGAAGCAGCGAAAAAACACTCACTGCTTAAGGCCCACGGTTACGAGGTTGCCATCGCGCTGGAGTCCTGAGCATGACCAAACAACGTGTTTTTGTGGCTGGCCATCGCGGGATGGTGGGGTCAGCCATCGTACGGCAGCTCGAACAGCGTGCGGATATCGAACTGGTGCTGCGCTCGCGCGAAGAGCTGAACCTGTTAGATGCCGCGGCGGTGGACGCGTTTTTCGCCAGCGAACGTATTGACCAGGTCTACCTGGCAGCAGCGAAAGTGGGCGGTATTGTGGCGAACAATACCTACCCGGCGGACTTCATCTACGAAAATATGATGATTGAGAGCAACATCATTCACTCGGCGCACAAGCACGACGTGAACAAGCTGTTGTTCCTCGGTTCGTCCTGCATCTACCCGAAACTGGCGAAGCAGCCGATTGCTGAAAGCGAGCTGCTGCAAGGGACGCTGGAGCCAACGAACGAGCCGTACGCGATTGCCAAAATCGCCGGGATCAAACTGTGCGAATCGTACAACCGCCAGTATGACCGCGATTACCGCTCGGTGATGCCGACCAACCTGTATGGTCCGCACGACAACTTCCACCCGAGCAACTCGCACGTCATTCCTGCGCTGCTGCGTCGTTTCCACGAAGCGACCCAGGAGAATGCGGCAGACGTGGTGGTGTGGGGCAGCGGCACGCCGATGCGTGAATTCCTCCATGTGGATGATATGGCAGCAGCCAGCATTCATGTGCAGGAGCTGGCGCGCGAAGTGTGGCAGGAGAATACCGAGCCGATGCTGTCGCACATCAACGTCGGTACCGGCGTTGACTGCACCATTCGCGAACTGGCACAGACGGTTGCAAACGTTGTGGGCTACAAAGGCCGCGTGGTGTTTGACGCCACCAAGCCGGACGGCACGCCGCGTAAACTGCTGGATGTGACCCGTCTGCATCAACTGGGCTGGTATCACGAGATCTCACTGGAAGCGGGGCTGGCAAGCACCTACCAGTGGTTCCTTGAAAACCAGCACCGGTTCCGGGGGTAAGCATGTTTTTAAGTCATGAAGATTTTGCCACGGTGGTGCGTTCCACCCCGCTGATCTCCATCGATCTGATCGTGGAGAATTCACGCGGCGAGTTTTTACTCGGCAAACGCACTAACCGTCCGGCCCAGGGATACTGGTTCGTGCCGGGCGGACGCGTGCAAAAGGACGAGCCGCTGGCAGCCGCTTTCGAGCGGCTGACTCAGGCGGAACTGGGACTGCGCCTGCCGATGTCGGCAGGTGAGTTTTACGGCGTCTGGCAGCACTTCTATGACGATAACTTCTCCGGCCCCGATTTTACGACCCACTACATCGTGCTCGGCTTCCGTCTGCGCGTGGACGAGGAGACCCTCGCCCTGCCAACGGAGCAGCACGATGACTATCGCTGGGTTTCGCCGGAGGCGTTGATTGCCGACCCGCTGGTGCATGACAACAGCCGCGCCTATTTCCTCGACGCGCAGGGAGTGCCGGGCTTATGAAAATCCTGGTTTATGGCATCAACTATTCGCCGGAACTGACCGGGATCGGTAAGTACACCGGCGAAATGGTGGAGTGGATGGCCCGTCAGGGCCATGACGTTCGCGTCATCACTGCGCCGCCGTACTACCCGGAGTGGAAAGTCGGGCACCCTTACAGTGCCTGGCGCTGGCGTAAAGAGCAGGGAGCCGCCACGGTGTGGCGCTGCCCGCTCTACGTGCCGAAGCAGCCGTCGACCATCAAGCGTCTGCTGCACTTAGGCAGCTTTGCCGTCAGCAGCTTTTTCCCGCTGATGGCCCAGCGTAGCTGGAAGCCGGATCGCATCATCGGCGTAGTGCCGACACTGTTTTGCACGCCGGGCATGCGCCTGCTGGCAAAACTGAGCGGCGCACGCACGCTGCTGCACATTCAGGATTATGAAGTGGACGCCATGCTCGGGTTAGGTATGGCGGGCAAAGGTAAAGGCGGCCTGGTGGCAAAACTGGCGGCCGCGTTTGAACGCAGCAATCTGCATAACGTTGACAACGTCTCTACCATCTCGCGCTCGATGATGAACAAAGCGCGTGAGAAGGGCGTGTCAGCCGACAAGATTATCTTCTTCCCGAACTGGTCCGAAGTGGCGCGTTTTCGTG
Source organism: Kosakonia sp. HypNH10 (assembly GCF_029850615.1). Taxonomy (NCBI): domain Bacteria; kingdom Pseudomonadati; phylum Pseudomonadota; class Gammaproteobacteria; order Enterobacterales; family Enterobacteriaceae; genus Kosakonia; species Kosakonia sp. HypNH10. The sequence continues at coordinate 557,284 of NZ_JAOTIU010000002.1, forward strand.
ATGTCGACGCGGCAAGCGTTGCGCAGTTACGCCGCGACCTCGGTCTGCCGGATGACAAAAAAATCATTCTTTACTCCGGCAACATCGGCGAGAAGCAGGGATTAGAAAATGTGATTGAAGCCGCTGCGCGACTGAAGGGCCATCCGTGGCTCTTCGCCATCGTCGGGCAGGGCGGAGGCAAAGCGCGGCTGGAGAAAATGGTCAGCGAGCGCGGCCTCGACAATGTGAAATTCTTCCCGTTGCAGCCTTATGAAGCGCTGCCGGCGCTGCTCACGCTTGGCGATTGCCACCTGGTTATCCAGAAGCGCGGCGCGGCGGATGCGGTATTGCCCTCCAAGCTGACCAACATTCTGGCGGTGGGTGGCAATGCGGTGATCACCGCCGAAGAGAGTACCGAACTTGGCCAGCTCTGCCTGAATGAGCCTGGCATTGCGGTCTGCGTCGAACCGGAATCGGTCGATGCGCTGACCTCGGGCATTGAACGCGCGTTAGCGCTGCCCACAAACAACACGGTGGCACGTGAATATGCCGAACGCACGCTCGAAAAAGAGAACGTGTTAAGCCAGTTTATTGCAGATATCAGCCCGGAGAAATCCGCGACGCCCGCAGCCGCCCACGATGGCGCGGCGCATGAGGCGCGCCTCAATTTCGACGGCAATGGGGATAAATCATGAGTCAAACGCAACTCTATCCGGTCGTGATGGCCGGGGGCTCCGGCAGCCGTCTGTGGCCACTTTCCCGCGTGCTTTACCCTAAACAGTTTCTCTGCCTGAAGGGCGATCTCACCATGCTGCAGACCACCGTCTGCCGCCTGAACGGCGTCGAGTGCGAAAGCCCGGTGGTGATTTGTAACGAGCAGCACCGTTTTATCGTCGCAGAACAGCTGCGCCAGCTTAATAAGCTGACGGAGAACATCATTCTTGAACCGGCAGGCCGCAACACCGCCCCGGCGATTGCGCTGGCGGCGCTGGCGGTTAAACGCCACAACCCGGATAGCGATCCGCTGATGCTGGTGCTGGCAGCGGATCACGTTATTCAGGATGAAGAGGCGTTCCGTACTTCAGTACGTAATGCTATGCCGTATGCCGAGGCGGGCAAACTGGTGACTTTCGGTATCGTGCCGGATATGCCCGAAACCGGTTACGGCTACATCCGCCGCGGTGAAGTCAGCCCGGGCCAGGTCGATGCTGTGGCGTTTGAAGTGGCGCAGTTTGTTGAAAAACCGAACCTGGAAACCGCGCAGGGGTATGTCGCCAGCGGCGAATACTACTGGAACAGCGGCATGTTCCTGTTCAGCGCCGGTCGCTACCTGGAAGAGCTGCAAAAATATCGTCCGGATATTCTCGAAGCCTGTGAGAAGGCGATGGATGCCACCGACCCGGATATGGACTTTATCCGCGTCGATGAAGAGGCGTTCCTCGCCTGCCCGGAAGAGTCTATCGACTACGCGGTGATGGAACGCACTGCCGATGCGGTGGTGGTTCCGATGGACGCAGGCTGGAGCGATGTTGGCTCCTGGTCCTCCCTGTGGGAGATCAGCCAGCACACGCCGGAAGGCAACGTGCATCACGGCGATGTGATCAGCCACAAAACCGAAAACAGCTACGTCTATGCCGAATCCGGTCTCGTGACCACCGTTGGCGTAAAAGATTTGGTGGTGGTGCAGACCAAAGACGCGGTGCTGATTGCCGACCGTAATGCGGTGCAGGACGTGAAAAAAGTGGTCGAGAAGATCAAAGCCGAAGGGCGTCACGAGCACCATATTCACCGCGAAGTTTACCGCCCGTGGGGTAAATATGACTCCATCGACGCAGGCGATCGCTACCAGGTGAAACGCATCACCGTGAAACCGGGCGAGGGGCTGTCGGTACAGATGCACCACCACCGCGCCGAGCACTGGGTGGTGGTTGCCGGTACGGCGAAAGTCACCATCGATGACGAAGTCAAACTGCTGGGCGAAAACGAATCTATCTACATTCCGCTCGGTGCGCGCCACTGCCTGGAAAACCCGGGCAAGATCCCTCTCGACCTGATTGAGGTACGCTCCGGTTCGTACCTGGAAGAGGATGACATTGTGCGCTTCGCCGATCGTTACGGGCGTATTTAACGCCCATTGCCGGCCCGCCGCGCGCGGGTTCGGCCAGAACAACTATTGATAACATTTATGTGGCCAGTTGCGGTCAAGGCTGACTGTTGCCTGAAGAAGAGGTAATGATGGAAAAATTAACCTGTTTTAAAGCTTACGATATTCGCGGAAAGCTGGGCGAAGAACTGAATGAAGATATAGCCTGGCGTATTGGCCGCGCCTACGGGGAGTACCTGAAGCCGCAGACCATTGTGCTCGGCGGCGATGTGCGTCAGACCAGCGAATCGCTGAAGCTGGCGTTAGCCAAAGGCTTGCAGGACGCTGGTGTTGATGTGCTGGATATCGGTTTGTCCGGTACCGAAGAGATCTATTTCGCCACCTTCCATCTCGGCGTTGACGGCGGTATCGAAGTGACCGCCAGCCACAACCCGATGGACTACAACGGCATGAAACTGGTGCGCAAAGGCGCGCGCCCAATCAGCGGCGACACCGGCCTGCGTGACGTGCAGCGTCTGGCGGAAGCCAACGACTTCCCGCCGGTGAACCCGGAAAAACGCGGCAGCTACAAGCAGATCTCCCTGCGCGATGACTACATCGACCATCTGCTCGGCTACATCAACACCGCTAACCTCAAACCGCTGAAACTGGTGATCAACTCCGGTAACGGCGCCGCAGGCCCGGTGATCGACGCCATTGAAGCGCGTTTCAAGGCGCTGAATGTGCCGGTGAGCTTTATCAAAGTGCACAACGAGCCGGATGGCACCTTCCCGCACGGTATTCCTAATCCGCTGCTGCCCGAGTGCCGCGACGACACCCGCAACGCGGTGATTGAGCATCAGGCGGATATGGGCATCGCCTTTGACGGCGACTTCGACCGCTGCTTCCTGTTCGACGACAAGGGCCAGTTTATTGAGGGCTACTACATCGTTGGCCTGCTGGCAGAAGCGTTCCTCGAAAAACACCCGGGCGCGAAAATCATTCACGATCCGCGTCTCTCCTGGAACACCGTTGATGTAGTAGGCCGCGCAGGTGGTACGCCGGTGATGTCGAAAACCGGCCACGCTTTTATTAAAGAGCGTATGCGCGAAGAGGACGCCATTTACGGCGGTGAGATGAGCGCGCACCACTACTTCCGCGATTTCGCCTACTGCGACAGCGGCATGATCCCATGGCTGCTGGTCACGGAATTGCTGTGTCTGAAAGGTAAAACGCTGGCCGAACTGGTGGGCGATCGTATGGTGGCCTTCCCGGCGAGCGGCGAGATCAACAGCAAGCTGGCCGATCCGGTTAGCGCCATCAAACGCGTTGAAGATCGCTACGCGCCGGACGCGCTGGAGGTGGATTACACCGACGGCATCAGCATCGCCTTTGCCGACTGGCGCTTTAACCTGCGCTCCTCCAACACCGAGCCGGTGGTGCGTCTGAATGTCGAATCCCGACACGACGTAGCGTTGATGGAGGCGCGAACGCAGGAAATTCTGGCGCTGTTGAATCAGTAACTCTTAGTCGTTCTCCTCCCCACGAGGGGAGGAGGGCAAACAGGCAGGTACAACGATGACAAATCTAAAAAAGCGCGACCGGGCCAAAACGAATGCATCGTTAATCTCTATCGTGCAGCGATTCTCAGACATCACCATTATGTTCGCTGGGTTGTGGTTGGTGTGCAAAGTCAATGCGTTGCCATTTTTCTACATGCATCTGCTGATGGCGCTGACCACGCTGGTTGTATTCCAGATGATCGGCGGCATGACCGATTTTTACCGCTCCTGGCGCGGCGTCAGAATGATGACCGAACTGACGCTGCTGTTGCAGAACTGGACGCTGAGTATCATCTTCAGCGCCGGTTTGATGTCGTTCAACACAGACTTTGATAACACCTTCTCGCTCTATTTCACCTGGTATCTGTTAACCAGCCTCGGCCTGATGTTTAGCCGGGCGGTGATCCGCTTCGGTGCCGGCTGGCTGCGTAATCTCGGGTATAACACCCGTCGCGTTGCCGTGGCGGGGGATATGCCGATGGGGCAGGCGCTGCTCGACGGTTTCCGCAATGAGCCGTGGCTCGGCTTTGATGTGGTCGGGGTCTATTACGATCCGAAACCGGGCGGCATTGATACTGGCTGGGCGGGCAACCTTGAGCAACTGGTTGAAGATGCCCGCAGCGGCAAGATCCATAACGTCTATATCGCAATGTCGATGAATGACGCTGTTTGCATCAAAAAACTGGTGCGCGATCTCGCGGATACCACCTGTTCGGTGATCCTGATCCCGGATGTCTTCACCTTTAACATTCTGCATTCACGCATTGAAGAGGTGAATGGCGTTCCGATTGTGCCGCTGTATGACACGCCGCTCTCAGGTGTAAACCGCATCCTGAAACGCCTGGAAGATATTGTGCTCTCGTCGCTGATTCTGCTGCTGATTTCGCCGGTGCTGCTGGCTATCTCCGTGGCGGTGAAGATGAGTTCGCCAGGGCCAATCATTTTCCGCCAGACGCGCTACGGCATGGATGGTAAGCCTATCAAAGTGTGGAAGTTCCGCTCAATGAAGGTGATGGAGAACGACAAAGTGGTGACCCAGGCGACGCAGAACGATCCGCGCGTCACCAAAGTGGGCAGCTTCCTGCGCCGCACCTCCCTTGATGAGCTGCCGCAGTTTATCAATGTGCTCACCGGCGGGATGTCGATTGTTGGCCCGCGTCCTCACGCCGTGGCGCATAACGAGCAGTATCGTGCGCTGATTGAGGGCTACATGCTGCGTCACAAAGTGAAACCGGGCATTACCGGCTGGGCGCAGATTAACGGCTGGCGCGGCGAGACCGACACGCTGGAAAAAATGGAAAAACGCATTGAGTTCGATCTGGAGTACATCCGCGAATGGAGCCTGTGGTTCGATATCAAGATCGTTTTTCTGACCATCTTTAAAGGCTTTGTCAACAAAGCGGCGTATTAAGGAAAGGTCATGAGCCTGAGAGAAAAAACCATCAGCGGAGCAAAGTGGTCAGCCATGGCCACTCTGACCATTATCGGTCTGGGGCTGGTGCAGATGACGGTGCTGGCGCGCATTATCGATAACCACCAGTTCGGTCTGCTGACCGTCTCGCTGGTGATTATCGCGCTGGCGGATACGTTGTCGGATTTTGGTATCGCCAACTCGATTATTCAGCGCAAAGAGATCAGCCACCTCGAGCTGACCACGCTTTACTGGCTCAACGTCGGGCTGGGGATCGTGGTCTGCATCGCGGTCTTCTCGTTAAGCAACATGATTGCTGACGTGCTGAACAACCCGGATCTGGCACCGCTGATCAAAACCCTGTCGGTGGCGTTTGTGGTGATCCCGCACGGGCAGCAGTTCCGCGCGCTGATGCAAAAAGAGCTGGAGTTCAACAAGATTGGCGCGATTGAAACCCTGTCGGTAATGGCGGGCTTCAGCTTTACGGTGATCAGCGCCTTCTTCTGGCCGCTGGCGATGACTGCGATCCTCGGTTATCTGGTCAACAGCGCCGTGCGTACGCTGCTGTTCGGCTACTTTGGCCGCAAGATCTACCGCCCCGGTCTGCACTTCTCACTTGCCTCCGTCAGCTCCAACCTGCGTTTTGGCGCATGGCTGACCGCAGACAGCATCATCAACTACGTGAACACCAACCTCTCCACGCTGGTGCTGGCGCGTATCCTCGGTGCGAGCGTCGCCGGGGGTTACAACCTCGCCTACAACGTGGCGGTAGTGCCGCCGATGAAGCTGAACCCGATCATTACCCGCGTGCTCTTCCCGGCCTTCGCCAAGATCCAGGATGACACCGAGAAGCTGCGCCTGAACTTCTACAAGCTGCTGTCGGTGGTGGGGATCATCAACTTCCCGATCCTGCTTGGGCTGATGGTGGTGTCGAATAACTTTGTGCCGCTGGTATTTGGCGAGAAGTGGAACAGCATCATTCCGATCCTGCAACTGCTGTGCATCGTTGGCCTGCTGCGCGCGGTCGGTAACCCGATCGGTTCGCTGCTGATGGCGAAAGCACGTGTCGATATCAGCTTTAAATTCAACGTCTTTAAAACGTTTCTCTTTATTCCGGCGATCATTATTGGCGGCCATATGGCCGGTGCGCTGGGCGTTACGCTTGGCTTCCTGCTGGTGCAGATTATCAACACCATTCTGAGCTACTTCGTGATGATCAAACCGGTGCTCGGTTCGAGCTACCGCCAGTACATCCTCAGCCTGTGGCTGCCGTTCTACCTGTCGCTGCCGACGCTGGTGGTCAGTTATGGCCTCGGCCTGGCGCTGAACGGCCATCTGCCGCTTGCCGCCATGCTGGCGATTCAGGTTGCTGCGGGTGCCATCGCCTTCGCCATTATGCTGATTTTGTCGCGTAACGCGCTGGTGGTGGAGATGAAGCGTCAGTTTTGCCGCAACGAGAAATTGAAAACACTGCTTCGCGCAGGATAAGAAACCTTATTGAACCCCTTTATGAGGTCGTTATGAAATTATTGATCCTTGGCAATCACACATGCGGCAACCGTGGTGACAGCGCAATTTTACGTGGATTGTTGGACGCTATTGCCCGCCTGAATCCTGAGGCGGAAGTGGATGTGATGAGCCGCTATCCGGTCAGCTCCTCCTGGTTACTCAATCGCCCGGTGATGGGCGACCCGCTCTACAGCCAGATGAAAGCGCACAACAATGCCGCTGGCCTGATGGGGCGCGTGAAGAAAGTTCTGCGCCGTCGCTACCAGCACCAGGTGCTGCTCTCCCGCGTGACCGATACCGGCAAGCTGCGCAATATCGCCATCGCTCAGGGGTTTACCGATTTTGTGCGCCGTCTGGCGGATTATGATGCGATTATCCAGGTCGGCGGCTCCTTCTTTGTCGATCTCTACGGTGTGCCGCAGTTTGAACATGCGCTCTGCACCTTTATGGCGAAAAAACCGCTGTTTATGATTGGTCACAGCGTCGGGCCGTTCCAGAACGAGGACTTCAACAAGCTGGCGAACTACGTCTTCGGCCATTGTGACGCGCTGATCCTGCGCGAGCATGTCAGCCTCAATCTGATGAAGCAGAGCGGCATCACCACCGATAAAGTGGAGCAGGGCGTCGATACCGCCTGGCTGGTGGATCACCATCAGGAGGATTTCACCGCCAGCTATGCCGTTCAGCACTGGCTGGACCTGGCGGCAAAAGAGAAGACCGTTGCCATTACCCTGCGTGAACTGGCACCGTTTGATAAACGTCTGGGCACCACCCAGCAGGCGTATGAAAAGGCCTTTGCTGATGTCGTCAACCGCGTGATTGACGCGGGTTATCAGGTGATTGCGCTCTCTACCTGCACCGGTATCGACAGCTATAACAAAGATGACCGCATGGTGGCGCTCAACCTGCGTCAGCATATTCAGGATCCTTCCCGCTACCACGTGGTGATGGATGAGCTGAACGATCTGGAGATGGGCAAAATTCTTGCGGGATGCGATTTAACCATCGGCACGCGCCTGCACTCGGCAATCATCTCCATGAACTTCGGCACGCCGGCGATTGCCATTAACTACGAACACAAGTCAGCCGGGATCATGCAGCAGCTCGGCATGCCGGAGATGGCGGTGGATATTCGCCATCTGCTCGACGGTTCGCTGGCGTCAATGGCGGCAGATACGCTGGGCCAGCTGCCGGCGATCAACGCACGGCTGGCAACGGCGGTGGCGGCCGAGCGCGAGCAGGGCATCAAGATGGTGCAATCGGTGCTCGAGCGCGTGCAGGGGGTGAAATGAAAGTCGGCTTCTTTTTGCTGAAATTTCCTCTCTCGTCCGAAACGTTTGTCCTCAACCAGATTGTCGCCTTTATCAATATGGGATTTGAGGTTGAGATTGTCGCCCTGCACAAGGGCGATATGAACAATACTCACGCCGCTTACACTGAATATAAGCTGGCGGAGAAGACGCACTGGCTGCTGGCGGAGCCGGAAGGGAAACTGGCGAAGCTGGGCTATCGCGGGCAGGCAATCGCCCGCGGCATGTTTAAGTCGTCGACCTGGAAAGCGCTCAACCTCTCCCGTTACGGTGATGAGGCACGCAACCTGATCCTGCCAGCGATTTGCGGCCTCGCGCCGCAAACTTTTACCGCCGATGTCTTTATCGCCCACTTTGGCCCGGCGGGCGTCACTGCGGCAAAACTGCGCGAACTTGGCGTGCTGAAAGGCAAGATCGCCACCGTTTTCCACGGAATCGATATCTCGCACCGCGATGTGCTTACACACTACACCCCGGAGTATCAGCAACTCTTTCAGCGTGGCGATCTGATGCTGCCGATAAGCGATCTGTGGGCCGGGCGACTGCTCACCATGGGCTGCCCGCAGAATAAGATTGCCGTCTCGCGCATGGGCGTCGATATGACGCGCTTCAGCCTGCGCGAAGTGAAACCACCGGGCCGTCCGCTGCAAATCATCTCTGTCGCGCGTTTGACGGAGAAAAAGGGGCTGCACGTCGCCATTGAAGCCTGCCGCTTATTGAAAGCACGCGGCGTGGCGTTCAAATACCGCATTCTGGGTATCGGCCCCTGGGAGCGCCGTTTGCGCACCCTGATCGAGCAGTTCCAGCTTGAGGATGTGATTGAGATGCCCGGCTTTAAGCCGAGTCACGAAGTGAAAGCGCTGCTTGATGAAGCGGATGTCTTTTTACTCCCCTCCATTACCGGCACCGATGGCGATATGGAAGGTATTCCGGTCGCGCTGATGGAAGCGATGGCCGTTGGCATCCCCGTGGTCTCGACCGTTCACAGCGGTATTCCTGAACTGATCGACGCCGGACGATCCGGCTGGCTGGTGCCGGAAAACGACGCCGAAGCGCTGGCTGAACGTCTGGCCTCCTTTGGTCAGATGGCGAGCGAGGAGCTTACGCCGGTGGTGACCCGCGCCCGGGAGAAAGTTGAAACGGACTTTAATCAAACGATTATCAACCAGCAACTGGCCAGTCTGCTGCAAACGCTTTGATGAGAGGCTTTATGACTGCGAAACGACGCTCAACCGCGCTGACGCGCCGCTCCTTCCTGACCGCCAGCTCCGCGCTGGCGGCGCTTCCCCTGCTGCATATGCCTGCCGCGCGCGCCCTTGGACGCAGCGACACGGTAAAGCTAAGCGATTACAACCACAATGACTGGCCGGCTGCGCTCAATCAGGCCTTTGCCGACGCGCAGACGGTGGAGGTTCCCGCCGGGCTAGTGTGCGAAAACATCAATACCGGCATTTTCATTCCCGCCGGTAAAACGCTGCTGGTGCGCGGGGCGTTAAAAGGCAGCGGACGCGGGCGTCTTGTGCTGCAGGACGGCAGCCGCGTAATCGGCGAGCAGGGCGGCAGCCTCTATAACGTGATGCTTGATGTACGCGGCTCAGACTGCACCATTAAAGGTGTCAGCATGAGCGGTTATGGCCCGGTAATGCAGATCTACATCGGCGGTAAAGAGAAGCGCGTGATGCGCAATCTGGTGATTGATAACATCAACATCAGCAAAGCTAACTACGGCATTTTACGCCAGGGCTTCCATAACCAGCTCGATGGCGCGCGCATTACCCATAGCCGCTTTAGCGATCTGCAGGGCGACGCCATTGAGTGGAACGTGGCAATCAACGATCGCAATATCCTTATCTCGGATCATGTGATCGACAATATCAACTGCACCAACGGCAAAATTAACTGGGGGATTGGCATCGGGTTAGCGGGCAGCACCTATGACAATAACTACCCGGAAGATCAGTCGGTGAAAAACTTTGTCGTGGCAAATATCACCGGCAGTAATTGTCGCCAGCTGGTGCATGTGGAAAACGGTAAACATTTTGTTATTCGTAATATCAAAGCGAAAAACATTACGCCGGACTTCAGTAAAAAAGCGGGGATTGATAACGCCACGGTGGCTATTTATGGCTGTGATAATTTCGTTATCGATAATGTCACGATGGAAAATAGTGCCGGTATGCTGATTGGCTACGGGGTGATTAAAGGCGATTATTTATCCATTCCGCAGAATTTCAAACTTAATGATATTCAGCAGGATAACAGCAGCAGTAAATATAAGCTGCGTGGTATCCAGGTCTCCTCCGGTAACGCGACCTCGTTTGTCGCTATCACCAACATCAAGATGCAGCAGGCCACGCTTGAGCTGCACAATAAGCCGCAGCACCTCTTCCTGCGCAATATCCATATTACGCAGGATGCGTCGGTAGGCCCGGCGCTGAAGCTCAACTTCGATCTGCGCAAAGATGTGCGCGGCCGTTTTATGGCGAAAAATGAGACGCTGCTGTCGATGGCGAATATTCATGCAGTGAATGAGAACGGTCAAAGCTCCGTTGACATCGATCGCGTCGATCAGCACACCGTAAATGTCGAAAATTTAAACTTCCGCTTACCCGCTAAACGGTCATAAGCCTCTTTTGAGGCTTTTGCGAGGAATCCTGGAGATTAAACCGGGGCGTTAGGATTACATCAGATGTCATGAGGGAGCATCACTCGTCGCCATTTTCATACCTGTTTGCCATGAACGTACTGGCGAAAACAGGTCAAGGGTTTATAATTCATCAATAAATTATAGGTGGAAGAAATAATGGTTAATTTGAAGGCAGTTATTCCGGTAGCCGGACTTGGGATGCATATGCTTCCCGCCACAAAAGCGATTCCAAAAGAGATGCTGCCGATTGTCGACAAGCCGATGATTCAATACATTGTCGACGAGATTGTCGCGGCGGGGATCAAAGAGATTGTTCTGGTTACTCACTCGTCAAAAAACGCGGTAGAAAACCACTTCGACACCTCCTATGAGCTTGAAGCCCTGCTTGAGCAGCGTGTTAAGCGCCAGCTGCTGGCGGAAGTGCAGTCCATCTGCCCGCCGGGCGTAACGATTATGAACGTGCGTCAGGCGCAGCCGCTGGGCCTGGGCCACTCCATTCTCTGCGCGCGCCCGATTGTCGGTGACAATCCGTTTATCGTCGTCCTGCCAGATATCGTGCTGGACACGGCAACTGCAGATCCGCTGCGTTATAACCTCGCCGCGATGGTCGCACGCTTTGGCGAAACCGGCCGCAGCCAGGTGCTGGCAAAACGCATGAAGGGCGATCTCTCCGAGTACTCTGTTATTCAGACCAAAGAGCCGCTGGACAGCGAAGGCAAAGTGAGCCGCATCGTGCAGTTTATCGAGAAGCCGGATCAGCCGCAGACGCTGGATTCCGATCTGATGGCGGTAGGGCGCTATGTTCTTTCTGCAGATATCTGGGCAGAGCTGGAAAACACCGAGCCGGGTGCCTGGGGACGTATTCAGCTGACTGATGCTATTGCGCGTCTGGCGGAAAAACAGTCCGTCGATGCCATGCTGATGACTGGCGACAGCTACGACTGCGGGAAGAAGATGGGCTACATGAAAGCATTCGTAAACTATGGCCTGCGTAACCTGAAAGAAGGTCAGAAATTCCGCGATAGCATTCAGAAGTTGCTGGCACAATAATCAAATAAATTAATCCGGTGCTTTACGCCTGATTGCCAGGGCAGTAAAGGGTAACGTTGAGAGAGTTTACTCTCAGGTTATTCTTACTGCCTTTTTTGTTTTTATCTGAAAATAAACAATTAAAAAAGGTAGTTATGTGGATTTTTTAAGCTTTTAGTCTATAGATTTTCCCTTGTTTCTATGGCTGTTTCAGCGGAGAATAGCCGCTTAGCATTTTGTGCCCAGCGCAGCGGGAATGACGCGTGTGTAGGGCCCTGGCAATAATTAATGTTGACTGTCCCACACAGCGTTCGGGTAGCTGAAAGCCTGGGGCGGTAGCGTGCCTTTTATTTGCTCACGCTTCTTCCATTACCCGCCGATCGCGTTCTAAACATTGCAAAGCAAGTACGGATAATTCTCGTGAAAATACTGGTCACCGGTGGTGCAGGCTTTATTGGCTCTGCAGTTGTGCGTCATATTGTTAATAACACTCAGGATCATGTGGTTAATGTTGATAAATTAACCTATGCCGGAAATCTGCAATCATTAGCAGAAGTGGATAAGAGCGCGCGTTATGCGTTTGAGCATGCAGATATCTGTGATGGTGCGGCGATGGCGCGTATCTTTGCTGAGCATCAGCCTGATGCGGTGATGCATCTTGCGGCAGAGAGCCATGTTGACCGTTCCATTACCGGCCCGGCAGCCTTTATCGAAACCAATATCATGGGGACTTACGTCCTGCTTGAAGCCGCTCGTCAATATTGGGCGCAACTGGATGAGACGCGCAAAGCTGCTTTTCGCTTCCATCACATCTCTACTGATGAAGTGTATGGCGACCTGCCGCATCCGGATGAAGTTGCCGCTGGCGAAGCGCTGCCGCTTTTCAGAGAAACAACCGCCTATGCGCCGAGCAGCCCTTACTCTGCTTCCAAAGCCTCAAGTGACCATCTGGTGCGTGCATGGCGCAGAACCTATGGCTTCCCCACTCTGGTGACGAACTGTTCCAACAACTACGGTCCGTTCCACTTCCCTGAGAAACTGATTCCGCTGGTGATCCTCAACGCGCTTGAGGGTAAACCGCTGCCGATCTATGGCAAAGGCGATCAGATCCGTGACTGGCTCTATGTAGAGGATCACGCCCGTGCGCTCTATACGGTGGTGACCGAGGGCGTGGCAGGTGAAACCTACAACATCGGTGGCCATAACGAAAAACAGAACCTCGATGTGGTACACACCATCTGCGATCTGCTTGATGAAATCGTGCCGAAAGCCAGCTCCTATCGCGACCAGATTACCTATGTGACTGACCGTCCGGGCCACGATCGCCGCTACGCGATTGACGCAGACAAAATCAGCCGCGAACTCGGCTGGAAGCCGCAAGAAACCTTTGAAAGCGGCATCCGCAAAACGGTTGAGTGGTATTTAGCCAATACCGCGTGGGTTGAAAACGTCAAGAGCGGCGCCTATCAGTCCTGGATCGATCAAAACTACGGGGAACGCAGCCAATGAATATTCTGCTGTTTGGCAAAAACGGACAAGTTGGCTGGGAGCTTCAGCGCGCATTAGCGCCGTTGGGGAGTGTTGTTGCCGTTGATTTCAACTCCACTGACTACTGTGGCGATTTCAGTAACCCAGAAGGCGTGGCAGAAACGGTTCGCCGCGTTCGCCCCGACGTCATTGTCAATGCAGCTGCGCACACTGCGGTTGATAAAGCGGAATCGGAGCGTGATTTTGCCGAGCTGCTGAATGCGACCAGCGTTGAAGCGATTGCGCGCGAAGCGGCTGCGATCGATGCCTGGCTGGTACATTATTCAACAGACTATGTTTTTCCGGGTAGCGGCGAAACGCCGTGGCGCGAAACCGATGAGCCTTCGCCGCTCAATGTCTATGGCGAAACCAAGCTGGCTGGTGAGAAAGCTGTTCAGCAATACTGCCCGAAGCATCTGATTTTCCGTACCAGTTGGGTCTTTGCTGCGAAGGGGAATAACTTCGCCAAAACGATGCTCAAACTGGCGAAAGAGCGCGAAACGCTCTCCATTATTGGCGACCAGTTTGGCGCGCCGACCGGGGCAGAGCTGCTGGCAGACTGTACGGCCCATGCAATTCGTACTGCGTTGGTTAAACCAGACGTCGCTGGGCTCTACCATCTTGTTGCCTCCGGCACGACCAGCTGGCATGCGTTTGCCCAACTGGTGTTTGCCGAGGCGCGCGCTGCTGGCATTTCGCTTGCGGTGAAAAATGTAAATGCAATCGGGACAGAAGCGTATCCGACTCCGGCAAAACGTCCTTATAATTCACGACTTAACACTGAAAAATTTACCCGTGAATTTGAATTGGTGCTTCCACACTGGGAGACAGGCGTAAAACGCATGCTGGCAGAGTTGTTTGCGGCGGGCCCGGTTTAACTAATTTGAAATGCCTCTGGGGAGGCGTTTTTAGCGTGAGAAAATGCAATGAAAACACGTAAAGGAATAATCCTTGCTGGCGGCTCTGGTACGCGTCTCTATCCGGTAACCATGGCCGTGAGTAAGCAGTTGCTGCCTATATTCGATAAGCCGATGATCTACTATCCGTTATCGACACTGATGCTGGCAGGTATTCGCGATATTTTGATCATCAGTACGCCGCAAGATACGCCGCGTTTTGAACAACTCCTTGGTGACGGCAGCCAGTGGGGGCTTAATCTGCACTATAAAGTACAGCCAAGCCCGGATGGACTTGCGCAGGCCTTCATTATTGGAGAGGAGTTTATCGGGGATGACGATTGTGCGTTGATCCTTGGCGATAATATTTTCTATGGCCACGATTTGCCTAAGCTGATGGAAAGAGCGGTTAAGCAGGAAAACGGCGCGACGGTATTTGCTTACCATGTCACCGATCCTGAACGTTATGGTGTCGTGGAGTTCGATTCCGCAGGTAGCGCTATCAGCCTTGAGGAAAAACCGCTGCAACCGAAAAGTCAATATGCTGTTACGGGGCTTTATTTCTACGACAACGATGTAATTGCCTTGGCTAAAAGCCTCAAGCCATCCGCACGTGGCGAGCTTGAGATCACGGACATCAATCGAATCTATATGGAGCAGGGCCGTTTATCGGTTGCGATGATGGGGCGTGGTTATGCGTGGCTTGACACCGGGACGCATCAGAGCTTGATCGAGGCCAGTAATTTCATTCAAACGATTGAACAGCGTCAGGGGTTGAAAGTCTCCTGTCCGGAAGAGATTGCCTATCGTCAACATTTCATCGATGCTGCGCAAATTGAGAAGCTCGCCGAGCCGTTGAAAAAGAATGAGTATGGTCAATACCTTTTAAGAATGATTAAAGGTTACTAAAAATGAAGAGTGTTGAAACTGCGCTCCCCGGCGTGCTCATTTTTGAGCCCAAAGTTTTTGGCGACGATCGCGGATTTTTCTATGAGAGTTTTAGCCAGCGACTTTTTGAAGAAGCTGTAGGGCACAAAGTTGAGTTTGTTCAGGATAACCACTCAAAATCCAAGAACGGAGTATTGCGCGGTTTACATTATCAGATGGCCCCTCATGCGCAGGGGAAACTAGTTCGCGTCATCGCGGGCGAGGTATTTGATGTGGCCGTTGATTTGCGAAAGAGCTCTCCAACACTTGGAAAATGGGTTGGCGTTCATCTTTCTGCTGAAAATAAAAGGCAGCTGTGGATCCCGGAGGGCTTCGCACATGGGTTTCTAGTATTAAGCGAAAGTGCAGAATTTGTCTATAAAACGACAAATTACTATTGTCCGCAAGCAGAAAGTAGCATTATCTGGAACGACGCCCAACTAAATATTGACTGGCCTCTTAGTGGCGTGCCGGACTTGTCCGCAAAAGATGCAGCGGCATCCTCTTTTACTTTAGCGACTTTATTTGAGTAATAGCCTGTGACGCATTTAATTAAAATTTTCCCAGCTGATTTATCCTTTTCTGGGGAAGAGGATAAAACTCTTCTTGATTCTGCACTCGACGCTGGTATTCACCTAGAGCATAGCTGCAAAAGTGGTGATTGCGGAGTTTGCGAGGCTGAATTGCTTACTGGCGAAGTAATCGATGACAGTAAGAAAGTTTTCACAGCCGGAAGCAAAATTTTGACCTGCCGCTGCACTCCTTGCGGCAGCGTCTCTCTTCAGGCGACCTACTATCCGGAGCTGGATGGCCAGATAAAAAAAATTACACCCTGCAAAGTCGCAAGCCTGGAAAAAGTGTCGGTTGATGTGATGAAACTTGTTCTTCGTTTCCCACCGACTGCGCAAATAAACTACTTAGCCGGACAGTATATAAACCTGCAATATAAAGGCATAACCCGCAGTTACTCCATTGCAAATGCTGCTGCGAACGAAGGCATTGAGCTTCATATTCGTCATGTACCCAACGGCCAAATGAGCGAGCTTGTCTTTAATGATATTGCCGTGAATACACTGATGCGTATCGAAGGTCCGTGCGGTACGTTTTTCATACGTAGCAACGATCGTCCTGTTATCTTCATCGCTGGCGGTACCGGCTTTGCCCCCGTTAAAGCGATGGTGGAGTCATTACTCAAGCAAGGCTCAGAGAGAAAAATTTTCATTTACTGGGGTATGCAACTCAGCGAACACTTTTATTCGTCGCTGCCTCAGGAGTGGGCTGTGCACTATCCAAATATTGAATTTGTCCCTGTTGTTTCCGGTGACGACAATAGCTGGCAGGGGCGTAAGGGGTTTGTTCATGACGCTGTAGTCAGCGATTTTGAAAACCTCGAAAATTTCGACGTTTATGCCTGTGGCTCTCCTGTAATGATTGAAGCTTGCAAAAGAGATCTCACTGCGCGGGGATTATCAAACAAACACTTTTATTCGGACGCGTTTACCGTATCAAAATAAAATAGAGGAAAAAGAAATGAAGGCCGTGATTTTAGCTGGTGGCTTAGGTACACGCTTAAGTGAAGAAACAGTCTTAAAGCCAAAGCCGATGGTGGAAATTGGTGGTAAACCAATTTTGTGGCATATCATGAAAATGTACTCCGCTCACGGTGTTCGCGATTTCGTGATCTGCTGTGGTTATAAGGGCTACGTTATCAAAGAGTATTTTGCAAACTATTTCCTCCATATGTCCGATGTTACATTCCATATGGCGGAAAACCGCATGGAAGTGCATCAGAAGCGAGTAGAGCCGTGGAATGTCACGTTGGTAGACACTGGCGATGCATCCATGACTGGTGGGCGTCTTAAACGTGTGCGAGATTATGTTAAAGATGATGAGGCATTCCTTTTTACTTACGGTGATGGTGTTTCCGACCTTGATATTAGCGCAACCATCGACTTCCACCGCAAGCACGGTAAGAAGGCGACTTTGACTGCGACTTTCCCTCCGGGCCGTTTCGGTGCGCTTGATATCCAGAACAGGCAGGTTTGCTCTTTCAAAGAAAAGCCAAAAGGTGATGGCGCGATGATCAATGGCGGTTTCTTCGTTCTTCATCCGTCTGTAATCGATCTTATTGATAACGATGCCACTACCTGGGAACAAGAGCCCCTTATGCAATTGGCTGAACAAGGTGAGTTGATGGCGTTTGAGCATGCAGGCTTCTGGCAGCCGATGGATACTCTTCGCGATAAGATCCATCTTGAAGGCTTGTGGGAAAAGGGCATTGCGCCATGGAAAACATGGGAGTAGCCGCATGATTGATGCTTCATTCTGGCAGGGTAAACGTGTCTTTATCACGGGGCATACTGGATTTAAAGGTTCGTGGCTAACGTTATGGCTGCATTCTATGGGAGCTGTGCTAAAAGGCTTCTCTCTTAATCCGCCAACCGAGCCTTCGCTTTATCAATGCGCTGCGGTCGACTCTGTGATCGACTCAACCATCGGTGATATCCGCGATTTCGACAAACTTTATAGCGCCATTAACGAATTTAAGCCTGAAATCGTTTTTCATATGGCTGCGCAACCGCTTGTGCGACTTTCTTATGACGAGCCAATCGAAACTTATTCCACGAACGTCATGGGCACCGTTCATCTACTTGAAGCAGTGAAACGCGTTGGTGGGGTTAAAGCTGTTGTTAATATCACCAGCGATAAGTGCTATGAAAACCGCGAGTGGGTATGGGGCTATCGTGAAAATGAGGCGATGGGGGGCTACGACCCATATTCCAACAGCAAAGGCTGCGCGGAATTGGTTGCTTCCTCATACAGGAGCTCTTTCTTCAATGAGAAAGATTACGCTAAACATGGCGTAGCACTTGCCTCCGTTCGTGCCGGTAACGTTATTGGCGGCGGGGATTGGGCAAAAGATCGCCTGATTCCCGATATTTTGCGCTCGTTTGAAAATCAACAAACCGTTATCATCCGCAACCCACATGCTATTCGTCCTTGGCAACATGTGCTTGAGCCACTGTCCGGTTATATCATCATCGCGCAGAGGTTATACAGCGAGGGGCCGGCTTTTGCAGAGGGTTGGAACTTTGGCCCGCGCGAGGATGACGCGATGCCCGTGCAATTTATCGTCGAAACGATGGTAAAAATTTGGGGAGACGATGCTGCATGGAAGTTGGATGGCGAAGATCATCCCCATGAAGCACACTACCTCAAACTGGATTGCTCGAAGGCTCGTAGTCGTCTTCAGTGGCAACCTCGCTGGGATTTAGTTGAAACGTTGGGCCGCATTGTGCGTTGGCATAAAGCGTGGAACGCTGGTGAAGATATGCTTGTGCTCACTCGACGTGAAATCAACGAATATATGAATAACTCTTCGAAATAATTTATTAACAGGAAAATAGCAATGAGCGCAAACACCCTGCGTGAGCAAATCTCTCAATTAGTCGCACAATATGCTGATGAAGCGTTAGCGCCGAAATCCTTCGTTGCTGGTAGCAGCGTTGTGCCACCTTCAGGAAAGGTCATCGGTGCTAAAGAACTTCAACTGATGGTCGAAGCTTCCCTCGATGGATGGTTAACCACGGGCCGTTTTAATGACGCTTTTGAAAAGAAATTAGGTGATTTTATCGGTGTGCCACATGTCCTGACCACCACTTCAGGTTCATCTGCAAACCTTCTGGCGCTAACCGCATTGACTTCTCCTAAGTTAGGGGAGCGCGCATTAAAACCGGGTGATGAAGTGATTACCGTCGCGGCGGGCTTCCCCACCACAGTCAATCCGGCAATCCAGAATGGCCTGATTCCTGTTTTTGTTGATGTTGATATCCCAACCTACAACATTGCTCCCTCTCTGATCGAGGCTGCTGTATCAGAGAAATCTAAAGCTATTATGATTGCCCACACGCTGGGTAATGCATTTGACCTTACTGAAGTGCGTCGTATTGCTGATAAATATAATTTATGGCTTATTGAAGACTGCTGTGATGCACTTGGTACCACCTATGATGGAAAAATGGTCGGAACCTTTGGTGACATCGGTACAGTCAGTTTCTACCCGGCGCATCACATCACCATGGGTGAGGGCGGGGCGGTGTTTACCAAATCAGCTGAGCTGAAAAAATTGATCGAGTCGTTCCGCGATTGGGGCCGTGACTGCTACTGCGCGCCGGGTTGTGACAATACTTGTGGCAAACGCTTTGGCCAACAGCTTGGTTCACTGCCGTTTGGTTACGATCATAAATATACCTACTCTCACCTGGGCTATAACCTGAAGATTACCGACATGCAGGCTGCATGCGGCCTGGCACAGTTGGAGAGTGTTGAAGAATTCGTTCGTCTACGTAAAGAAAATTTTACCTATCTTAAGCAGGGTCTGACGTCATGTGCTGAGTTCCTGGAACTGCCTGAGGCAACCGAAAAAGCCGATCCGTCATGGTTTGGCTTCCCGATTACGCTCAAAGAGAGTAGCGGCGTAACGCGTGTTGATCTTGTTAAATTCCTTGATGACGCCAAAATTGGTACCCGCTTGTTATTCGCCGGTAACCTGACGCGCCAACCCTATTTCGCCAATGTGAAATATCGGGTTGTAGGCGAGTTGACCAACACTGACCGCATTATGAACCAGACGTTCTGGATTGGTATTTATCCGGGCCTGACTAAAGAGCATCTGGATTATGTGATCTCGAAATTTGAAGAGTTCTTCGGACTCAATTTTTAATTAATAAATAACTGGAAATAAGAGAGCGAATGCTCTCTTATTGTGTTAAACCAAATGAAAATTACAGAACTACAAATTTCCGGATGTTTTCTTATCGAGGCTGCTAAGTTTACCGATGCTCGCGGCAGTTTTGTAAAAACTTATCATCAGCGCATATTTGAAGAGAATGGCATACATATGCACTTCGCTGAAGAGTTTTATTCCGTGTCGAAGAAAAATGTCCTCCGTGGAATGCATTTTCAACTGCCACCATCTGCCCATGATAAATTAGTTTATTGTCTGAATGGCTCAGTTCTTGACGTATTTCTTGATATCAGAAATGACTCGCCGACATTCGGTAAATCACTGGGTTTAGAGTTAAGTGGTGAAAACGGTCGCACGCTTTTCTTACCGCAGGGCATTGCGCATGGTTTTCTCTCTTTAGAAGATGAAAGCGTGATGGTTTATAAAACCAGCACCGTGCACGATCCTATTAAAGACTGCGGCATCCGTTGGAACAGCTTCAACTATTCTTGGCCTGTTAGTGAGCCGATTATTTCTGACAGAGATACCAAGCATGCCGCCTTTTCTGAGTTTAATAGTCCATTCTGAGTAGATATATGAAGATTTTACTAACAGGTGTTACTGGCTATATTGGCAATGCGGTTATGGAGCATTTTGCATGCAAAGCGAATGAGATCCATTGCTTGGTAAGGCGTGACGTTGAACCTGCTCATGACGGCATAAATTACCATGTATTAAAAGGTGATAACCTTAAGGAAATCCTCAGCGCAGTGAAACCCGATGTTGTTGTTCACATTGCATCACTGTTTTTAGCCGCCCACTCTTTTGATGATATTGATAACTTAATCAATAGCAACATTACCTTCCCAACCAAACTGCTCGAAGCAATGGCGGAAGCTGGCGTGACACGCTTCATTAATACCGGCACCTCCTGGCAAAATTATGAGTCCAAAGCTTATAGCCCGGTAAACCTCTATTCAGCGACGAAGCAAGCCTTTGACGATATCGTTAAATACTATGTTGAAGCGAGAGGTTTTAGCTGCTTAACGCTCAAAATTTTCGACTCGTACGGGCCTGGTGATACACGCGGTAAACTGGTGGCGTTACTGGATAGACTGGCGGTAACCCAGGAACAGCTCGATATGTCTCCCGGTGAACAAGAGATCGATTTGATTCATATTTCAGATATTTGCGAAGCCTACGCTATTGCTCTTGAGATGATAGCTAAAAAGGATGGCCAACTGTATGCGGAATATGGTCTTTACTCTGATAAGAGCTACTCTCTGAAAGAGTTGGCACGCGTATATGAAAAAGCCAATGACTGTAAGCTCAATATCAATTGGGGCGGCCGGGAATATCGCAGCCGTGAAGTAATGAAGCCAGCCAACAATCTCATTAGATTACCCGGCTGGGAACCAAAGGTCGATTTGGCAAAGGGCTTAAATCGAGCTGCAAGAAACAAATAACTCGCGATATATGTGACAGATAATTATGCTAAAACGGCACGGCCAACTACTGATTGGTTTAATTAACCAATGTTTTAATATTCTGATACCATTTATTGTTACTATTATTGGGTTGAAATATATCGATGCTTCCTCTGGAAGCATCTGGTTAATTTTTTTATCGATGGTAGTGCTGATAAATCTTTTAGATTTTGGTTTATCACCAACAATCATTAGAAATGTAAGTTACGTTATTCGTGGCGCCAGAACGCTTGCAAAAGATGGCGTAGAAAATATCTATTTCGAGAATACGATTGATTTTAACCTGTTAGCGAGACTAGTTCAGGATATCAAGAAAATTTATCGGGTATTAACATTGATAGGTCTGCTTATCATCGTTGGTTTTGGTAGCTGTTATTTCTATTACATAACGCCATCGCATCTTCAGGAGGAAGTATTTATCTCGTGGGGTGTATTTTCCGTTGGCTTATTAATGAGCCTGTATTATCTCTATTACACACCTTTACTATGTGGTTATGGCGTCATACAGGACGCATATATTGCGAACATTATTGGCAGAATCGCTTGGTTATTTTTAACATTATTGGCGATCATATATTCACCCAGCATTTTAACGTTTTCCCTGGCGTTCCTTTTTTCAATTGTTATCAATCGCGTATTTATAAAATTTCTTTATCAGCGTAACAAGTACGCCAGCCAGGTGAGAGCTAACAGGCCTCAACAAGAGTCGACAATATCTTTTATAGCACATAATGCGGTTAAACTCGGCACGGTGAGTCTTGGCAGTTTCCTTATTAGTCGCTCAACTGTTTTGATTGCTGGGGCTTCACTGCCACTAATCGTCGCTGGGCAGTACACATTCTCGCTACAGGTCTATATGGCTCTACTAGCCGTAGGGAACGTCTTTGTTACGGTTAAAGTTCCGGTTCTTTCACAACTTGTTTTGGTTGGGGATAAAGAGCGAGCAAAGCACCTCATTCTACAAATATTAAGTTTTTCATTGGGCTTATATATATTGGGCTTCGCTGTATTTTATTTTGTTCAATCGTATATCATTGAGATATTTCATGCGAAAGTGGGTTTTCTCGATAGTAATTATTTGTTGCTGCTTGCTGTCGTCTATTTTTTGGAGCTAATACATACCATCAGTGCGACTATACTTACTACAGCAAATAAAGTGCCTTTTGTTAAGCCTGCATTGTTATCCGGCGTAATGATTGTGCTTGTCTCCTATTTCTTGATGAAATATACAGATTACGGCGTTATGGGGTTGATACTCGCACAGGGCATAATTCAGTTACTTTACAATAACTGGAAATGGCCGTTGTGCGTTTATAAGGATTATATTCGATGATTTCTGCTTTACCTGTACAATGCATTTTTGATAACACCACACAAAATGATTTTCTTTTAACTGTTGCGATTCCAACCTATAAAAGATTTGATCTTTTAAACGAGTGTCTGAAAACTCTATCACAATGTGAGTTCACCTTCCCTATAGAAATTATCGTTGTCGACAACGATCCTGAAAACCTTTCACATGCTCATGAACTTATTGAAAGACAAAATATTGCTGACTTCCGCTATTACAAGAATAGCGAGAACTATGGCATGTTCGGTAACTGGAATCAGTGTTTGAATCTTGCAAGAGGCAAATACGTTACGCTTTTACATGACGACGATGTCCTCAACAGTGCATTTAGTCGCGCTATGAATGGGTTGGTCAGTAGTGGTGAGTTACAAGCGAAAACACTGGTTGGTTTCAACGTAGGGATCCTCGATCAACGGCACAGTTCGGACCAGGTCCGCTCAAACGGTTTGTTACAGCGGTTCAAAGCGTTCGCAAGACGCACAAAAACCAACGCTACCAGGACGATTGGTCTCGACGATCTACTTTTCAGTAATGTATTCCAGGGCACCCTCGGCGTTGTAATGCTCAGAGATAATGCAATCATAATGGGTGGGTTTGATGAGACGATGTATCCAATTTCTGATTATGATTTTTGGGTCAGATGGGTAACGCTATTCGGCGATATTACAATTAAACCGGATGTTGTTGGTTTGTACCGGATTCAGAAGAATGAAAGTTTGCGCGCCGAAGTGATTCAAGGATTCATTAACAAGAACGTAGAGATGAGAAAAAGGATATTTTCATCTGTCGGAGATTCTTTTGTTTACCGCATGTTTATTAAAGCAAAAAAGCTTAATGATAAACTGGATTGCGATTATCAATGGGCTGGCTCAGGTAATAAATTTGGTTTGGCTAAATCTGTTTTTTACATGTTTGTTAAAATTTCAGCATTGATCTTATGGAAGATCGTTAAAATGAAAATGAAACAAAAATGAATAAACCCAGCTCCTATATATACATATTTATCCTTGTTGTTGCAGCGAATGCCTCCTATTTAGGGACGGTTTCTTATGCCGCAATATTAATACTTATACTTATTAGTTTGTTTACTAATAGATTAAATTCAGGTGCGCTTTTATTATTGTTTATGACATTGTCACTGGTTTTATTCAACACCGTGAGGATTTTCATAGATGGTAAGAAAGTTGATATGGTTGTTTATAATTTCCTTCTGCAATTGATATTTCTTTTGACCCTGGATTATTCGAGTATAGTGCTGAGGTATGTGTTTATTCGGGCATTACAGTTGCAGATATTTCTGTCTGCTACACTGGCAATATTTGGCATCCTGTTCAATGAACATTCTATGTTCATTGATGCAGGTCATGCTAAAGGTTTCGAAGGCATGCTGGCGTTAAGAGGAATATTCTCCACACCGCAATTAATGGCTTCAATCTGTCTTGCGATGTTGTTCCTTTCATCGTCCAGAATAGTGATTGGCAACCGTACTCAGTTGGTTGGGAAATTCCTTTCTGCGATCATGCTTGTGTTTACAATAAACAGGATAAATTTCATATTCCTGTTTATATTGGCCTTGTTTAAAGCAAACTTTAATTTCAAGGGGAAGTTGACCTGGCAATTTATCAAGCTGCTCTCCCCGTTAATCACCGTTTCTCTTGTTCTTATTTCTCTGCAATTGATTGATTATACGCAAATAAACTTACAGACTTTACAGAGTAGAATGTTTTTGCTGAATGGTGTTCTTTCGGAAATTAATTTTAATTCATTCGTTTCAGTATTGTTTGGGGATTTTTCAACGATACATTTCTATATTCCGCAATATCAGGTTGACATAGACTATGTGGAGAATGGATTCCTGTTTCTTTTTAAATATTTTGGCGTTGTGGGTTTGATCGCCTATATCGTTATTGGTGCTGCGCTTTCGGTGAATGCTTTCAAAAAACATTTTGTGCCTGGATTGTATGTGGTTTTTTATCTTTTCGTGGTGCAGAATTTTACTAACGAATTTGTGAGTTTTGTCTTCCCACAGGTTATGTTCCTGATACTTAGCTATACCCATACGTCCGCAAGACAGCAAGTTATCAGAACCCATTAAAAAATTTTTATACTTGCATGTGCGAGTGCTTCCATCATTGAAAGTTGGTAGGTAAATGAAAAAGATTGCTATATTTCATCCGGTTGATGATAGATATGGAGCAAGTAAGATATTAGCTTATGTTTTATCTTTTTTATCTCAGGAATATCAATGCGATGTTTATATCCCTAAGCTTACACATGAGATAGACTTCACTTTACGTGAACTTTCAGAAAACAACGATAAGGTCAATTTTATCGAATTTCCCTGCGCGCCGCTTGTTCACAGGGGAATGTATTCACTTAAAGGGCTGATTAACTGGGGCAAACAGAATGTCCAGACCTACACCTTTCTGAAAAAGAATCGCAAAAAATACTCCGCTGTTTATATCAACACCGTTGCGCTTTTCAGTATTGCGTTGATTTGTAAATTGTTGAGTATCCGCAATATTGTACACTGTCATGAATACCTCAAGGGCTCGGTTTATGGTGAGGTTATTCGTAAGGTGGTTTTATTTAGCGCTGACAGAATAATTTGTGTTTCGAACAAGGTTGCCAGCTATATTGGTGCAAGCCGAAAAGTTGACGTGGTTCACAATGGTATCCCCGATATTGAGCATCACCATTTACCGATTGTAAGTGACTATATTGACGGTCATATGAATTTCGCCATGGTTGGTCGGGTAATGCCTGAAAAGGGACAATGGTTTCTTTGCGATGCCGTCAAAGCGATCCCGCATGAGCTGTTACGCAACGTAAAAATTCATGTATATGGCGATGCGCCGCCGACGCGTCCGCATCTTTTCGCTGAGTTTCGCGAACTTGTCGTGCAAAACAAACTGAGCGAAGTTTTTGTGCTACACGGTTTCGACTCTCAGGCCTCACAAAAGGCGGCAACGCTGGATGTTTGTGTTATCCCCTCAATGATGGTTGACCCTTTTCCTACCACCGTGATAGAAGGGTTGAGGGCTGCCAAAGTGGTGTTAACCACCGATAATGGTGGTGCATCCGAAATCATTAAAGATAAAGTTAATGGCTTTCTCATTAAACATGGTGATGTCGAAAATTTCACCTATGTACTGAGCTCATTAATTAAGCTTAATCATGAAGAAATAAAAAATATTCAGAGTCAGGCAAGACTCACTTATGAACTAAACTTCACGATTAAAAAATTCCAGGAGCGTTTTGAATCCGTTTTTAAACGTTTCGTTCAAAATAACGACTAAAATACTTAGTGCATTGGTGTTAAATGAAAAGTGTTCATATTATTGGTACTGTCGGTATCCCGGCCTGCTATGGTGGTTTTGAAACTCTGGTTGAATATCTGGCAGCGGAGAAAAATGCTGATATTACAGTGTATTGCTCAGGAAAAACTTACAACCAACAAAGTAGAAGAAGTACTTATAAAAATGCCCGCCTGGTTTACTTACCCTTCAAGGCCAATGGGTTGCATAGCGTTGTTTATGATATCGTTTCTCTTTTCGATTCGGCTTTTAAAAAAGCAGATTCTGTACTTGTTCTGGGTGTTTCAGGTTGCTTAATTCTACCGATTTTCAAAATCTTCTCCAGGGCCAGGATTGTCACTAATATAGATGGGCTGGAATGGAAGCGCGACAAATGGGGTAGAGCTGCGCGCGCGTTCCTGAGATTTTCTGAGAAAATGGCGGTTAAGTTTTCCGATGTTATTATCTCGGATAACCAAGCTATTGCTGATTATGTAAAGACTGAATACAACATTGAGAGTGAAGTTATTGCATACGGCGGAGATCATGCTTTTCCTGAGAATATGCTAATTACTGACAAAGGCTATGCGTTTGCCCTGTGCCGTATCGAACCAGAAAATAATGTTGCGATGATATTACAAGCTTTTTCTGAAGTAGATAAAAAGCTTATCTTTGTAGGCAACTGGAAAAACAGTGCCTTTGGTCAGAGTCTGTTTCGGCAATACTCCTCTTACCCCAATATCACGCTTCTCGATCCTATATACGATCTTAATCAATTAGCTGAACTCAGAGCGGGTTGCTCGTTATATGTTCATGGGCACTCTGCGGGGGGCACCAATCCATCCTTGGTTGAATTGATGCATTTCGGTAAAAAAATATATTGCTTTGATTGCAACTATAACCGTGCCTCGACAGAAAACCGGGCGGACTATTTTTCCGATAAAAATCAAATTATAGAGTTATTGCTGCACGACACATCTGGTCATGAAAACCCAACGATGGCTGAAATAGCTAAACGTAGATATACATGGGATAAAGTTAGAGAACAATATTACAAAATATTACGTGGTTAAATATGAGGCAATTGTGATAATGCCACGACATGCGCTATGCCATATAAATAATCCTCATGTATAATTATCAGCATCAAACACCTGACAGGAGTATGTAATGTCCAAGCAACAGATCGGCGTTGTTGGTATGGCCGTGATGGGGCGCAACCTGGCGCTGAACATCGAAAGCCGTGGCTATACCGTTTCTATCTTCAACCGCTCGCGCGAAAAAACCGAAGAAGTTGTTGCCGAGAACCCAGGCAAAAAGCTGGTTCCTTACTACACCGTACAAGAATTTGTCGAATCTCTGGAAACTCCCCGCCGCATTCTGCTGATGGTGAAAGCCGGCGCGGGTACCGATGCCGCGATTGACTCCCTGAAGCCGTACCTGGATAAAGGCGACATCATCATTGATGGTGGTAATACATTCTTCCACGACACCATTCGCCGTAACCGTGAACTCTCTGCGGAAGGCTTCAACTTTATCGGCACCGGCGTTTCCGGCGGTGAAGAGGGCGCGTTGAAAGGGCCTTCTATCATGCCTGGCGGCCAGAAAGAGGCTTACGAGCTGGTTGCGCCGATCCTGACCAAAATTGCTGCGGTAGCTGAAGATGGCGAACCGTGCGTCACCTATATCGGTCCTGACGGCGCCGGGCACTATGTCAAAATGGTGCACAACGGTATCGAATATGGCGATATGCAGCTTATTGCAGAGGCGTATGCCCTGCTGAAAGGCGGCCTGAACCTCTCCAACGACGAGCTGGCGAAAACCTTCAGCGAGTGGAATGCGGGCGAGCTGAGCAGCTATCTGATCGACATCACCAAAGATATCTTCACTAAGAAAGATGAAGAGGGCACTTACCTGGTTGATGTGATCCTTGATGAAGCGGCTAACAAAGGTACCGGTAAATGGACCAGCCAGAGCTCGCTGGATCTCGGCGAGCCGCTGTCGCTGATCACTGAATCAGTATTCGCTCGTTACATCTCCTCTCTGAAAGAGCAGCGCGTTGCGGCTTCCAAAGTTCTTTCTGGCCCGCAGGCTAAACCGGCCGGTGATAAAGCGGAGTTCATTGAGAAAGTGCGTCGCGCACTCTATCTGGGCAAAATCGTCTCCTACGCGCAGGGCTTCTCTCAGCTGCGTGCCGCCTCCGACGAGCACAACTGGGATCTGAACTACGGCGAAATCGCGAAGATCTTCCGCGCAGGCTGCATCATTCGTGCGCAGTTCCTGCAGAAAATTACCGACGCCTATGCAGAAAACCCGGCTATCGCTAACCTGCTGCTGGCCCCTTACTTCAAGCAGATCGCTGATGATTACCAGCAGGCACTGCGTGATGTTGTCGCCTATGCGGTACAGAACGGTATTCCGGTACCGACTTTCTCCGCAGCCGTCGCTTATTACGACAGCTACCGCTCTGCGGTGCTGCCAGCGAACCTGATTCAGGCGCAGCGTGACTACTTCGGTGCGCATACTTACAAGCGCACTGATAAAGACGGCGTATTCCATACGGAATGGCTGGATTAATCTGATAATCATCCATTAGTTGAATACAAGCCCGGTCATTAAAACCGGGCTTTTTTTTCATCGAAACCGCGATAATTACGGGGATCGGGCATTTATTTTTAGGAATAAAGCCAGGCAAACTCAGGCAGGGCGGGCTTTGTAGCCGCTGTTTGTCTTATTGACACTCTCTCAACGGAAGAGGTAAAAACCCCAACAGTTATTGATATAAAGCGGTGGCGATGGGATCGCCACCTCCGGTTTCATACACTGACAAAAGTTGCTTATCGAATGAAAATAACAATCTCCGGAACAGGTTACGTTGGGTTATCAAACGGGATCCTTATCGCGCAGAACCATGAGGTCGTCGCGCTCGATATTGTGCAGTCCAAAGTGGATATGCTTAATGAGAAAATTTCTCCGATCGTGGATAAAGAGATTGAGGAGTATTTGCAGACTAAGCCGCTCAATTTCCGCGCCACGACGGACAAGCATGACGCCTACCGCAACGCTGATTACGTCATTATCGCCACGCCGACGGATTACGATCCCAAAACTAACTACTTTAATACCAGCAGCGTAGAGTCAGTGATCCGCGATGTTCACGCCATCAATCCCCAGGCGGTGATGATTATCAAATCGACCATTCCGGTGGGCTTTACCCAGTCGATTAAAGAGAAGCTGGGCATTGATAATGTCATTTTCTCGCCAGAGTTCCTGCGCGAAGGCCGAGCGCTGTATGACAACCTGCATCCTTCACGTATCGTGATTGGCGAGCGCTCAGAACGCGCCGAGCGCTTTGCGGCGCTGCTGCAGGAAGGCGCTATCAAAGAAGATATTCCGGTGCTGTTTACCGACTCTACCGAAGCAGAAGCGATCAAACTGTTTGCCAACACCTACCTGGCAATGCGAGTAGCGTATTTTAACGAGTTGGATAGCTATGCTGAGAGCCTCGGGCTGAATAGTCGTCAGATTATCGAAGGTGTATGCCTCGATCCGCGTATTGGCAATCACTACAACAACCCTTCATTTGGTTACGGCGGCTACTGCCTGCCGAAAGATACCAAGCAGTTGCTGGCGAACTATCAGTCGGTGCCGAATAACATTATTTCGGCCATTGTTGACGCTAACCGCACGCGCAAGGACTTTATCGCCGACTCCATTCTCGCGCGCAAACCGAAAGTGGTGGGCATCTACCGTCTGGTGATGAAGAGCGGTTCAGACAATTTCCGCGCCTCGTCAATTCAGGGCATCATGAAGCGCATTAAAGCGAAAGGCGTGCAGGTAATCGTCTATGAGCCGGTGATGCAGGAAGATGAGTTCTTCCACTCGCGCGTGGTGCGCGATCTTGAGGCCTTTAAACAAGAAGCAGATGTTATCGTCTCCAACCGCATGGCACGTGAACTGGCAGACGTAGAAGATAAAGTCTATACCCGTGACTTATTCAACAACGATTAATCGTAAACCGTAAAAACAAACGGCCCTGATGGGCCGTTTTTTGTTCAGTTTGCATTAATGCCTTATTTACGCCAGGAATAATAGTAATAAGTTCGTATGATTGCTTAAAGTGTACTCGCTAACATTTATTTACACGTAATCCTATAGCAAAAAGATAGCGAACCGCTAAACTCGCGTTTTACGACTCTTTTTTCGCTCTTATTATTTAGGGTGGCTATGACTGACGAAAGAAACAAACTGCCTTACCGGCAGAGCAACGAAGCTGAGAATATTGATTTGATTGATATTTTATTGCAAATCTGGCGAGGCAAAATGGTTGTTGCCCTCTTCGTTGTATTGAGCTTAATTATAGCTGGCATTTATTTGGCTTTTGCAAAAGAGAAATGGACTTCAGTTGCTGTCATTAGTGCGCCAGATGCCGGTCAAATCGTAAACTATACCAGCGCCATGAGCATCGTCAGCAATGACAACCGTTTTGATATCACCGGCATTCAGGAGCGTGTTATCGGGCGATTCAACTCGGCGTTTTCTGCCTTGTCGGAAGCACTTGATAATCAGGATGCTCCAGAAAAGTTGACTATCGATACCGCCGTGCAAGGCCAATCACTACCGTTAAAAGTGACCTACCAGGGCGCATCGGCAAAATACGCGCAGCAGAAACTGGCAGAGTATATTGAGCAGATCGATCAGCTCATCGCTAAAGAGCTGGTGAGTGACTTAGATATTAATATTAAAGCCCGTGCCGACAATTTACTTGAGTCATTGACCACGCAAGAGAGGGTGGCGCAGGAGCAAAAAGATTTGCGCATCCGCCAGATTATGCAGGCGCTTGCCGTTGCTAAAGAGTCGAAGGTTGAAGCCCCGCAGATCCAACAGACGGAAAATGTCTCGCAAGACACAATGTTCCTTCTCGGCAGCTCTGCGCTGGAATCGATGATCAAAAACGAATCATCTAGGCCACTGGTTTTCTCTGAGGATTACTACAAAACGCGTAAGAACCTCCTCGATTTGCAGACGATTGAAGTCAAGCCGGACGCCATCCACAGCTATCGTTACGTGATGAAACCTTCTTTACCCATTCATCGCGATAGCCCGCGTATGGCGCTTGTAATGATACTCGCGCTATTACTGGGCACAATGATTGGCTCCGGCGTGGTTCTAATGAGAAATGCTGTCCGGTCTTATCAACCGAAAGCGTAAAAAAGAAAAACCGGGCAGTGCCCGGTTTTTTTATGCCCGCAATCTACTGGTGCCGTGCCCGCAGGTTCTCAATCACGGTGGTCAAATCGAGATTTTGATCCTGCAACAGCACCAGCAGGTGATACATCAAATCCGATGCCTCATTAGTCAGCTCTTCGCGGTCGTTCACCGTTGCCGCCAGCGCCGTCTCTACGCCTTCTTCGCCAACCTTCTGCGCAATACGCTTCGTGCCGCTGGCATAAAGTTTGGCGGTATAGGAACTTGCCGGATCGGCGCTCTTACGCTCGGCCAGCAGCGTTTCCAGCTGATAGAGGAACAGCCACTGGTGGCTGGTGTCGCCAAAGCAGCTTGAAGTGCCTTTATGGCAGGTGGGGCCAATCGGATTAACCAGCACCAGCAGCGTATCGTTGTCGCAATCAGGAGCAATCTTCACCACATTGAGGAAGTGTCCGGAGGTTTCGCCTTTGGTCCACAGGCGGCCTTTGGTGCGGGAGAAGAAGGTCACTTTGCCGCTCTCCAGCGTTTTCGCCAGTGCCTCTTTGTTCATATAGCCCAGCATCAGCACTTCGCCGGAGACTGCATGTTGCACCACGGCGGGCAGCAGTCCGTCGGTTTTTTCCCAGTCCAGTTGGGAGAGTTGTTGCTCTGTTAACATACCCTGATCTCCACGCCCTGGCCTGCCAGGTACGCTTTTAATTCACCAATATTGATAATCTGTTTGTGGAACACCGAGGCCGCCAGCGCGCCATCGACATCCGCATCGCGGAAGGCTTCAAGGAAGTGTTCCATCGTGCCGGCACCGCCGGATGCGATCAGCGGCACGTTACACACCTCGCGCACTTTTTTCAGTTGCTCCAGGTCGTAACCATTACGCACGCCATCCTGGTTCATCATATTCAGCACAATTTCACCGGCACCGCGCTTCTGCACTTCCTGTACCCAGTCGAGGGTTTCCCACTGCGTCACACGCGTGCGGCTCTCATCGCCGGTATATTGATTCACGTGATACTTGCCGGTTTCGGCATCAAACCAGGTATCAATCCCGACCACAATGCACTGCACGCCAAAGCGATCGGCCAGCCGGGTAATCAGTTCAGGATCCGCCAGCGCCGGCGAGTTAATCGAGATTTTGTCCGCGCCGAAGGAGAGGATCTGTGCCGCATCCTCAATCGACTTGATGCCGCCTGCCACGCAGAAGGGGATATCAATCACCTCCGCCACGCGCGTCACCCAGCTCTTATCCACCACGCGGCCATCGCTGGAGGCGGTGATATCGTAAAACACCAGCTCATCTGCGCCCTCCTCGGCGTAGCGTTTTGCCAGCGGCACAATGTCGCCGATGATTTCGTGGTTGCGAAACTGCACGCCTTTCACCACCTGGCCATCACGCACATCGAGACAAGGAATTATCCGTTTTGCCAGCATTGAATGGCCTCCTTCACCGTAAATTTACCTTCCAGCAGCGCGCGGCCAACAATCACGCCGCCTACGCCTGTTCCGCGCAGCGCGGCGACATCGTTAATGTCGCCAATGCCGCCGGAGGATTGAAACGCCACCTGCGGCCAGCGGGCACAGATCTCTTGATACAGCGACACATTCGAGCCTGCCAGCGTGCCGTCGCGGGAGATATCCGTGCACAGCACATGGCGCAGGCCGACGGCAAGATAGGTCTCGACCAGCGCTTCCAGCGTCACGCCGGAGTTCTCCTGCCAGCCGCTGATGGCAACCTGTTTTGTGCCTTGCTCATCAATGCGCACATCCAGCGCCAGCACCAGCTTGTCGGCGCCGAAACGGCTAAACCAGCCTTTGACCGTCTCGGGCGATTTCACCGCCGTCGAGCCAATTACCACCCGCGCCACGCCCGCGTCGAGCAGAGCGGCAACATCCTCTTCGCTGCGCACGCCGCCGCCAACCTGCACCGGCACAGTAACGCCCGCCACCAGCGTTTTCAGTAACGGGATCTGGCGACGCGCCGGATCTTTCGCACCGGTCAAATCGACGAGGTGTAACAGCTGCGCGCCCTGAGCGGCGTACTCCTGCAAGCGAGGCAGCGGATCGCTGCCATAGTCGCGCTGCTGGGCGTAATCGCCCTGATGCAGGCGCACCACGCTACCATCAATCAAATCTAAAGCGGGAATGATCATCACATCTCCAGGAAGTTTTTCAGCAGCTGCGCACCCGCGCGCCCGGAGCGCTCCGGGTGAAACTGCACGCCGTAGAAGTTGTCGCTCTGAACGGCGGCGGTAAACGGCTCGCCATAATCACAACGGGCGATGGTGCTGGCATTCACCGGCATTGCGTAGCTGTGAACAAAGTAGAAGTACGCGCCATCCTCAATGCCCTGGAAGAGGCGATGGCCCGCTTTCGGGTAGACCTGGTTCCAGCCCATATGCGGCAGCGGCAGCCCGACATCGTTCATTTTCGGCACCGCTTCATCAATAATGCCCAGCAGGTCGACGCCGCCATTCTCTTCGCTGAAACGCCCGAGCAGTTGCATACCGAGGCAGATGCCCAGCACCGGCTGCGTGCAGGCTTTGACCAGCTCAATCAGCTCGCGCTCGCGCAGCTGATCCATTGCCGCCTGCGCAGTACCGACGCCCGGCAGAAAGAGTTTGTCGGCGCGCAGCACCACGTCGGGATCGCGGCTGACCAGCGGCTCATAGCCGTGGCGCATAATGGCGGACTGCACCGAGTGCAGGTTGGCGCAGCCGGTATCGAGGATCACCACATTCATCACAGCACTCCTTTTGAAGAGGGAAGGGTTTCGCCCTCAACGCGGATCGCCTGGCGCAGCGTACGGCCAAAGGCTTTAAACAGGCTCTCGACGCGGTGGTGATCGTTTTTGCCTTTGGTCTTCAGGTGCAGGGTCAGCGCCATGGTGTAGGAGAGCGAGCGGAAGAAGTGCTCCACCATTTCGGTGCTCAGATCGCCGACGCGCTGATAGGTGAACTCCGCTTTATATTCCAGATGCGGGCGACCGGAGATATCCATCGCGCAGCGGGCCAGGCACTCATCCATCGGCAGCACAAAGCCGAAACGGTTAATGCCGCGCTTATCGCCGAGTGCCAGCTTCAGCGCTTCGCCCAGCGCCAGGCCGGTATCTTCAACGGTGTGGTGATCGTCGATATAGAGATCGCCTTTCACCGCAATCTCCATGCGAAAACCGCCATGGGTGGCGATCTGATCGAGCATATGGTCGAAGAAGCCGACGCCGGTATTGATCTTGCTACCGCCTTCGCGGTCAAGCCACACCTTGACCTCAATCTGCGTCTCTTTGGTGTTACGCACAACGTGCGCATAGCGGTCGCGGCGGGTCAGCTGCTCGCCAATCATCGCCCAGTTCAGGGTTTCACGGTTATAACGCAGGCCGCCAATCGCCATGTTGCCCGCCAGCTCAATGTCGGTGGCGCGATCGCCAATCACGTAGCTGTTGGCGCGATCCAGCGCGCCTTCTTCCAGCCAGCGCTCGACCAGTTTCACTTTCGGTTTGCGGCAGTCGCAGTTATCGGACGGCAGGTGCGGGCAGATCAGCACCTCTTCGAACTCTACGCCCTGGGACTGGAAAATCTGCATCATCAGGTTGTGCGGGCCGTCAAAATCCGCCTGCGGCAAGCTGCTGGTGCCAAGACCATCCTGATTGGTGATCATCACCAGTTTATAGCCCGCCGCCTGCAGCTTGAGCAGCACCGGGATCGCCTGCGGCTCGAAGGCCAGCTTGTCAAATCGGTCCACCTGAAAATCGGTGGGCGGCTCGGAAATCAGTGTTCCGTCACGATCAATAAACAGGTACTTCTGGCTCATACTTGCTCCGCACGTAAAGCGTCAATGACGCGCTGGCTCTCTTCACGGGTACCAATAGTGATACGCAGACAGCCGCTTAAAGAGGGTTGCTTGTTCTGGTCTCTCAGGATAATGCCCTGATCCCACAGCGATTTAAACACCGCGCTCGAGGCGGTCATGCGCACAAGAATATAGTTGGTTTCGGAGTCGAACACCTGCTCAACGCAGGGAGTATCACGCAATGCATTCACTAAGAACGCCCGTTCGGCGACGATCTGTGCCACGCGCTCACGCATTGCCGCAATGCCCTGCGGGCTGAGCGCCTGCGCAGCAATATCGGCCACCGGCGTGGAGAGCGGGTAGGGGGCAATCACTTTCATCAGCAGGGCGATCACCTCTTCATTGGCTAAAGTAAAGCCGCAGCGCAGCCCCGCCAGCGCAAAGGCTTTGGATAGGGTGCGCAAAATAACCAGGTGTGGATACTCGCTCAGCCAGCCGGCGAGGGTCGCCTGCGGGCAGAACTCAATATAGGCTTCATCGGCGATGACCAGCGCTTTACCGCGGGTCATCTCCAGTAGGCTGCGCAGATCCTGCGGGTTGATTATCTGCCCGGTTGGGTTGTTGGGGCTGCACACATAGACCAGTTTCACGCCATCCAGTTTATCGGCGATGCCCTGCAGATCCAGCTGCCAGTTTTCGCGGGCCAGCACGGTGCGGTACTCGACGCCAAAGGTTTCAGCACTGACGCTGTACATGCCGTAGGTCGGCGGGCAGAAGAGCACCGCATCCTGGCCCGGCTCGCAGAAGGCGCGGATCAGCAACTCAATCCCCTCATCAGCGCCGCGGCTCACCAGCACCTGCTCCGGTTTCACGCCTGCGTACTGGGCGTAGTTATCGATCACCGCTTTCGGCTGGCACTCCGGGTAGCGGTTGAGCGCGTTTTGCGTCAAATCAAACGGGACTGCGGTCGGGAATTCGTTGGCGTTCAGCCAGACATCACCTTTGCCGCCAAGGCGGCGCGCAGACTGGTAAGGGGTCAGTTCGCGGACATTTTTACGCGCCAGCTCTTCAATGCTCATGCTTGCTCCTTCAGCGCCTTGACGCGCAGGGTAACGGCGTTTTTGTGCGCGGCCAGGCGTTCAGCCGCCGCCAGCGTTTCGATGGTGCTGGCAAGCTGCGCAAACCCTTCGCGCGAAAGCTCCTGCACCGTCATGCGTTTCTGGAAATCTGCCAGCCCGAGGCTGGAGCAGGTTGCGGTGTAGCCATAGGTCGGCAGCACGTGGTTAGTGCCGGAAGCGTAATCGCCCGCCGACTCCGGCGACCAGTCACCAAGGAACACCGAACCGGCGTTGGTAATGCTCTCCACCAGCGACCGCGCGTCGCGGGTCTGAATAATCAGGTGCTCCGGGCCGTACTGGTTTGAGATCTGCACGCACTGCGCCAGATCGCGCGCCACAATCAGCCGGCTGGCGGCAAGCGCCTGACGGGCCGTCTCCGCGCGCGGCAGGTCGGAGAGCTGGCGTTCAACGGCCTGCGCCACGCGTGATGCCATCTCGCTATCGGGGGTCAGCAGGATCACCTGTGAATCGGGGCCGTGCTCCGCCTGCGACAGCAGATCGGAGGCGACGAAATCCGGTGTCGCGCCACTGTCGGCAATCACCAGCACTTCGGAGGGACCGGCCGGCATATCGATTGCCGCGCCATCAAGGCGCTGGCTCACCTGGCGTTTAGCTTCGGTGACGAAGGCGTTGCCTGGGCCGAAAATCTTATCCACTTTCGGCACTGATTCGGTGCCGAGGGCGAGAGCGGCAATCGCCTGCGCGCCGCCGACCTGGTAAACCGCCTGCACACCACACAGCTGCGCGGCGTAGAGGATTTCATCGGCGATGGGCGGCGGTGAGCAGAGCACCACTTTGCGGCAGCCTGCGATGCGCGCCGGAGTTGCCAGCATTAATACCGTCGAGAAGAGCGGCGCGGAGCCGCCGGGAATATAGAGACCCACCGAGTCAATCGGGCGGGTTACCTGCTGGCAACGCACGCCAGGCAGCGTTTCCACATCCACGGTTGGCAGAATTTGCGCGGTGTGGAAGGTGTCGATGTTCTTTACCGCCACCGCCATCGCCTGTTTGATCTCGTCGCCCAGGCGGGCGCTGGCTTCTTCAATCTGTTGCGTGGTCACTTTCAGCGCGTCGACCTGGGTTTTGTCGAACTTCGCGCTGAAGGCGCGCAGGGCGTCATCGCCGCGCGCGCGAACTTCTTCAATAATCTCTGCGACCGTACGGGTAATGCTTTCGGAGGCGGAGATCGCCGGGCGCAGCAAGAGGGCGCGCTGCTCCTCTTCACTACAGCTGTTCCAGTCGATGATGGTGTTAAAGCTCATACTCTTTTCCTTATCTGGCAAACGTGACCGCAGGCCGCACACAGCGAGGCCTTACTCCATCATCTTCTCAATCGGCAGCACCAGGATGGAGCTGGCGCCCAGCGCTTTCAGCTTCTCCATGGTCTCCCAGAAGAGCGTTTCGCTGCTGACCATGTGCATCGCCACACGCTGCTGATCGCCCGCCAGCGGCAGAATGGTCGGGCGCTCAGCGCCCGGCAGCAGGGCGATAACTTCGTCCAGACGCTCGCTCGGCGCGTGCATCATGATGTATTTCGACTCGCGCGCCTGAATCACGCCCTGAATACGGGTCAGCAGTTTGTCGATCAGCTGCTGTTTGGCCTCCGGCATTTCGCCGTCGCGCTGGATCAGGCAGGCTTTCGAGCGGTAGATCACTTCGACTTCGCGCAGGCCGTTCGCTTCCAGCGTTGCGCCGGTGGAGACGAGATCGCAAATCGCATCTGCCAGACCGGCGCGCGGGGCGACTTCGACCGAGCCATTCAGCAGACAGGATTTAAAGGAGACGCCTTTCTGATCGAGGT
The DNA here is from genome assembly GCF_029850615.1 of Kosakonia sp. HypNH10. Lineage (NCBI taxonomy): Bacteria > Pseudomonadati > Pseudomonadota > Gammaproteobacteria > Enterobacterales > Enterobacteriaceae > Kosakonia > Kosakonia sp. HypNH10. The sequence goes on from NZ_JAOTIU010000002.1 coordinate 594,934, forward strand.
AGCGTTTCAGCAGGTGAGGGTAGGAGGTGGCGATGCGCTTGCCGTTGAGGGACAGCGGGCCGTTCCAGGCTTCATCCACCGCGGTTGCCAGCGACAGGCGGCAGCCGCCGAAATCGAGGCGGCGCAGGGTGAAGTAGCGCGGATCTTCGCCCTGCGCGCGGCGGGTCAGTAGCTCTTCTTCTAAAACGTTCTCGCCAATAATGCCGAGGTCGACCACGCCATCCATCACCAGACCCGGAATATCGTCATCGCGCACACGCAGAATATCGATCGGCATATTTTCCGCGAGGGCGATTAAGCGCTGGGTGTGCAGGTTGATCTTGATACCGCAGCGGGCCAGCAGTTCGCGTGAATCGTCACTAAGACGGCCGGATTTCTGAATAGCTATGCGTAAACGCGAGTTATCTAACATTCTGTTGTCCTCTGTAATCCTGCTAAAAATTGTCCAAAAAAAAGCCCCCGGAAGATGATCTTCCGGGGGCTCTCTTTGCGTTCATGCACCACTGGAAGATCTGACTCTCTTCCAGCACACATCGCCTGAAAGACTAGTCAGGGTGATGGTGATGATGGTGGTGTTTAGATGGAACGCGGTTCATAAAATTCTCGATGAATGCTTATTCATATGTTGGCAATTACCGTAAACCAGTTTGGTCGTTGAAGGCAAGGGCTTTTTTTTATGATTAAATCATTTCATATTCGTTCTATGAATTGTCACTGACAGAGCGCTGGCGTAGCCTAATGGTATTAACAGGCTGTTCGCAGGGGAGAGGCATGAAAAAAGTCGCAATTGTCGGGTTAGGTTGGTTGGGGATGCCGCTGGCGCTCTCATTAATGGCGCGAGGCTGGCACGTGACCGGCAGTAAGACCACGGAAGATGGCGTCGAGGCGGCGCGCATGTGCGGTATTGAAAGCTATCTTCTCAAGCTCGAACCTGAACTGGTCTGTGACCCGGACGATCTCGATGCGCTAATGAATGTTGACGCGCTGGTGATCACGCTACCCGCCCGGCGTAGCGGCCCCGGCGAGGAGTTCTATCTGCAGGCGATGCAGGAGATTGTCGACAGCGCGCTGGCGCACCGCATTCCGCGCATTATCTTTACCAGTTCGACCTCAGTGTACGGTGACGCCCCCGGCACGGTTAAAGAGACCACGCTGCGCCAGCCGGTGACCGCCAGCGGGCGCGTGCTTAAGGAGCTTGAGGACTGGCTGCACAATTTACCGGGCACTCAGGTCGACATCCTGCGTCTGGCAGGATTAGTGGGGCCAGCCCGCCATCCGGGGCGCTTCTTCGCCGGTAAAACCGCGCCGGACGGCCAACTTGGCGTTAATCTGGTGCATCTCGAAGATGTGATTGCAGCCATCACGCTGCTGCTGCAGGCGCCGAAAGGGGGGCACATCTATAATATCTGTGCGCCCGCGCATCCGACGCGCGAAACGTTTTATCCGGCTATGGCACGTAAACTGGGACTGGAAGCGCCAACCTTTACCGATTCGCTGGCGGAAAAGCGCGGCAAAGTGGTGGATGGCAGCCGCATCTGTTATGAGCTAGGCTTTGAATATCTCTATCCCGATCCTATGCAGATGCCTCTGGAGTAGGATTTTTTAGCAAAAAATGCGATTAGCAGGATTAATGATCGAGCTGCCGCTTAAAAATCAAACGGTTAGACATCATTAATTTCTGCGGCGGCCTGCATTGTATTGTCATTGTGCTTCAACATGGTGCAGAATATGCCGCTGCAAAAAATGAGAAGATTAACCGACGTTCAACGCGTCGGTTATTTTTTTGCAAGCAAAACGTCATTCAATAAAAGAGGCCGGGCTTCGTACCGGATAGATACACATTTAAAAACCGACAGTCGTTGTCGCTGAGGAAAAAACACAAATGGGGCAATATTTTGCTTTTGCGACGGCCACCGCCGTTATGGGGGTTAGCCATGTCGCATAACGTTACTCCAAAAACCTCTCGCGTGGAATTGCGTAAGACCCTTACGCTGATTCCGGTTGTAATGATGGGCCTTGCCTATATGCAGCCGATGACGCTGTTCGATACGTTTGGTATCGTCTCCGGCCTGACCGATGGTCATGTGGCAACCGCCTACGCGTTTGCCCTGGTCGCGATTCTCTTTACTGCCCTGAGCTACGGTAAACTGGTGCGCCGCTTCCCGTCGGCAGGCTCCGCTTATACCTATGCGCAGAAATCCATCTCCCCGGCCGTGGGCTTTATGGTGGGCTGGTCATCGCTGCTGGACTACCTGTTCATGCCGATGATCAACATCCTGCTGGCGAAAATTTACTTTGAAGCTCTGGTGCCTTCTGTTCCGTCGTGGCTGTTCGTGGTGGCGCTGGTGGCCTTTATGACCATCTCCAACCTGCGCAGCATCAAGACCGTGGCGAACTTCAACACCCTGATCGTGATCCTGCAGATGGGCATCGTTGCCGTCATCGTCGGGCTTATCATCTACGGTGTGTCGCACGGCGAAGGCGCAGGCACGCTGACCAGCACCCGTCCGTTCTGGTCCGAAGGGGCGCATGTGGTGCCGATGATCACCGGTGCGACGATCCTCTGCTTCTCGTTCCTCGGCTTCGACGGCATCTCTTCTCTTTCTGAAGAGACTAAAGACGCCGAGCGCGTAATTCCGCGCGCGATCTTCCTCACCGCACTGCTGGGCGGCGTGGTCTTTATCGTGGCCTCTTACTTCCTGCAGCTCTACTTCCCGGATATCTCGCGCTTTAAAGATCCGGACGCGTCGCAGCCGGAAATCATGCTCTACGTTGCGGGTAAAACCTTCCAGTGGGGCGTGCTGATTTTCTCAAGCGTTACCGTACTGGCATCCGGTATGGCGGCACACGCGGGCGTTTCCCGTCTGATGTACGTAATGGGCCGCGACGGCGTCTTCCCGACCCGCTTCTTCGGCTATGTGCATCCGAAATGGCGCACTCCGGCATGGAACGTGCTGCTGGTTGGCGCGATTGCGCTGCTGGCGATTAACTTCGATCTGGTCACCGCCACGGCGCTGATCAACTTCGGTGCGCTGGTGGCCTTCACCTTCGTTAACCTGTCGGTGATCTCCCAGTTCTGGATCCGCGAGAAGCGTAACAAAACGCTGAAAGACCACTTCAACTACCTGGTGCTGCCGGTCTGCGGCGCGCTGACGGTCGGTGCGCTGTGGGTTAACCTCGAAGAGAGCTCGATGGTGCTGGGTCTTATCTGGGGCGCGATTGGTCTGGTTTACCTGGCCTGCGTGACCCGCAGCTTCCGTAACCCGGTGCCGCAGTACGAAGATATCACCCAGTAATATCTGCTCAGACAGATAAGAGAACCGGAGGCCACGCCTCCGGTTTTTTTTGCCTTCACTCTTCCACCCGCCGCTAATAACAAAACACCCTATGCTAGACCATTTTGTTATTGGTTCCCGCCCGGCTGCTTGTGAATAATTTGCGATCTTGTTTTTCCGGACGCTATTACCGTTATGTTCTCAATGATTGTAAGTGGATTGATCTGCGGCGCGCTGCTCGGCTTTGTGATGCAGCGGGGCCGTTTCTGCCTCACCGGCGGCTTTCGCGATATGTACATCGCGAAAAATAACCGCATGTTTTATGCCCTGCTGATCGCGATTGCGATCCAGAGCGTGGGGGTTTTCGCCCTGATTCAGGCGGGCGTGGTGCAGTATGACGCCGGCGCTTTCCCGTGGCTTGGCACCGTGGTGGGTGGCTATATTTTTGGGCTTGGCATCGTCTACGCAGGCGGTTGTGCGACCGGAACCTGGTATCGCGCCGGGGAAGGGCTGATCGGCAGCTGGATTGCGCTCTTTACCTATATGGTGATGAGCGCGGTGATGCGCTCGCCGAACGCCGCGGGCCTCAACCAGCTGTTGAAAACCTACAGCACCGAGCACAACTCAATAGCCGAGACCTTTGGCTTCTCCGTCTGGCCGCTGGTTGTGCTGCTGGTGGCGGTGACCCTGTGGGTGGTAGCTAAAGAGCTGCGCAAACCGAAGCTGAAAGTGGCCTCTTTGCCGCCGCGCAGAACCGGCCTTGCGCACATTCTGTTTGAGAAGCGCTGGCATCCGTTTGTCTCTGCCGTACTGATCGGCCTGATTGCGCTGCTGGCGTGGCCGCTGAGCGAAGCCACCGGGCGTATGTTTGGTCTTGGCATCACCTCGCCGACTGCCAACATTCTGCAATTTTTGGTGGCAGGCCAGAGCAAGGTGCTGAACTGGGGCGTCTTCCTGGTGCTGGGTATCTTTCTGGGATCGCTGATTGCCGCGAAAGCCAGCCGCGAGTTCCGCGTGCGCGCCGCGGATGCGCAAACCACGCTGCGCAGCGGCTTTGGTGGGTTGTTGATGGGCGTCGGTGCCAGTATGGCGGGCGGGTGCTCTATCGGTAACGGTCTGGTGATGACGGCGATGATGACCTGGCAGGGGTGGATCGGTCTGGTATTTATGATCCTTGGCGTATGGACCGCGTCATGGTTTTTATATGTTCGTCCGCAGCGCAAAGCGAAGCTTGCCGCGGCTGTGGCCTAAATAAACAGGAGCTGTTATGGCAGTTAAAAAACTCGATGTGGTAACGCAGGTATGCCCGTTCCCACTGATTGAAGCAAAAGCGGCGCTGGCAGAGATGCACAGCGGCGATGAACTGGTGATTGAGTTCGACTGCACCCAGGCGACGGAAGCGATTCCTCAGTGGGCGGCAGAAGAGGGGCACACCATTACGGATTACCAGCAGGTAGGTGATGCTGCCTGGAGCATCACCGTCCAGAAGGCGTAAGCCGCAGGCCCTCCCGCGCACGGGAGGGCGACTTTCAGACAATCTCTTCGGCGTACTGCCACAGCGCTTTCAACAGCGCCTGTTTCTCACTGTCCCCATCATACTGCTGGAACAGCGCCTGCAACTCTTCGGCATAGCGTTGCAAAAACTCCGGGGTAAAGATCTCGCGCCGGTGTGCCAGCCAGCGCTGCTGCTCCTCTTCATCGAGCGTGCCGGGGAAGTTACGCGCCCGGTAGTTAAACAGCAGTTTCTCAATGCGCGCATCGGCAAAGGTGATATCCAGCGCCGGTAAGTTGCGCGGCTCGGTCTCGAGCAGGATTTTCATTGCCGCGCGGTCTGCATCGCTGAAAAAGCCGTTGTAGATCTGCGCGTCGACATTCTCCGACGGCACAAATGGCTCCGCTTCGGCGAAGATCGCCAGCACTTTTTCGCGCACCTGCGGGTGGTCGCGCAGGATCTGTAAATTATCGAGACAGCGCTGGCGATCGATACCGAGCCGCTCGGCATCCTCTGGTCGCAGCGTGTTGGCCTGCGCCAGCACCGGGCACTTGTTGAGATGCACCAGCTTGACCGGCACCGCCGCGGCATCGCCCAGCTCGCTCTTCGGCGTATAGAGGCGCTCACGCAATGCATCGGCGTCCAGCTCCACCAGCGGCGACATATCGCCCGCCAGATCGACCATAATCACCGCGTTGCGGTTTTCCGGGTGCCACGCCAGCGGCGCAACCCAGCTGGTGTTGCCGCGCGCCGCGCCAAACATGCCAGAGACATGCACCAGCGGTTTCATCTGCGGCACATCAATCAAGGTCGCCAGCTTCTGCTTGCTGCGATGGCTATAGAGATAGGCAAACAGCTTCGGCTGCTTCGCTTTCACCAGCTGCGCCATGGCGATGGTGGCATAGACATCCGCCATCGCGTCGTGGGCGTTGCTGTGCTCAATGCCGTTCGCTTTGGTCAGGTGTTCAAGGCGGAAGCTCGGCAGACCTTCCTCATTTTCCGGCCAGTTGATCCCTTCCGGGCGCAAAGCGTAGCAGGCGCGCATCACATCCAGCAGATCCCAGCGGGAGTTGTGATTTTGCCAGCTCCAGGCGTAGGGATCGTAGAAGTTGCGGTAAAAAATATTGCGCGTCACTTCATCATCAAAACGGACGTTGTTGTAACCCACCACGCAGGTATTTGGCACGGTGAAGAGGTCGTGAATGCGTTTAGCAAACGCCGCTTCGTTGTCACCTTTAGCGCGCGCCACCTGCGGGGTAATGCCGGTGATCAGCACCGCTTCAGGCTGTGGGAGATAGTCATCGGCGGGTTTGCAGTAGAAGACTTCCGGCTCGCCGATGGTCGTGAAATCGGCATCGGTGCGCAGCGCGGCGAACTGCGCCGGGCGATCCAGCGCGGGGCTGGTTCCGAAGGTCTCGTAATCATGAAAAAGAAATGTCGGGGTTGCCGGGGAATCAGACACCAGAAGCTCATCCTGTCAGAAAGTATGCCGACTATGGTAAACCATCGTCGCCCGTGTGCCGAAGAAAAACCGTGCCAGCTTACGGCGCAACTCGCAAAAACAGGGGCTTAAAAATGATTTATGTCACATTTCTTTGCAATTTTGCCAGGTAACGACACACGAAGTTCCGTACAAAGGACGCCCCTTTCCGATGTATTGAGGATATTTCATTGAAACGCCGTTTGTTTGCTGCTTCATTGTTGGCGGTGAGCGTCCATTGCGCTCAGGCCGACGACCTCCCATTTGCCCCTCAGCCCCCGGCGGTGCAGGCCGGATCATGGGTATTGATGGACTACACGACCGGGCAAATCTTAACTGCGGGGCAAGAGCATCAGCAGCGTAATCCGGCGAGTCTCACCAAATTGATGACCGGCTATGTCGTCGATCGCGCCATTGATAGCCATCGCATCAGTGCGGACGACGTGGTTACAGTTGGCAAAGATGCCTGGGCGCAGGGCAACCCGGTGTTTGCCGGCTCGTCACTGATGTTCCTTAAGCCTGGCGATCGCCTGACGGTGCGTGACCTGAGCCGTGGGCTGATTGTCGATTCCGGGAATGATGCCTGCGTGGCGCTGGCGGATCACGTCGCCGGCGGGCAGCCGCAGTTCGTGGCGATGATGAACGACTATGTGCAGAAGCTGAACCTGCGTGATACCCATTTTGAAACAGTACATGGCCTGGATGCGCCGGGACAGCACAGCTCGGCCTACGATCTGGCGGTGTTATCGCGCGCTATTATTCACGGCGAGCCGGACTTCTATCATATGTACAGCGAAAAGAGCCTGACGTGGAACGGCATCACCCAGCAGAACCGCAACGGGTTGCTGTGGGATAAAAGCCTGAATGTCGATGGGCTGAAGACCGGCCACACTTCCGGCGCGGGCTTTAACCTGATTGCCTCAAGCGTTGATGGTCAACGCCGTTTGATCGCGGTGATCATGGGCGCAGACAGCCCGAAAGGGCGCGAAGAGCAGGCGCGCAAGTTGTTGCACTGGGGCCAGCAGAACTTCGATACGGTAGAGATCCTGCGTAACGGCAAAAAAGTGGGCAGCGAGCGCGTCTGGTACGGCGATAAAGAGCAGATTGCTGTCGGCACCAATGAGGATCGCTGGCTGGTGCTGCCGAAAGCGGAGTTGCAAAACATCAAAGCCAAATATGTGCTGGACAGCAAAGAGCTGGAAGCGCCGCTTGCCGCCCATCAGCGTGTGGGTGAGATCCAGCTTTATGACCGCGATAAGGTGATTGCCAAAATGCCGCTGGTGACGCTGGAGAGCGTCGGCAAAGGCGGGCTCTTCTCCCGACTGAGCGACTATCTGCACCATAAAGGGTGACCATCGTGCGGGCAGAGTGGCAGGCTTGCGAGTCTGCTCGCATAATTGACGCGTGCGGCAAGCCTGATGGTCGCCGGGTAGATATACTGTACAGACAAACAGTAACGCGCAGGAGGTCACGATGGGCTACAACGTTAAGCAATCAGAGCAGCGCCGTATCGCCGGGTTTCATCTGGTGGGGCCGTGGGAAGAGAAGGTGAAGCAGGGCTTCCAGCAATTGCTGCTGTGGGTCGAGAATAACCAGATCCAGCCGCTGGAGTGGGTCAGCGTCTATTACGATAACCCCGATGAAGTGCCACCGGAAAAGCTGCGCTGCGATGTCGCCATCACCGTTGAGCGCGACTTTCAGGTGCCTGTTAACAGTGCGGGCGTGATTACCACTGACATTCCCGGCGGCCACTACGCGGTGATGAGCGCGCGGGTCTACAACGAAGATTTTGAAGGCAGCTGGAACCTCTTTTTCGACGAACTGTTGGGTGACAGCTCGGTGCAGATTGGTGCCGGACCCTGTTTTGAGATCTACCAGAACGACGGCAAGGGCGACGGTTTCTGGGATATCGAAATGTATATCCCCGTCGAGCCGAACCCCCACTAAAGCAGGGCAGGGTAAAAAAAGGCCGTGAGAGTGATGCTGGCGGCCTCTTTTTTTGTCCTGACAGGGCATCGGTGCGAAAAAATACCGCTACAATTGCGCCTCTCTTTTTAACCCGGAGCCTGGCTGTGCGTCGCGACAAATCCCTCAGCCCCTTTGAAATTCGACTCTATCGCCACTACCGCGTGGTGCACGGCGTGCGCATTGCGCTGGCGTTTATCCTTACCTTTTTGCTTATCCGCCTGCTCAATGTGCCTGAGGGTACCTGGCCGTTGATTACGCTGGTGGTGCTGATGGGGCCAATCTCCTTCTGGGGCAACGTGGTGCCGCGCGCCTTTGAGCGCATCGGCGGCACCATTTTCGGCGCGGTGCTGGGGCTGGTGGCGTTAAAGCTGGAGCTCTACTCTCTGCCACTGATGCTGTTGTGGTGTGCCGCCGCCATGTTTCTCTGCGGCTGGCTGGCGCTCGGCAAAAAACCTTACCAGGCGCTGCTGATTGGTATCACCCTTGCGGTCGTCGTGGGGGGGCCTAGCGGCGATATGCATACGGCGCTGTGGCGCGGTGGCGATGTGATTATCGGTTCGCTCCTCGCCATGCTCTTTACCGGCATCTGGCCGCAGCGCGCCTTTTTGCACTGGCGCATTCAGATGGCGAACTATGTCACGGCCTTCAACCGCGTCTATCAGGGCGGTTTCTCGCGCAACCTGGTGGAGCGGCCACGGCTGGAAAAACATCTGCAAAAAATCCTCAACGACGTGGTAAAGATGCGCGGGCTGATTACGCCCGCCTGCAAAGAGACTCATATTCAGAAAGCGATCTTCGAGGCTATCCAGACCGTCAGCCGCAATATGGTCTGCATGCTGGAGCTGCAAATCAACGCCCACTGGAGTTCTCGCGCCAGCCACTTCGTGATGATTAACGCCAGCACGCTGCAAGAGACGCAGCAGATGACCCAGCAGACGCTGCTCACCATCGCTCACGCGCTCTATGAGGGCAATCCGCAGCCGATCCTGGCGAATACGGAAAAACTTAACGATATCGTCGCCGAGCTGCGGCAGTTGATTGGCGAACATCAGGGCGATGCGGTGACGGAAACCTCGATTCACGGCTATGTCTGGCTCAGCATGGAGCTGGCGCGCCAGCTGGAGTTGTTATCGCATTTGATCTGCCGGGCGCTGCGCAAATAAACGGCTAATAACCGCCTCGGGGTGTCAGGTTGTTTCGATTCAGCTATATTTGCGGTTATGATAGCCAGCAGGAAAACTTATTGTCATATGCCACTGCTTTGGGTAGGTTTGCCTCTCAGGTGATGGCCTTAACGAATCCGAATCTCAATTAATCAGGGGTGTCAAAATGGAAACAACCAAGCCTTCATTCCAGGACGTTCTGGAATTTGTGCGTCTGTTCCGTCGCAAAAACAAACTGCAGCGCGAAATTCAGGACGTTGAGAAAAAGATCCGTGATAACCAGAAACGCGTTCTGCTGCTGGACAACCTCAGCGACTACATCAAGCCGGGCATGAGCGTTGAAGCCATTCAGGGCATTATCGCCAGCATGCGTACCGACTACGAAGATCGCGTTGATGACTACATCATCAAAAACGCCGAGCTGTCGAAAGAGCGCCGCGAAATCTCTAAGAAACTGAAAACCATGGGCGAACTGAAGTCGGTCGAACACAAAGCCGAGTAAGCGCCTGCGCGGTGAGAGCATCGCCTCTCACCGTCCTCTTTTTTCTCCACCCCTTCCACTTTTCTTCCTCCTTTTTTCTTTATCACCCATAAAAACCAGGCCTTTCTCTGTTTGCAGAGTGGTAAAATGCGCCGCGCAGATCGCACATCAGGACATTCAAAATATCATCAGGAGTCCGCATGTTAACGCTTGTCACCGGCGGCGCGCGCAGCGGCAAAAGCCGCCACGCCGAATCGTTAGTCAGCCCCGCGCCGCGGGTGTTGTATATCGCCACCGCGCAAATTTTTGATGAAGAGATGGCCGCGCGCATTGCCCATCATCGCCAGAGCCGCCCGGCACACTGGCGCACGGAGGAGCGCTGGCAACAGTTAAGCAATATCATCACCGCGCACAACGATCCGGATGAGGCGATCGTGCTGGAGTGCATCACCACGCTGGTGACTAATCTGCTCTTCGCCTTTGGCGGCAGCGACGAAGCCGATTGCTGGGATTACGCCGCGCTGGAGGCGCAGGTGCAGCAGGAGATCGACGCCCTGATCGCTGCCTGCCACGGCTGCCCCTCCCCGGTGGTGATGGTAACCAATGAAGTTGGGATGGGGATCGTGCCGGAAAACCGTCTGGCGCGGCACTTTCGTGATATTGCCGGGCGCGTTAATCAGCGGCTGGCGCAGGCCGCCGATGAGGTCTGGCTGGTGGTTTCGGGAATTGGAGTGAAAATAAAATGATTAAGTTGTTCTTCGCCACATTGTCGTTTATCAGCCGCATTCCGGTGCCGGGCCGTTGGGTACAGGGGCTGGATGGGGCGGATTATGTGCGTGGGATCACCACTTTTCCGCTGGTCGGCCTGCTGCTCGGCGGCCTGAGCGGTCTTCTTTTCATGGTATTGCACGCCTGGTGCGGTGCGCCGCTGGCGGCACTGTTGAGTGTGCTGGCGCTGGCGCTGCTGACCGGCGGTTTCCATCTCGATGGACTGGCAGACACCTGCGATGGCGTTTTCTCGGCCCGCCGACGCGAGCGGATGCTGGAGATCATGCGCGACAGCCGTCTTGGCACCCACGGCGGGCTGGCACTGGTGTTTGCGCTGGTGGCAAAAATCCTCCTGCTTAGCGAGCTACAGTTGCGCGATACGCCGATGATCGCAGCGCTGGCGGCGGCCTGCGCTGCCGGGCGCGGCTGCTCAGTGTTACTTATGTTCGGACACCGCTACGCCCGCGACGAAGGGCTGGGCAATCTGTTTATTGGCAAAGTGTCCGGCAAAGATACCCTTATCACCTTAATCATCACCACGCTGTTAGCCGCGGCGTTGCTCGGCGCGCAGGGCGTGCTGGCGCTGCTGGTCACCATGGTGGCGATTTACCTGCTCGGCTGGTTGCTCAAGCGCACCCTTGGCGGGCAGACTGGCGACACCCTCGGCGCGGCGATTGAGCTTGGCGAGGTTATCTTCCTGTTAGCGCTGCTCTGATCCCTTAACGAGAGACGTAATGCAGACATTAGCGACGATATTAGATCTCATTCCGGCTCCTGACGAGGCGGCGATGGTGCGCGCCCGGCAGCACCTCGATGGTTTACTTAAGCCGGTTGGCAGCCTCGGGCGGCTCGAGTCACTGGCGGCTCAATTAGCGGGCATGCCCGGCCTTCAGGGTAAACTGCGGGTCGATGAAAAAGCGCTGATTGTGCTGTGCGCCGATCATGGCGTCTGGCAGGAAGGCGTGACGGTCTCGCCGAAGGCCGTGACCGCCATTCAGGCGGCGAACATGGTGCAGGCCAACACTGGCGTGTGCGTGCTGGCGGCGCAGGCCAGGGCGAAGGTGCATGTGCTGGATGTCGGCATTGACGCGGAGCCAATTGCGGGGCTGATCACTATGAAGGTCGCGCGCGGCAGCGGGAATATCGCCAGCGGCCCGGCAATGACCACTGAACAGGCGGAAGCGGTATTGCTCTCGACAGTGCGTTACACCCGCCAGCTTGCGGTACAGGGGGTGAAACTGTTTGGCGTTGGCGAGCTGGGAATGGCCAACACTACGCCCGCCGCAGCGGTCGTCAGCGTGCTAACCGGGAGTGCGCCGGAGGCAGTGGTCGGTCTCGGTGCCAATCTGCCGGAATCATTATGGGATCATAAAGTGCAGGTGGTGAGCAGGGCGCTTGCCATTAATCAGCCGGATGCGACCGACGGGCTGGATGTGCTGGCAAAAGTGGGTGGCTACGATCTGCTCGGGATGACCGGCGTGATGCTCGGCGCTGCCTCCTGCGGGCTGCCGGTGGTGCTGGATGGTTTTCTCTCTTACGCCTCTGCGCTGGCGGCGTGCCGGATAGCGCCGCAGGTGAAACCTTATCTGATCCCCTCGCATCTCTCCGCCGAAAAAGGGGCGCGTATTGCTCTTGCAGCGCTCGGTCTTGAACCCTATATCTCGATGGAGATGCGTTTAGGCGAGGGCAGCGGTGCGGCGCTGGCAATGCCGCTGGTGGACGCCGCTTGTGCGATTTACAACCAGATGGGTACGCTGGCGGGCAGTAATATTGTGTTGCCGGCGCAGTGAAGATTGCCGGATGGCGCTGCGCTTATCCGGCCTACAAAACAGCATGCATTCGGTTTGCGTAGGCCGGATAAGGCGTTAGCCGCCATCCGGCACCAGTAAAAGTGCAACAGACCGGTCGCTATACCGTTAAGCCGCCATCCGGCAAAACGCCACTACTCGGCCTGCTGCATTACCTGCAACAGCGTATCCAGCAAGCCGGGAAAACAGATATCCAGATCTTCACGGCGCAGTGAAATCATATTCTCCCGCCCCTGCGGGCGCTGCCACACCACGCCGCTGTCGCGCAGCACGCGCCAGTGATGGGTCATGGTCGATTTCGCCACCTCCTGCGGACGCAGCGTGTTGCAGCTCATTTCACTGCCGTCGGCCAGGCGCCTGATGATGGCCAGCCGCAGCGGGTTGCCGAGCGCAAAAAGCACATTTTCCAGGCGAAACTGCTCACGTTCAGGGTGGTTAGCGATCATACTTTTCCTGTATTAACGATGGGGCTGCGGCTGACTCAGCGGCGCTACTATACGCAAACTGCCTGTTTAACACCACGACCGCTACCCCGGATTCACCAATCGAAAGAATAGTGAAAATAGTTCGAATATACTCGTACAGTTGTACTATGCTAAACGCCGTTAAACCTCTGCGGCTCATTCGGGCCGCCAAATAACAGTCAACAGACTAAGGACGCATCATGCCCCGACCCATTCCTCTCGAACGTTATCGCAACATCGGTATCTCCGCGCATATCGATGCCGGTAAAACCACCACCACCGAGCGCATTCTGTTTTACACCGGGATGAGCCATAAGCTGGGGGAAGTACACGATGGCGCGGCAACCACCGACTGGATGGCACAGGAGCAGGAGCGCGGCATTACTATTACCTCCGCAGCGGTAAGCTGCTTCTGGCCCGGTATGGATCGCAATTTTGAACCGCACCGCATCAATATTATCGACACCCCCGGCCACGTCGATTTCACCATTGAAGTGGAGCGCTCGATGCGCGTGCTGGACGGCGCGGTGATGGTCTATGACTCGGTGGGCGGCGTGCAGCCGCAGTCGGAAACCGTCTGGCGCCAGGCCAATAAATATCACGTTCCGCGCCTCGCCTTCGTGAACAAAATGGACCGCCCCGGCGCAGACTTCTTCCGCGTGGTGCAGATGATGATCGACCGCCTGAAAGCCAACCCGGTGCCGATTGTCATCCCGATTGGTGCCGAAGAGCACTTCACGGGGGTTATCGATCTGATCAAAATGCGCGAAATCATCTGGGATGATGCCACGCAGGGCATGTCCTTTAGCTATGCCCCGGTGCCGGAAGCGTTGCTGGCAACCGCGCAAGAGTGGCGCGAAAAAATGGTCTCTGCGGCAGCAGAAGCGAACGAGGCGTTGATGGATAAATACCTCGAAACCGGTGAGCTGGACGAAGCTGAAATTATTGCCGGTCTGCGTCAGCGCACCATCGCCGGTGAAATCCAGCCGATGCTCTGCGGTAGCGCATTCAAAAACAAAGGCGTGCAACGCATGCTCGACGCGGTGGTTGAGCTGATGCCCTCGCCGCTGGATATCCCGGCGATTCAGGGCGTGGATGAAAAAGGCCAGCCGGCGGAACGTCATGCGAATGATGACGAGCCCTTCTCGGCGCTCGCCTTCAAACTGATGACCGACCCCTACGTCGGCCAACTGACGTTTATCCGCGTCTACTCGGGTGTGCTGAAAAAAGGCGATGCGGTCTATAACCCGGTGAAAGGCAAAAAAGAGCGCATCGGGCGTATTGTGCAGATGCATGCCAACGATCGTCACGAAGTGGATGAGTTGCGCGCGGGGGATATCGCCGCCTGTGTCGGGTTAAAAGATGTCACCACCGGCGACACGCTCAGCGATCCGGACAAGGTGATTACGCTTGAGCGCATGGAGTTCCCGGAGCCGGTGATCTCGCTCGCCATTGAGCCGAAGACCAAAGCGGATCAGGAGAAAATGGGCATCGCGCTGCAGCGGCTGGCGGCGGAAGATCCGTCATTCCGCCTGCATACGGATGAGGAGTCCGGGCAAACCATCATCTCCGGGATGGGGGAGCTGCATCTGGAGATCATTGTTGACCGCATGAAACGCGAATTTGGCGTGGAAGCGAATATCGGTCGCCCGCAGGTTACTTATCGCGAAACGCTGCGCAAAACCGTTAAAGATATTGAAGGCAAGTTTGTGCGCCAGTCCGGTGGTAAAGGGCAGTATGGCCATGTAGTGCTGACTCTGGAGCCGCTGGCGGCGGGAAGCGGCTTTGTGTTTGAAGATGCGACCAAAGGTGGCGTGGTGCCGCGCGAGTATATCCCCTCCGTTGAGAAAGGGGTGCGCGAAGCAATGAACAGCGGCGTGCTGGCGGGCTACCCGGTGGTGGATGTGAAAGCGACGCTGACTTTCGGCTCCTATCACGATGTCGACTCTTCGGAGATGGCCTTCCGCATGGCGGCGATCTTTGGCTTTAAAGAGGGCGCGCGCCGCGCGGATCCGGCGATCCTTGAGCCGGTGATGCACGTTGAAGTGGAGACGCCGGAGGAGTACGCCGGGAATATTATGGGCGATCTCTCCTCGCGGCGCGGCATGGTGCAGGGTATGGAGGAGCGTTTTGGTAGCCAGATCATCCGCGCCGACGTACCGCTGTCGGAGATGTTTGGCTATGCCACCACGCTGCGATCGATGTCGCAGGGGCGTGCAACCTACAGCATGGAGTTCCATCACTACGCGGAAGCACCGCGCAATGTGGCCGAGGAGATTATCGCCAGCCGCAGTAAAGGATAAGTTTTAACACGTCACTTCAAACCCCGCTTCGGCGGGGTTTTTTATGCTCAATTTTTGTGCAGCGCAGTTGTTCTTTGCGCGGCTTCGCAACTTTTTTTCCCGCTGCTGTTTTTCACCAAAAGTCTGGAAGCGCGCTTCCAGACTGCTTTTTTGGGCAGGTGAAAGCAATTTCATCAAGACAAGATCTCGATATAGGTTTGAGTCTATATAGTAAAAGATCTATATTGTCGGCGTGAGTTTACGCTGCATCTGCAGAAGAACGACAAAAGGAGCGAATGCAATGAGTAAAACACTCGAGCAATTAATTGCCGAACAGCCACCTGAGGTTGTCGCGAAGGCGCAAACCCTGGCGCAGGAGATGCTGCTTAATATTCACCTTGCTGAGCTGCGTGAGCGCGTGCAAAAAACGCAGAACGAAATGGCGCAGGAGCTGGGGCTTAAGCAGCCCACTGTGGCCGTGATGGAGAAGCAGGGGAGAGATATTAAGTTATCGACGCTGAAACGCTACGTCGAAGCGACGGGCAGCAAGCTGCGCATCGATATCGAGTTACCCGACGGCTCCCATTATGGTTTCGCGCTCTGACAGCAGATCCCAGGAAGCCGACTATCATTAGCAGACATCCGCTTCGCCTGAGGAAAGGTTATGTTGCGTCCTGTCACACTGCTTTGCGCTTCTCTGCTGTCACTCTCGGTCCAGCCTGCGCTGGCGGTTACTTACCCGCTGCCGCCGGAAGGCAGCCGGCTGGTGGGTAGCCCGCAAACCATCACCGTGCCGCAGGGCAACACCTTTCCGCTGGAAGCTTTTGCCGCGAAATATGGCCAGGGGCTAAGCAATATGCTGGAAGCCAACCCCGACGCTGACCCTTATCTGCCAAAAGCCGGTTCACAGCTGGTCATCCCGCAGCAGATCATCCTGCCAGCCACCGTGCGGGAAGGCATTGTCGTTAACGTCGCGGAAATGCGGCTCTATTACTACCCAAAAGAGAGCAATACCGTTGAGATCCTGCCGATTGGTATTGGCCAGGCCGGACGTGAAACGCCGCGTAACTGGGTGACGGCCGTTGAGCGTAAACAGGCGGGTCCTACCTGGACACCAACGGCCAACACCCGCAAAGCGTACGCCGATGAGGGCAAAACCCTGCCGGCCTTTGTGCCAGCCGGGCCGGATAACCCGATGGGGCTGTACGCCATCTATATCGGTAAGCTGTATGCCATTCATGGTACCAATGCAGATTTTGGCATCGGCCTGCGCGTCAGCCAGGGCTGTATCCGCCTGCGCAATCAGGACATTAAATACCTGTTTGATAACGTGCCGGTCGGCACCCGCGTGCAGATTATCGATGAGCCGGTGAAAGTGAGCCGCGAGCCGGACGGCAGCAGCTGGGTCGAAGTGCACGAGCCGCTGTCGCGCAACCGCGCAGAGTTTGAATCGACGGCAAAAGTGCCGCTGCCCGCCACGCCGGTACTTAACAGAATCGTCAAAGAGGCGGGCGCGGATGCAAGCCAGGTGACGATGGCGCTGGAGAGACGTTCAGGCATGCCGGTAAAAGTCGGCGCGCCAGCTGTGAACAATAGTGAAATGCGAGGCATTGAGCGGATGTAAAAGCGGGCAGGCACTTGCTCAATTAATTTGAATGTTATTGTTAAATCAATGTTATTTCATCTTATGGCGTTAAGCGTAGAGTAGGGGCACTTACGATTTTCTGAACGAAGGACGACGACGCCATGAAAAAGATCGGTTTTTTATCATTTGGTCACTGGACCCCCTCGCCGCAGTCCGGCACCCGCTCTGCGGCTGACGCGCTGCTGCAATCAATCGATCTGGCGGTCGCCGCAGAAGAGCTGGGCGCAGACGGTGCTTACTTCCGGGTGCACCATTTCGCCCGCCAGCTCGCCTCGCCGTTTCCGCTGCTCGCCGCCGTAGGCGCGAAAACCAGCCGCATTGAAATTGGTACTGGCGTGATCGATATGCGTTATGAAAACCCGCTCTATATGGCGGAGAGCGCCAGCGCGGCGGATTTGATTGCCGGTGGTCGTTTGCAGCTTGGCATCAGCCGCGGCTCGCCGGAGCAGGTGATTGATGGCTGGCGCTATTTCGGCTACCAGCCCGCCGAGGGCGAAAATGAGTCCGATATGGCGCGACGTCACACCGAAGTGCTGCTCGATGCGCTGCGCGGCGAAGGGTTTGCTAAGCCCAACCCGCAACCGATGTTCCCCAATCCGCCGGGTTTACTGCGCCTGGAGCCTTACGCAGAAGGCTTGCGCGAGCGCATCTGGTGGGGCGCAGGCTCCAATGCCACCGCGGTGTGGGCGGCGAAACTGGGGATGAATCTGCAAAGTTCGACGCTGAAAGATGACGAAACGGGCGAGCCGTTCCACATTCAGCAGGCGCAGCAGATCCGCGCCTACCGGGAGGCGTGGAAAGCCGCCGGTCATACGCGGACACCGCGCGTCTCCGTCAGCCGCAGCATCTTTGCCCTGATGAACGATCGCGACCGCGCCTACTTTGGCGGCAGCCGTGACGATGATGATAAAATCGGTTTTCTTGATGAGAAGACACGTGCGATTTTCGGTCGTAGCTATGCCGCAGAGCCGGACAAGTTGGTTGAACAACTTAAGCAAGACGAAGCGATCGCCGAGGCGGACACCCTGTTACTGACGGTGCCGAACCAGCTTGGCGTTGACTATAACGCCCACGTTATTGAATCAATTTTGAAACATGTTGCGCCTGCGATGGGCTGGCGCAGCTAAGTAAACGCGCCTTGCCGCACGCGTGCCGGCAGGGCGTTTTTTTACCGCATGACAGAAAGATAAAGTAGCGGTAAACGCTTTTTCATGTTATTGATTTAAAAATAAATATAACTACTTTTTGCTCTTCTCTTTTTCTGTCAGTTAAAAAGTAGCGCATTACGCGTTTTGTCTCGTATAAGACGCCATATTCCTCCCCGCTTCGCTTGAAATCCTTTCCACTCAAACTGTTACTCAGAGTTATCTCCCTTGCGATTTTGTGACGGCTGCTACACTTATTGGCGTTATCGGTAACGACATAACGTCATTTCCGCGCGGTGAAACGCTTCGTTTTTGCAGGCGGTTTCGCCCCCACACAAGGAGATAAGGTATGACAGACCGTCCACAAAATCCTCAGCACGCGCAACAACAACAGTGGCCCGGCAGTTTTTTACAGATGGAACCGAAACCCGATCACGGTGAAGCGGATTATCAGGGTTCGGGTCGCCTGAAAGGCAAAACTGCCATTATCACTGGCGGCGACTCCGGCATCGGCCGGGCTGTTGCCATCGCCTATGCCCGCGAAGGCGCAGACGTGGTGATCTCCTATCTCGATGAGCATGATGATGCGAAAGACACCGCACAATGGGTTGAAAAGGCAGGGCAGAAAGCCGTCTTGATTGCGGGCGACATCACGAATGCTGAACATTGCCGCAATATTGTGGCGCAGACGGTGGAGCAATTCGGCAAGATCGACATCGTGGTAAATAACGCTGCCTACCAGATGACGCGCGAGTCGCTTGATGAGATCAGCGATGACGAATTCGACCGCACCATGAAAACCAATCTCTACGCCATGTTCTATATCTGCAAGGCGGCGGTGCCGCATATGCCGGCGGGCGGGTCGATCATTAACACGGCCTCGGTAAATGCCGATCAGCCGAAGCCGAAACTGATTGCTTACTCCGCGACTAAAGCGGCGATTATCAATTTCTCCGGTAGCCTCGCTGCGCTGCTGGCTGAAAAAGGCATTCGTTCAAACGCCGTTGCGCCTGGCCCCATCTGGACGCCGCTTATCCCGGCGACCATGCCGCCTGAACAAGTTGAGAGCTTCGGCAGTGAAGTCCCGCTTGCGCGCATGGGTCAACCCGCAGAACTCGCCTCGTCCTATGTGATGTTAGCCAGCGATGAAGCGAGCTATATCTCTGGTGCGACCATTGCCGTCACTGGTGGCGTCGCGGTTATCTGACACTCAAGGAGGCGTGATGAAGGCTTATCCACTGGCACTCAGTGTGCCTGTTGCCACGCATATCTTCGGCGGGCAACGCATTAAGCAGCAGTTGGGCAAAGCGGATCTGCCCGATTCACGCATCGCTGAAACCTGGGAGATCAGTGACGTTGACGGCATGATCGCCTCGGTAGTCAACGGTGAATATGCAGGTTGCAGCCTGCGTGAACTGGTGGAGCGCTATCCCGATGAGATGGTGGCGCCCGGATGGCGCGGCCCGTACTTCCCGCTGCTGAGTAAGTTTATCGACGGCAGCGGAATGCTGCCGGTGCACCTGCATGCCAATGATAAAGTCGCGCAGGCGCTTGAGCAGCAGCCGAACGGTAAAACCGAAGCCTGGTACATTTTGTGGGCGGCGGAAAACGCGACCTGTCTGCTTGGCGTGCGTGAGGGCGTCGATAATGCCCGGCTGAAAGCGGCGCTACTCGCCGAGGATTACGATGCGGTGATGCACCGGGTGCCTGTCAAAGCGGGTGATACTTTTTACGTACCCGGCGGCATGCTGCACAGTTTCGGTCCCGATACGCTGATTTATGAAATCGAGCAGACCTCGGATATCCAGCAGCACGCTATGCCGTGGCGGATGGAGGATGGCTCGCGCCTCAGCCAGCAGGAGTGGGAGCGCAATATTGATGCACTGTTACAGGAGCTGCGCCCGGAACTGCGCTGTGAGCCGCAGCCAGGCCTTGTGCTCGAAACGCCAGACCTGAAGCGGCTCTTCTGCTGCGCCGGGCCCTACTTTGCGCTGGAGCGCTGGTCGTTCAGCCAGACGCAACGTTTTCATTTCAACAGCGCGCGTATTCTCACTAACCTCGGTGCGCCGCTAACCGTTGAGGCAAACGGCGTCAGCGTCCCGGTTGGCAGGGCTGCATCGCTACTGCTGCCCGCCGCGCTGGATGAGGTCACTCTGCGTGATGCGGGTGAAGTGCTGATCGGCTATGTGCCGGATCTGATGGCTGATGTGCTGCAACCGCTGCGCGCAGCGGGCTACCGTGAAGATCAGATTGCGGCACTGGGCGATATGGATGGGCAACTGCGTTAACTGAGGCAGGCAGAATGCAAAAAGCCCGCTCGGGTTTCCCTGAGCGGGCTTCTTAAATGTGGCTCCTCTGACTGGACTCGAACCAGTGACATACGGATTAACAGTCCGCCGTTCTACCGACTGAACTACAGAGGAATCGTGTGGAGGCTTATCTTAGCGGCGAAAAATCTTTTGTCAAACCCCATTTCAGGGGAGGGGAGTCAACTGCTGATTCCATCAGCGATTTGCATGTATTGACACCAATTTATGCTGAATTGCTTTGCAGGATCACCATTTCTCCCCCATCATTTGAAATGTAATTTCATCTTTTACGGCAAGGACTATTTTGAACGTCGTCACCCCCCTTCGCCAGGCCGTCATGCGTACCCCCTGGTATAGAAAGCGTAAAAGCTATCGTGTACTTTTCTGGCGGGAAATCACCCCGCTTGCGGTGCCGATCTTCCTCGAAAACACCTGTGTGCTGATGATGGGCGTGCTCAGTACCTTCCTCGTGAGCTGGCTGGGCAAAGAGGCGATGGCGGGCGTGGGCCTTGCCGATAGCTTTAACATGGTGGTAATGGCCTTTTTTGCCGCTATCGATCTCGGCACCACAGTGGTGGTGGCCTTCAGCCTCGGCAAACTCGACGCCGAGCGGGCGAGGTCGGCAACGCGGCAATCGCTGATGATTATGACGCTGTTCGCCATTGTGCTGGCGGCGGTGATCCACTACTTCGGCCGTGAAATTATCGATGTTATTGCCGGGGCGGCAACCCAGCCGGTGAAAGATCTGGCGCTCACCTATCTTGAGTTAACGGTGCTGAGCTACCCGGCGGCGGCGATTGCGCTGATTGGCAGCGGCGCGTTGCGTGGCGCAGGGAACACGAAAATCCCGCTGCTGATTAATGGCGGCATGAACATTCTTAATATCATCATCAGTAGCGCGCTGATCTACGGTGCTTTTGGCTGGCCGGGAATGGGCTTTGCTGGTGCGGGGCTCGGGTTGACCATTTCGCGCTATATCGGCGCAGTGGCGATTATCTGGGTGCTGATGATTGGCTTTAACCCGTCGCTGCGCATCCCGCTTAAAAGTTATGTTGAGAAGCTGAACTTCAACATTATCTGGGAAGTGATGGGTATCGGCATTCCGGCCAGTATCGAATCGGTACTGTTTAACGGCGGTAAACTGTTGACGCAGATGTTCGTCGCAGGAATGGGCACCAACGTGATTGCCGGGAACTTTATCGCCTTCTCCGTGGCGGCATTGATTAACCTGCCCGGTAACGCGCTGGGCTCAGCCTCGACGATTATTACCGGCAAACGCCTCGGTAAAGGGCAGATTGCCCAGGCTGAACGGCAGCTGCGCCATGTGTTCTGGCTCTCGACGCTGTTACTGACAGCGATTGCCTGGGGAACCGCGCCGTTTGCCGGTTGGTTCGCCGCGTTTTATACCCATGAAGAGGATGTAAAAGAGGTCGTTAAGGTGCTTTTATGGCTTAACGCCGCGTTTATGCCAATCTGGGCGGCGTCATGGGTGCTGCCCGCCGGGCTGAAAGGCGCACGTGATGCGCGTTTCGCGATGTGGGTGTCAATGCTCGGCATGTGGGGGTGTCGCGTCGTGGCAGGTTATACGCTTGGTATCGTGTTAGGCATGGGCGTGGTCGGCGTCTGGCTGGGGATGTTCCTTGACTGGGCGGTGCGCGGCGCGCTCTTCTACTGGCGAATGGTCAGTGGCCGCTGGCTGTGGAAGTATCCGAAGCCGCAGAAAACCCCGGCGGAACGGGCCATTTCCGCACAGAATGGAGAATAATTCGGCAAACGCGCCAAAATGTGAAATCAGGCTTTGACATGGCGCAGGGGCACCGCTAATATTCGCCCCGTTCACACGATTCCTCTGTAGTTCAGTCGGTAGAACGGCGGACTGTTAATCCGTATGTCACTGGTTCGAGTCCAGTCAGAGGAGCCAAATTTAAGAAGCCTGCTTACGAGCAGGCTTTTTGCTTTTCATATTTCGGTCATCTCGCCGTCTCAGTTTTTGCCCTTCACCAATCACAACCCGCTTTATAGGCTCACTGTCGATATAACCTTTTGTCGCGCTCCGCGCGGGCGAATGGCTTGCGTACTCTCACAAACGAGCCGTTCACCGCCAGCCGAAACCGGCGGTGAGAGGCAGGCTTAACGGAAAGGGGGTTCGTTAAAGGTGCGCAGCTTACGCGAATGGAGACGATCGCCTTCGGCGCGCAGCAGGTCGATGGCACGAATACCGATTTGCAGGTGTTCGGAAATCGCTCCTTCGTAGAAGCGGTTCGCCTGGCCAGGGAGCTTGATCTCGCCGTGCAGCGGCTTGTCCGAGACGCAGAGCAGAGTGCCGTAGGGCACGCGGAAGCGATAACCCTGCGCGGCAATGGTCGCGCTCTCCATATCAATCGCCACCGCGCGGCTCAGGTTAAAGCGCAGCGCCGAAGCTGAGTAGCGTAGCTCCCAGTTGCGATCGTCGGTGGTAACCACCGTGCCGGTGCGCAGGCGTTGTTTCACCTCTTCGCCGGGCATCTCGCTCACCTCTTTGGTGGCGTCATAGAGCGCGCGCTGCACTTCAGCGATGCTCGGGATTGGAATATCCGGCGGCAGAACCGCATCAAGGACATGATCATCACGCAGGTAGGCGTGCGCCAGCACATAATCACCAATCTGCTGGCTCTCGCGCAGGCCGCCGCAGTGACCAATCATCAGCCAGACATCCGGGCGCAACACCGCCAGGTGATCGCAGATTGTTTTCGCATTCGACGGGCCAACGCCAATATTGATAAGCGTAATGCCCTGACCGTCCGCCGTGACTAAGTGCCAGGCGGGCATTTGATGCTTCTTCCACGCCAGATCGGAAATCGCCTGCTCTGGCGCTTCGGTGTCTGCGGTGATCCAGTGTCCGCCCGCGCAGGAGAGGGCGATATAGGGGCTGTCGGGATCGAGGATCTGGCTACAACCCCAGCGCACAAACTCATCGACATAGCGGGTGTAGTTGGTAAACAGCACAAACGGCTGGAAGTGCTCGACCTGCGTACCGGTGTAGTGGCGAAGGCGCGCCAGTGAGAAGTCGACACGGCGGGCGTCGAAGTGCGACAGCGGGTAGAGCTCGGTTGGATGGAACAGGCCATCTGCCGTCTCATCGCCAATCTGCGCCAGTTCAGTGGTCGGGAAAAAGCGCGTCAGGCCAGCGCTCATTGAGCGATCCAGCGTCAGCTCTGAACCATCTATCACATAAGGATAAGGGATCTCGTGGGCCGAGAGGCCAACCTCGATCTGCGCGCCATAATCCTGGCACAGCAGCGTGAGCTGCTCGATAAGATAGGCGCGAAACAGCGACGGCCTGGTAATCGTGGTGGAGTAGCGGCCCGCATGGGTAAAGCGCGCATAGGCGCGGGTTTTCGACGGTTTGCTGGCACTGCCGTTCCAGCTCACTGATAACTGCGGGTAGACGAACAGCCCTTTTTCACGCGCTTCAACGTCCGGAAGCTCACCTTTCTCAATATAGACACCAATCGCCTCGCGAAGGGCATTGACGGAGCGGTCATACAGCGCTTCCAGTTGATCCAGCGCCTGTTCCGGGGTCAGATTTGCACCCTCGTTGGTCATTTTTATCTCCTTATCTGCGTTACGGCTCTACCGATAATATGTCACGACTTTGTGAAACGAAAGTTGCCGGCCAGTGATTCGGAAGAAACGGGGGGAGAAAAGATCCGGCGCGCCAGCGCACGCCGGAAACGGGTTACGCGTGGATGTTGACCAGCGTACGGCCATGAATATTGTTGTTGAGGAATTCGGCGGCGGTGGCAGGGACCTGTTCGAGCGCGATCTCGGTCGCCGCCTGCTGGTAATAGCTCTCCGGCAGCGTGCTCGCCAGCTTCTCCCAGACGGCGCTGCGCTTTTCAGCAGGCACCATCACCGAGTCAACCCCTTGCAGACGCACATTGCGCAGAATAAACGGCATCACGCTGGTCGGCAGATCGAAACCGCCCGCCAGACCGCAGGCAGCCACGCAGCCGCCATAGTTGGTCTGCGCCAGTACTTTTGCCAGCACCTTGCTGCCAACCGTATCGATCGCGCCTGCCCAGAGCTGCTTCTCCAGCGGGCGCGTCTCATCAAACTCACTTCTTGGCAGGATCTGATCCGCGCCAAGCTGGCGCAGAAACGCGTGGGTCGATTCGCGACCCGTCACCGCCGCCACGCTGTAGCCGAGCGTTTTCAGCAGGACAACCGCCGTGCTGCCGACGCCACCGCTGGC
Organism: Kosakonia sp. HypNH10; assembly: GCF_029850615.1. Classification (NCBI taxonomy): domain Bacteria; kingdom Pseudomonadati; phylum Pseudomonadota; class Gammaproteobacteria; order Enterobacterales; family Enterobacteriaceae; genus Kosakonia; species Kosakonia sp. HypNH10. Next base: position 619,448 of record NZ_JAOTIU010000002.1, read on the forward strand.
ACCGGTAACCAGCACCGTGCCATCCTGCGGTTTTACGCCCGCCTCTTGCAGGGCGTTAACGCAGAGCATGGCGGTAAAACCGGCGGTACCGATGATCATCGCATTGCGCGCGCTCAGGCTCTGCGGCAGCGGCACCAGCCAGTCGCCTTTCACGCAAGCCTGGGTTGCCAGGCCGCCCCAGTGGTTTTCCCCCACGCCCCAGCCGGTAAGGATCACCGCCTGGCCTGGCGTGTAGCGCGCATCGCGGCTTTCACTGACGCGACCGGCGAAATCGATGCCCGGCACCATCGGGAACTGACGCACGATTTTACCTTTGCCGGTGATCGCCAGCGCATCTTTGTAGTTGAGGCAGGACCAGTCGATATCGACTTTTACCTCGCCCTCGGCAAGATCCGGCAGGGCGATCTCTTGCACCGCGGCGAGGGTCTGTTTCTCATGTTGTTCCAGAACTAATGCTTTCATAGCTGCGTTTTCCTCGTCATGAGGGGTGGATTTCGGCGTAATGCCGGCTCTGCAGGTGTTATTTGAATATGTTGGCGGAAGAAGGCCCAGAAGTGGTCGAGCGGCTCTGCGCTGCGAAAGAGTTTGGCGCGCATTACCGCGCCCTCCCAGCCGGACCAGAAGAGGCTGGCCAGCGCCTCGGGCGACGCCTGTTGCGGCAGTTCGCCGCAGGCTTGCGCCTCGCGCAGGCATGCTGCCACGCGGCGCTCCCAGTCGCTCAGAATGGTTTTAAGCTGCTTCGGAAAGGCATCGGGTAGCAGCGGCGTCTCCTGCAACAGGTTGCCGACAAGGCATCCGCGGCGGAAATCATACTTCGCCATTCCTTCACCAGCGTGATGGACAAAGGCGTCCAGCCGTTGAAGAGGCGTACGTGACGTATCGAGCAGAAAAGTGTCGAGTTTATGGGCGAAGAAGGTACCGTAGGCCTCAAGCACCGCCATACCAAACGCCTCTTTGCTCTTAAAGCAGTGGTAAAAGGAACCCTTAGGCACGGCGATATTTTTGATTACCGCATCGATCCCGGCGGAGAGATAGCCGGTTTCTGTCAGCACCTCCAGACCCGAGCGGATCAGCGCCTGACGAGTGTCGGTAAAGTCGCGAGCCTTTTGCGGCGGGCGGCCACGACGCGGCTTTTGCGTCAATGTATTATCGCCATCCATAATTTAGACCGATTGGTTTTAATCAGCCTAAGGCTACGCCGGACGGGGAGAAGAGGCAAGGGAGAAGGGGAGAGAAAAATGCCCGCACAAGGCGGGCAACTCCGTCAGGCAGTCGTATTAATGGTACGACCGATAGCCGGATTAGAAGGCAACTGCGGAATCTGTTTGATCAGATCCGTTGCAATAGCTTGTTGCGAATCCAGCGCCTTTTTCAGCACCAGGGTGTTCACCTGGTTATCGAGCTGATAAGAATCAAGGCTGCTGGCTAATGATGCGATCTGAATTGGATCCATGTCGATCATCCTTTTGTTGTCGAGCAACATCGCTCAGCACGGCGAAATAAACGCCGCACTCTGTTATCGGCAAAAAGGCGCAAAACTTTATGCTAAGCCTGACCGCTATAACGCCTTCGCTGCGGCTGCCCACTGCGCGGGGAAATCCACTGAGCGCAGCCCCGGCTCAACTGCGACCCACTCTACCGAGACGAGGGCGTTGATAATAAAGGGATCGCGCTGAAGATAAACCTCAATCTGCTTCTCATCCTGCGCCTGCATAAGGATAAAGCCGCCGGAATGGTCGCTGAGTGGGCCTGCGAAAATCACAATGCCTTGCTTCAGGCCTTCCACCAGCCATGTTTTATGCCCCTCGCGCCACGGCTCCAGCCGCTCAGGCGAGGTTATCCAGCGTAATGTCACTGCGTATAACATTTGCGACTCCTTACAGGTTAATGACATCGGCCACCGAGGCGATGGCGCGCTGAATTTCACGCTCTTTCACTGCATCTCCTTTCGAGATCCCCTCGGCGCGCACAAACGCGACGTTGGTAATGCCGAGGAACCCAAAGAAGGCGTTGAGGTAGCGCTCCTGGAAATCCATCTCCGCCAGTGGCGTATCGTGGTAAAAGCCGCCGCGCGAAGAGGCGATAATCACCCGCTTATCACCGGCGAGCCCGACCGGACCCTGCGCGGTGTAACTGAAGGTTTTGCCCGGCTGGGCAAGGCGATCCAGCCACGCTTTCAGCTGGCTCGGAATGGAAAAGTTGTACATCGGCGCGCCGATAACAATCAGATCGCTTGCCAGAAACTCTGCGACCAACGCCTCGGTGAGACGGTGTTCAACGGCGACATCGGCCGAGAGATCGCTCTCTGCCACCGGCCGGAAGCCAGCGGCGATGGGCGCGGTCAGATGGCTTATCTCGTCGTCAACAACATCACGATAAACTACCTCGTCATAGCGCCCGCTTTGCATCAACCGGTCGACAATCTCCCGGGAGAGCAGGCGCGAGACGGAGTGCGCGTGATTAAAGCTTGAATCAATATGCAGGATGTTCATACCAATAGCCTCTGGTTCAGGGAAGAGTGCGGGCAGCCCGATCGATAAAGTCAGCCACGCGATCGGCATGGGAGATCATCGACAGATGGCTGGAGTAGAGTGCAACGCGCGTCGCGCCGATCGCTTTTGCCAGTGCGTTCTGCACGGTTGGGTTGAGGGCGGCGTCATTTTCGGTCACCAGATACCACGACGGTTTATCGTGCCAGGCAGCATGGGTGAGGGTGTCGGTAAAGGCACGTGCGGCAATTGGCTGCTGCGCGGCGGCAAGCAGCTGCGCCCGCTGGCGGGAGAGGTCGTTTGCCATCACCTTATGAAACAGTGCCGGGTCGTCGAGCCAGATCAGCCCCTGTTCGTCGGCAGATAAGCCCGTCATAGGCGCATGTAAACGCGTCAGCAAGTTGGCGACAGACTCGTGGCTGTCCGGCACCAGCGCCGAGAGGTAGACCAGCCCTTTGACACGCGGATCGTTACCCGCTTCGCTAATCACCGCGCCCGCCCACGAGTGGCCGACCAGCAAAACATCACCATGCTGGCGGGCAATAACTGCGTGCGTAGCGTTGACATCATCCTTTAGCGAGGTAAGAGGGTTTTGCACCGCCGTCACGTGGTAGCCCATCGCCTGCAGCCGTGCCATCACCGCTGACCAGCTGGAGCCATCCGTAAAAGCGCCGTGTACCAGAACGATATCAGGCATGGTCTGTTCCTTTGCCTGTGCGGAAAAAATGGTCATCAGCAGCAGGGTAAAAACCCGCATGGTTAACAGCATGAAGTTGCGCCACATTGCCAGCCCTTAATCAGTGGAGGAGAAGTTGGGAAGAGTGTGAAAGAATCAGCGGCTGGCGAGTAGTGTCTTATTTGACATCTATAATGCAAAATCGGACAGAGTGATGAGGTGACGTATGCGCGTTGCGCTTCTGGCATTACCCGGCAGTATGCGTTCAGCGCTGGCGGGGTTAACGGATATGTTCTGGCTGGCAAACCAGGTTATCGGGCAAAATCATCACGCCACGGCGCGTTTTGAAACGCAGATCGTGACGGCCGGGGGCAAAGCCGTGCCCGATGCGCAGGGGCGAATGATCGAGAGCGACGGCGCGTTTGATGAGCGCCCGGATCTGATTATCGCCAGCGGCATGAAGCTGAATGAGGATAAACACCCCATTGATGCAGAGGCAGTTAAGCAAGCCGCGCAATGGGTTAAAGCCTGCCATGCAAAGGGAAGCATGGTGGCGGGTGCCTGTGCGGGCGGCTTTGTGCTTGGCGAGGCGGGGTTATTGACCGACAGGATCTGCACCACCACCTGGTGGCTGTTTCATACGTTTCGCGAACGCTACCCGCGTGCAAAACCGGTGTGGGGAAAAGCGCTGGCCGAGGATCGCAATGTCATCACCACCGGTGGGCCGCTGTCGTGGGTGGATTTAACGCTGCATATTGTCGCTAACCACGCAGGAAAAGAGATCGCCCGCCTGATGGCAGATATGGCCGTTGCCGACAGCCAGCCGCTCTCCCAACAGCTCTATGCGCCTAAAGGCTTTCTCAACTCCGTCGATCCGCTATTAACCAAAGCCGAGCATCTGGTGCGCTACCAGAACCCAGCCATCACCGTTGAGCAACTTGCCGCCGCGCTCAATATGACGCCGCGCACGCTGCACCGGAAAATGCGCGACCTATTACAAGAGAGCCCAAAAGCGTTTATCACCCGGGTGCGGATTGAGAGCGCGATTACGCTGCTTGAGATGCCCGGTAACAGCGTCAGCCAGGTGGCCTTTGCCTGCGGATATCAGGATGAGACGGTCTTCAGACGGTCGTTCAGCTCGGTGACCGGTATGTCCCCGGCGCGCTATAAAGCGTGGAGCCGAAGCCGACAGAACCTGCCGATTGAGCAGGGCGGCTGATGCAGAAAAGCAAAAAGCCCGCTTAAAAGCGGGCTTTTCTAAATTTGGCTCCTCTGACCAGGATCGCCTCTGCCAGTAACTGGCTAATAAGCATGTTAAACGAGGAATTCTGATCTTATTCCAGCCTCAGCCTATCCCTGAGTTCCTTCACCAGTGACGCATCATCCAGCTGTGCACTAATCTCATGACGAATCGCATTAGTGAACTGTTCACTGCGCTCGCAACTATGATGATAACCATGAGACAGCCAGTTCCAGCTCCCGAGAACGATGTAACGGCCATCGATCATCATTACCTTTTCATGTGTCCCCTCCGTCAACCGGATAATATTCTCTTTTCCTAGTTGTTCACGGTACTCGGCAACCAGAGTCTCGTCATTATCATCCGCACGATCCAGGCCCTGATGATAGTAGCCGTAATAAACTTTAACTTTGATGCCCCGCTGCTGTGTTGCTACCAGCTGCGCCAGCTCCGGCCTTTGATACTGTTTACCTGACCGGCGGATCCACGGAGCAATGATAACCAACTCCTTTTCACACTGGCTGGCCAGCGCGCTAAATGCAGCAATATGTTCACAATCGCGATAATAACGCTGTAAGCGGGGTGTCTGGCTTAGGCTGGCAAAATTCGGATGCTGGCTGCCTTGTTCAAGAAGGAAGCTTTCGGCAACGCTATCTGCAAGAATTTTCAGGTATCCACCTGCCTGTCCTAACCGATGATGGTTACCCACGACGATAAATTGCTGCTTTGCTCGTGAAACCACAACATTCAGCATGTTTGGCGCGTCGTTTTGAAAACTCGGATTATCAAGAGGATGAAAAATTACCGGACTATAAATGATGACCTCAAAGCCTACGCCCTGAAACTGATGCACGGTACCAATGCAGTTTTTCTGCCAGTGATTCATTCGTTGCGCAAGACGTTTAATCAGCAATGACTTCTGATTGCTGTAGGGAGTGACGATGCCAACATCAGCAGTCAAATCGTAACCGGCTTCTTCCAGCTTGTTCAGCAACAGCTCAATAGCATCAACTTCATCCAGATTAGTGTTAACCATCCCGCCTTTCTGGCCTTCGACGCTGTAGAACATCAAATGATGTCCACCTGATTTCTCAAACGCGCTGGCAATACGACTGGAAGGAGGAGCCGTTTCGACGCTGACGCCATGATAGCCCGCCAGCCGGATGAAAAGGTCGGCAATAGGTTGCTGGCACCGGCGATGCTCATCGAGGATGATGCCATTACCCGTATCGTCTACCTTGCCGGAAAGCGTACCAGCGGCACGGTGCCAGGCGGTGACGCTTGCAGGCGAGACACGTTCATACAACGTATTGTTGCTGGCGAAATGACGCTCACGCAACCGTGTTTGTAGGTTTTCTGACAGGTTTCTGATGGGTTCGATTTGCAGAGGATCGCCAACAATCATCGCTTTTTCGCTGCGACTCAACAGTGGCACCAGGGATTCAAGCGACATCATGCCCGCTTCGTCGCACAGTGCCAGATGCCACGGTTTATGCCCCTTAAGTTCATCGAGCTTACGATAACCAGCAACTTTCCACGCGGAAACCAGAGTGGTCGCCATTACCGGATAGACAAGAGACAGTGCGCGATAGAAATCATCAAGCTTATCCAGCCAGATATAGTAGCCCGCACTGCGGCGCTTACTCATTAACGCCCGCCAGTGAGTCAGAACCTCTTCCAGCTCAATTTTCCGCTTCAGTTGCTCTTGCCAGAGGTAGCCGATAGCGGCTTCGAACATTTCCCGGTGTTGCCTGATAAAGCGTTTACGCAAAATGTCGCACCAGTTACCTTCCGGATAATGCTGTTGATACTGTGCCGTTAACTGTTGCGCCAGAATGACCCGACACCATTGTGCCTGCAACTCTGCTACTTCAGTATTCAGGGCCAGCAGATCAACTTCCTCTTGAGCTTCGGGTTCCGCATGCAGGAGCAGCCCCAGTAGCGCTAAGTTCTCTTGCTGCTGTGAAAGCTTTTCTCCCGCATCAGCCAGTGCAGCCAGCTGGCGATGGGAAAGGGAGGAAAGAGCGAAATTGTGAAAGTCGTCCGGTGCAGCAAGTCTCATTTGCTGCAACCTTGCTGGATATTTTTTCTCGAAAAAACGGGCCAGATAACGCTTGATTCCTTCACGCGGATAGTCGCGGTAATGCAGCTCCAGGGCCGGGCGTAACGGCGAATCCATCCAGCTAAGTATCTGCTCCAGACTATGCTGCTGCGGCCACGTCGCCTGCAACGTCTGGTAAATTCTGCTGGCCTGTAGACGCTGCGCTTTTAGCTCGCTAAATTCTCGCAGGCGCTGTTCTGACTGACAGGCTAAAGTGTTCAGGTCATCGGGGTGATGAAGCGAAACATTAATGCCGAGCGCCTGTGCATTAGCGGCGAGCGCGGGGATTTTTTCCATGAAACGAGCCGGTAGCTCTTTTGCCTGGTGGGTGTCCAGACCACAATCCATCACGGATTGTATCGCGCCTGCCTTTTCATTCAGATACGCCCGGTAACAAGAGTTCATCTCGTCGCGATGCTTGAGTAAAACGGCTAAAAAATCGTCCTGCTTCTGTTGGTCATAACTTTCCTGTCGCCAACGACCGATCAGTTTCTCAAGTCGGTTAAGCTCATGCTGAACCTGTTCGTTCGAGCCACTATGAAACCATAACCAGTCTAGATCCTGGGTGGCAGGATCACTGCGCAGATCGTCAATGATATTCTCCACCGCTTTTATTGCGGTAGACGTGACCAGCATGCCGAAATTCTGGTCCTTTCCATCAGCAATCGCCAGTGCTCTGGCAACCAGTTGTTGTGCGATGAGTGACTTGAACAGCGTAGTTTTACCCGTACCCGGCGCACCTTGTACGGCAATCAGGCGCTCATCCTGATTAATGGCCTGTATTGCCGCCATCTGTCCATGGCCCAGAGGATATTGCGTTTCAAACAAACCGCCAGTCACCACCTCGTAAATATCTGGGGCATTCTCGTCACTATGAACATGGCTGAGATACTGCTCCAGCAAAGGGAAGTCACCCACCGCCTTATCACAAAGCCAGGTGAAATCTTCCGCATCACGCTTGAGGTTGTAATCCTCATTATGCAGTGGGGCCACCAGGGCGTTAAACGCGGTTTCAAGTCCCTGATATTTACTATTTGATTGCTGATCGACCCATTCCTGAAGCGCCTTGAATGCATCAAGGAACGTCTCATATTTACATCCAGTGAGGGCGCTGACGATACTCATCATATGGCGGTTTTCACCGAGTTCATTCAGCTGAATACCAAACATTTCGCGAAAAGCGAAGGGGAATGCGCTAACAAGTTGTCCATCTTTGACGGGAACTAGCAGAGTGTTTTCGTTCGGTTCGAAAAATGATTTCGGGAGGGGAAAAGAGAACAGCGGGAGATATTTTACATTGGCCTTTCCTCGCTCATTTTCGATACAGCGCAGTACCGGAAATAGCAGGTTAACAGGCTCAATATGGACAATTTCACCCTTTTCGCCATATTTGACGAAACGCCTGCGCCAGTTATCGCGCATTTCAGGCGTAACATGGAGTACTACTCCGCTCTGGTTTTCTTTACAGTTATTTATACCGAGCATCAGTTGTTGGTGCTCATGCACCTTACTGGCCGGTATTTTACTTTTTTCTGCGCCACTGAATTTCACATAATCATGCCACGCTGAAAGGATATCTTTAGACGACTTTTGCATCATGCTATACGAGCCTTAACCTGATTATCTCCCTGAATTTAATGGGCAGAGGATAACACAGAGGTAAATATTATAACCCTGCCAATGGGGGTGGATTTTGTGGATATATAATATTAATTACCGCAGCGAATGAATTTCATTGTTTGACCGAGAGGATTTTGTGTCCAAACAACTGAACTCATCCGGATGATGCTGCAAATGAAGAGCCTGCCAGGCCTGAAGCCACTTGAGCAAATGAGGGAAATGCAGAAAAGCAAAAAGCCCGCTTAAAAGCGGGCTTTTCTAAATCTGGCTCCTCTGACTGGACTCGAACCAGTGACATACGGATTAACAGTCCGCCGTTCTACCGACTGAACTACAGAGGAATCGTGTGAACGGGGCGCATATTATCGATGACCATCGGCCTTGTCAAAGGGTGGATTGCAATGAGATGACCGTTTGCTGACAAATTGGGCAATCTGCGCATCCCGCGCCCATTTGTGCTGCTTTATACGCCGTTTTGCACCGCGGTGGTGCAAATTACCCCTTATGGGGCATAAGCAAACTGCTGTTTCATCCTCTATTTATCCCGTAGCGATTAGAAAGGCTTATTATCCAGCCGCTTAACCCTTCTTTTATTCATCCCAGGAAATGTGGCAAGCATATTGCAACTCTCCCAACATCATCACTCTTAGCGTTGGCATGGGTAATCCTTACAGGAGGCAAAATGAACTTAAGACGCCTGAAGTACTTCGTAAAAATCGTCGATATTGGCAGCCTGACGCAGGCCGCTGAAGTGTTACATATTGCGCAGCCTGCGCTGAGCCAGCAGGTCGCAACGCTGGAAGGCGAGATGGATCAACAGTTGCTGATCCGCACCAAGCGCGGGGTTACGCCGACGGAAGCGGGCAAAATCCTCTATACCCATGCGCGCACCATTCTGCGCCAGTGTGAACAAGCGCAGCTGGCGGTGCACAACGTTGGCCAGACGCTGCGCGGCCAGGTATCGATTGGCCTCGCGCCCGGCACTGCCGCATCTTCCGTGACTATGCCGCTGCTGCAAGCGGTGCGCGCTGAGTTGCCGGAAGTGACCGTCTACCTGCATGAAAACAGCGGCACGGTGCTGAACGACAAATTGTTGAACGGCCAGCTCGATATGGCGGTGCTCTACGAGCGCGCGCCGGGGGCCGGAATTAATAGCCTGCCGCTGCTGAAAGAGGATCTCTACCTCGTCGGCACGCGGGATTGCCCGGGGCAGAGCGTCGATCTGGCAGCGGTTGCCGAACTCAACCTCTTCCTGCCGCGCGACTACAGCGCCGTGCGTTTACGGGTGGATGAAGCCTTCTCCCTGCGCCGCCTGACGGCGAAAATCATCGGCGAGATTGAATCGATTGCCACCCTGACGGCGGCAATTGCCAGCGGAATGGGCGTGACGGTGCTGCCGGAATCCGCCGCGCGCTCGCTCTGTAGCGCCACAAACGGCTGGATGGCGCGCATCACCACGCCATCCATGAGCCTGCCGTTGTCGCTCAATGTCTCAGCACGCGGCAGCATGTCGCCACAGGCGCAGGCGGTGAAAGACATTCTGCTGTCGCTGGTCAGCCGCCCGACGATGGAGAATCGCGAGCTGCAACTGGCAAGCTAGTCTTTATTCCTTAAAAGTATAAGTTGCTGGTTTTTATTATTTGTTCTGCCTGGCCGCAGACTTTAACAATAACGTCATGATTGATGGGCCAGGAGCGAAGGGTGAACTTCCAGCAACTTAAAATTATCCGTGAGGCGGCGCGGCGGGATTATAACCTGACGGAAGTCGCCAACATGCTCTATACGTCGCAGTCCGGCGTGAGTCGACATATCCGCGAGCTTGAAGAGGAGCTGGGGATTGAGATTTTCATTCGCCGCGGTAAGCGATTGCTGGGCATGACCGAGCCGGGCAAAGCGCTGCTGGTGATTGCCGAGCGTATTCTCAACGAGGCGAGCAACGTCCGCAGGCTCGCCGACCTCTTCACCAATGACACCTCCGGCGTTCTGACCATCGCGACCACCCATACGCAGGCGCGCTATAGCCTGCCTTCGGTGATCAAATCCTTCCGCGCGCTCTTTCCTGAAGTTCGCCTTGAGCTTATTCAGGGGACGCCGCAGGAGATTGAAACCCTGCTGCATAACGGCGGCGCAGATATCGGTATCGCCAGCGAGCGTTTAAGCAATGACAGCGCGCTGGTCGCTTTCCCGTGGTTCCGCTGGCATCACAGCCTGCTGGTGCCGCAGGATCATCCGCTGGCGCAGGCTTCACCGCTGACGCTGGAGGAGATCTGCCGCTGGCCGCTTATCACCTATCGTCAGGGCATCACCGGGCGCTCGCGTATTGATGAAGCGTTTGCACGCAAAGGGTTAATTCCCGACGTGGTGCTGAGCGCGCAGGACTCTGATGTGATCATGACCTATGTCGAGCTGGGTCTCGGCGTCGGGCTGGTGGCGGAGCAGTCCAGCGGCGAGCATGAAGCGGGGAAACTGGTGCGCCTCGATACCCGGCACCTTTTCGATGCCAATACCGTCTGGCTGGGATTAAAGCGCGGGCAGTTGCAGCGCAACTATGTCTGGCGCTTTATTGAACTCTGTAATGCCGGGTTGTCGGTGGATGAGATCAAACGCCAGGTGATGGAGCCGGATGAAGCGGCGATTGATTACCAGATTTAATGCCAAAAAAAGCCTGCGCAGACGCAGGCTTTTTTATCGGCTTAATGCGGCTGCGGCCTGATAAATATCGCCGTCACCGCCGAGAGCAAGCAACCCACCATCAGGTAGATCGCCACGCTGTGCCACTCGCCGCCGGAGAAGGTTAACAGTGCGGCGGCGATAAACGGCGTAAAGCCACCGCCGACCACGCTTGCAACCTGATACCCGACGCCCGCGCCGCTGTAGCGGTAACCTGCGCCAAACATCTCAGTAAACATCGGTTGCTGAACGCAGACCACCATATCGTGGGCGATATTCGCCAGCAAAATGGAGAAGATAACTACGCCAAGAATAGAGCGTGCTTCCAGCGCCATAAAGAAGGGGAAGGCGCTGATGGCTCCGAGCAGCGCACCGGTAATATAGATACGCCGACGCCCGAAGCGATCTGCCATCCAGGCGAAGAGCGGGATAGTAAAGCAGCTGACGCCGCCCACCAGCAGCCCGATATTGAGGAACAGTTCGCGCGGCATGCCCAGGTTTTGCGTTGAGTAGTTAAGCGCAAAGGCGGTGACGATATACATGGTCAGCAGTTCGCACAGCCGCAGGGCGATAATCTTGAGAAACGCGCCCGGATGCCGAACCAGCGCTTCAAACACCGGCGGGCGGGTTTTCGCTTCAGCGGGCTTTTGTGCCTGCGCGCGTTCGAACTCGACCGACTCTTCCATGCCGTTGCGCACCCACAGCGCGCCAAGCACCAGCACAATGCTGAACAGGAACGGCAGACGCCAGCCCCAGCTCAGGAACTGCTCATCGGTAGTCAGCGTGCTGATCAGCGACACCAGCCCGGTGGAGAGCAGCAGGCCGACGCCGTAGCCCACCTGAATGCCGCTACTGTAAAAGGCTTTCTTACCGGCCGGGGCGCTTTCGACCGCCAGCAGCGCCGCCCCGCCCCATTCGCCGCCGACGGCGAAGCCCTGAATGGCGCGCAGAGTTACCAGCAATACCGGCGCCCACCAGCCAATGGTGGCGAAAGAGGGAAGAATACCGATGCAGGCGGTGGCGATGCCCATCATCCAGACGGTCATCATCAACATCCGTTTACGCCCTAAGCGATCGCCGAAATGACCAAAGACGATGCCGCCGAGCGGGCGAAACAGAAAGCCGACGCCAAAGGTAGCAAAAGCGGCAAGCGTGCCCATTGCCGGGTCGATCTGCGGGAAAAATTCGCTGTTAAATACCAGCGCGGCGGTAATGCCATAGAGGAGAAAATCGAACCAGTCGACCACGGCACCCGCAAAGCTGCCCCATGCAGCGCGGCGGGCGCGGTGGGAGGATGGGGTCTGCTCATCGGGCCGGGGGGGAATGAGTGTGGAGTCCATAGCTGTCCTGTCTGTTCCTTACATCTTGCAATTTTTTATTATTAAAACCAGGGAAAGGATTACTCACATCGTATGCGGCAAAATTAAGGCCGCCCTTGAGACTACAGCGACAGCCCGCGCGAGAAAACCCTTTTACACAGATGTCGTACCTGACAGCGTAAAGCGGTCTGATCCTGCGCCTGGTATATCCTTAACAATTCCCGCTATAATCCGGGAAATTTGTTAACGGATTCAGAAGCGAAAATGGCAAAACTAACCTTACAAGAGCAGCTGCTGCAGGCAGGGCTGGTCAACAGCAAAAAGATGGCCAAAGTGCAGCGCACGGCGAAGAAGTCCCGCGTGCAGGCGCGCGAGGCGAGAGAAGCGGTAGAAGAGAACAAAAAGGCGCAGCTTGAGCGCGATAAGCAGCTTAACGAGCAGCAGAAGCAGGCGACGCTCGCCAAAGAGTATAAAGCGCAGGTGAAGCAGCTGATTGAGATGAACCGCATCACCATCAGCCGGGGCGATATCAACTTCAACTTTACCGATAACAACCTGATCAAAAAAATCGTCGTCGATAAGGTAACGCAGGCTCAGCTGATTAGCGGCCGTCTGGCGATTGCCCGTCTGATGACGGAAAACCGCAGCGAGCCGGAGTACGCGATTATTCCCGCAAGTGTTGCTGATAAAATCGCCCAGCGCGATGCTGACAGCATTGTGCTCAACAGCGCACTGAGCCAGGAAGCGCAGGATGAAGACGATCCGTATGCCGACTTCAAAGTGCCTGACGATCTGATGTGGTAAGGCGCGCAGAAGAATATCGGGCCAAAAGCGTGGTCTGCGCGGGCAATGTGCTTTACACTGCGCGCGGCAAAATTAGCACAGAACAACGAGTCAACAGGCGGTAAGGCGATGAACGGAAAAATCACAACCTGGTTTAAAGAGAAAGGTTTTGGATTTATCAAAGATGAGAACGGTGAAAACCGCTATTTCCATGTGATCAAGGTCGCCAACCCAGAGCTGATTAAAAAAGATGCGGCGGTGACGTTTGAACCCACCACCAACAATAAAGGCCTCTCGGCCTATGCGGTAAAAGTGGTGCCGGACAGCAAATATATTTTTATCGCTGGCGAGCGCCTGAAGCTCACCTCGATCAAATCTTATGTTGTCTTCAACGAAGAAGTGCCTGCTGATACCCGTATCGATAAAGAGAGCCCGGTGCTCTCAGTCGGCGTGCTGATGAGCAGCATCCGGCCAAAATCTGATATCAAGCCAGGGGAGATGCGCACGCTGAAAAAGCTGGCGATCACCACCTTCCAGGGCTCAACGCTTATCTTTACGGAAGATGAGATCGATATCGACGCGACGGTGAAACTGCTTAAAGTTTGACGTTATCTGCTGCTTTTAAGGATCCCTTATGAACCACGATATTCCGCTGAAGTTTTATGACATCGCCGATGAGTATTCGACGGAGTCCGCGACGCCGGTGAGCGAGTCCGAGCGTGACGCGGTGGCGCACTACTTCCAGTTGCTGCTGACCCGCTTGTCCAATAATGAAGAGATCAGCGAAGAGGCGCAGCAAGAGATGGCCCGCGAAGCTGGCCTCAAAGAGAGCCGCATTGATGAGATCGCCAACTTCCTCAATGAGTGGGGCAACGAATAACGCGGCATAATCCGCAGTTTTTCCTGCTCAGAAACGCAAAAAGCCCGCATTATGCGGGCTTTTTCTTTAACGGTATCAGGTGCCGATAATGCCACCGTCGGATTTGGTGATCACCACCGTGGAGGAGCGCGGTCGGCCATCGGCTTTAAAATCCGGCCAGTTGGAGATGGCGTGCGGATTATTGGGATCGGTGATGTCATCACCGCCTTCACCGGGGTGCTGGATATTGATAAACAGCGTGCGGTTGTCCGGCGTAAAGGCGATACCGGTAATTTCACACCCGCGCGGCCCGGTCAGGAAGCGGCGATAATCATTGCTCCCCGGAATGGTTGCCACCATCTGGTTATTGCCCATCCCTTCATAGGCTTTTTTATTGATGGTGCTGGAGGAGACATCAGTCTGGATCCAGAGCACGCCGCGATGATCGAAGGAGAGCCCGTCCGGGCTGCCGAACTCCGCGCCTTTCATTGAGCCTTTTACTTTCGGGTCATCACTGTCCGTGCGCCCGGCGAGCACCAGGATATCCCACTTAAATTTGGCTGACGCCGGATCGGCGCTCTCTTCGCTCCAGTGCATGATGTGGCCGAACTGGTTATTGGCGCGCGGGTTGGCCGCATCCACCGGCGCTTTGCCCTCTTTGCCGCGATCGGAGTTATTGGTGAGCGTGCAGTAGACGCTGCCTTTCGCGTGGGTATCGACGGCGATCCACTCCGGGCGATCCATTTTGGTTGCGCCGACCTTATCGGCAGCAAGGCGGGTTTTAATCAGTAGGTCGCCCTGGTTGTCGAAGCCGTTGCTTTGATCAAGGCCGTTTTCGCCGAAGATCAGCGGCAGCCAGTCGCCGGAACCATCTTCATTGAATTTCGCCACGTAGAGCGTGCCCGACTCCAGAAGCTTCATATTCGCCTTGCGATCGCTCGGGTCATATTTGTTATCAGAGATGAATTTATAGATATATTCAAACTTCTGATCGTCGCCCATATAGACCACTACGCGGTTATCCGCCGCCAGCGTTACCGCAGCGCCTTCATGCTTGAAGCGGCCCAAAGCGGTATGTTTGCGCGGCGTCGAGGTCGGATCGTAAGGGTCAATCTCCACCACCCAGCCGAAGCGGTTTGGCTCGTTGGGGGTTTTGTCGACGCTGAAGCGCTCATCCACTTCGTTCCAGCGATAGGACTCATCGCTGTCGCTGATGCCGTAGCGCTTCTCCAGCGCGTTGAGCGGCGCTTTTTTAACAAAAATATCTGACCAGTTCTCTTCGCAGGTGAGGTAGGTGCCCCAGGGCGTACGACCATTGGCGCAGTTTTGCATGGTGCCCAGTACCTGTTCACCCTGCGGATCGGCAGCGGTTTTCATCAGCGGCTGGTGGCGCGCCGGGCCGCTCAGCTGCATCGGCGTATTGACGGTAATACGGCGGGCAAAGCTGGAGGGGCGAACCACCTGCCAGCCGGCGTCCGCTTTTTTCACCTCGATAACCGACACGCCCATGGCGTTTTGCCCTTTACGCGCCTTATCGAGATCCCAGTTGGCGGTCCCATCTTTAAACAGCATGCCGTTATCAATGTACTCATGATTGAGCGCCAGCAGACCGTGCGCCGGGTTCTCTTCGCCCTGCGGCAGGCTAAACCACGCCATACCGTCATGGTGCATACCGGCCTGCGCCGCTTGCTCATCGGTGGTGTTGCTGGCGTCGAATTTAAATTCCGGCAGATTGCCCTTTAAGCCCACGGCATCGCCCCAGCGATAGAAGGGGCGGGCGATGTAGCCTTCCGGCACCGTGACGTTATCGGCGGTCGAGACGGGAATGCTGGTGAAGCCGAGCGACATCGCTTTCGCTAAGGCGGACGGTTTGCTCATCGCCGCGAAGGCATTTTCGGGCATCAGTAAAGAGGGGAATGAGACGGCAGCGCCGGCGACCATCCCCATTTGCAGAAAGCGGCGGCGTGACATAAACGCGCTGACCACCTCTGAAAACGCGGCGTTTTGGCTTGGGTTACTGATCTCATCGCTGTGCTCTTGCTTGAACACCGATTTAAGGGGTCTGCTCATATCGTTTTCCTGTGATTTCCATAGGCTTGCGTCGCAATGGAGAGCAGTCTAAAAAACTTTTGTTACAAATTTATAACGGTAGAGGCACAGCGGTTTAATAAGACGTGTTTGTTTGGGAGAGGGTAAAGAATAAAAAGCAAAAAGCCCGCTAAAAAGCGGGCTTCTTAAATTTGGCTCCTCTGACTGGACTCGAACCAGTGACATACGGATTAACAGTCCGCCGTTCTACCGACTGAACTACAGAGGAATCGTGTGAACGGGGCGAATACTACTGACCGCGTACTTTAGTGTCAACACTAAATTTAACATGCTGATTCAATTGGCTAATTAACATCCAGACGGCAGTTTAATGTACCGGATTTGCCTCATCGCCGTAGCTGCCTGGCTGACCACGCAGGCGGCTCAAAGGATCCTGCTGATAGAAGTGGCAGAAGCGCTGCCACAGGGCAGGGAAACGCGGAGCAAACAGCTCTGGCGCGCTGAAGAAATACTCCGACAGCACCGCGAAACACTCGGCGGGATCGGTGGCGGCATAGGCATCAATGCTGGCTGCGCTTTCGCCGACCAGATCGATCTCATCCTGAATGTTCTCCATGGCAGCGCGCAGATCGTGCTCCCAGCCCGCTACATCACGCAGCGGAATGAGTGGAATGCCGCTCGCGCGATCGCCGTTGCGCATATCAAGCTTGTGCGCCACTTCATGAATAATCAGGTTGTAACCGGAGGCGTCAAAGGAGTCCTGAATATCGAGCCAGTTAAGCACGATGGGACCCTGCTGCCAGCTCTGCCCGGAGTGAACCATGCGCTGGTTATGCACGAGGCCAAAATCATCCTCCCACTCATCATCGACGATAAAAGGGGCAGGGTAGATCAGCACTTCGTGAAAGCCATCGAGCCATTCGAGGCCCAGTTCCAGCACCGGCAGGCAAAATAGCAGGCTGATGCGCGCGCTTTTCAGCGCGTCCAGATCGAATCCCTGCAGCGCCACCAGGCGCTTTTGCTGCAAAAAACGGCTGGCCAGCTGGATCAGTTTGCTTTGCTCGTCTGGCGATAAATTCGCTAACACGGGGACTTTTAACGCATCTTGCCAGGGAAGATCTGCTTCATCGGCAGATTCCCGGATTTTCCAGGGCCACTTAATCATCGTTTTGCTCGCAAACTCGCCACTTGAACCAAATCAACGGGACTGGGTCTGTTAAAATGCCAAATTTCCTGGCATGATGGCAACCATCTGAACGGAGAGATGCCGGAGCGGCTGAACGGACCGGTCTCGAAAACCGGAGTAGGGGCAACTCTACCGGGGGTTCAAATCCCCCTCTCTCCGCCATTATTCAAGCATTTACCCGCACAGCTTTCAACGATCCAGATCCCAATGAGAAAATCCTTTAAGAAAAAGCGAGCCTGAAAGCTCTCTTTTTGCGGTTCAAAGTCGCGCTCACTTTACCTTTCTGTCGTAAACCAGCACTTGCGATTCAGCCCTCCAGGCACCCCGGCGCTTACCGGAGCGCCAGGATTACTCATACCTGAGCCATGCCACCATCCACAAAAACTTCGCTGCCCGTCATAAAGCTGCTCTCATCGCTTGCCAGGAACAAGGCCACGGCGGCCGTCTCTTCCGGGCGGCCGATACGGCCAAGGGGAGTTTGTGCGGCCAGGCCAGCAAGCAATGCTTCCGACTCTCCGCTTGTCCCGAACAGATCGTGCAACCCTGGGGTTTCCGTACCGCCAGGTGAGAGCACATTGATGCGAATACCGGTTCCCTTCATATCGAGGGCCCAGCTTCTGGCGAAGTTTCTGATTGCCGCCTTCGTTGCGCTGTAGATGCTGAAAGCGGGCGTTCCCATTGAGCCTGTGGTTGACCCGGTCAGGATGATCGAACCGCCAGAGCGCATGAGCGGAAGCGCCTTCTGAACTGTAAATAGCGTGCCCTTCACATTGACGCCGAACATGTGGTCGAAGTCCGCTTCACTGATCTCGCCAAGCGGGGCGAACGTTCCTAAGCCAGCGTTAGCGAACAGGATATCGAGTTGGCCTGCTTCGGCCTTGATCTGCGCGTAGAGATGGTCGAGATCCTCCAGCCTGGAGACATCACATCGGATACCCGTCGCGCCATGACCGATTTTGGCTATTGCCTTGTCGATCTCGGCCTGGCGACGTCCTGCAATATAGACGCGGGCGCCTTCTGCTGCGAAGCGTATGGCGCTTGCCAGGCCGATTCCCGTGCTTCCACCTGTAATCAATGCTGTCTTGCCTGTGAGTCTGGACATAAGCGTTTCCTTAAGTGATTTGCCGACAGCTGCACTTTAGACGGGAAATTACTTTTGGTATAGTATGCACCTTTTGGTAAGTACCTAAGGAAACCCGATGACACCCTCATTTACATGTGGTCTGGATGCAGCACTGGCTGTAATCGGCGGTAAGTGGAAGCCTTTGATTCTGTACCATCTGGCGCATGACACCCGGCGCTATGGCGAGCTGAAACGCGCGGTTGCTGGCGTCAGTGACAAAATGCTTATTCAGCAGTTGAAGGAGTTGCAGGCCGATGGCGTGGTTCAGCGCATCGACTACCAGACTATTCCGCCCAAAGTCGAATACTCGCTTACCGAATTCGGCGTCAGCCTTGCCGATAGCCTTGCCCCGCTATGCACATGGGGAAGTGCACATATGAACGAGATTGAGAAGATTATGCTCGGCCGTCAGGAAGCCAAAACATTCGATTGAGCCAGCCCGTACCCGAGCCGGAAAGTCCGCTTTGTGCCAGAGGCGGACATTGATAACATTGAGATATGTTAGCTTATGGGGAGTAGGTCAAGTCGGTTATCAACGCTAATTGCGGTATATTTATTCTGGATGCTGCCAAATCCCCCTCCGGATTGATGACAGGCTGTCATTTCCTTATCGAAAGCCTGTGCTTCATCCTGGCTTAAATAGTTATTCTTAACCGTGGTTTTCCCGGCCTGTGCCGCTGTAACAGCATTTGCACCGCTGTCTCCTGTCAAGGCACCCGCAAGCCCCGATGCCAGCGTCGCCAGTGCTAAAATGGTTTGCTTCTGATCCTCATTCAAATGATTGGTATCTTTTATACCCAGGCGTCGAGAGAAATTATTCAACCCCATTCATCGGTTGCTGCATCGGTTCCGGTGCTTTGCACTTGGATTCAGGAAAACAGTTTTGCAGACGTTTAAATACTCTTTCTTAATTATATAGTTCTCTTTTTACTTACCCATCTACATAATAAGATTTAATCGCTACATTATTATTTTCGCTATAATTAAAAAAGCGAGAAAGGTAGGAATGATCATGAAAAGGACTTTGCACTCCATTTAAACGCAAAACATTAAAATCTCTTTTTTTGAGTTCGATAAATAACTCTTGTGCTTTATTCAATGCTTTCGCAGACTCAATGGAGATGTTGTTGTTAAGTTCGGTGGACTGAGCTATTATATCAAACTCATAGAACTCCAGAAATAATTTCCCTGTGGCAATAATCCTTAACCATACCATGGTATCATGGTAATCTGCACTTCTTCCAGCAAGTAAAATGTATTTATCACCGACATCAAAACCACGATCATCAGAGTGAAAATGTTTTTCTCCTCCATTTTGCAATAACATAAAGACACTTTTTTTATCCATAACCACCCTTGCACGTTTTAGTACTACAGTGAATATGCACTCCGGTTGACTAATATCGACTTCTTTTAATAACGAAGCTATTATGCTATTTGGATTCTGATCTACAATTGGAGAAAACCAAATATCTTCATACATATTTATTTCGATATTCTCAAGAGTTACAACAAATTTATCATCCCCCCATGAAGATATTTCGGGAAAGGTAATATAATGCCGTAATCCGACATCACTACTCATACAGATAAATCGCTCATAACTATCGGTTATATCTAATAAGTATCTCTCCATTTTTCACTTCCTTTTAAATGTGTACTCTCTAAGCTTATCTTTAGCTATTGGGCTGCCATCATCCGCTAACACACGCAACACTTCGCTATTAAATGGCTGAAACCTATACGGATTCTCCATAACTATCTTATTTTGCGAGCCTGAAGCTTTCTGTGACAGATCATTCGTATCTCCGGCATGAACGCCATTTGCCATAGGATTAAATTGCGACTGTTTCTGTAGTCACTTTTGTGGGAGCAGACCATAAAAGTGACTACTTCCGCTTCTCGCTCATAGCGGACCTGAATGCCAATAGTAGTGCTCGCTTCGCGCCCGAAGCTGGCGTTCGCCCGCTGTTTTAACGTTGGCAATGAACACTATGAACTGGGTTGAGTCAATTTCATGCCAGCCTCAAGTATGTAGTGCATCTCGTTTCAGAAGTTAATTCACTGACGCTGACTTGATGTTATAGCGATGCAGCAGCGCGTGCAGCGGTGTCATACAGTGATGAGATGGTGCGCAGTAGTTGCGCTGTTTCACCAATGGACGTCCCCGGAATACCGCTCTCGGCGTGGATTTTAATCAGGCAAGTTTCACGCACACTGCGATATTTCATACACAGAGCTTTGCCTTCCTCCGTCGTGGAAAAAAAGAGCTCTTTTCCGGCTTTTTCACTCGTCACATAGCCTGCCTTTACCAGTTTTTTCATCGCATAAGTCACCAGGTGAGTGTCTTCCACGTTCAGCACGAAGCAGATATCGGCCAGCTTTTTTTTACGGTCGCGGTGATTCACGTGATGCAGCAGCGATATATCAAACGCGCCCATATCCGGCTCCCCTGCGGCTGTCATACAGCGCACCATCCATTTATTGAATGCGTTACTGGTCATTATCAGCGCGTACTCCAGCTCTGACAGTTCCGCGCAGCTCTCAGAGACCAGATGGCGTGAAGAAACAATTTTGCCATCGGTTATACCGTCTGTCTGGGAAATTGCCTGTTTTTTTGAAGTCATAACGTTCCTTGCGGGAGTGTGACATATGCACATAAATATAAAGTTATCGACAAAATAAGAACATTTTATTGATAAATTGTTTACATGTTTTTTCGCTTCAGATATAGCTTTTGAATGCAGGTTCTGCGGGGCCTGACGCAAAACACAACATCGCTCGCCGCATTGCACCGCTTCGCCCTGATGCGAAGTATTAAAAAAATAGCCGTCGGTGCGCAACGCTCACTTTGGATAGGGGAAATGGTTATGGACAGTTCTACACTGTTGCCGCTTATCGGGATACCGGTAGTGGTTTTTGGTTTTGCTCTGCGCTTCAACCCGCTACTGGTGGTCGTGGTGGCGGGGCTTGCGACGGGTCTGCTGGTGGGCATGGATTTCGGCATATTGCTGGAAACCTTTGGCGAGAAGTTCTTTAACAGTCGCTCACTGGCCACTTTCATTCTGATTTTGCCGGTTATTGGCCTGCTGGAATACTACGGCCTCAAAGAGCGCGCCCAGTCCTGGGTGGCGAAGTTCGCCAGTGCTACCTCTGCGCGTATTCTGATGCTCTATTTCGTGGCCCGTGAGGGAACCGCCGCACTGGGGCTGATGTCCCTTGGGGGCCACGCCCAGACGGTGCGTCCGCTGCTGGCACCGATGGCTGAAGGAGCGGCAATGAATGAATATGGTGAACTGCCGCAGCAAGTTCGTGACAAGATCAAAGCCCATGCTGCCGCATGCGACAATATCGCTGTCTTCTTCGGGGAAGATATCTTTATAGCTTTCGGAGCGGTTCTTCTGATCGATGCTTTCCTGAAAGAGAACGGCATCGAGGGGATCGAACCGCTGCACATTGGCCTGTGGGCTATTCCGACCGCCATTGCGGCATTGATTATTCATATGACGCGCTTGCTGCGTCTGGATGCCAGCATTCGCCGCGACGTGATGGCGTGGAAAGCAGAGCAGGGAATGCCGGAGGCCAAAAAATGATGACCTTAATCACTATCAACCGGGTTTATTACTTGATCGGCTTCGTTGTTATGTTGCTGGTGATTATGACCCTGCGCGATCGCGCTAACCCTAAACGTTTTACCACAGCGCTATTCTGGTTTCTTTTCGGCGGGATCTTCCTGATGGGCGACCTTATGGTGCAGGAGCTGGGGGAATCACTGGCGTACCGCATTATTGGGGGCGCCGTTATCGCTATTGCCCTCCTGGCGGGCTTCGGGCTGGTTGGGAAAGGTCACTATAAAATGTCTGACGAGGAGGCACGCGTCGCTTCGTCAGAACGACTGAAAAACTGGCTGTTCCTGCCGGCGCTGATGATCCCCGTGGTGACTGTCATCGCCACGTTATTCCTGAAAGGTGTTTCGATTGACAGCGTTTATATTCTTGACCAGAAGCAGCTTACGCTGGCCGCGCTCTGTGTCGCCTGTGTCGCCGCTATCCTGACCGGCTGGTGGCTGACGAAGGGCACGCCACTTCATGCCGTGCGTCAATCCCGTCGCCTTGTGGATACGATTGGCTGGGCGGTGATCCTGCCGCAGATGCTGGCTATGCTGGGCGGCGTTTTTGTCGTTGCCAATACCGGCCAGTCAGTACAAAAGGTGGTAAGCCTGTTTGTTAATCCCGATAACCGCTTCATGCTGGTGGTGATCTACTGCGTGGGGATGGCGCTGTTTACCATCATCATGGGCAACGCCTTTGCGGCTTTCCCGGTACTTAGCGCGGGTATTGCGTTGCCCTTCCTGATCAACGTCCATCACGGCGACCCGGCACCGCTGCTGGCAATCGGTATGTATGCTGGCTACTGCGGTACCCTGATGACGCCAATGGCCGCGAACTTCAATATCGTTCCGGCGGCACTGCTGGAGCTAAAAGATAAATATCAGGTCATAAAGATCCAGATCCCAACCGCGTTAGCCGTGCTGGTGGTGAACGTGTTCTTAATGTATTTCCTCGTGTTTCGCTAAGGAGCTGTTATGGAATTAACGCAACAACAGGCTGACGCTTTTGCCCGGATGCCTTTGACCTATCTGCGCCAGGAATATCCGAATCACATTATGCATCTGCTTAATGATGATGGTGATGTTTTGCCTCCTCGCGAATTACATCCAATTTTCTACGGCTGCTTTGACTGGCACTCTGCGGTACACGGTTACTGGTTACTGTTGCGCAGCCTGCGTCTTTTCCCCGAGCTGTCGTGTCGTGAAGAGATTATCGCCCTGTTCGAAGAACACCTTACTGACGAGAAGGTGGCGAAAGAGCTGGCCTATTTTACCGCGCCGATGCGCGCGTCGTTCGAGCGTCCTTATGGCTATGGCTGGCTGCTGGCGCTGGCCCAGGAACTTCAACACTCTTCGCTGCCCCACGCCGCACGCTGGTACCTGACCCTGCAGCCATTAACCCAATATATACGCGACAGGCTGATGGATTATCTCAGCAAGCTAACCTATCCAATCCGCGTGGGTACGCACTACAACACCGCCTTTGCGCTGACTCTGGGGCTGGATTATGCCCGCATGGTGCAGGATAGCTCGCTGGAGCAATGCATTCTGTCTGCGGCTAATCGGTTTTATCTGGCAGATACGCGTTATCCGGCGCATTTCGAGCCAGGCGGAGATGAATACATTTCTGGCGCGCTCACCGAGGCCCTGCTGATGAGCAAAGTGGCCGACAATTTCCCGGCCTGGTTCGATACGTTTTTACCAGATGTGTGTTCGGTCCCGGCGCTGATGTATCCGGCAGAAGTTAGCGACCGAACCGATCCTAAAATTGCTCATCTCGATGGGTTAAACCTCAGTCGTGCCTGGTGCATGAAGCATATCGCCAGGGCACTGCCGGAAAAACATCCGGTGAAGCAGGCGCTGCGTGATGCCATTGCGCGGCACCTGGATGCAAGCATTGATCATGTGGTAGGAAGCCACTATAGCGGCGGGCACTGGCTGGCGAGTTTTGCGTTGCTGGCATTAGAACCACTACCCGCAGACGACGGATACCGCCACGCTATGCGTTGATGGGGGGTGTCACGATATGTCACGACACAGTAACCAGGACATAACAGGTTTGCTATGCGCAATATGGCGGAGCAATCCTGTCATCATCGTTGTGACTTCCGCTTTTCGCTAAAAGCAGGTATTAAGCTCAGTTAGCTTGTCCGCTTTATGCCAGAAGCGGACAGTGCTGGCGTTACGTTGTGTGAATAGAAGGGGAACATCTCATTCAACCATGGGACGGAATACGTTACCGTACCCGACACACCTCTAAAATTTTCTCCCGAAGCCAGCGGTGCCCGGGATCCTTTTCCATTCTTGGATGCCACATCTGCGACACCACAATGTTCCGGTTTTTGAATGGCAATTCAAAGAGATGTAAATTGTCTGTCATTCGTTGGTTGCGCAAGTACAGCGCAGGAACCATGGCGATAAGGTCGGAGGCCAGCGCGACGGATAACGCAGTTGGAAAGCCTGGAACCACGCTCACCACTTTGCGCGTGACGCCTGACGCCGCCAGGGCATCATCGACAAAACCATGTAGCACCCCGTCAGGTGACGCCACCACATGTCCCCAGGCAATATAATCTTCAACGCTTATTTCCGGCCGTGACGCCAGCGGATGCTCCTTGCGCACCGCTCCAATAAAGCGATCCTGAAAGAGCCTCTGCACGCGAATTTCTGGCCCCATATTGCTCTGAACACCAATCTCGAGGTCAACCAAACCCTCACGAAGATAACGAGACGTTTTTTCAGGTTTCGGCGCAAAGCGTATGCAAATACCTGGGGCCGCTTCGGCCACGGTGGCAATAAGTAGTGGGCCAAATGCCACGACAAAGCCATCATTGGCCCTGATGGTGAACAGCCGTTCGAGGTTTTCCACCTTGAGCGTCCCGGAAGAGGGCTGAAGTACCGCTCTCGCCTCATAGACCGCGCTTCTGGCACGATCCCGGGTTGCTTCAGCCCAGGGGGTGAGCACCATGTTACGACCTGCTCGCACCAGAATGGGATCCCCCGTCACCTCACGTAGCCTGCTGAGCGTGCGGCTCATCGCTGAGGTACTCAGGTTTAAGCGTCGAGCCGCCCCCGCAACGCTGGCTTCTGCCAGCAAAACGTCGAGCGCGACCAGCAAGTTAAAATCAGGGTCGGACATAGTGGTTCCTGGTAAGAGTTCAGATATGGCGTCGAATGCAATTATAAAGTGCAAATGCTGCATCTTCCGCCCTTATTCGCTGCTGATTATAGTTTTCGCATCCTTCCCTTCACAGGCATCAAAGATGACAACGTTATTTTCAAATCAGCCGGGCGATGAGGGCCTGCCGGGACAAGAGCGTGCACGCGTGATGGCCGCCGTAATGACCACGACGCTGATGGGCGTTTTTGACGGCACGATGATCAACATCGCCCTGCCATCCATGGCAAAAGCGATGCAGGTACCGGCGAATATCTCGGTCTGGTTCGCCAACGGTTACCTGCTCTCCGCCGCCATGACGTTGGCTATCTTCGCTGCGCTGGCAGTACGCGTTGGTTACCGCCCAGTATTTCTTTCAGGCCTTACCCTCTTTACGCTCGCTTCACTGGGTTGTGCGCTGGCCAGTACTCCGCAGATGCTCATCGGAATGCGCATTATGCAGGGGATTGGCGGCGCAGCGACCCTGAGTATTGCCCCGGCGATACTGCGTTCTGTTTTCCCCGGGCGATTGCTTGGCCGTATTCTTGGGCTACACGCCTTGCTTATTGCTGCAAGCTCGGCCATAGCGCCTGTACTTGGCGGCACAGTGCTCGACATAATGAGCTGGAAATGGTTATTCGCCATAAACGTGCTGCCTGGCACCGTTTCACTGTTGCTGGTATTCAGGTCGCTGCCACGAAAACCGGCGTCCGATAGCACGCCGTTCGATACGCCAGGAGCTCTGCTTTCTGCACTACTTTTAGGCTCAATGGTGATGGCGGCAAACAGCTTCTCCTCAGACCATCACATCAGCGTCGGGGCTATCAGCTGGAGTCTGCTCGCGATGCTCAGCGCCATCACATTTATCTGGCAGATCCGCCGGGTAAAGCATCCTTTATTACCCCCCGTAATGTTCAAAAATGGACGCTTTACCCTCGCTGCTTTAACTTCGCTGGCCTGTTTTGTCAGCCAGGGAATCACCTTTATTGCGCTGCCATTTCTGTTTCAGAGCGTGTATGGCTACAGCCCCGTAATTTCGGCGTTACTCTTTACGCCATGGCCGATCGGCATTGTGTTGATAGCGCCTCATGCGGGCCGTTGGGCCGACACACTTTCAGCGCCGCTGATTTCTACCGTTGGGTTAGCGCTTTTTGTGGTGGGTTTGATTTTGCTGGCCACGCTACCCGCCAGCCCTGCGGCATGGGATATCTGTTTACGCAGCCTGTGGTGCGGCATCGGATTTGGTTGTTTCCAGAGCCCTAATAACCGGGAGATGCTCTCTAACGTATCCCGCGACTATGCCAGCTACGCATCAGGCGTATTGTCTATCGTCCGGACGTTCGGTCAATGTCTCGGCGCTGCTGTCATGGGGGTACTGCTGGCAATAAATGAGCTTCAGGCTGTCCATTATGCTCTGTGGATTGCTGTCATCGCTTCTGCGGCATCAGTGGTGTTAAGCGTGAGCCGGTTACGTAAAACAGGCCTGCGGCAGGAGGAAGTAGATTCTCGTAGCAGACAGAATCTGTAGATCTTACAGCTTCTTCACCAGTGTTTTTAATTGCGTAATTAGCTGCGCGTTGTCTTCCCCGGAGTCACCGGCTACAGGCCAGGTTGACTGACGAATAACCAGTCGTGTAGGCAGCAGTTCACGGATCCTGATTTGCGGGTCGGCCATGAACTGGATAAGCAACTCCACGGCCCGCTTACCGAGTTTGTTGAAATCCTGTGCCACGGTGGTCAGCGGCGGCTGGAAGTAAAGGCTATCTGCCGTATCGTCATAACCCGTGACGGAGACTGCCTGGCTCCCGCTGCGATTGAGCTGCGCCAGGGCGCTCAACACGCCGAGTGCCATCTGATCGTTCGCCACAACGATCGCACTTATCTTCGGGTACTGATGTAACAGTTTGAAAGCATTGTGCCAGCCGCTGGCCGCACTCCAGTCGCCAAAAACCGTCACCGCATTACTTACCCCAAGTCGATGCAACGTCTCACGCCAGCTGCTCAGACGCATGCGCGCTGAAACAGAACTTTCAGGTCCGGCAAGCAGACCGAAATCCCGGTGCCCCAGTTCCCAGAGATGACGGATGCAAGCGCTACAACCATCAAGATGGTCAAAACGCACGCAGCAGACATCGGTCTCCGGCGAAATATCCAAAAACAGACAGCAAATATCCGGATTCTCACTCACCAGCTTTTCGGCAACACTGCCTTCCAGCGGCAGATTAATAATTGCACCACGGATATTCTGCGCGCGAAACTCATTTAGCCGTGCCTGAAGTGAGGCGTAATCCACCATCGCGGGCATTGCAATAGCGACCTCAAGCTGGCGTACGCTGGCGTGACTTTTTATTGCCGCGGCGATTTGTGAGGGCGCATGCAGGGTCAACGACGCGGTAATCAAACCAATCGACGGCGCAGACTTCCCCGCCAGCAATTGCGCCGAACGGTTCGGAACATAGAGCAACGCCTGCATCGCGCTGATAACCTTGTCGCGGGTGCGTTCAGACACAACCCCGGGTTTATTCAGTACACGCGAAACCGTCTGCTGCGACACCCCGGCCTTGCGAGCTACATCTTCTAACGTTGCCGTACGGCGTTGCATAAGTCACTCCTTTACACATCCGTAACAATGTCGTCCGCTAACATTTTATGTCTTAAAGACGACAAAATAACATCATTTCCGTGGTATTTCGTGATCGTGTATGAGTTTCACTTTCGCCAGTGTTGTGGCTTTAAACAAAATATCTGATAACTCACCCATCTTGTCTGGCGAACGACATTCTCATTTATCAGGCGAATATACCTATGCTTTATCACGATCCCCGGACGTCTCCGGGCCACCTGTTTTATGACGTGCTGGCGCGAGAGGAGTGGCAAAACCCGACAGGCTGCTACTCACTGACGTTCAGCGTGGAGGAAAACTGGCGGGCTGGTGGCCAGACGCAGGTTATCTTCGATGGTGATAACTCTCTGGCCGGGGCGAAAGCGCGAAACCAACATAAAAGCGGCTTTAATAATGACGCGTATCACAGGATGGAATATAGACAATGAAACTCTCTGAACTCGCGCCAAGAGAACGG
The DNA here is from genome assembly GCF_029850615.1 of Kosakonia sp. HypNH10. NCBI lineage: Bacteria > Pseudomonadati > Pseudomonadota > Gammaproteobacteria > Enterobacterales > Enterobacteriaceae > Kosakonia > Kosakonia sp. HypNH10. The sequence continues at coordinate 647,410 of NZ_JAOTIU010000002.1, forward strand.
CATAACTTCATCTACTTTATGCTGTTCTTTTTCTTCTACTACTTCATTATGTCGGCCTACTTTCCCTTTTTCCCGGTCTGGCTGGCGGAAGTAAATCATTTAACCAAAACAGAAACGGGGATCGTTTTCTCCTCAATCTCGCTGTTCGCGATTATATTTCAGCCGGTATTTGGCCTGATATCTGACAAACTGGGGTTACGCAAACACCTGCTGTGGACCATTACGATCTTGCTGATCTTGTTTGCGCCGTTCTTTATTTTTGTGCTGTCGCCGTTATTGCAGTTGAATATCTTCGCCGGTGCGCTAGCGGGCGGTATTTATCTGGGAGTTGTCTTCTCCAGCGGTTCCGGGGCGGTAGAGGCCTATATTGAACGCGTCAGCCGTGCGAACCGTTTTGAATACGGAAAAGTGCGCGTTTCCGGCTGTATTGGCTGGGCACTGTGCGCGTCCATCACCGGTATTTTGTTTGGCATCGATCCCAATATCACCTTCTGGATTGCCTCAGGTTTTGCGCTGGTGTTGGCAGTACTGCTGTGGATGTCACGTCCGGAAGGGAGCAATAGTGAGCTGGTCATCGACGCGCTGGGAGCCAACCGTAAGGCCTTCTCGATGCGCACCGCCGCGGAACTATTACGCATGCCACGCTTCTGGGGATTTATTGTCTACGTAGTTGGCGTCGCCAGCGTATATGACGTATTTGATCAACAGTTTGCCAACTTCTTTAAAGGCTTTTTCTCCAGTCCGCAACAAGGAACAGAAGTATTCGGCTTCGTCACCACCGGAGGGGAATTACTTAACGCGACGATTATGTTCTTTGCCCCTGCCATCGTGAACCGGATTGGCGCGAAAAACGCTCTGATCACTGCCGGTATTATTATGTCAGCGCGTATTCTGGGCTCTTCTTTTGCCTCTTCAGCTATCGAAGTGGTGATCTTAAAAATGCTGCATATGTTTGAACTTCCGTTCTTGCTGGTGGGCACCTTCAAATACATATCATCCGCCTTTAACCCGAAACTGTCGGCAACGCTGTTCCTGATTGGTTTTAACTTATCGAAACAGCTTTCAGGTGTTGTCCTGTCCGCATGGGTCGGAAGGATGTATGACACCGTCGGCTTCCACCAGGCTTATCTCATTCTGGGCAGCATTACGCTGAGCTTTACCATCGTCTCCCTCTTTACCCTGAAAGGGAGTAAAACGCTGCTCCAGGCTCCCGGATATAACAGCGCAGTCTGATAATAAAAGCCCGCTCTACAAAGCGGGCTTTATAGGTTATAGCCTTTGATGTAATGGCTGTGCTTCACCAGGATAGATATGAGCAAAATCAGGATTTTTGCGCTTTATCATAATGTTAAAGCCAGGCACGTCTGCATAGAAGTGCAGGGAGGCTGTAAAGTCCGTTACGGTCAGCTCTGGGACCATGCGGTTGCAGAAGGGTTCATTCTTATCAATCAACTCTCTTATCCTTTATTAACAGACCCAACATCCGGCAGACCTTCTGAATCCTGCGCGTGCATGCTTATTCCTTTTTCGGCTTTGTTAATACCATATATTCATAAGTGATTTTGCAGTCCTTTTATTTATCAGTTGTTTAGTAAATCCTTAACACTGCAAGCGATGCGAATTTTTCCGCCGTTATGCCTTAAAAGTATCAATATTGTTGATATATCTTTAATTCATATTTTCTGACGATATGATGTCGGAGAACTCTGAATAGTGAGAACGTTTCTTATTAACAATCCCCGACGAAAAAAGGAAAACGAGATTATGGACGATTTCGCAGTTCGTAGCGCAGGTGGAAAGCTCGCGCTATGGGTCTTCTGGATTTTCTGCCTCTATTTTTGCTGGTCTCTGGCGAGTAATCTCTGGCTTGCCGGCCCTGTTGATATTGCATCAGGCTTCGCCAGCGGCGCGGCGCGATCTGTCGAAAGCGGATTAAACACGGTGTCTGGCATCGTTGCATTAAGTGCGGTAGGTGCGATACTGGGCGCCATTGCCTGGTATACACGTCCACGTGATATGCAAGCGTGACGTCAGGGCTTCACCGTTTTCACAGGATGATGCATGTCTCTTTTCGACTGGCAGCAGCGCTTTGACAGCTGGATGACGCAGCACTTTACCCACGCCGATGCTGCTCACGATCTCGCGCACTTTCGCCGCGTATGGCAAACAGCGCAAACCTTGATGGAAGGCGAAGAGGCTGACGCGCTGGTGGTGCTCACCGCCTGCTACTTCCATGACATTGTTAGCTTTGCCAAAAACCATCCGCTGCGTCACACCTCTTCGCAGCGGGCGGCGGAAAAAGCCGCCGCGATCCTTGCTACCGACTTTCCTGACTTTCCCGAATCCGCCATCCCTGCGGTGCGCCACGCCATTGAAGCACACAGCTTCAGCGCCGCTATTACCCCGCAAACCCCTGAAGCAAAAATCGTGCAGGATGCTGACCGCCTGGAGTCGCTTGGCGCGATTGGTCTGGCGCGGGTATTCGCCGTCTCCGGCAGCATGGGGGGCGCGCTGTTTGACGGCGACGATCCTTTTGCTTCCCGCCGCGAACTCGACGATAAACGTTTTGCCCTCGATCACTTTCGCTGCAAGTTGCTAAAACTGCCTGCCACCATGCAGACCGCCAAAGGCCGCGAGCTGGCCGGGCATAACGCCGATTTCCTGGTACACTTTATGGCAAAACTGAGCGCCGAGTTGCAGGGCGACTTTCAGCGTCTTGATGACGAGGTGCTGCGCCGCTACAGCGCGCGCCCATCCTGAGGAGAGGGAACGATGGCAGATGTGCATGACAAAGCGACGCGCAGCAAGAATATGCGCGCCATCGCCACGCGCGATACCGCCATTGAAAAACGGCTGGCGGGCTGCCTGGAGGCGCTGGGGCTGGAGTTTCGCGTGCAGGACGCCACATTACCCGGACGCCCCGATTTTATCGTTGATGCTTACCGCTGCGTTATCTTCACCCACGGCTGTTTCTGGCACCATCACAACTGCTATCTGTTTAAAGTCCCCGCCACGCGCACCGATTTCTGGTTAGAGAAGATTGGCAAAAACGTGGCGCGCGACGCCCGCGACTGCGCTTTGCTGCTGGAGCAGGGCTGGCGGGTGATGGTGGTGTGGGAGTGCGCGCTGCGTGGCAAACTGAAACTGAGCGACGACGCGCTCAGCGTTCGCCTGGAGGAGTGGATCTGCGAGGGGCAACAGACCGCACAGATCGACACTCAGGGAATTCATGGCGCGTTTTAATTTGCCATAGCCAAAATAAGATCCCTGGTAAATAAGGATGAGTGAGACGCTGAATTCTAATAAGTAAATTAAAATAACCTGTCTCATTTCATTAATTACTGCCGTGAAAAGGCAACGCTCTCAGCTTGCTTATAAGCATTAAAGCCCATCGCTGCTTAATTATCGGATTGAATCAAATCCGTATTTTGTTGTGTGGCGCGCACGCCATCTGACTCGCTTTTATTAAAACCAACACATGTTGTATTTACTGATGATCAACAGGGGCTTTGTCGTCTGAATAAGGCGACGCCCCAATGGATTGAAATAGATCACTCTTTTTATTGTGGAGGTTTTATGTCATCTCACAAGGTTTTATCTAAAACAGTTCATATTCTATTTACTGATGATGAAAAGGCGTCTTTTTCGTCTGCCGCTGAAGAGGCTCAAGATGGTGAGGCGTTATTCTGTGAGGAGATGATTGAGGTTGCGATAGATATTCCACCGCGAGATCTCCCTGGAGCGAGTAGCGAGCGCTTATCGCGGCAAAAAGAAGAGGCACAACACCTGAAAGCGAGCCTTCTTGAGGCCCTGGGCCGCAAGATGCCGCACCTCAGAGAATATCGACATCAGGGATATAACAGGTTTAAGCCTGATGCGGCCGCCATTCGCCGGGTACAGGACAAGCTACTGGCCGTGCAGGGTAAAATTGTGCCGGATACGCTCCTCGCCCCCGCTCACCATTTTCTGGATACCCTGTTATTGCTCCAGCAATGTAACCATCCCGCCGCAAATGAAATAGATCATTACGCCTTCGATTTAATGCACGCGATCTCCGATGCGCTGGATGCCATCACCGCCGCCGAAAAAGTCGAGCATCTTGACTGGGACGCGCACATTGGCGCAGCGGCGGATGAGTATCGACATAAATTGATCGCTGCACTCCCACAGGAACTAAACCAGTCTCAACAGGCTGCGGATTTACTTCTGTCCGCAAGCAATGCGTTGAGCGTAGAGTCTCAGCGATTCGCTCAGCTGAAACAGTCGCTTACGGCTGAAACCCGGCTGACCCGTCAGCGTCTGGCTGAATGTCTGCAACAGCAGGCCGACGTCATACTGGATAACGCCCGTGATGCGCGGCAATTTGCGATGAAAATGTTACTCAGGCAAGCGGATCGCGCTGCGCTGGGGAGTGCTGAGCAATTTGCAGACTGGATGCAGGAGTATCAGGTCTTCGCGTGGCCTATGTCCGGGGCAAATGGCACCAGTGAGCACGAGCCCGATGATAGCCGGCTGTGTCGCCAGATTCTGCACATTGGCAACATGCTTGGAAGCCTTGCTGCGAGGCTGAAGCAGGTAAAAGAGCGTGTCGCGCCTGACGATGAGAAAAAAGAGGCAGATAAGCTATGGCATCGTGCCGGGTGCCGGGTCAGAAATCTCGCCCAACTTGCAAAGCGGGCCGGCTCTGGCGGGCGCAATACCCCTACCAGAGTGAGCGCAAGGTACAGCGAAGCTCTCAACCGTGCGGTAAGAGATAGCGCATTGCTTCTGCTTGACGTGATTCAACAGACAGAACGGCGAATTAAACAGATACCTGCCGCCGCAGGGAGAGTAGCAGAGGCGGTTGAGCAGTATCTGCAAATGACTGAATCTCGCCCAGGTGATGAGGCGTTGCCGGCGCTCAATCATCTGCTCACACAAGAGGTAGAGGCGGAGGCAACGCGCTGGCGCTCTGTCGCCAATCATGCGCAGCAGCAGCTGGAAACGCTTATTCATCCCCTGACTAAACGCACAGCTGATGAGTGGGCAGAGTTATTCCAGAGTGCTCTATGTGAAGCGCTTCGCGATGCGCGCAGAAGAGAAGAGATCGAAAAACTCGATCAAACACTCCGTCAAACCGCTGAAGGGTTAAGCCAGCTGGCACTGCAAATGCAGAGCGCAGTTGTTCGCCTGGCGAGACTCGGTCACAGCGGCAGGGTTGAACTTAATAACCACATCGCGCAATGGTTATTGGCGTTAAAGCAGATGAAAGCCGGGGTCAAAAAGAGTGCTACTGATATAACTGGCCGCTTGCCGGGCAGTTTCTACCACAGTGGGATGCTGGTACGCGGCATAAGCGACTGGGCGGCAGAGTTGCGTCAGGAGTACTTACGTGATGCCCACCCGCAGGAAAAAGCTGAAGCAGCCATCTTATTTGGCCGAATGTTGCTGGAAGTCATTACCGATAGCCGCATTCATTTCGCAAAAAAATCCGATCCGCAGGCTGAAGGTTTCCTCAGCCGATTAAAACTCGCGCTTCAGCTTGCTACAGAAGAGACCACGGTTTACCCATCCACGCCGGAGGCGATATTAGCCGGAGCGCGAAGCCTGCCGCAGGATCTCCAGCGCTGGGCTGAGAGCAAGTTAATCAGTGGCGCACTGTCCGCGGTACTCAGAGAAGGTTTTATTCTGGCAACCGGGCCATCTTCTCTACCCGTGCGAGTCGTGCTAAGGGAAGCACAAACCGGGATAAATAGTTCCCGCCGCGATCGCTTTATCAATAAAGCGTTATCGAAAGTTGCGTTTCGTTTAACGATGACGCTGTCTCCCGCAGGAGATATGAGCGTCGCGGGAACGCATCTTAATAAACCGCAGGGTGAGAGAACAAAACAGCTCCTTGCGTTGCCGCAGGCGCTGGTCTGGACGGCAGGGTTTGTCGGAACACATGATGGGATTAATGCTGCAGTCAGGAGTTGCATTGAGCAGGCACTGACGCGGGAAGTCGCGGAGTTTATGCATGAATCGACCATACAAACCGAAGTTGCGCCAAAAATAACGGCACGATCCGCAGAAGTGGAGATAAATGCACCGCCACGACGGGCGAAACGCGCTGCCGGGTATCCTCAGGAACCCTCCGCGAAAGGTTTTTATCCTGCGCCCGGAGGGGAAACGGCAACTGATTTACAGCATGAGAATGAAGGAAAAGAGACATCACCTTCCGCAGATGAAATGGTGCCGATAAGGATTCACTGCAATGCGGGATCTATGATTAGGGCAGTAAAAGACGAGCCGGGTAATAAAGGTGCAACGGCTGCTCTGTTATCGGATGTCAGGGGTTGGAACGTACGGGGCGCTTCTAATCTTCCCCTCACTGGCGTGCCACGTGAGGGGGGTGTTTACCGGGAGAATAATGGGCATTTATATATTTATCTTGCCGGTCGCTTCTGGCCCTGCAAGGAATTAAGTACGGATTTATACGGGGTGTTTGTTACCGCATGGGGTAAGAAAAAAGTCGTGATTATCTGTGACGTTGATGGTTATTGGGATTACGCGGATCAGACAGAGGTAGAAGAATTTAACGCCTTTTTAGATATCCAAAAAAGCATTACAGGATCTAAGCTCGAATCTGCAGCAAAAAAAAGGATTTATGAGTGTTTTACTGCGGGTAATTTTATATCCTGGAATGACTTAATCAATAAAATAATCACTCTTATCAACGATGAGTTTCACAAGCTCTATTTGCATCCGGAAAATGAAAACCTTATCACAATAATGATGCTCAGAAAGATGATCCTTGATACTCAGAGTGTGGCGAATAAAAATATTAATGGTAGTTCATACGAGAGTGCGAATTTATTCTGGGATCATCTGCTCCTGTCTCACTATTGGGAGGCGTTTAATGTTGATATTACCGATGTCAGTATATTAGCCACCGCGCGTTATGCGCGTATCCTGGCTGATGATGCGCAGGTTAAATTTAATAACCTTAATAAAAATTTTTTTGACAAAGAAAAGAAACGGCTGGCGAAAATTAAAGCTAATATCGCTGATCTTAAAGATAAAATATGGGATGAGGAGGTTAATCCTAAAGAATATCTCAGCGCCTCTCTTGCTATGGGCTTCTATGTAAGATATAGCCGGAATTATACAACCGAGTTGAAGAAAAAAGAGGGTGAAAAAAACGTTGTACAATCCATAGTTAACAGAATGCAGAAAAAAATAGATGCCTACAAACAACTTATTCAGTCGTATAAGGAGAAATACAAGCGATATGAGGAGGGAATGGCGCTTGGCGATAAAATCTTTACCCGACGCCTTAAATTGCAGCACGATAAAGCAGGTATTATTACCGCTGCAAAAGAAGCTGTAGCCGAGCTGGCATTGAAGGAGGTGAAACTCCGGCAAAACCCTCTCTTCGGTGGTGGAGAATGGCAACACAAACAGGTTGAAACGCTTCGTATCGCCAGAGCAACCGTAAGAACCATATTGGTGCAACAACAAACATATGTCGAACTGGCGGAAATTCTGACGACAATAAATATTACCATACCCGCCGCTGAGGAGACTTATGCTGATATTTTTTGGGCGAACAAAGTTACTGATGATATATACCCGAAAATCTTTGTTGGAGAAGAAAATGCTGCAGCACGCGATCTTCTTCCCGCTATGTTGCACTGGTTGCAGAAGAATAATAAGAGTGTTTCACAGCTAAAAAATCTTCGTGCGCAGGACGTCATTGATACTTATGCAAAAAGCCGTCACCAATTAAATCCCTTAATGATTGAAAAAGATATTCCAGATGGATATATCTCCTTGTCTGAAATGTTGGGTGGAGAATATTTTTCGAGTAAATGGTGTTACAATCAGCAATTTATTGAATACAAAAATAAATATAGCAGTTATGAAGCAAGCGAGCGGGTCAAGGAGTTGCTGATTGTTTCAGGTCTTACGGTCGATGAAATTACAGCAACTGTGAAAAAAAGCATCCGGCTTGATGTCAGGAAGAAAAATAACGTCAAAAATATCCATGCCGGAGAGCTTTTGTTTGTTCAGCTTGAAAGCAATGGTTGGGTCTTTTTCTCCCTTTTTCCAAATGCAACGTTTAGCCGACGCTTCACTGATGGGCAAATGCAAAGCAACCCGTGGCTGAAAACCATTGCCAATCTTGAACCAAGGAAAGTTCATAGTCATGGGCTGGAGAGTGTATTTACCGAGGACTTTTTTAAAAATCAGTTTGGTCACGCAAATGAAAAAATTTATTGGGATGGCACGCGACGTGCCGCGAAAGAAAAAGAGGAGTTCATCAATAATATCCTTTATAAGAAAGAGGGTGAAACGGAATACCCTAATCCTTTTGAACACGCTCACTTTGGCGGTACGGAGTACAATGTTTATAAACATGAGAAGCAATTAGATAATAGTCTTGTCGTTACGCTGAACATCAGTATGAAAAGTTCTCTTGACCGTTCGGCTAATAAACTTAAATCCGATCTTTATAAGCCATCCGCGCTACATCGTATTGCGTGTATTTTTATCCCGTTTTATTCCGATATATATGGTTCTCTGACTGATAAGGAGTATCAACCCGATGGTTTTGCCCTCATTTCCGATATTTTTGCGGTGGTGTGTGTTGCCGCACAGGTAGGTACAAAAATCGGCGCGCTGGTAAATAATGCGAAGGGCATCGCAACTATCGCTCGAGAAGGGGTAGCAAGAGGGTTAACAGGTAAAGGATTATATAAATATATGGTTCGTGAAATGGGAGAGCAGGGGATTATCAACGCTATTGAATTGGGGAAAATAAGCGCCAACGCGATATTTGATTTAGTTGATGCATTAATGCTACGCGATCTATCTAATTATATAATGTCTAAAATTCGCGCTGACATGATCTTTCACAATATTGTTCCTGGCAAATCTGCCGCTCTGGAAGTGGGTAAAGAGTTTATTCGTATGGATGTGGCGTTGAAGGATATGCATAAGCAGACTTTGCGTGGCGGTGAGGTTTATGTAAGCATCTCTCCGAAAACCAGACTGCGCGTTTATTATATAGAGACTGCAAGCGGCGTCTCTGAAGTGCGTTGGAGCCATACAACTAAAGCATGGCGTACTGTTGATCCTAAGGATCCAGCAAATCCCGGGCAGATTATGCATCCTGTAAAGAGCAAATGGGTCGTTGCCCCTGTTGCTAAAGGCCCCGCAATTCAACCTGAGATGGGTATACAGCGGTTGCGTAATGACTTACCAGACAAAAAAATCCCCTTTAATACCCAGCATGCAAAAGAAACCGAAGGGGTGGATGCGCAGGCCTTACTTGACGAGCTTTACAGACGCAATTCCACCAGATTCGCGATGACAAATCCTGCAGAGCGAAGCAAATATTTAATGGCTCCAGTAAGCAAATTCATGATCGATAAAGGTTTCGAAAACATCCGCTATCGCGGGATGGCCGTTTTTGTAGATTCTGTGGATAAAATGCCAGTGAATCATTTTGTTATTATCGGTACTAAAAATAACCGCGACTATGTTTTTGATCTCACGGCTGGAACGTTCTCAAGGAAATATGATGAGTTTGATGGCCCTGTTATTCTTCCGGAAGAGTTGTGGGCGCAAAAATATGCAAATATCAACGGTGTTAGCCTGATTAAATACGCTGATTATAAATCGCGTGTAAAAGCAGATGAGATATTTGGGACATACAGCGATTATACCCGTCATGGGCCTCAAGCTATTATTCCCAATGCGAAAATACTCAGGCGCCCTGAATGGTATTATCCCGATTCGTTAGCGGCAGATTGGGTAACAGGTAAAAGTGCTGATGCTGTGAAAACTACGGTGCCCGGGGCCGCGGCAGGAAATGAGATCATGTTATCGGTGCGCCGTAGCAAGTGGCAAACAGTCACCACTGAAGATGCAGCGGATTACGCCGTGGATGTGCTCGAAAATAGTGAATTACTAAATAAAGAAACGGCGAACCTACTACGCCAGAGCATGAAGAGTGTCGAGGAAGGAGGGAGAGCGATTACCGAAGCCACGGACTTACTCGAAACACCGCGGCTAATTACCTCCCAGCAAGAGCTGCTGTGCGTGGAGAAAGGGGAAATGCTGTTCTTCTTCAGGGCGAATGCAACTTCTACTCACCCCTTTCACGTTATGGTCAGCGTCGGTAATGGGCGTTTTGTGGGCATAAATAACAGCACTCTTGATGCGGCGCTTACCAATGACCCCCGCATTCTGCTGGCAGAGCAACTCGGTGACTTTACAGGCGCTCAGGTCAAACGTAATGCAGACGGAGAAAAAGTGCAGATCTTTACGGCCAGGCCGAGAGGACTTCTCCTCGCGGAAAAACCGGGTTTACGCAACTTAGCCAGCGCTCTTCCTGCTGACACGGACAGCGTCAGCGGTTTGACCGATTTACTGGCGCAGTCCGGTAAATTGTCGCCCGAACAGGCCCGGGGATTAGCGCGAGCGCTTCAGCCAGTGATTAACAACCCCGCACCTGTTTATGGCCAAATAGGCTCCATAGAGGATGTGCTCACTTCACCCGTGCGTATTAAAAATGAGGCGGAAATGCTGGCTGTGCCGGAGGGGCACCTTGTTACCTTTATGCGCATGGGTAAATCAAATGCCGGCCATGTCATGTACAGCCTCGGCAAGGGTGAGTTTGTGATCATTAATCCTGCAAAGCTTGATGCTTCATTAGCCGATAAAAGTACCATTATTCACGCCGGGGATATCCCTTCCGAAGTATTGCGCTACAACGTTATTTCTGCCGGTGAAATTTCCCTGAAAAAAATGCGTGTGTCGGCGTTACTGGGAGAGGGGGGAGCGTTTTCTGTAGAAGGTAGCACGTTATCAATTAAAGCCATGGGAGGACCTGGTGCGGTTAATAGTATGGATGCGCAGGAGCTGGCAGATACTATCCGCGGTTTAGCAAGAAGCGAAAATTTTGCCGTTGATTTATCCCGGATAAGTGAAATTAAATTTTATAGTCACTTTGGTGCGTTTGGCACGCTACCTGTCGGTAAGGCGCTGGCCTGGCTCCTGAATAAAAAGGTGACGGCTTATCCGGTATTTTATGGCTCTAAATTGCAGGGCAAAGAGGCATTCCTGTCGGAGGCAAAGACTTTTTTACCCCAGGATTTATCTGCAGATGAACTCGCTTTACTGGCTCGCCAGCAAAGACATAGCCATGAATTTTGGCAACATACACGCTCACTGTTTGGCGACAAAAGTGCAACGGAAAGCGTGGAGATGAGCAGTGAACTTAAAGAGCTTTTACTTAAAGTGGCTGATTATATCCGTGGCAAAATTTCAATAGATGATTTTTTGAATGGTATGCCTAACTTTACCAATGGATTGATGATTATGAAGGTGGGTCTGAACCTTCTTTATAATCATGAAGAGACCGATTTTGACGGCTACGTTTCGCTGAGTTGTGATGTATTAGGCGCAAGCCGCTTCGGTGTGGAGTTGATAATACAATTTTTTGAAAAGTAGCGCGCTGGCGGGATTACGGGCTGGTCGTTGTGAATACAGGAAGTATTACTCTCTTTTACCAGGGTAATACTTCCTTTTTTTATGGCGACGAAGAGAAGGGAATTACTTCTCCACCTCACAGCGCTTAACCACCGGGGGCGCAGGCAGAAGATACTTGCCTAGCGTGACCAGCACCACCGCAAAGATAATTACCCCCAGCGCCAGCCACTCGATTGAGGAGAGGTGCTCACCCGCAAAGGTCGTGCCGAGCAGCACCGCGACCACCGGGTTGACGTAGGCATAACTGGTGGCAACGGCGGGCGTGACGTTGCGGATCAGATACATGTAAGCATTGATGGCAATAATTGAACCAAACAGCGCCAGATAGCCGACGGCGAAGAAGCCCTCAATGGGCGGCACGGCGGTCAGGCGCTCGCCGCTGAGCGCGGAAGCCGCAAGCAGTACGATCCCGGCAGCCAGCATCTCAATCGCGCCTGCCATCATGCCGACCGGCAGTTCGATGCGCGATCCATACACGGAGCCAAACGCCCAGCTGAGCGAGCCAATCAAAATCAGCCCGGCACCCCACGGATTGCCGCTCAAGTTGCCGCCGCTGTTTAGCAGCACGATGCCGACCAGGCCAATGGCGATGCCCAGCCACTCCAGTTTACGTGTGGCAATACCAAAAAAGCGGCTAAAGTAGAGGGTGAAGAGCGGAACCGTCGCCACTACCACTGCCGCGATGCCGGACGGAACATTCTGGTGCTCGGCAACGGTAACAAAACCATTGCCGACCGCCAGCAGCAGCACGCCAATCAACGCTGCGTTAAGCATTGGGCGCAGCGGCGGCAGCTTGTGACCGGTCAGCAGCAGCACCACCGTTAACAGCGTGCCGGCGCAGAAAAAGCGCGTCCCGGCCAGCATAAACGGCGGCCAGCTCTCAACGCCGATGCGGATAACAAAATATGTGGAGCCCCAGATAATGTAGAGCGCAAAAAGCGCGCCAATCAGCGGTAAAACCTGCCTGAAACGCATAACCCACCACGGGAAAGGATAAGAGGCTTATAGTTAACGATAAAAGTATTTCCATGGCGAGGGGTTAATCACACCTCTGGTGTTAAATATTTGTTGACATTATGTTCGCTCATTCACCAAGGTTATTCTCGCCTGCTATCTTTTACCGCATACTGTTACGCGTTCAACACTCGCTGAGCACTTTGCGCAGCTTAATTAAAAAGGAAGACATTTTGGCAGGAAGTAGTCTATTAACCCTTCTCGACGATATCGCCACCTTGCTGGACGACATTTCGGTAATGGGAAAACTGGCGGCGAAGAAGACCGCGGGCGTGCTGGGGGACGATCTCTCTCTTAACGCACAACAGGTTACCGGCGTGCGCGCCAATCGTGAGTTGCCGGTTGTCTGGGGCGTAGCGCGCGGTTCACTGCTCAATAAAGTGATCCTGGTGCCGCTGGCGCTGCTGATCAGCGCCTTTATACCGTGGGCTATCACGCCGTTACTGATGCTGGGCGGAGCCTATTTATGTTTCGAAGGGGTAGAGAAAGTGCTGCATACCTTCGAAGCGAGAAAACATAAAGAGAGCCCGGAAGCGCGGCAAAAACGGCTGGAAGCGCTGGCGGCACAAAACCCGCAGCAGTTCGAGAAAGATAAAATCAAAGGTGCCGTGCGCACTGACTTTATCCTTTCGGCGGAGATCGTCGCCATCACATTGGGTATCGTGGCAGATGCGCCGCTGCTCAACCAGGTGCTGATCCTCTCCGGTATTGCGCTGCTGGTCACCATCGGTGTTTATGGCCTGGTGGGGATTATCGTCAAGCTGGATGATATGGGCTACTGGCTAGTGGAGAAGAGAGGCGTGCTGGCGCAGGGGCTGGGCAAAGGGCTGCTGTTTGTCGCACCGTGGCTGATGAAGATCCTGTCGGTGGTGGGCACGCTGGCGATGTTCCTGGTCGGCGGCGGCATTGTGGTTCACGGTATCCCGGCGTTGCATCACGCGATTGAGCACTTCGCCAGCACGCAAAATGCACTGGTGCAGGCGATTGTGCCGATGGCGGCGAATCTGGTGATTGGCTTCGCTATCGGCGCGGTGGTTATCGCGGTGGTTAAAGGGATCGGCCGCCTGCGTGGCGCAAAATAAGCAGCACCTATTACGCAAAACTTAAAAACTTCGTCTATGGTGAAAACGTTTCACTCTGAATCAGGAGGCAGGTATGGTCTTTATGATCAGTGATGAGGTTCAGGCTAAAAAGGGTGGTCCGCGCATGATTGTCACCGGCTACGCCAGCGGTATGGTGGAGTGTCGGTGGTATGACGGCTATGGGGTCAAACGGGAAGCCTTTCGTGAAGATGAGTTAATGCCCGGCGAAGGGCAGCGCATTCACGAAGAAGCATAACCAAGGAAACGCCCGGCTCTGCTGGGCGTTTTTCTTGGCAACCGGCGCGCGACAAAGCAGTTAACCAGACTTTTCAGGGAGCCTCTGTGCGCCACTCCACCTTTAATAATGTTCCCGGGCAAAGTCACGACGCCGGACGCTATTTCGATCCCACCTGGGTGGTGAACCTCTGCTTTGTGATCGTCATGGTCTGCTCGACCGTGTTGACCTGGCGCGAAGTGCTGGTGCTGGAGAACGCCTACGCCACGAGCCAGCGTAGCGCGCTGGAGAATGTCAGCAATGCGCTCGATATGCAGATGCAGGTCGGCGTCGAACGACTGCTCTTCTTCCGTCACACCATGGAGGCGGCGCTGCAAACGCCGCTCGACCTTAATATCCTGCGAAAACGCCACGGTGAGTTTGACAGTAAGCGCGCCTTGCCGCAGTGGCAAGTGGGCCGCGATAACCAGCGCACGCTGCCGGTGTATGGGGTCTCGGACTATTTTGTTGAACAAACGGCGCTACTGACCCGTGACAATCCCAACCTGCACAATGAACTGACCGCGGCGATGGAGTTGGGTTACCTGTTTCGTCTCTCAACCCATGCGCAGATGCTGCCGCGTCGCGCCTGGTATATCTCCCGCGCCGGATTCTTTATTACTACCGATACCCAGGCCAGCGAAGAGACGATTGTGCCCACCTATTACCGCCTGCTGATGCGCCCGTGGTTTACCGGCCAGCAGAGGCAGGAGAACCGCGGGCGCGGCGTTCGCTGGTTCAGCGACCTGACGCCGGGCAGCGAGCGTCATGGCGATGTCACGGCCAGCGTACCGCTCGATTATCAGGGCGACTGGCTGGGGGCGCTGGGGGTCAGTTTCTCCGTTGATGCCATCCACGCTCTGCTGATGCATGCCAGCCCGGTCGGCGAGGAGACAGAGAAGGGAGAGTATCTGCTCTATGACAGCCACCTGAAGCTGATTACCAGCACTTCGCCCGTCGATAACGCGCGACGCGCCTTTAACGCTGAAGAGCGCGCGCGGCTCAGCGCGGAGATGGAGAGGGATACCCTTGGCGGCCTGCGCCTCGGCGCGCGCTACATTAGCTGGCAAAAGCTGAAGCATTTCGATGGCGTGCTGGTGCGTATTCACACCTTGCGCGAAGGGATCACCGGCGATTTTGGGCGTATCAGCATTGCGATGGCCATTTTATGGCTGCTGTTTATGACCATGCTGCTGGTGGCCTGGGGTGTGATTCGCCGGATGGTGAAGAATATGTACGCCATGCAGAATACATTGCAGTGGCAGGCCTGGTACGATCCGCTAACAAGGCTCTGCAACCGCGGCGTGCTGTTTGAACGGGCAAAAACCCTCTCACAGCTGGCGCGCACGCAAAAGCTGCCCTTTGCGGTGATCCAGCTCGATCTCGATCACTTCAAAGAGGTTAATGACCGCTTTGGTCATCAGGCGGGGGATTTGGTGCTGTCGCATACCGCCGGATTAATCAGCAGTAGCCTTGATGAGCAGCAGGTTGCCGGGCGCGTTGGCGGCGAGGAGTTCTGTATTCTTCTGCCGGGCTGCACGCGGGCCGGGGCCGCCGCGATAGCCGAACGCATTCGCCAGCGTATCGCCAGCAAAGAGATCCTGATTCATAAGCATACGACGATTCGCATCAGCGCATCGCTGGGGGTTAGCGATGCGCTGGAAGAGGGCAATTACGATTTTGAATACCTGCAATCCGTTGCCGACCGGCGGCTCTACCGGGCGAAACATCAGGGGCGTAATCAGGTCTGCGCCGAAGATGAGGTGCCGAACAGCTGATTAAGCCCCTCGCGCCAGCCCGCTGCGCCCTCAAGCTCGGTGTGGTAGACCCGCTCAGGCGTATCACGGCGCACTGTCACCCCTTCACGGTTCAGGCCACGCACGACAATCGCGTAATCGACGCTGTCGAGCAGCGGCGCATCGTTCGGGCCATCGCCCAGCCCGACGGTGGTAAAACTTTTCCCGGCGTAATGGTGATATCGCCGTGTCAGCCAGTTCACCGCCTGATCTTTGCCGCCGCGCTCATCCAGCACATGCCAGAAACGCGCTCCCTGCACGAAACGCAAACCGAGTTGAGATAAGGCATCGTCAAACGCCGCCATCTCTTCATCGCTGTCGCGCCAGATTAAGGTTTCAGAGGCTTCCTGTAACTTTGCCAGCGCCGCCTGCGCAGGCGGCAGGCCGGTCACTTCCGCCAGTACGCTCTCATCAAGCTCAGAAAAGGGGGTAAATTTCCATCCGTGGGTGTTACGCAACTCCTCCAGCACGCGGGCAATCTCCTCATGGGGCGCACCGCTCATCAAACGCGGATAGTGCTCATCATCCTGCCAGGAGTCATCGAGCTGCACGACCGCCCCGTTTTCCGCAATAAACGGCAAACCTTCCAGGCTCAATATCTTTTGCAGGGCGGCCATCTCGGCGGCGGTTTTACTGCTGCATAAAATGACCGGAATGCCATGCTCACGCAGGCGGCTCAGCCAGCCAGCGGCGGCCTGCCACTCACCGGTATGGCTATCCATCAGGGTGCCATCCACGTCGGTAAAAATCAGTAACGGATCGTCCAGGCTCGGCATCGTGGGCTCCTTGGAATCAATAGGGCACTGCATACGTAATAAAGGGGAGGGCTCTGGGGCTAAATGCCTGTTTTATCGATATATCTTGTCAGAGCAAATAATAGCCGATAGAGTGGGCTCTACATCAGATTCCCCTGATGTGCGAATTTTGTAAGTGCTTCTTGCGTAAGCAAGTTTCCCCGGTCGTTAACCGGCCGGGGTATTTCTTTAGCGGTTTGCTTCCGTAATGCTGAAGTCATGCACATCCAGCTCAAAGGCCTCCGCCAGTTCCCGCCACGTATGATACTCACGCCCGTCGACGCTTACGCGCTGCCCTTCATCGTCATCAATGCGGCGGACTTCGCTTTCGCTGATCTCATTGATGGCCGCCAGTAGTGCATCGATATCAACCTGCACGTCACGCTTGGCCGTCTCGTCGTACTCTCTCACCGTTTTCATGCTATCACCTCATGGTTGCGTGCTGAGCTTAAGTATAGACGCCAGAAAAAAGGTGACGCTTATGTCACGGGCTGCCAGCCTGCGCATTTTGATCTACACTGGCGTAAATGTGACTGGAGGAGTGATTATGAAGGTTAACGATCGGGTTACGGTCAAAACGGACGGAGGTCCACGCCGTCCGGGTGTTGTGCTGGCTGTTGAAGCATTCAATGAAGGTACAATGTACCTGGTTTCTCTTGAAGATTACCCGCTCGGTATCTGGTTCTTTAATGAAAAAGATCACCCGGATGGAGTATTTGTCGAGCTGGCTGAATAATTTATCGCCCTCCATTGCGGAGGGTAGATATAAGAATTTTGTCTTACCGCATATTCACAAATATACCGTTAGTAACATTATCTGTTAGCCGCACTACATGATAGATGACTTGTTTATTGTGCGTTTTAATTTTCCTTTTAATATTTCCTTTATGTGACGATACCGTTTTCGCTTTAATATTCATCTGATCGGATATTTGAATAGTATCTTGTCCTGACATCCACATTTTTAACATGCTGGATTCTGTCCGGCTCAGTGAAAGCGTTGGCAGATTAATAGTACCGATACTTTTTTTCTCTTTGCTCAAATAATCGCCTAAAATATTGTCCAGAGACTCAGGTTTTATCGATTTTGAGCTAATTAACAAGTTCTTACGGACTAACAGGTACTCATCAAAATGGATATTGGCGATGGCCATAAACACGATAAACAGTGTACGGGGATGCTGATTAATGACCTGCTTTATATGCTGACTGCTGTCTGGATCATGAATAAAGCAGTCTTCATTAATAAACACCACGGAAGGTTGAAATGTGGCGCAAGCTAATTCGAGTTCATCAACAGATTGCACGTCGTTGATATCTCGTTTTTTTACTCCCCGGCTTGTCAGATACCCTGTTAATCCCAACCGGGTATAACTGCATAAATCCATAATAATCGTTGACATGGCATACCCTCACTCAATGCGTAACGATAATTCACCACCCGCCAGAAGCTTCAGAAGCCATACAGGAATATATTACTGAAGTGCATGGGAAGACCTCAGGCGAATCCACTATCCCGTAAAGTTACGTATAATTTGCCAGGAATCATCTTAAAGTAAAGTAAATGTTGCGTTCTGTGAGAATGCTAAAAACAAATAAGCCGCGTCAGGGTTATCCTGGTGGCTGTTTTTAAAATTTCACTTTAGGATTATCCTCAGGATGACACTGTAAAGCGGAGGGGTACTATCTCTGCGGCAGTTCGCTCACGATATCCGCCAGTAGATCGAAGATCTCACTGAAGAGGCGTTCGCAGAAGGGAGCAATCAGCGGCATCATTGCCGAGATGAGCAGAATACCGACGCTCAATGTGACAGGGAAACCGATAACAAACACCGACAGCTGCGGTGCCATACGGTTCAGCAAACCAAGGGAGAGGTTGATGGTCAGTAACAGGGTAATAATCGGCAGCGCCAGCATTAAGCCGTTGATAAAAATCATTCCTGCCGCGCGCGTCAGCGCCAGATACGCATTACTGTTGACCGGGTTACCGCCGATCGGCAGGGTGTGAAAGGTGTCGACCAGCATCGAAATCAGCCACAGATGGCCGTTAAAAGTCATAAACAGCAGCAGCGCCAGCATATCGAGAATGCGCGCCAGCACCGGCATGTTTAAGTGGCTGGTCGGGTCAACAAAGGTGGCGAACGACAGCCCCATTTGCAGGCCAATCAGCTCACCGGCGAGACGGATGGTGGCAAAGGCAAACTGCATGGTGAAGCCGAGCGCAATGCCGATCAGAATCTGTTGCATTCCCACCCACAGCGCGGCGGGCGCAAAAATACCGATATCGGGCGTGTCCGGCAGCGTCGGGGCAATAACAATGGTGATCAGAATCCCCAGCCCGACTTTAATCCGGCGGGGAATGCGCGATTCGCTCAGGATCGGCGCGGTCATGATCAGCGCCATTACGCGCAGCAGCGGCCAGAAGTACATACTGATCCAGTGCAGCCACTGGTCGCTGGTGACGTTCAACATAGGCCGGATTACCCGATGATGTAAGGAATGTTGTTGAACAGGGTACGCATGTAATCAAGCAGCAGATTCAGCATCCACGGCCCGGCTACCACGATGGTGACAAACACGGCGATAATCTTCGGAATAAACGACAGCGTCATTTCGTTGATCTGTGTCGCCGCCTGCAAAATGCTGATCACAAGCCCCGTGATCAGGGCAATCAGCAGCAGCGGAGAGGCGAGGGCAAGGGCGACTTTCATCGCCTCGGTGCCCATCATCATGACCGATTCGGGTGTCATTGCCGCTCCTAACTGTAAAAGCTTTGCGCCAGCGAGCCGACCAGCAACTGCCAGCCATCCACCAGTACAAACAGCATTAATTTAAACGGCAGCGCAATGGTCGCGGGCGGCACCATCATCATCCCGAGCGCCATCAGCACGCTTGCGATCACCAGGTCGATAATCAAAAACGGAATAAAGATGGTAAAGCCAATCTGGAACGCGGTCTTCAGCTCGCTGGTGACGTACGCCGGCAGCAGAATACGCATCGGTACCGCTTCCGGGCCTTCAATCGGCGCGCTGTTAGCGAGACGAGCGAAGAGCGCCAGGTCAGCCTGACGGGTCTGGCGCAGCATAAATTCACGCAGCGGCTGGGCACCGCGCTCAAGCGCGACATCCACGGAGATTTTGTTCTCGCTGAATGGCTGATAGGCGTCGGCATAAATCTTATCGATCACCGGCGACATAATAAAAAAGGTCAGAAACAGCGCCAGCCCGAGCAGCACCTGGTTCGGCGGCGCGGAGGGCGTGCCGAGGGCGTTACGCAGCAGGCCAAACACGATGATGATGCGGGTAAAACTGGTCATCATCAGCAGAATGGCGGGCAGGAAGGTGAGCGAGGTGATAAACACCAGCGTCTGCACCGGCAGCGACCAGGATTGACCGCCACCCGCCATCGGCTGGCTGATCAGGCCCGGCAGTTGGGCAAACGCGGCAGGCGCCGCCAGCCACAACCCGGCGGCGGCGATAGATAACAAACGGCGCATCACGATCTCCCGGAACGCTTAAGCAGATTCTTCATCACGGCCTGAAAATCGACGTTTTTCTCGTTCACAGTGTCACTGTCGACGGGGGCGGGAGGAAGTTTGTGCAACAAATTGATGTGGGTGGGCGTAACGCCCAGAACCAGACGTGCATCTTCAACATCGACGATCACCACGCGCTCACGCGTGCCGACCGCGGCGCTGGCGGTGACTTTTAACCCCCGGCTGCTGGCGGTCTTGCCGCCAAAGCCGAAGCGTTTGGCCAGCCACGCCGCGAGTAAAATCACGGCGATGATGCCAAACAGTGCGCCACTCACCTGAATAAGTGGCGAACCGGAAACGGCGGACGGTTGCGAAACCGTGGCCTGTGTCTTCATACGTGCCTCAGCGGCTCAAACGACGCATACGCTCGGACGGGGTGATGATATCGGTAATGCGCACGCCATATTTATCGGCGACCACCACCACTTCACCCTGTGCAATCAAATAACCGTTAATCAGGATATCCAGCGGCTCGCCCGCCAGACCGTCAAGGGCAACCACCGAACCCTGCGTCAGGCGCAGCAGCTCTTTGATGGTCATCCGCGTACGGCCCAGTTCGACGGTCAGCTTCACCGGGATATCCATAATCAGATCGATATCCTGCAGATTGCCGCCCACTTCGCCACCGCCCAGCTGCTGGAACACGGCATCTGCCGCGCTCTTGGTTGCCGGCGGGTTCTTTTGTTCGTTCAACGCGTCAGCCCACAGATCGTCCAGTGCTCCGTTGTTGTCATCGGACGGATTGTTCATATCACTCATTTGGGCTGTTCCTCATTCAGCGAATTCAAAATCGGGTTTATCAAGTGCTCTACACGTAACGCATATTGTCCGTTGACCGTGCCGTACTGGCTGGTAAGCACCGGTACGCCGTCCACATGAGCGATAATGCGATCGGGTTTATCAATCGGCAGCACATCGCCGGGTTTGAGCTTAAGTATCTGCGACAGGCGCAGGGGAATGTCGGCGAAATTGGCAATCAAATTCAGCTCAGAGTGCTGAACCTGGCGCACCAGGTTGTCACGCCAGTTCTGGTCCTCATTACGTGAGTTCTCCAGCGGCGGGTTCACCAGCGTTTCGCGCAGCGGTTCAATCATGCTGAACGGCAAACAGATATTAAACTCACCTGTCAGGTTACCGATCTCAACATGGAACGGCGTATTCACAACGATATCGTTGGGCGACGTGGTGATGTTGGTAAACTTCACCTGCATCTCAGAACGCACATACTCGACATCCAGCGGGTGAATCGCTTTCCACGCGTCGCTGTAGCCTTCAAGCGCCAGCTTCAGCATGCGGTTGATCACGCGCTGTTCGGTGTGCGTAAATTCGCGGCCTTCTACCTTAGTCGGAAAACGCCCGTCGCCGCCAAACAAGTTATCCACTGCGATAAACACCAGGCTCGGCGAGAAAACAAACAGGCCGGTACCGCGCAGGGGTTTTAAGTGGATCAAGTTAAGGTTAGTCGGTACGGGTAAGTTACGCGCAAACTCATGATAGGGCTGAATGCGGATCGCGCCGACGGTGATGTCCGGGCTACGACGCAGCAGGTTGAACAACCCCATACGGAACTGGCGCGCGAAACGTTCGTTGATGATCTCCAGCGCCTGCAGACGTTCACGAACGACGCGGCGCTGGGTATTCGGGTCATAGGGGCGAATATCGCTATCGCCCGTTTTACCCGGTTTCGGATCATCGCTGTTATCGCTGTCGCCGTTGAGTAGCGCATCGATTTCTGCCTGAGAAAGAATACTATCGCCCATGTCTTTACCGCAAAATGAAAGCTGTATAAAGAACGTCAGTGACTTCCTGCTTCGGTTGTCCTGGCACTAGTGGCGTTGCGATTGTCTCTTTAATCGCGTTAGCAAGGTTCTGCTTGCCTTCGTTGGTCGCAAGTTGTGCGGCATCCTGACGTGAGAAGAGCATCAGCAGGCGGCTACGTACTTCCGGCAGATATTCGCTCAGTCGTGCACGCGTGGCGTCATCTTTCAGACGCAGCGTAATGCCGACGTAAAGCACGCGATCCGCATCACCCAGGTTCACCGTAAAGGTGTCGAGTGCGAAAAAGACCGGTGCCGGCGGCGGTGGCGCTTCTACCTTGGCATCAGCCGCAGGTTTTTGCTGCATACGCCAGTAACTATAGCCAGCTGCGGCGCATGCCGCGAGTGTGATTAAAACCAGCAGCGGGATCCAGATAGAGCGCTTGCGTTTTTTTGTGATAGCGGAGTCAGTCATCTGATACGGGCTTCCTGTTAACAGCTTATGCGATGATTATCCCGTGTCCTGCTCCGGTCAAAGGGTGGAAAAGACGGGGATAATCATGCTACCTCTGGCGTTTAGGCGAAGATATCGACTGCGCCAGTACCGCGAGCGGCGGATTGCAGGCTTGCAGGTGCAACGATAGCTTCATCTTCTTCGCCGCCAAACGCGCCATTATTACCGGTGCGGGAAGGCTGCTGTTGCTGCTGAGAGGCCTGCTGCTGCTGGCCTGCAAAGCTTTCGCTACTGATATAGCTCTGACCAAGCTGGATACCGTTCTCCGCAAGGGAGGTACGCAGCATCGGCAGCGCCGCTTCCAGCGCCTGACGCACATGGCTGTGCGCGGAAACCATCTGCAGCTGCGCCTGGTTATCTTCAAGCTTAATCGAGATCTGCACCTGGCCCAGATCTTCCGGATGCAGATGCAACTCGGCGCTCTGCTGGCCCTGGCGGGTAAAGAGCGTCACGTGCTGGCTAATATTCTGCTGCCACTCGTGGCTGCCCAACGGGGCGCTGATAACCGACGCGGCCACCGGGGCGCTGGCCTGTGCGCCGCTGACGGCGCTCGACACCGGTGCCATGCTGGCGGTGGTGTTGGTAGTTTGCAGCGCTGCGGTTTCGTGCTCGCGTTTAACGGTAAAGGTCGAGGCGATCGGCGCATTTTGCTGGCCGTCATCCGCCGCTTTAAACGGTACGCCGTTTGCTGCGGTATCGGTTTTCCCGTTGCCGCGCGGCTGATCGCTATCCACGGCGTCGCTCAGCGTGCGGCCTGCAAGGGCGGTTTTCGCGCTTGCGCCAGCATCAATGGCGGTGGTCATAGCCGTCGGTTTTGCCTCTGTGCTGAGCTGCGCTGCTTGTTGATGCGGCAGCATCGCCATCAGCGCGCTCAGTCCGGCTAAATCTTCATTCGGCGTGTCGCTGTCGGCTTTAACATCGCTGGCTTTCGCCGTTTTGCTTAACGCGGCGAGCACATCGGTTTTTGCCGCGGGTGTCAGGCCGGAGAAGAGTTTCGCAATCTCTTCATCGCTCTGAGCGCTGGCAACAATCTCCGCTTTTGCATCCTGGCGCGCGAGCAGATCCGCCAGCTTCTGCGCCGGGGTTTGCGCGCGTGCGTCAACGCCAGCCGCCGCCACGCCTGTTGCGTTGAGGGCACCTTTTGGCAACTTACCGCTCAGGGCGGCCGCCTGCAGATCGGCCAGCGTCACCGGGGCATCGCTGCCTGGATTTTGCATACCCGAAAGCGCACCGGTCAGCAGACCGAGAAAATCTTGTGCGCCATCAGCGCCTGCTTTACCCGCTGATGCGCCGGTTGCGACATCGTCGGTTTGAGTAACTACCAGTTTTGGCAGAGTGATCATTCTATTTTCCTCGATGACGCTCGTTGTGCAAACTCATCCATTTTTTTCTGATCAAGACGGTTTTCCGCCAGTAACGCCGCAGCGCTCTGGCGATCCTGCAGGGTTTGCCAGGCTTGTAAACGCTGTTTCTTCTCTCGCCAGCAGCCGAGCGCGAAATCGACTTTTTCGTTCCAGTGCTTCAGTTGCAGACGATGTTGTTCAATGGCTTTCTCCAGCGTCTGAATAAACTGCTGGTAGTTTTGCCAGCGCTGGTTATCTATCCCCTGGCTCATGGTGTTGTTCAGGCTGTTGCGATATTCGTGCTGATAATCGATCAGCATTTTTAACTGCTCTTCAGCCTGCTGGCAGGCGCGTCGCATCTCACCCAGTTTCAGTGCGGCGTCGTCGACCTCTTTTTCCGCCAGATCCTTTAGCGTCGTTAATGCGCTGTTTTGCGTCATAAAGTCAGCTCTCCACTACCTCAGACACCCGGGAAGATAAGCTCTAAAGCCTGCATTGAATCTTCCCACCCGGCACGTTCGAAAATGCCCTGTTGCAGAAACGCTTCCAGTTGCGGCCACAGTGAAATGGCTTTATCCAGCATCGGATCGCTGCCGCGCGCGTAAGCGCCGACGCTCACCAGATCGCGGTTACGCTGGAAGCTTGACAACAACTGTTTAAAGTTGCGCACGCGCGCGTAATGTTGCTCAGAGATCAAAGCGGTCATCGCACGGCTGATGGACGCTTCGATATCAATCGCCGGATAGTGTCCGGCTTCCGCCAGTCGGCGGGATAACACAATGTGGCCATCGAGGATGGCGCGCGCCGAGTCGGCGATCGGATCCTGCTGGTCATCCCCTTCGGTAAGCACGGTGTAAAACGCGGTGATGGAACCGCCGCCGTGAATACCGTTACCCGCGCGCTCTACCAGCGCCGGCAGTTTGGCAAATACCGAAGGCGGATAGCCTTTGGTCGCCGGCGGCTCGCCAATCGCCAGGGCGATCTCACGCTGCGCCATCGCATAACGGGTCAGGGAGTCCATGATCAGCAACACATGCTGGCCGCGATCGCGGAAGTCTTCCGCAATACGCGTGGCGTACGCCGCACCCTGCATACGTAATAAAGGAGAGACATCCGCAGGCGCGGCGATCACCACGGAACGCGCACGGCCTTCAGCGCCGAGGATGTTCTCAATAAAGTCTTTTACTTCGCGGCCACGTTCACCAATAAGACCGACGACAATCACGTCTGCCTGGGTGTAACGGGCCATCATGCCTAACAGCACGCTCTTACCGACGCCGGAACCGGCGAACAGACCCATACGCTGGCCGCGCCCGACCGTTAACAGCGCATTGATGGCGCGCACGCCGGTATCAAGCACATGTTCAATCGGGGTACGTTGCAGCGGGTTAAAAGGTTGCGTGATCAGCGCACCGGTTTCACCGGTATCAGGTGCGGGCAGGCTGTCGAGAGGTTTGCCGGCCCCGTCGAGTACGCGGCCGAGCAGGGCAGGGCCGAGCGGCAGCTGTTTGCTGCTTTGTAAACCATCGCCTAATGCGCTGCGGGCATAGACACGCGCGCCGGGCAGAATGCCTTCCACTTCTTCTAACGGCATCAGAAACAGGCGCTGGCCGTTAAAGCCGACGACTTCGCTCTCGACTTCACGGGTCTCCAGACCATCCTGACGCTCAATAATGCACGTTGCGCCGAGCGGCAGCTGTAACCCGGTTGCTTCCAGCACCAGACCGGTGGCGCGGGTCAGCCGACCGTAACGACGCACCGACGGGAGCTGCGTCATTTTGTGTTCGAAATTATCCAGCGTGGTCAGCCAGCGGGTTAAACGTGCGGTCATTACACGACTCCGGGTGCCGCCAGGCGGCACAGTTCCTGCCAGCGTGTGGCGACGCTGGCATCTAAATCGCCCTCATCGGCGGAAACTTTGCAGCCGCCCTGATGCAGGGTCGGGTCGCCGCGCAGACGCCAGCCGTGCAGACTGAGCGTTGCGCCAAGCATCTCTTCAACGCGCTGCAAATCGTCCGGGTGGACGCGCAACTGCGGTTTGCCGCTAAACAGCGGCTCCTGCTGTAATAGTAGTTGGATCTGTTTGATTAGTGCGCTGTTATCCACCACCGGCGCATGGCCGAGCACCTGGCGCGCGGCTTCCAGCGCCATCTGCATCAGGCGGGAGGCGATCACGCTATCGAGGGCATCCAGCGTGTACTGGAATTCACTCACCAGCTGCTGCATGCGGGCGTGGATCGGGGCCTGCTGCTGGCGAGCCTGGTTAAGACCCTGCTCCATACCCTGGGCAAGCCCTTCCTGAAACGCCGCGTCATAACCCGCTTTGCGTCCTTCGGCGAGACCGGCGTTGTAGCCGCTTTCGTGCGCCTGCATCTGGATCTGCGCCAGCTGCTGCTGTTGCAACTGCTCGGCGCTCAGTTCGTCCTGCTCTGTCTCTTCGCTCTCATAGAGCGAAGTGGTTTTTTCCTGCTTCAGCAGGGGAGCGAATTTAGCTGCCTGCGGGAACGCCAGATCATCCGGCGTCCAGCGTTTCCACGGCAATTCATTAGACATAGGTATCCTCGCCGCTGCCAATTACCATCTCGCCGGTTTCCGCCAGACGGCGAACGATGAGCAGGATAGCTTTCTGTTCGTTTTCCACCTGCGAGAGGCGAACCGGACCGCGGTTGGCCAGGTCGTCGCGCAGGATATCTGCCGCACGCTGCGACATGTTGCGCAGGAACTTCTCGCGCAACGGCGGCTCGGCGCCTTTGAGGGCGATAAGCAGCGATTCGGAATCCACTTCCTGCAGCAGGCGCTGGATAGAGCGGTCGTCGACATCCACCAGGTTTTCGAACAGGAACATCTCGTCGATGATCTTCTGTGCCAGCTCGCCGTCGAATTCGCGTACTGCGGTAATAACCGCTTCTTCCTGCTGCGTCTTCATCAGGTTGATGATTTCCGCTGCGGTTCTCACGCCGCCCATTTTGCTGCGCTTGAGGTTCTGGCCGTCGAGCAGGTTGTTCAGCACTTCGGTCAGCTCCGCCAGCGCGGCAGGCTGTACGCCGCCGAAGGTGGCGATACGCAGCATCACATCGTGACGCATACGCTCATCAAACAGGGCAAGAATATCCGCCGCCTGCGACCGTTTGAGGTGCACAAGGATGGTGGCGATAATCTGCGGGTGCTCGTCGCGGATAAGGTCGGCGGCACTCTGCGGCTCCATAAAGTTGAGCGTTTCGATGCCGCTGGTGGTATCGCGCGTTTCGAGAATATCTTCCAGCAGGCTGGAGGCGCGCTCTTCGCCGAGCGCTTTTACCAGGACGGAGCGCAGGTAGTCGTTGGCGTTGACGTTCAGCGCCGCGAACTGTTCCGCTTCGTTCTCAAACTCCTGTAGTACGTCCATCAGCTGTTTGTTAGAGATCTGACGCACGCTGGCCATTGCGGTACTTAAGTGCTGGACTTCGCGGGCGGAGAGGTGCTTGAACACCTCAGCCGCGCGATCTTCACCAATGGTCATCAGCAGAATGACGCTCTTGTCCGTTCCGGTAAGATTATTGCTCATGTTCGTTACTCATCCACTGGCGAATGACCAGCGCCACGACGCGCGGATCGTTATCTGACATTTCGCGAATACGCTGGCTCATGACCTCGGCGCTCAGACGCTGATTACTGCGGCGCTGCTGCTGTTGCTCATCTTTGCTGAGGCGTACTTCCACGGACTCTTCAATTTCATTGCGCGCTTGTGCCGCTTCCTGCACCGCTTTCGCTTCTTCCTGGCGGCGAACCAGCTGCGGACGGACCGCTTTACGCCACAGGATGAAGGCGACAATCAGTACCAGTAACCAGCGACCTGCGGTCATCAGCTGGTCGATAAACGACTGCTGTTGCCAGAACGGAAGCTCACCACCGACATCATCGGTCATGTTGAACGGTGAGTTCACGACGTTCAGCGTGTCACCGCGTTTCTCGGTGTAACCCATCGCTTCGCGGGTCAAATCTTCAATCTGTTTCAGCTGATCGGCGGTCAGTGCGGCAGTTTTGCCATCGGCCAGCGTGCGGTAGTTCACCACCACGGCGACGGAGAGGCGCTGCACATCGCCAACATTCATCTTGGTGTGACGAATGGTGCGATCGACTTCATAGTTGTTCGTTTCATTATGCGTCGTGTTACGCGGGCCGCTTGCTGCGGTATTGGTCGAGGTCGTCTGCTGACCCTGCTGCTGGCCCTGCGCATTCTGCTGACCGTTCTGACCATTCTGCGGCGTAGTAATCGGCGCAGAGTTAGCCGGAGCCGGCTGGTTGGAGAGCGCGCCAGGCACGCCGCCCGGATACTGACCACCAATCTGCTCACTGCTGTTAACCTGGCGTGAACGCAGCACCGCTTGTGCCGGGTCGCCGCCGTTCGGTGCGTACTGCTCTTCAGTCTGCTCTTTGCTGGCGAAGTCCAGCTGGGCAGTTACCTGAGCGTGAACGTTACCGTTACCGACGATAGGGCCGAGGATCGCTTCGATACGACGCTGAACGCGGTTTTCGACATCGGCAGTGTATTTCAACTGCGCGTCATTCAGATCGCGACCGGCAACGCCAGACTGCGTCAGCAGGCGACCGCTCTGATCGACAACGGTCACGTTGCCCGGCGGCAAGCCCGCAACGGCGCTGGAGACCAGGTGAACGATAGCGCTGATCTGACCATCATCCAGCGCACGGCCCGGTTGTAAATTGACCGTGACCGACGCGGAAGGGGATTTCTGCTCACGCACGAACAGCGACGGTTTTGGCATCGCCAGGTGAATACGCGCGCCTTTTACCGGACCGAGCGTTTCGATAGTGCGGGCCAGTTCGCCTTCCAGCGCGCGCTGGTAGTTAACCTGCTCGCTGAACTGGCTGATACCAAACTTCTCTTGATCCAGCAGTTCAAAACCCGCCGCGCCGCCTTTCGGCAGACCTTGCTGGGCGAGACGCAGGCGCAGCTCGTGCACCTTGTCAGCGGGCACTTCAATCGCGCCGCTGCCGTCAGCAAAGCGGTAGGGGATATTCATCTGCGTTAACTGCGTAACGATGGCACCGCCGTCCTGATCGGACAGGTTGCTATAAAGGGTGCGGTAATCCGGCGATTTCGCCCACAGCACCATAGCGACAATGATGGCGCAGGCTGCTGCCGCGGCCACCATCAACGGAATTTTTGGGTTCGCGCGTAAGCGGTTGATCCACTCAAGAGATTTATTCTGCGGTGCAGTTGTTGCAGTCGCACTCATTGTGCACCTCGTGACTCTGGGTGGATGTTGTTATGTGAGTTGAGAAACAAATCGGACTCCCGGGTCGGCAAACTCGACAAATGACCATTAAGATGGCGATGTCATTATTTGATGAAATGGATTTTTCTATGCCTCAAATAACCTGGTTTTTTGACGCTATTTACCGCCATCATCTCATTGACAAACTGTTAGCCTTGTCAGGTATCAATCCATCCGGGGAATAACAATGGCTATACAGGGCATTGAGAGCGTCGTCAGTCAGCTGCAGGCAACTGCAGGTATTGCGCGTGCTCAGAGCGTGGAGAGCGAACCGTCTATCAGCTTCGCCGGGCAACTGCACGCGGCGCTGGATCGCATCAGCGACACGCAGAACGCCGCACGTGTACAGGCGGAGAAATTTACGCTTGGCGAGCCGGGCGTGGCGCTGAATGACGTGATGACCGATTTGCAGAAATCTTCGATCTCGCTGCAGATGGGCATCCAGGTGCGTAATAAACTGGTTTCTGCTTACCAGGACATCATGAATATGCAGCTGTAGTTCACAGACGCAGAGATAAAAAAAACCAGGCCGGAACACTCCCGCCTGGTTTTTTTATTGCTTGCGCCGCGGGCTGCGGCGCAAAAGTGGGCTACTTCTGGATCAGGTAGCGGATGGTTGGCCCATCCTGCTGAATATCCAGCACCGTGTAGCCGTGGTTGCGTGCATCCAGCGGAATGTTGTTAATCGACTGCGGGCAATCACTCACCACTTCAAGAATTTCCCCTTTTTTCAGCTGCGGCATCGCTTCAAGCGTTGCTACCGCCGGGTAGGGGCAGGGTTCGCCGCTCATATCGAGACGGTAATCAGGCACAATGCTCATGCAGGCTCCTTCGCAGGGTTGGCGGCAGGTTTCTGGCGGCGGAAGAACTGTTTCTCCCAGCCGACCACAAAGAGAAACGCGGCCAGTAACAGAAGATAGGTGACCAGCAGACCGCCGAGCGACCCGAAGGTGTTAAGCAGGTTGATTTTGTCCCAGCTGGTGGCAAGCGTCGGCGCGAGATCGTCCCAGAAATACGCAAGAATGGTTGAGCCAATCACGTTACCCAGCCCGACCCACCAGTAGTGCACCTGGCCTTCGACGGCACGGTACATCCAGCCTGTTTCACACCCGCCCGCCAGCACAATACCAAAACCGAACAGCAGGCCGCCGAGCACCGCATTGGGGCCGGCCCACATGATTTTCGCTTCCAGCCCCAGCTGCACATAGCTGAAAATGCCGATGGCGCTCGCCGCCATGCCAAAGATGATCGCCTTCGCCATCATCGTGCGCCCGGTGATCCACATATCGCGGAACGCCGAGGTAAAGCAGATTTGCGCCCGCTCAATCAGCAGACCAAAACCGACGCCGAAGAGCATTGCCAGCCCCAGCTTCGGCTGATTCATCGCCGTTAACAGCGCCCAGCCGAGCATGCCAGTAAACACCAGCATACCGAGACGAAAACGGCGCTTCGCCTGATCCGGCTTCTGGGTGAGCGGCGAGGCGGCAGAGACTTTCTGCATCTTCACCGGAATACGGAACAGCGGCAGCAGGGTAAAGCGCGCGCCGAACCAGGAGCCAATCGCCGTGGCGATGGCGAAAAACCAGGCGTGGAGAGAGAACTGTGGGATCCCGGTAAAGAAGGCCGCAAGGTTACAGCCCATCGCCAGGCGCGCGCCAAACCCGGCAATAATGCCGCCAACAATCGCCTGCGCGATACGAATGCGGTTCTGCGGCATACGCAGTTTCACATTATTGGCCCACAGCGCGGCGGCAAAACAGCCGCCGAACATGCCGATAATCATCATGCCGTCGATGCGCGTCAGCGGCGTGCCCTCGAGGTGGATAATTTTGAAGTAGCCCCACTCTTCGGTGTGCACACCGGCCAGTTGCAATAACTGACCGCCCCAGCGGGTAAACTCGCCGGTCACCGCCCAGAAGGTGCCGGTAATGCCGAAATAGTAGGTAGAGAGAATACCGGTCGCGATCACCGCCGGAACAGGAGACCAGAACTTAATAAGGAAGCGGTCTTTGAAGTGTTGCCATGACATAGTAAAAAGCCTCTGAACTCAGAAGGTATGGGGACGTACAGAAAAGTCGTACAAAAGAAGCGGGATGATACACGTCTTCGCGCCTGAAACGCTGCACAATAGGGCAAAAACCTGGCGCAGATCAAAGTTGTTCTCTCGCGGCGAAAGGGTGGCGAGGCGCGGCCTTTAATGCCACAATCGCTTTTTTTCACGAGCAGGATGAAGAATGAAAAAGCGTATGATTCTCGGCGCGATGCTGCTGCTGAGCGGCTGCGTGCAGGTGGATAACTATCAGGCGGTGGTGAAACACCCGGCGCCCGCAGGATTAGCGGGTTACTGGCAATCAACGGGGCCGCAGAGCAGCCTGGTCAGCCCGGAGGCGATCGCCAGCCTGATTGTGACGCCGCAGGGCGATACTCTTGATTGCCGCCAGTGGCAGCGCGTAATTGCGGTTCCCGGCAAACTGATGCTGGATGGCGGTACTTTCTATAACGTTACGCAGAAGCTGGACGTTTACCGTTTAAATCAGGAAGGCAATACGCTGGAGTTTGATGGCCTGACGCTGTCGCGTACCGATAAACCGACCGTCGAGTGCCAACAGGCGCTGGAGAAAGCGGGTCTGGATATTAAACGCTAGATCGTGCTTAAAAGAGGAAAGCGTGGCGGGTGAGGGGGAAACCACAGCACCCGCCGCTAATGAGATTTACATCTCATTGGGGAAGAGAATATTTCCGGAAAGACGTCCATATGTCGAATTCAGGTTATGTTGTCGGGAAGTTTGACCAACCAATGTCCTCAGCTCGTCCATTCGCTGGTTTAACAATGTTTTCAATAACACTTCATTATCCAGGATTTGCTTAAGCATCGGACGAATTTGCGCCTGCACATGAGGCGCTGCTTCGCTCGAGTCCTGGAACTGCGTCAGCTTCTCAACCGAGGTAACGTACCCCAGTTCGTAGCTGATAAGTTCGTCCCAACGCCCTTCCTTAGCAAGGTTGAGCATGGTACGGCTGGTGGCCAACAGTTGCTGATAGTGGTGGAGCAACCCGAGATTTGCTTCCATTAGTAAGTGTCCCGCGCGTTTTGATGAGTGGGGCCAATCTCTTTCCAGGCATCAGCAATATTGCTCAGCAACAGGGTGACTTCATCAATAGCGGCGAGGTCATTATGGAGATTTGCCTGTAAAAGACGTCGTGTCATGTAGTCATAAAGACTGTCCAGGTTTGCCGTAAGTTCGCCACCGACTTCATGGTCGAGACCTGCACGCAAACCGTTGTTAATGATATTAATTGCCTTTGTAAGCGCCTGTCCTTTACCGGGGATATCTCCCTGCTCAATCAGGATCGCGGCTTTTTTCATGGCGCTTAGCGCGCCATCAAAAAGCAATACCACGAGTTGATGCGGGCTCGCGCTCATCACGGCGCTTTCGACGCCGACCTGAGCATAAGCCTGAATTCCCGATTTCGTATACATGTCCAACCTCAACTAATGGTTATTAACTCATTGCATTAAACTGTTGGGTCAGATAGTTCCCTGTCGATGTCATGGAGGAGACTAACTGGCTCAAACTGGTGAACTGCGTTTTGTAGCGCGCCATGGTGGCCGTAATCTGGTCACTCACCGCTTTATATTGTGTATCCAGGCGCTTCAGGGTTTTGTTGATGCCGTCGGTCGCATTCTGGATGCTGCCGTTACTGCCCAGAATATCTTTCAGCAGATTGCTGGCCTGGGTAGCAAAGCCCGTTGTTTTGCCATCGCCGGAGAGGAAGGTCACCACATCGGCGGATTTTTCATTCAGCGCTTTTTCAAGCTTGGTGCTGTCAACGGCCAGTTTTCCGTTCACATCCTGAGTAATGCCCAACTGCGACAGCACGGCAAAACTATCGTTACCAGACTGTGATGCAGAGAGCTGAGAGCGCAGACGCGTCTGAATGTTACGCAGCGTACCGTCACCCAGCAGATCGCCGTTAGAGGTGTTCTGAGTGTTACTGCCCTGATCCACCGCGGTATATTTGGTCTGGTTACCAATGGTGGTTTGCAGTGAGTTATACGCATCAACATATGCCTGAATCGCTGCGGTCATCGGTGCGTTATCTTTCGTCACCGACAGGGTTTCCGGCGTACCGGTAGTCAGCTTGTTCAGCGTCAGCGTCACGCCTTCCGGCGCATCGGTGATGGTGTTGCTGCTACGGGTGATATCGATGCCGTTGATTTTGACTTTTGCATCGTTAGCCGCCACCTGCTGCGTCATCACATTGCTGGCACTGCCGGTATTCGTTGAATCGTAGCTAACGTATTTCGCCAGTTCCGCATCATTAGTGGTGATGGTCATCTGGTTGGTGGTGCCGCTGTCGCGCGAGGTCAGCGACAGGTAGTAACTGTTATCGTCCGCTTTGATGATACTGGCGGTAACGCTGCCCTGTTTGGCGTTAATCGCATCGCGCATATCCGCAAGGCTGGTCTTATCTTTATCCAGCGTCACGGTCATCGGGGTTTTCTGTCCCGGCTGCGTGATGGTAATTGTGCGCGAATCCAGGCTCTGGTCGCCTAAATCGGTATCTTTACTGGCCACTTTCGGGCTCAGCAGCGACTGCGACGCCGCCAGCGCGCTCACTTCAATAGAGTACGTTCCCGCCGACGCGCTATTGGAAAGCGTGGCGGTAAACGCGGTATTGGTGCTCGACACTTTCGTCCCTGCGATCGCCGAGGTATTTTTCAGTGCGTCCGCCGCCGTTTGCAGTTTGTTGAGGGAGGTTTGCACCACGCCCCAGGCAGTCAGCTTGGCTTTATAAGAGGACTGCTGAGCCGTAATAGGCGTCAACTTGGTCTGCTCTGCCGTCTGCAAATTGTCATACAACGTATTGAGATCCAGGCTGGTGCCTGCGCCGAGTGAACTAATAGTTGCCATTTCATCATCCTTCAGTTTTAGACAATCACTGTGGAGAGTATCGGCAGCGATGGTGAAAAGATTAGAAGCTTTTTTTTAAAGCAATGGCGAAATAAAGAGGGTGAATCAGGGGCAGTTTGTCGCTTTAAAAAAATGATCTTTTTTTCTAAAGGTTGTTTTCGTCCGGTCGATAATCTGGTTAACGGTGAGAAAGCCGTAGGCAGATGCCTGAATCTGATAACTTTTTTTTATGAAGGAAATACATCATGGCTGTTATTAATACTAACACCCTGTCGCTGATGACCCAGAACAACCTGACTAAATCTCAGTCTTCTCTGGGCACCGCTATTGAGCGCCTGTCTTCCGGTCTGCGTATCAACAGTGCGAAAGATGATGCCGCGGGCCAGGCTATCGCCAACCGCTTTACTTCCAACATCAATGGCCTGTCCGTCGCAGCGCGTAACGCCAACGACGGTATCTCGCTGGCACAGACCGCTGAAGGCGCGCTGGGCGAAATCAACAACAACCTGCAGCGTATCCGTGACCTGACCGTTCAGGCACAGAACAGCTCCAACTCCGCGTCCGATGTCGACTCCATCCAGGCTGAAGTTAACCAGCGTATGGAAGAGATCAACCGCGTGACCACCCAGACCGACTTCAACGGCATCAAAGTGCTGAACACCGGTACCGGCACCAGCAGCTACAGCTTCCAGGTTGGCGCGAAAGATAACGAAACTATCTCTATCAGCCTGAGCTCCTCTAATGCCTACAACCTGTACAACGCCACCGGCGCCACTGCACAGACTACCGGCCAGACCATCAACGGCAACGCCCGTAGCACCGCAGCCGAAGGCTTCGATGTGCTTCAGGGTACCGTAAGCAGCGGCGGCGCTACCAACGGCTCTCCGCTGGCGGATATCGATGCGGCGATCAAATCGGTTGACTCCCAGCGCAGCCTGCTGGGTGCATCCCAGAACCGTTTTGAATCCACCATCACCAACCTGAACAACACCGTGAGCAATCTGTCGTCTGCCCGCAGCCGTATTCAGGACTCCGACTATGCGACCGAAGTGTCGAACATGTCCCGCGCGCAGATCCTGCAGCAGGCCGGTTCTTCCGTGCTGGCCCAGGCCAACCAGGTTCCGCAGACCATGCTCTCCCTGCTGCGTTAATCACCGCTTACGCAGTACAAAAAAGCGCCGCTTGTCGGCGCTTTTTATTTGTCTGAAAAATAAAAGATAAAAAGAAGCAAAAAGAACTAAAGAGTTCGCAAGGCCCGTCGATAACTACTTGGACGGTGATGAAGCCGCTGGCGCTTACCGGAATATAAATTTCTTACTTAAGGATAACTATCATGGCTGTTATTAATACTAACACCCTGTCGCTGACGACCCAGAACAACCTGACTAAATCACAGTCTTCTCTGGGC
>NZ_JAOTIU010000020.1:0-1751 GCF_029850615.1 Kosakonia sp. HypNH10
ACAGTATCTCGAACGCGAAAGTGGCCTGCACTACAACCTGTTCCGCTACTACGACCCGGTCGCTGGTCGTTACACCCAGATGGACCCGATTGGGTTAGCGGGCGGGCTGAATACCTACAGCTATGTGCGTAATCCGCTGGTGTGGGTGGATCCGTTGGGATTGTTTGAATGTTCTGTTGCGCCGAAGGGAAGAAAGGTCAATAGAACAATTTATCGTTTTGAAGCGCCACACCGCATAGAAACTACATGGACAACACACCCTGGAAACATTGCAGCTTCTCACCGCTATACAGATACGGGGCTGGGCGGAGTTTATGGGGCTAACTCACGCAAAACTGCTCTTGCTGAGGTTAACGCGTGGAATGTAGATTTGTCCAAAAGGGTGCTTGTTTCTAAAAAGGTCCAATTGAATAATGTGCTCGATTTGACGAGGGCTGATGTCAGAGATCAGTTGGGGGTGTCTTTAAAAGATATAACTGGAAAAAATTATGATGTAACTCATCAAATTGGAAGCTGGGCAAAAGAGCAAGGTTATGACGGGATTCTAGCGCCTTCGGCACGAAATCCATCAGGTTCAAATTTAATATCTTTCATGGGGTTTTAATAATGGAAAATCTTGAAACGGAATATCCTGGTGATGCTAAATGGGAGATTTTCTATAGAGTTTATGAATCTATGTTTCAGAGTGATGAAATAATGGAACTTGCCTTAGAGCTTGGAGGGCATAAAGATATCGCTACAGTTATATATGGTTTACTGGGCGCAGAAGAATGCTTTGAGTGGATTCACAAAAAAATCCCTATTCTAGATGGACTAACTCCGCTTGAATGTATTAAAAGCGTTAGCCTTATGAGAAGACTGAAAACAGCGTTGATGAGAATGCCATGTTAAAACTATCAATTTAAGGTGCATAAAATATGGTCATTTTGCCTAGCGTATCAGGAAGGTTAAAGAAAAGAACATGAACTTTTTTAGGTTTTCATTTTAAAGTATAACATTTAATATATACTTCTGATAAGGATAATGGATGTATTATCGTGTAACAGAAACATATGATGATGATTTGTATACCGATGCAACAGTTATAAATATGGGAAATGTCATGTCTTTCAGGGTTACAATTCCGCAAAAGCTTGGGAATAGCTTTCCGTTGTTGCATTTAAAGCTTGATTCTGATTTTAGACCAAACGATTACTTTAAAAGCGGGCCTTTTGTCATAGTTTCGTCAAAAATGAAAGCTATACTTGAAAGTTTTAATGCTGAGTATGAATTTTTTGATGTGGTAATTACTTCTGACAAAACCACCTATCCAAAGGGTGATTATTTTTTTGCTCACTTACTATGCGCCATAGACTTTATCAATAAAAAGCAATCAATTTATAAGCCTTACGATTCTAACGATGCATTCATCGAAAAAGTTGAAAAGTTAATAATTAATGAGCGTTCTTTACATGGTTCTCCAGTAGCAATGTTAAAGAACTGTTTTGAAAATATAAAAATATATCAAGACAAGCTCGTCGAGAAATTAATTAAAGAATCGGTGTTGGGAATAGAGTATGAAAAACTAACATCTGAAATTTAATCATAATATTAAAATAAGTAATAATTCTTGTATCCGGGAGATGTTTTATTTCCCGGCTATTTTTTTAATTTAAATTGTTACCTCAATAAATTGTTAAAGATGTGTTGTCGTCTCACTTACTAATTTGCTCAAAAGAATCACCACGCACACGCTGGCGGCTTACGGTCGC
>NZ_JAOTIU010000021.1:0-1612 GCF_029850615.1 Kosakonia sp. HypNH10
ATTCGATGAGCATCAAACTTTAAATTGAAGAGTTTGATCATGGCTCAGATTGAACGCTGGCGGCAGGCCTAACACATGCAAGTCGAACGGTAACAGGAAGCAGCTTGCTGCTTTGCTGACGAGTGGCGGACGGGTGAGTAATGTCTGGGAAACTGCCTGATGGAGGGGGATAACTACTGGAAACGGTAGCTAATACCGCATAACGTCGCAAGACCAAAGAGGGGGACCTTCGGGCCTCTTGCCATCAGATGTGCCCAGATGGGATTAGCTAGTAGGTGGGGTAACGGCTCACCTAGGCGACGATCCCTAGCTGGTCTGAGAGGATGACCAGCCACACTGGAACTGAGACACGGTCCAGACTCCTACGGGAGGCAGCAGTGGGGAATATTGCACAATGGGCGCAAGCCTGATGCAGCCATGCCGCGTGTATGAAGAAGGCCTTCGGGTTGTAAAGTACTTTCAGCGGGGAGGAAGGCGATGTGGTTAATAACCGCGTCGATTGACGTTACCCGCAGAAGAAGCACCGGCTAACTCCGTGCCAGCAGCCGCGGTAATACGGAGGGTGCAAGCGTTAATCGGAATTACTGGGCGTAAAGCGCACGCAGGCGGTCTGTCAAGTCGGATGTGAAATCCCCGGGCTCAACCTGGGAACTGCATCCGAAACTGGCAGGCTTGAGTCTCGTAGAGGGGGGTAGAATTCCAGGTGTAGCGGTGAAATGCGTAGAGATCTGGAGGAATACCGGTGGCGAAGGCGGCCCCCTGGACGAAGACTGACGCTCAGGTGCGAAAGCGTGGGGAGCAAACAGGATTAGATACCCTGGTAGTCCACGCCGTAAACGATGTCGACTTGGAGGTTGTGCCCTTGAGGCGTGGCTTCCGGAGCTAACGCGTTAAGTCGACCGCCTGGGGAGTACGGCCGCAAGGTTAAAACTCAAATGAATTGACGGGGGCCCGCACAAGCGGTGGAGCATGTGGTTTAATTCGATGCAACGCGAAGAACCTTACCTGGTCTTGACATCCACAGAACTTTCCAGAGATGGATTGGTGCCTTCGGGAACTGTGAGACAGGTGCTGCATGGCTGTCGTCAGCTCGTGTTGTGAAATGTTGGGTTAAGTCCCGCAACGAGCGCAACCCTTATCCTTTGTTGCCAGCGGTCCGGCCGGGAACTCAAAGGAGACTGCCAGTGATAAACTGGAGGAAGGTGGGGATGACGTCAAGTCATCATGGCCCTTACGACCAGGGCTACACACGTGCTACAATGGCGCATACAAAGAGAAGCAATCTCGCGAGAGCTAGCGGACCTCATAAAGTGCGTCGTAGTCCGGATTGGAGTCTGCAACTCGACTCCATGAAGTCGGAATCGCTAGTAATCGTGAATCAGAATGTCACGGTGAATACGTTCCCGGGCCTTGTACACACCGCCCGTCACACCATGGGAGTGGGTTGCAAAAGAAGTAGGTAGCTTAACCTTCGGGAGGGCGCTTACCACTTTGTGATTCATGACTGGGGTGAAGTCGTAACAAGGTAACCGTAGGGGAACCTGCGGTTGGATCACCTCCTTACCTTAAAGAACCTTTCCCTGCAGTGTCCACACAGATTGTCTGATGAAAA
>NZ_JAOTIU010000022.1:0-1091 GCF_029850615.1 Kosakonia sp. HypNH10
AGAACTTTTGCTACAACGCCCGCGCCAACGGTACGGCCGCCTTCACGGATTGCGAAACGCAGACCATCGTCCATCGCGATCGGGTGAATCAGGGTAACAACCATTTTGATGTTGTCGCCCGGCATTACCATCTCAACGCCTTCCGGCAGTTCGATGGTGCCAGTCACGTCAGTTGTACGGAAGTAGAACTGCGGACGGTAGCCTTTGAAGAACGGAGTGTGACGGCCGCCTTCATCTTTGGACAGGATGTACACTTCAGATTCGAATTTGGTGTGCGGCTTGATGGAACCCGGCTTAGCCAGTACCTGACCACGTTCGATTTCTTCACGTTTGATACCACGCAGCAGAACACCAACGTTCTCACCAGCACGGCCTTCGTCCAGCAGTTTGCGGAACATTTCAACGCCGGTACAGGTAGATTTCGCGGTGTCTTTGATACCAACGATTTCAACTTCTTCACCAACTTTGATGATACCGCGCTCTACACGACCGGTAACAACGGTACCACGACCGGAGATGGAGAATACGTCTTCGATCGGCAGCAGGAACGGCTTGTCAATCGCGCGCTCTGGTTCCGGGATGTAGGAATCCAGGTAGCCAGCCAGCTCGATGATTTTCTCTTCCCACTCTGCTTCGCCTTCCAGCGCTTTCAGCGCGGAACCGCGAACGATCGGGGTGTCGTCGCCCGGGAAGTCGTACTGAGACAGCAGCTCACGCACTTCCATCTCAACCAGTTCCAGCAGCTCTTCGTCATCAACCATGTCACATTTGTTCAGGAACACGATGATGAACGGAACGCCTACCTGACGACCCAGCAGGATGTGCTCACGGGTCTGCGGCATCGGGCCGTCAGTCGCAGCAACAACCAGGATCGCGCCGTCCATCTGCGCAGCACCGGTGATCATGTTTTTAACATAGTCGGCGTGGCCCGGGCAGTCTACGTGCGCGTAGTGGCGAGTCGGGGTGTCATATTCAACGTGAGAGGTGTTGATGGTGATACCACGAGCTTTTTCTTCCGGCGCGTTATCGATCTGGTCGAATGCGCGAGCAGCACCGCCGTAGGTCTTAGCCAGTACGGTAGTGATTGCAGC
>NZ_JAOTIU010000023.1:0-576 GCF_029850615.1 Kosakonia sp. HypNH10
ACACAGTACAAAAAAGCGCCGCTTGCCGGCGCTTTTTTATTTTCTGCGCTGCTTCTTTTTTCGGCAGAATTTGTTCAAAAAACATAAAAAAGACTAAAGAGTTCGCCGGAGTCGTCGATAACAATTATGACGGTGATGAAGCCGCTGGCGCTTACCGGAATATAAATTTCTCACTGAAGGATAACTATCATGGCTGTTATCAATACTAACACCCTGTCGCTCACGACCCAGAACAACCTGACTAAATCACAGTCTTCTCTGGGCACCGCTATTGAGCGTCTCTCTTCCGGTCTGCGTATCAACAGTGCAAAAGATGATGCTGCTGGTCAGGCGATCGCAAACCGTTTCACCTCCAACATCAATGGCCTGGGTGTTGCAGCACGTAACGCCAACGACGGTATCTCCCTGGCACAGACCGCTGAAGGCGCGCTGGGCGAAATCAACAACAACTTACAGCGTATCCGTGACCTGACCGTTCAGGCACAGAACAGCTCTAACTCTGCGTCCGACATCGACTCCATCCAGGCTGAAGTTAACCAGCGTATGGAAGAAGTGAACCGCGTGACCACCCAGACC